>NZ_CP037968.1:0-600000 GCF_019633745.1 Methanofollis formosanus | reverse complement strand
CGGGTCGGTGCGGCCCCTCCCGCTCCTGCTCCAGGGCGAGGGGGTGGACGACTACGAGACCGTCGTCTGGATGGACCGGTTCGGGGACTATGAACTCTCCCGCCACGCCGAACTGACCGGGGTGACGAGTGCGGCGACGTTGATCAAGAAATACAACGGCGGCGTCCTCCCCACCGATCAGGCCGGCATCGACGCCGCCCTTGCCCGGGTGCCCGACGACGAACTGAAGGGCTACCTCTCCGGGCACACCGCCGGGGTCATCGACTTTGCGACCATCGATATGCAGATGGGTGCCCAGGACCGGGTCAAGAAGGAAGTGATGGCCGACGTCGGGTGGATGCGTCCGCCGCCAGGGATCGAGGTGGACCCGACCGGGGACTATGACATGTTCACCTCGCTCATCGCGAACATCGCCACAAGCAAGGAGCAGATGACGTACCTCGGGTTCGCGCTCATCTTCGCCTACCTGGTCCTGGTGTACCGGAAGAGATACGCGATCTCCCCGATCATCCCGCTCGTCTGTATCGTGGGATGGAACGCCGTCGGGATGCTCCTGATGGGAATCAACTACACCCCCATGACCGCCTGTCTGGGGTCGATGACCATCGGGGTGGCGTCCGAATACACCATCCTGATGATGGAGCGCTACGGCGAGGAGATCCGTGAGCACGGCGATCCGCAACGGGCGATCCGTGAGGGCGTCCAGAAGGTCGGGACCGCGGTGACGGTCTCGGCCCTCGTGACCGCGTGCGGTTTCTCGGCCCTGGTCCTCTCGAACTTCCAGATCATCGCGAACTTCGGGATCACGACGGTCATCGCCGTCGGGTTCTCGCTGGTCGGGGCGATCATCATCATGCCCGCGGCCCTCGCGATCGTCGGCGGCGGGAAGAAGGAACTGGAGGCCGGGACCGATCAGGGCGACCCGGCCTCCTCGCCGGGCGGAGTATGATCCTTCTCCCTGGCTTCACATTTTTTTCTCTGCATCGAGGAGATCCTTTCTGTATTACCGTCCCTCTGGGCCTCATGCCTCTCTCCTCCTGACAGGACCATCATCTTCTTATATCGATAGATCAGGAAGGACACGACGGGGATGTGTCGTGCAGCAGGCATTTGGAAGACATGCCGCACAGATGGCAGAAGGAGAAATCCTTGCCGCCGCTCATCTTGTCCCGGCACCGGAAGGTGCGAAGGTCGGGTTCGCCCGGATTTCCAGAGATTTGCCGGAACGAAGGCCCTGTAGAATCGGGCATGAACCCTGGATTCAAGCATACGGGATGAAAAATCCTGCTAATGGTCTCTGGCAGGAACCACATGGGACCACCACTTCATTGCCGTCCGCCGCACATCTTCGCGCGGGGGGACCGGGGGGCGGCCAGCCCCACGCAGAGATATTCAGCAAGAGGTTTTACCATGAGGTCATCCCAAAACTTCTCTGGCCTTGATAGGAGAGTAGAAGAACTTTCTGAATCACGGTGTCTTTCAAGAGATTGGTGCCGCCCCTCCCCTATCTTCGTCGTGGGGGGTCCGGGGGGGTCTCCCCCCGGCAGGAGAGAGCAAGGAAACATTCTTTATGCTCTCTGTGGGCGGCACCTCTGATCGGTCTGCCTTCCTTCGTCACTCTCGCCGGGAGCGTTGCCTCTGGATAGCAATTGAAGCAGGGAAGGCAGATGAACGGCCGAAAATAGTCTTGATCCAGATGATTGATCAAACTCTGGATACTTTTGGGATATGCTCCATGAAAATGATCAAGAAGATCGCCTCTCCGGGTTTCCATACTGGTTTGAGTCCACCAAACACCTTCTGAACCGATACAAAGATTTCGGATACATCTTCCGAATGATCAGACCTCTGCTTTCCCGCCCCCAGCGCGAGGATGCGGGACAGATATCCCTGCGAGACGTTCCGTTCCCTCTGATGCGCAGGGCGAGGTATTTCTCCCCCATCCGGCGGCTATGCCCGACTATGCCTCTATCTTGATGTCTTTCGCCTTCTTGATCAGGAAGTAGCCACAGGCCAGGGCGATGATGACGAACCCTATCCCGACGAGGGAGAGTTCATTGACCTGCTCCGTCTCGAGGATGATGACCTTTCGAGCGACGGCGATGATCGCGACGAGCATGATCACCTCGACATGCACCCTGCGGTCCTCGACATATGCCCGGATCGTCTCCATGAGTTCGAGGCCGATGAGGACGAGGAGGAAGAGCCCGAAGACTCCGATGATCTCATGGTTCTCGAGCCGCATGGCCGATTGATAGATCAGGCCCTCGACGACCAGGACCACCAGTTCGATCACGGAAAAACCGACGATGACGGCGAGGAGGCCGATGAGGACATAGTAAATCCCCTTCTGATAGGTGTCCAGCGCTTTGAGCATGGTCCACTTGTCCTGCCCTTCATTTGGGTGGAGGAAAGATAAAATCAGGTGGTCCGGTATCTATGGTTTTTATAGGGGGCGCTCATATCAGAGAGTGGTCTTTGCGAAGCGGGAGCGAGGGTTGCCGAGCCGGGTCAAAGGCGCTGGATTTAGGGTCCAGTCTTGTAGAAGTTCGAGGGTTCGAATCCCTCCCCTCGCATTCATCCTGAACGCAGGTGTTTTTTTCTTGCTCTTCGTTTTTCCCGATGCAATCGTTTCTGACAGGTGGCACTCTGGACTGTCTGAGAGGAAAAGATTCTGCGGTGATCGCGAGGGATCCGGTTTTCTCTCATGAGTGTGGAAACCGTGGGTGCTGAGGAGATGTACGCTTCACACCCGCTATGGAGAGTCCAGTTCATGGGAAGATGTTGTGGCGGTTCTATGTCTCTGTCCTCTTGCAGTGCGTCTTTGTTTGGTATATTGATCGGTTCATAATATGTATTGATGATAAATAATCTCATGAAAATCTTTTATTTCAGAATATAACTTAAGAATTAGCTACGATTGGAGACGATCGTATGCAAGAATATTAAATTTAGCTTATTTTCTTCATGGTGACAAAAATGATAATTATAATTCTCAATAATCATAGAATTAGGTGACAAATTAATAGAAAATATTATTTGTGATGAGTTAACTCTAGTTATTTATGCTCCGCTGGCTGTGAAAGCCACCAGTAGCGAATGCTGATGGAGATACCCTCATCAAATGGATTAGAATCCCATACGCTTGGTAGAGTGTAGAGTATATACTGGCAGGTGAATCGAAGATGGAGATTACAGAGATTACCAAAACCATATCAAGAGCACTGAACGGGGATTTTTCACAGACCCTCGATGAAGAACAGTGTGACGCAGAGATCAGGCCCATCGCAGCGGCAGTGAACGAACTGATCGGGAAACTGCAGACGAAGGAAGAAGAGAACGAGGAACTCACTCTCAGTCTGAAGAATTACACCCGGACCGTCGCCGAGAACCCGGTGCCCATGCTCTACCTGGACGCCGATTGCAATGTCGTCAACGGCAACAAGGCCTTCGAAGAGTTCAGCGGGATGAGTCACGACGAGGTCGTCGGAATACATGCCGAGGACTTCACAATCCTCGAACAGGAAGGGGACGGCCTCAGCGACACCCTCAGGAAGAAGACGCGGGGAGTCTCCAGGACGGTGGTCGAATATCCTGTCGGGGTGAAGCGCGCCCTCGAGTACAGCATCCCCTTCCTTGACGAAGATGGGAAAGTTGAGGGTATCCTCCTCGTCCTCGTCGACACCACCGCGGCGGACGAAGAGCAGGCGCGGGCTGAAAAAATTGCCGAGGAGGCAGAAGCGAAGGCCCAGTGGTATCAAGAGATCATGGACGCCGTCCCGTACCCGATCACCGTCACCGACATGGCGATGAACTGGACGGCGATGAATACCGCCTTCGCGGAATCCTTCAGCCTCGATCGCGACCACCAGATCGGCCGGCACTGCAGCGCCACGAACGGCCCGCTCTGCCACAACGACGGCTGTGGCATCAAACAACTCCAGAAAAGCGGGAAGGACGCGATCACCACCTACTTTGACGTCGGTGAGGAGAACTTCCAGCTTTACTGTGCCTATCTCAAAGACGCGGTGGGCCAGAGGGCCGGGCACATCGAGATCGTCCAGGACATCACCGTCATCAAGGAACAGGAGAAGCAGGCGAAAGATAACGCACGCTGGCTTGAAGAGAGTGCAGGTGAACTGGAGGTGGCCCTCGAAGCCATGACAAAGAGGGACCTCACCGCTGCTCTTAAAATTCACAAGGACGATCCTCTCCTGAAACTGAAGCAAGATTTCCTTGACACCCGGAGTGCCATAACCGACCTGATGAGCGACATCATCATAGCCATCAAGGACGTTGATTCCAACACCGACGAGACGAGCAAGAGCGCCGAGGAGATCGCCAAGGCGATCGAGCAGGTAGCGATCAAGAGCCAGAAGACGTCGGACGACTCCAAAAAACAGCTCGACAACATCGAGGACGCCGCACGGGCGATGTCCGACCTCTCGGCATCGGTCGAGGAGATCGCCAGCACCTGCCAGGAGGTGCTCCATACCACCGAGAACGGGGCCGAAGTCGGCGAACAGGCCAAAAACCTCGGTGAGGAAGCGACCCAGAAGATGCAGGCGGTCGTGACCATCGCCCAGCGGGCGGTGGGGGAGATCGGCAAACTCAATTCCCAGATGCAGGAGATCGACAAGATCGTCAAGTTGATCACCGACATCTCCAACCAGACCAACCTGCTCGCGCTCAACGCCGCGATCGAGGCGGCCAGGGCCGGCGAACACGGCCGCGGCTTTGCCGTCGTCGCGGGTGAAGTGCGGAACCTTGCCGGCGAGTCAAAGAAGGCGACCAGCCACATCGAGGGACTGATCACCACCATCCAGGGCCAGACCGAGATGACGGCCAGGGACATGGAAGGGGTCTACGCCGAGATCAACTCGGGGATTGCCAGCGTCGACAAGACACTCGAGGCCCTCAACCACCTGGTCATGATGTCGAAGGAGGTCAAGGAGAACGTGACCGAGATCGCCAGGGCCACCGAAGACCAGGCCAGCAACACCAACCGCGTCACCGAGAGGGTGGCCGAGACGAGGGGCATGACCCAGGAGAACATGCACAACATCGAGGACATGGCCGCCCTCACCGAAGAAGTATCGGCCTCGGCCCAGGAGGTCGGGAGCGGCGCCCAGGAAGTCGCCGAGATGGTCACCCGCCTCAGGGAGAAGGTGGAAGGGTTCAAACTGGAGTGAGGCCGTGCCATGCCAGAAACTGTCGATGTCGTGAAATTCGAACTGGGCGGGGAGCGTTATGCTCTGGACATCTACCTGGCCCGGGAGATCGTGGAGATGATCCCGATCACCCCGGTCCCCAGGGCCTCGGCTCATATCGCCGGACTGATCAATCTCAGGGGCGAGGTGACCACCGTCATCGACCTCGCCGCGCTCCTCGGCGTCCCTGATCCCGAGACCGACATACCAAAGAAGATCATCGTGCTGATGCCGGAGGCGACCGGCGGGGCGAACGTCGGGGTGATCGTTGGCGATGTCCACAGCGTCATCCAGGTATCGGAGAAGAACGTCGAGCAGATCGAGCAGGCCCTCGGTGCCGACGGCTTTGTGAAGGGGATCATCAAGAACGGCGACGAGGACGCCGAGAAGGGTGAACTCGTGATCTGGCTGGATATGCTCAGGATCATGAAGGACAACGCGAGATACTGAGCGCGGCCCGCACTGCTTCCCGCACCCGTCCTTCCTGGCCGGGTATCGTCCTGACGTCCCGCACCCGGTCGATCCCGTCGATGAGCACCTCACCGGCCGGGACGATCCCGAGGTTCTCCATGAAGACCTCGACGACCGGTGCGAGATATGCAAAGTTTTCCCGGCCCTTCCGGCCGCAGACGCCGAGGAGAAGGCCGGATGTGCCCCTCAGCCGCCCCCTCCCCGTGAAGTTCAGGGCGGCGTGCAGGGCCTGGCAGCGGTCGACGAGGGCCTTGAGCCCTGACGGGACGGTGCTGGTGTAGACCGGCGAACAGACGACGAGGAGGCGGGCAGACCGCAGGGCGCGGACGACCCCCTCCATCTCGTCCTCGAAGGTGCAGGCGCCGGTGTTGTAGCACTGGTAACACCCGATGCACGGATGGATCTCCATGTCGTCCGGATAGAGCACCTGCACCGACTTTCCTGCAGCCCTGACCTCTTCGGCGACCCACCCGGCGAGGATGCTGCAGTTCCCATCGGCCCGCGGACTGCCCTGGACGACGAGCACGTCGGTGAGCGAGAGGGCCGGCGGGCGCCGGGTCTCTTCTTTTCCGAGATATTCGAGGAAGTCGAGGGGTTCGTCCTTCAACCCCTCTTCCCAGATCAAGGCGCGATGCCTGGCGACCGATGAGGGGTCGAGACCGACGGTCGGGGAGTATTCGTAGGTGTTGGTCCTGAAGACGGCGACCTCCTTTTTTCCGGCCCTGAGCGTGAGGGTGTAACGCTCCATGTCGGGGTACAGGGCCGAGAGGTCTTCTCTCTCAAGGGTGATGACAAACGTCCCTTCCGAAGTTCGGACCTCTCGCTCTTCAAGGAGGGCCCGCTTCCAGGCCATGAGGATGAGTGCACGGCCCCCGTTCATATACTCTCCGCCGGCAAACTTTTAACCAGGGGCCGGACGTTCATCTGCCGGGAGGCATGCCCGACTACTTTATCAGGTTCGACCTCAGGGGCGGGGACGAGGCGCTCATGGAGATGCAGGCGCGGTTTGCCTGCCGGCACCGGATGGGCCTTGAGGTCGGTATCAGGTCGCGGCGCGACCTGGAGACCCTGAAGAATTTCCTGGCAGGTCTTCCCCGGGCACCCGAGGTCTCGATACACCTCAGGAGGGGGAAGGAGTTTGATTTTTATTTCTCCGACGACGACCCGGGCCGGAACAGACACTCTATCGAGGCGGCGGTCGCCCTCCTCGATCTGCTTCCCGGCACCGCGGTCATCGTCCACGACGAGACCGACCCGCACGCCGGGACTCTCTCGGCATCCAGACTGGAGGCATATGCCGGTGCCTGCAGGGCGATCGACCCGCACCTCAGGCGGCATGGGAAGATCCTGTACGTGGAGTTCAGCGGGCGCCTTGTCCCCCGTGATTATATCGGGCTGATGGAGGCGGTCAGGGCGACAGGGGCGGAGTCGGTGGGGGCCTGCGTCGACACCGGACATCTCTACTACTATTTCAGAAAAAAAGTGAGGCAGAGAAGGGGAAAGGCCGTCGAGTCCATGAGTCGGTTCATCGGAGAGGTCAGGGCGACCGGTGTGCCGGTGGCGTATCATGTCCACGACTGCACCCCGGAGAGTCCTCATCCGCGCTCCCACGTCTCCGACCACCGGCCGGTGGGCGAGGGGGAGATCGGGCTTGGGGGGTTCAGGCGTATCGCCGGGTATCTTGCCGGGGAGAGGGTGACCCTTGAGATCCTCCCCTTCCCCGACCCCGGGAGGACCGTGCTCACCGACGAGGAGGTCACGCTCCTGACCGGATATGCCGCCGCTCACGGGACCGACGAGGGCCGGGAACTGCGGGACGGGAGGATCATGAAACGGACGCTGGAGGCGATGGCAGAGAGCAGGCGGGTCCTGGACGCCCTCATTGCGTCTGTATGAGAATGATATGGGAGGAGTGCCCGACCTATTTCCTCTCGTCAATCTCCCTGAACCTGACGAGGTCGGCGATGCACCGGTTGTACGGCGTCGGGATCCCGCGTCGCTCTCCCAGGTCGGCGATGTAGCCGTTGAGAAGGTCGATCTCGGTCCTCCGTCCCGCCTGGATGTCATAGTACATCGAGGGGTAGGCGGTGGCGAAGTCCGGGACCTGCACCGCGAAGAGGTGATCGAGATAGGCTTCTGCAGACGGCCATCTTGTCCCGACTCCCTCCGCATCCATCACCGCGAAGGTCTCTGAGACGATCTCCCTGATCACCCGCTGCAGGCGGGGGTCGGCCGCCTTTCCGACCGGGATGGAGAGGAGGGCGCAGATCGGATTGACCGAGAGGTTCAGGAGCGACTTCGACCATTTTGCCGACCTGATATCGGTGCTGGCCTCGACGAGAATGCCGGCCGAGCGTATCAGGTCGACGAGGCGTGGGAGTGCGTCGGCATCCGGGCCCGACCAGAGGCCAAAGACCATCGGACTGCTCTGGCTCTTCACCCTCACATGCCCGTCGCCGACGACCGAGAAGTTGGTGGTGACCGTGCCGCCGATGACGGTCCCGGCATAGTCGGCGATGACCTCTTCGTTGCCGATCCCGTTCTGAAGACTGGCGACGGTCCTCCCCCTGAGCACGTCGGCGTACTCCTCGCAGACCGCTCTGGTGTCAAAGCCCTTCGCCGTGACGATGACGAGGTCGGGTGCTGGCGGCGCCTCTCCGGGCCCGGCGACGCAGGCGATCTCCCGCACGGTGCGCTCCCCCCAGACCCCTTCCATCACGAGACCGTCTCGCCTGACCGCCGCGGCATGGCGCGGCCGGCATGCGACGGCGACCCTGGCGACCCCGGCAAGTGCCCCGGCAAGGGAGAGGCCCACCCCTCCCGCACCAAGGATCAGGACTACGGGTCGTTCTGGTTCAGTCATATCTCTGGTATCGTTCGGTGCACGACAGGATAACGGTATCCCGCTACCTTCCTCTCCAGAAGGCGCCGGCCAGGGCCGCGGCCAGGGCAAGGAGCGGTCCGAGGACCAACCCGGCCCAGAGAAGGAGGCCGAGCAGCCCGACGCCGGCCATCTTCAGGAAAAAGCCCTTCCGCTCGCTCTCCATCCCGGCCCTGAGGGCGACGACGCCGAGGAGCATCGGGCCGAGGGCGAAGAGGAGGGTGAACAGGGCCGAAGCGGCCCATCCGGTCTGCGCGAGGGTGATCCCCATCTGGAGGAGGACCATCGCCCCTCCGCCGACATACAGCAGTCCGGCCACAAGGGCCAGGAGCCCGGGCAGGTCGGGGCGCCGCGGTGCCCGGAAGAGAAAGACGGCGCCGAGTGCCAGGGTCAACACGAGGGGGCCGAAGACCAGGGCCGGAGACTGCCCCTCCCAGAGATGGACGCCGACCACGGAGAGCGGGACCCCGAGCCACTCTGAGGGTGAAAACTCCTCTCTGAACCCGACCGAGAGCCCGAAGTTCCCTTCGTCTCCGGCGACAGCGGCATAATAGGTGCCCGGCACGGTGGCGACGAGAGTGTATGCCGCCACCGGATAGAGTGCCGAGGGGGTGAAGGGTTCGTACTCGGGACGTTCGGGTGGGGTGCTCTCCACGACGACGGCGCCGGTGTCCGGCGGGACCTCGACGCCGGAGGGGACGGCCCCGGAGGGGGCGACTTCCGGCCCCATTACCACCAGCGTCGGCAGCGAGGCGGGACGGCCGGGGGTGAAGAGGCCGAGGCGGAGTTCGTCTCCTTCTTCCAGGTCGAAGCGGTAGTACTTCACCCCGCCGCCGGGCGGGAGGGTGTCGTAGACCACCCAGGACTTTTCCGGGTCTTCGACGGCGAGGGCATGGTCGAGGTGGTCGTTCTCTCCGCCCTGGACCGGGACATGGGCCGTGCCCACCGTGGTGCAGAGGCAGAGGGCGAGCAGGCACGCGAGTGCGAGGGATCTGTGGATGACACTCATGCCCGCACCTGTTCCTGAC
Source organism: Methanofollis formosanus (assembly GCF_019633745.1). Classification (NCBI taxonomy): domain Archaea; kingdom Methanobacteriati; phylum Methanobacteriota; class Methanomicrobia; order Methanomicrobiales; family Methanomicrobiaceae; genus Methanofollis; species Methanofollis formosanus. Next base: position 590,410 of record NZ_CP037968.1, on the reverse strand, counting down.
GTTATATGAAAGTGACCCCGCCCGGCGGACCCGCCACCGCGGTTGGTGAAGGGAGAGGAGATCTGGGGGCCCGGGGGGGTTTGGCATGATCAGACCTCTGCCTTCCCGCCCCTATCTTCATCCATGGAGTCTGAGGGCGGCGCCCCCGGCGTGAGGGTGTGAAAAGGCGAATGTTCAAAACGTCCGGGTGGAAGGCAGATGATGATCCGATGTGCCGCCCCTATCGTCGGATCTTCACCGTCATCTCGCGCTGGGGGGTTGCACCCCCCGGAACCCCCCACGACGAAGATAGGAGCGGGGCGGCCATGGAACAAGATCCCCGCCGATTCTCCTGTCTTGAAAAGAGGGCTCTGTAGAAACCATCCTCTTTTCATCACCTCAATCCCCCTGTGAACTGAATCCATCGCCTTCCCTCATGCTCATGCCGGGGGCTCCGCCCCCGGGCCCCCTGGATGAAGATTGGGGCGGAAGGCGGAGAAATGACCCTGAAAGTGGGGTTGCAGTCCGCCTCCTATCTTCGTGTGGGGGGTTCGGGGGGCGGCCAGCCCCCCGTCGAAGAGAACCATCAAGATGATTTACTATGAAAATGATCCTGACGATCCTCTCTTCAGGTTTGCATGAGAATTTGAACTCGCCATATCCCGTTGAGGCCAATACGCAGAGGATAGAAAATTCTTCTGATGGATCGGCCGCCCTCATCGCAGCATCTTCACCGCCGTCTCGCGCCGGGGGGCGTTGCCCCCCGGGCCCCCCCACGACGAAGATAGGGGCGGGGCGGCACGATGCTCGACTTCGATTCACTCCTCGAACGCAAGGATGAGAGTCAAGAATCGATCCAGTCCTGAGATGATATTTTCATCCCGTATGCTTGAGGCGTGATCTCGCCTCATGATGAATTACTATGAAAATGATCCAGAATATTGGCTCTGGGGATGCGGATAATGATTTTACCGCCCCAAGCATCTGCATGGACTTGATACGCAGAGGACAGAAACACCCTCTGAACGATCAACACTCTGCCTTCCCGGTCCTATCTTCATTCCGGGGTTCGGGGGGCAGCGCCCCCGGCACCGATGTATGGGAAAGCGTGATGATCAGGCGTGCCACCCCCTATCGCACGATCGTTCCTGCCATCTCGCGAGAAGATGAGATGGGGTGGGGGCGGCGATGGAGCGAGGTATCAACCAGTTCTCCTGTCCTGAAAAGGAGAGATCAACCGAAGAGAGATTTTCATCCCGTATGCTTGAGCTGCGGGTTCATGCCCAATTCTACAAAGCAGGTCACACAAAAACGATCTGAAAAGATGGAGGTGCCCATCCCCCCGGCCACTCACACCTTATGCTTGTGCATGTAATAGACACCGAGCGAGATCGCCAGGATCGAGAGGGCCATGAAGAGCATGTCCTGCGACGTCTCGAATTCCATCGTGAGCACCCTCTGGAAGAAACTGACGATGAGCACCATGATGATGACCTTGATGATCTTGCTTTTGAGGTCGTCGAGGGTATAGATCTCGAGGATATTGTTGAAGTCCCCTTCTTTACGTGCGATGTCGATCTTCGAGATGAAGAGTTCGTAGATCCCGAAACTGAAGATCAACAACACGACCCCGATCAGGTAAAAGTCGATGGCTCCGACGATCCCGATCAGGATCTCCTCGTGCTTGACCGAGGCCTCGGCGATCGAGATGCTGTGCATCAGCGTCGTGACGATCTCGATCGAACCCGAGATAAAAAGCACGACCGCACTCAATATCCCGAAAACGACGGCAAGCAACACGATGAACCGGGAGTTCCAGAGACATGTCTCGATCGTCCGCTCGATGAAACTCTGTTCGTCGTGGTTTTTTACACCTGGGGGTGAAGGGTGGGGGTCCATTTCTCCCAGATCATGGTCCCCGATCTGTACAAATAATTTGTGAAAAACCATTCGGGACAGTAGAGGTGTACCCTCCCTCTCATGACCTCATGCTACAGGCACCTTCCCGTAGCGCACCTCCATGTGCCGTCCGGCCTTACGGTACAGCAGCCTCTGGTAGGTGTTGAAGGTGTAGAATGAACGGAGGTACGGCAACGGATCCTTCACCCCTCTCAGTCGCCGGTAGATCCCGGCATAGTTCTCCAGACCATACCGGTCCCAGAGGTAGCGGTTGACCACGCCGGCTTTCAGCATATCGCCGAAGGCTTCCTCTGCCGCGTGGCCGTAGTCGAAGTCCTTGATGATGCTCTCGGCAGCGAGGCGGCCAGACCTGACGGCATACAGGATCCCGAATCCCCAGAAGGGATCCTGGAGGCCGGCCGCTTCCCCGGCGTACCGTCTCCTCTGGACCTGGAAGTGCGGCGGCAGGACAAATCTCCCCACTCCGCCGCAGGGCTTTGGCTCCCGGACCTCCAGGTCGACGAGTTCGGAGAAGGCCTGTTCGGCCTCGGCCAGACAGGCCCCTGCCTCGTCGAAGCACCTGGTCAGCATCGTGCAGAGGCAGCCGCGGCCGTTCATCACGAGGAGATAGGCATACCCATTCCTGGATGCGGTGGTGTTGATAAGCCCGTAAGCCAGGTCGTCCATCGAGGTCGAGAAGGTGTAGCCTTTCGCGACGGCATGCACGCCCCGCCTGTCGGGACCGGTGGCCACGATGTCGGCTTTCTCCACCGGGATGGATTCATTGAACCTGATCTCGGCCCCGGCATCGAGAGCCTGCTCTTTGAGGGCGTGGTCGAGACTGCCGGGTTCGTTACCCCGCCTGACCAGATAGAAGGCCGGCTTCTGACAGGCAAAGGAGAGCACCTCCCGGCCGTCTGAGACCGAGAGACGGGGGTAGGGGCGGTGCTCGAACGTAGGCCTGATTCCGATCTCCCCGAGACGTTCGATGACGTCAGTGGCATCCGACCAGTTTTCCAGGCCCTGAAGGTCGCCCCTGAAGCGCATCCCGACGTCTCTCCGCCTTTCGTACACCTCTACATCGAACCCTGCCTTCGCCAGGGCGATGGCCGAGGAGAGCCCGGCCGGGCCTGCACCCAGGATCCGGATCATATCCATAGGGGGTGATCCTGCCATTCCTGGCATATACAGGTGGCGGTCGAACGTCGCCGCGAACTCTATATTTTATAGAGGGCCCCAGAAGATCCATCGGGCACCTCTATAATTTGGGGGCCATGATTTCTATTCATGTCATTGTGGAACGGGCCGGTTGATCGCGTTCAGACGACCGCTGCAGACGCTGGACGCGCCAGGCTTGACATGCATGTCCACACCTCTTACTCGCCTGATGCCGTCGTCGGGACCGACGCCGTCGTCCGGGCATGGCAGACACGCCGGGTCCTTGCCCTGGTCTGCGACCACGACACCGTCCGCGGCTCCGAAGAGGTCTACCGCCGGATCAGAGCGGTCGACCCCGACGTACCTTTCATCCGTGCCGAGGAGATCTCGACGGCCGAGGGGGAGGTGATCGGCGCCTTCCTCACCGAGGAGATCCCCCCTGGTCTCTCCGCCGCCGAGACCGTCGACCTGATCAGGGAGCAGGGCGCCATCTCGATCGTCCCCCACCCCTTCTGCACCTTCAGGTCGAGCGCCATCGAGAGGCGCGCCCTGGATGAGGTCATCGGCCGGGTCGATATCATCGAGGGCTACAATGCCAGGAACGTCTCGCCGGAGGCGAACGGCACGGCAGAGACATACGCCATGACCCACAATAAAATGCTCTCCGCCGGTTCGGACGCACATCTTCCCTTCGAACTCTGCCGAACTTTCGTCGAACTCGAACCCTTCGATGGACCGAAAGACCTCCTTGCCCACCTCAGGGAAGGGACAATCCATTTCAGGGTCACCAACCCGGCAGTGCATACGGTCTCGCGGGCGGTGAAGGCCGTGAAGCGTGCCGGCCTTCTTCCGGGGGATCAGCAGATTCTCGCCCGTTTGGAATCAGGAATGGAACATTAAATGGGATATATTATTTTACAAATATATTTATAGTGCGGACGATATGATCAGGATCCAGACCGAGTGCCTGCGTCCCGACGGTCCGGACCCCCCCGACCTCTTTCCGGCCCCGGTCTGGTCAGGAGGTGCTGAGATGCTCGAGAACGAGACGGTAATCAGTGCGGTCTGCACCTATGCAGACGCCGAGAAAGGCTTGTTGAGGGAGGGGATCGCGGCGGTCGAACTCCCGGAAGAATTTGTGGCCGTCCTCCCCGAATATGAGGAACACTTCGGTGAACGGAACCGGTTTCTCTGGCAGTGGTGCTGGAAGATCCTGTACGAGGAGGATCCGGCCTTCGGTTTCTCCTCTGTCCCCCCGGCATGCCGCCGGGATGCGGCGCTGGTCAAACTCTTCATCATCCTGGCCACGACGGTGACCGACGACGTCTCCGACCGGCATCAGAACCGGCGGCTGCTTGAGGTGATGCTCCAGGTCCCGTTCAGGCGCGACGACCTGCAGGTGCCGGGCGACCTGAAGCCCGAAGAGGCGCGCCGGGTCCGCTACCTCGCCGCGCTCTTCGACGAGATCTATGCCAGGGTGGAAGCGGCGCCGCGCTGGGCCGAGTTCGGCGACCTCTTCTTCTTCGATCTTGTCCAGACCTGGAACTCGTTCAGGTACGCCTATCTCATCAACCGGCACCCCGAGGCGATCAGCCATGCCGAGAACCTCTCCTACAACTCGCACAACATGACCATCTACATCTGCGGGACGGTGGACGTCCTGTACTCGCCTGCCCTCAGGAAGGAAGACCTCCCCTATCTCAGGGAACTGGTCTGGTACGGTCAGCAGATGGTCAGGATCGGCAACTGGGTCGGCACCTGGGAGCGGGAGGTCGGGGAAGGCGACTACTCCTCCGGGGTGATGAGCTGGGCGCTGGCCTACGGGCTCATCACGCCTGCCGACATCGCCGCCCACCGCGCCTCGGGTGACGATGCAGCCTTCCTCTCCTATCTCAGGGATGCAAACGTGGAGGAACGGCTTATGGAAGAGTGGGAGGAGGACCATCGACGGGTGAGAGAGATCAGTGGACAGATCCGTTCGGTCGACGCCGCCGAGTACATCTGGGGACTCGAGACCCTGATGGCCTACTTCCTCGCGTGCCGCGGGTTGATCTAATATATTTTTCCCGAAGATGTACGGCAACCCGGCGGTGATTATTCCATGGTGGAGAAGCGTGACTGCAGGCCTCGGCGAGAGGGTTTCGATCGATGACCGATACCTGCGCAAATTCATGCTGGAAGGCTGTTGTGCCCATATTCTCGATCATAGCAGGAGGGAGCGTCTCAGGCTCCCGATAGCGTTCGGCCTCAAGTCCTCCCTCCTCCGCGCCCCCGCGCCCGCCCGCGCGAGGAGATGAATATGGCCGTAATGGGAGCAATATGCGATAAAGAGCTCTATATCTCCGTCTTCTGGAACCCTGATGAGCATCATCCGGGATAGAGGTTTTCAGAAAAAGGGCCGGAGAGAGGAATTTGTCCCTGCCCTGACATGGTACCTAATGAGGGGTGAGCACACACTTGTAAGGAATGCAAGAATATTGTGGCTTCTCAAGTTTTTCCATCTCCCCGAATATCCTCAAGGCAATAGAAGATATGGGCTTTGAGGAGCCAACACCCATCCAGAAACTCGCTATTCCAAAGATACTGGAAGGAAATGACGTTACCGGTCAGGCCCAGACCGGTACGGGCAAGACGGCGGCATTCGGGATTCCGCTCGTCGAAAAGATCGCTCCTGAAGACCCCAGGACGCAGGCGCTGATCCTCTCTCCGACGCGCGAACTCGCCCTCCAGACCTCCGGCGAGATCAGAAGGCTTTCTCGCTACGAGGGAAATCTCTCGGTCGTCCCGATCTACGGCGGGCAGCCGATCGGGCGGCAGTTCGGAGCACTGCGGCGCGGGGCGCAGATCATCGTCGGGACGCCGGGACGGGTGATCGATCACCTGGAGCGCGGCACCCTCTCCCTTGACGCTGTGCAGACCGTCGTCCTCGACGAGGCCGACCAGATGCTGGACATGGGTTTCAGGGAGGACATCGAGCGGATCCTCTCGGAGACCCCGGAAGACCGCCAGACCGTCCTCTTCTCGGCGACGATGCCCAGACCGATCCGTGAGATCTCGCGCCGGTTCCAGCGGGATCCGGCATTTGTGCGGGTGCAGCAGAAAGAGATGACCGTCCCGCAGGTCGAGCAACTCTCGGTGAAGGTGCGGGGGAAGGAGAAGCCGGAGGTGCTCTCCAGGCTCCTCCAGATCTACAACCCCGAACTCACGATCGTCTTCTGCAACACCAAGCAGGGAGTGGACGACCTCACTGCGCAACTCCATGCCCTGGGGGTCAGGGCCGAGGCCCTCCACGGCGGGATGAAGCAGATGCAGCGCGACCGGGTGATGGGCAGGTTCAGGAACGACGCCATCGATGTGCTCATCGCCACCGACGTCGCCGCCAGGGGGATCGATGTCGAGGACGTGGAACTGGTCATCAACTACGACCTCCCGCAGGACATCGAGTATTATGTCCACCGGATCGGGCGGACGGCCAGGGCCGGGCGCGGCGGCCGGGCGATCACCTTTGTCGGACCGCGGGACGGGTACCGGCTGAAGGCGATCGAACGCCACTCCAGGGCCAGGATCCACAACCTTCCGGTCCCGACCGAGCGTGACGTCGAGAAGAGCAGAATGCGCAACCTGGCCGAGAAAGTCAGGCAGACGATCGAGGACGGGGACCTCGACCGGTACGCCGGGATCATCGACCAGGTGATCGGCGAGGACGATCTCTCTCCCAGGGACGTCGCGGCGGCCCTCCTGAAGATGACGCTCAGTCACGGGACGCGGCAAAAATCGGCGGCAACAGGTGCGGAACCTGAGGACAGAAGCGAGGTGGAGGCAGGGATGGTCCGTCTTCACCTCAACGCCGGCAAAGACCGCAACCTCAGGCCCAAAGATATCGTGGGGGCCCTGGCCGGTGAGACCGGGATCTCCGGACGGTCTATCGGGGCGATCCGGATCGAAGAGACCAACACCTTTGTCGAAGTGCCCGAGGAGTCGGCAAAGGCCGTCGTCGAGCGCATGAAGGGCAAGAGCATCGGCAGCGTCCGCCTCATCGGCGGAACCTGCCTCACCTTTGCGACACCGGCCAACCGGTGAGACGAATTCTCTTTTTTCGGCTCTGTAGAAAACACCCTCTTTTCATCACCTCAACCCCCCTGTGACCTTCATCCATCGCCTTCCTTCATGCTTATGCCGGGGGCTCCGCCCCGGACCCCCTGGATGAAAATTGGGGCGGAAGACGGAGCAATGATCCTGAAAGGGGGGTTGCCGTCCACCGCCTCTCTTCGTGCGGGGGTTCGGGGGCGGCAGGCCCCCCGTCGAAGAGAACCGTCACGATGATTTACCATGAGCATATCCCAAAAGTAGCCGGAGTTCGATCAATCATCCGGATCAAGACTCTTTTCGGCCGTTCATCTGCCTTCCCTGCTTCAATTGCCATCCTGAGGTTTCCAGAGGCAACGCCCCCCGTGTGAGTGACGGAGGAAGGCAGACCGATCAGACGTGCCGCCCACAGAGAGCATAAAGAATGGTTCCTTGCTCTCTCCTGCCGGGGGGAGACCCCCCGGACCCCCCCACGACGAAGATGGGGGTGGGGCGGCAATAATCTCTTGAACGACGCCGTGCTTCAGAAATTTCTTCTCCTCACCTATCAAGGCCAGAGAAGTTTTGGGATGACCTCCATGAAAATGATCCTGACGATCCTCTCTTCAGGTTTTCATGAGAGTTTGAACTCGCCATATCCCGTTGAAGCCAATACGCAGAGGATAGAGAATTCTTCTGATGGATCGGCCGCCCCCAATCGTCGAGATTTCCCTGCCATCTCGCGCCGGGGGGCCTTGCCCCCCGGACCCCCCACGACGAAGATAGCCGAGGGGCGGCATGATGATCGACTTCGATTCGCTCCTCGAACGGAAGGATGAGGGTCAAGAATCGATCCAGTTCTGAGATGATATTTTCAGAGCAGCGCTCCAGCGTGTGGGCTGATCCCTATCCTCAAGACATCTACAAGACTCTACAATGCCTTTTTTCTGCGGCCTCTCCCATCAGCGCCCGAACGCCTCTCTCACCGCCGTGGCCTGGCACATCCCCCCGTGCGCGAGATGGACCCGCTCGGGCCCGCAGGCCAGCACTTTTCTGACGCTTTCCCTGATCTCCTCTCGGCTTTCGCCCCAGAAGGGGACGCCGGGCTTTCCTGAGAGGACCGAAGGGATGATGAGGTCGCCGACGAGAGCGTCGCCGCTCTCCAGGATGACCGAGACACTCCCGGCGGTGTGGCCGGGCGTCGTGATCACCCTGCCCCTGACGCCGAAGGGTGCCAGGTCGAGTTCGTCCTGGATGAGGATGTCGGGATCGCAGGCCGGGTACCTGGAGTACGCCTCGCGCTCGAAGAACCACCCGGTCAGTCTCCCCACCAGATTGAGCGGACGGATCCGGCCCTGAAGACCGTTCCTGAGATTTTCGGCGTCCTGACGATGTATCGCGATCCTGCCCCCGGTCTTCAGTCGCAGGGCCGCAGCGCTCCCGGCATGGTCGGCATGGCAATGTGTCAGGAGGATGAGGGTGACGTCCTCGGGAGCCGCGCCCGCCTCCCGGAGTTTTTCGAGGATCGTCTCCTCGCTCCCTGGATACCCGGTGTCGACCACGATCACTCCTTCTTCCATCACCAGATAGGCGCTCACCATCTGCAGAGGTACCGGCACGATCCTGGTGGGCGGTCGGGCTGCATCTTCTTCTTGCATCATCTCCCCCCGCGCCGAGATGGGGACCGCGAGATATAGGGGTGTCGGCGGCCACTCTCAGGGGCCGCGAGAGAGATCGTCCATGAATGCCGCCTTTTTCTGTGCATAGATCCCGGACAGTTGAAACACCGATTTCTCAAGGCTTTTCTCCGGGTTTTTCCGGATCAATATACCCGAGTCGACGAGACGGTGGAGTGCCGCCCGCAGACTGCTCTGGTCCAGACCGATCTTTCCTTCCCGCCTCTGCTGCGTCAGGTATGCGATGAGGTACTGATACCATCCCTGGGTATACTTGCCCTCGCCCTCGTGGAAACACCGTTCTATCGTCTCGAAAATGACCTCCCATTCCAGGATATTGGGTTCGCGCTGCTGATATTCCTCTGAGGTGATCATCTCGTCGTCGTCGGAGAAGTAGTCGAGGTACCAGTCTCCGCTGTCCCTGGAGTGGATTTTTATCGGGAGGAGACACTCGTCGCCGATGTACCGGATAAATGTTCCAAAATTGGAAAAGCCGTAGGACTTCTCGTTGAATGAAGGATCGAGTCTGAGCATCTGGTTCTTGATCGCGGCCAGGTGCAGTCCCCGTCCTTCGTCGACCCTGGAGAGGATGACCTTCTCGAGCAGTTCGATCGCATCTTTCAACTTCTTCTTCTGTTCATGGGGTTTCTCGATCCCGGCGATCGTCTCGTATGAGATGAACTTGTCGCAATTTTTCATAATAAACGGACTGGTAAAACCGTCCCCGCTGATCACCGTCACATATTTGCCATATTCTCTCAACTTCTGGATGAGCGGGAGAAAATCGCTGTCTCCGGATACGATCGCAAAAGTACTGATGAAGTCGTTCTTCAGGGCCAGGTCGACGGCGTCGATGGCGATCTTAATGTCCGCACCATTCTTTCCGCTGTTGGTGATGACGGTCCGTTCGATCAGTTCGATCCCGTGTTCGATGAGACCTTCGCGATAGGTCTGATAAGATACCCAGTCGCCGTACGCCCTCCTGACGACGACGGTGCCCCTCTCTGAGAGTTCTTTTATAATCGGTCCGATGGAGAAATTTCGGTTATATTCTCGCTTAATCCCGATCTCGATATTGTCAAAATCGATGAAAAGTGCGATTGAATCTGATTTGGTATCCATTCCAACAGGGAATAGATGTATTGGTGCATATAAACATCTCGATATCATAGCAGGAGGGATTGATCCGCGACTGACTTCCGGTGCCCCGGACCGGGTGTGGAAGGATATGGTTTTTTTTATCTCCTGTGCCGATCGAAGGACGATGATCGACGCAAAGGCGGTGCTGCTCGATATCGAAGGGGTGCTCCATGTCGCCGGCGTGCCGGTTCCCGGCGGGGCGGCGGCGGTGAACGCGTTGCAGGAGGCCGGAGTTCCCTTCAGGTGCGTCTCCAACACGACTCGCCGCTCCCGCGCCTCGCTGGCGGCCAGGCTCAGGGAACTGGGGTACGAGATCCCGGAAGCTTTCATCTTCACCCCGGCGCTCGCGGCCGTGCGGGAGATCGAACAGCGCGGCGGCGGCCGGTGTTTTCTGCTCGCCACCGGCGATGTGCACGCCGACTTCTCGGCGGCCGGGATCCCGCTCGGTGCGGACGGTGCCAGGTTCGTCGTTGTGGGGGACGCCGGCGACGACTTCACGTATGAGTCGATGAACCGCGCCCTCCGCCTCCTCCTCGGCGGTGCCGCTTTCATCGCCCTCGAGAAAGACCGCTACTGGCGGGGCGCGGCGGACTTCATGCTCTCCGCCGGCCCCTATGTGGCGGCCCTCGAGTACGCCGCCGGGACCGGAGCCCATCTTGTCGGGAAACCCTCCAAAGCCTTCTTCACCCTTGCCCTTGACGACATGGGTGTGGCTCCGGAGGAGGCGGTCATGATCGGGGACGACATCGCCACCGACATCGGCGGGGCCAAAGATGCCGGGATGCAGGCGGTCCTGGTGAGGACCGGGAAGTATCGGGAGGAGGCGGTGCAGAACGCAAAGGTAGCGCCCGATGCGATCATTGACTCGATGGCGGCGCTGGGGGAGATGGTGGGACTGCGGTAAGAAAGACCATCGCTACCGCTCTTGAGAATTATGATACAAATTTGGGGGCCGCGTCATGGCGGCCCTATTGATTGGATCGCTACTGCAAGATAGGACTGATAGCAATGAAATTGAATTCTATTGAACAGCAGCCTCCAGACCATACATGAGTTTCAATCGTGTCAGAGGAGACCGCTGACAGATGCTCGACGTAGAAATATATAAAAGCGCCGATAATGGCCTGAGGGCCCTTCATCGGTCGGACAATTATTCTGCGAGGTCATCCCAAAACACTCCGGCCTTCCCCTCGCTGAAGATGGCGATGGACGATGGTTGAGAGATCCTCGCCTTCTCGTAGCGCAAAGAAGCATCTCTGGCCTTCCCGATCGATCGTGCGGGGGCGCTGCCCCCGGACCCTTCGGGATGGCGATGGGGGCGGGACGGCATCCTTGATGATCCCAAAATGGAGATTGCCGTTCTCCTCCCTATTTTGTGGCGGGGGAACGGGGAGATGGCAACCCCACGGCGGGAGATCCGCATTCAAAACGCCTGGGAAGGAATGTTTCGTTTCGAGGAAGTGTTCAAACCTCAGAGAGTTCTGGGATATGCTCTGTATCTCTGCTCCCTGGTGCCCGGAGATCCCCGGCACAGTGCGATGCACTCCGGTCGGATGATCGACCGGACGGCATCATGACCCCGTGACGGTTGTCAGAATGAATGAAAGAGAGAAAAATTGTATTGGCAAGAATATCAATGATTTTTTCCGAATCGAAATTCTTTAAAGCCACCGTATCACGCGTACCCCCGAAGTCAAGTCCGAACCCTATAAATATTGTTCCTGTGAATCTTTCTACAAATCGATGAGTCTCTGCCCTCTTTTTTAAGATACGGGTGAATGGCGGACGGAGACCTTCGTTACAGGAGAGAGCATGTTCAGTAATGGCACCGCTATATTAGCCGCATTTATCGTCTACCTGGGCGCAATGGTCGTCATCGGGTTCTTGTATTACAACAAGACGAACACTGTCAGCGATTACATCCTCGGGAACCGGGGTCTGAACCGCTATGTTGCAGCACTCAGTGCCGAAGCCTCTGATATGAGTGGCTGGCTGCTCATCGGCCTGCCGGGGTTGGCCTATCTCTCCGGCATGAGTGCCGTCTGGGTGGCGCTCGGGCTCATCGTCGGCACCTTCCTCAACTGGAAATTCGTCGCCAAACGCCTGCGCATCTATACCCAGCGAGCAAACGATTCGCTAACCCTCCCCGACTTCTTCAAGAACCGCTTCAATGACCAGTCCGGTCTGATCAGTGCGATTGCAGCGGTGTTTATCCTGATCTTCTTCCTGATCTACACCTCGGCGCAGTTCGTCGCCGGCGGGAAACTTTTCAACACCGTCTTCGGACTCGACTACACCACCGCGCTGCTGGTCGGGTCGCTGATCGTCGTCGCCTACACCTTCACCGGCGGGTTCAAGGCGGTCTGTCTCACCGATTTCATCCAGGGGACGTTGATGTTCTTTGCTCTCCTGATGGTCCCGATCATGGCCATCCTCCTTCTTGGCGGACCCGGTGCCACCGTCGCCAGCATCGAGCAGGTCGACCCCGCGCTCCTCAATCCCTTCATGGATGCGGAGACCGGTCTGCCCCTCACCGCCATCGCGATCATCTCCAGTCTCGCATGGGCACTCGGGTATTTCGGTCAGCCCCATATTCTGGTCAGGTTCATGGCGATCAGAAAACCCGAAGAGATTAGAGAGGCGAGATCGGTCGCCATGGTCTGGGTTACGATCTCTCTTCTTGCTGCGGTTGCGATCGGTCTCATCGGCCGCGCCTTTCTGGACCAACCTCTTCTGGGCCCTGATGCCGAGACGGTCTTCATGGTGATGACCAGCGAGGTCTTCATCTCGTTCCTTGCCGGTATCGTGCTCTGCGGGATCCTCGCGGCGATCATGAGCACGGCCTCCTCGCAGCTCCTGGTCAGTGCCTCGGCGGTCTCGCAGGATCTCTACAAGTCTTTCTTCAGACATGAGGCAGGCGAGAAGGAACTGATCTGGGTGAGCCGTTTCTCTGTTCTTTTCGTTGCTGTGCTGGCCATCCTCCTCGGCCTCGATCCCGAGAGCAGCGTCTTCAAGATCGTCTCCTATGCCTGGGCCGGATTCGGCGCGACCTTCGGTCCGGTGATCCTGATGGGTCTCTTCTGGAAGCGGGCGACGCGGCAGGGCGCCCTCGCCGGGATCGTCGTCGGCGGACTGACGGTCCTGATCTGGAAGTGGTTCGGGTTCTTCGGGCTGTACGAGATCGTGCCCGGGTTCATCTTCTCGATGCTTGCGATCTATGTCGTCAGCAAGATGACGCCCGAGCCCGAACCTGAGATCGTGGCGGTCTTTGAAGAGACCGAGAAGGAACTTCAGAAGAGTGAGTCCTGAAGAGGCCTTCGATCTTTTTTTGTCCTGAGAGACGGCGTCGCTGTCATCTCGCCGGGGTTTTGGGCTGCGGTGACGAGGAGATGTGGCCTGAGGCATTGCTCTGGTGGCAGACCCTCCCCAGAGCCTTCGGACAGCCGCGTAGAATCGCTCATGAAGCGAACACATGCCTGATGAAAATTGCTCAGGATTTTAGGGTGTGGAAGGATCGATGATTCGTTTCCTCGCGGTAGGGCCGTGAGGGGACAACCCTCAATGGCCGCCTCCCGAACCCCCCGCGTGAAGATAGGCGGTGGACTGCAACCCCCCTTTTATGCTCATTGCTCCGCCTTCCACCCCAATCTTCATCCTGGGGGTCCGGGGGCGGAGCTCCCGACGCCTATGCTGGTGAAGGCGTGATGATCCGATGTGCCGCCCCTGTGGTAGAATCTTCACTGCCGTCTCGCGCCTGGGGAAACCCCCGGACCCCTCACGACGAGGATAGCCGAGGGGCGGCATGATGCTCGACTTCGATTCGCTCCTTGAACGGAAGGATGAGGGTCAAGAATCGATCCAGTTCTGAGAAGAAATTTTCATCGCGTATGCTTGAGGCGGGCGCTCGCCTCATGAAAATTACCATGAAAATGATCCTGACGATCATCTCTCCAGGTTTCCATAATGGTTTGAATCCACCACCCGCCTTCAGGACTGATACAGAGATTGCAGATGCATCTCCTGAATGATCGGGCCTCTGCCTTCCCGGCCCTATCTTCGTCCCGGGGGTCCGGGGGCAGCGCCCCCGGCACCGATGTTTGGGAAGGCGTGATGATCCGATGTGCCGCCCTCATCGTAGAATCGTTCCTGGAATCCCGCACCGGGGGGTTTCACCCCCCGGACCCCCCACGACGAAGATGGGTGGGGGCGGCGATGGAACTAGATCCCATCCGATTCTCCTCTCTTGAAAGAGAGCGATCAAGCGACGAGAAATTTTCATCCCGTATGCTTGAACCCGGAGTTCATGCCCGATTCTACAGAGTGATTTTCTGGATGGATGCCGCCGCCTCAACGGTATCAGGCGCACATCTGAGAGAAATGATGAGCCTCCCCGGCTCGGAACGGGAAAAAGAGGGGGGATCTCTTATCCCAGGGACGCGATCCCCTTGCAGTCGACAGCATTCACGAAGGTGTCGAGATCGTCCTTTGATCCCGTATCCACCGAGACGTAGACCATGAACCGGTCATCGATCCCGATCCACTGTGCATAGATCTGCGAATCTTTCTCATAGGATTCCCATGATGGATAACCCTGGGCCTTGCCGGACTTGAGATAACCGTCGGTGGTCTCGTACGAGAATTTAGTCTCCCAGAATTCCCATCCGCCGACCTCATAGTAGGCTGAGTCGTAGATGACAAGTTCTGCGGTCGTCTCCTCGTCGGCGTCCTTGAGATAACTCATGGTTGCCATGCTCCACGTTCCGTCGTCGATCTGGTTGGTGATGCCGAAGGGTTCTTCAGCAGTCCATCCTGAAGGCGCGGCGGGCAGATAGGAGATCAACGCTTCATAGCCGACTGCCGTGACGCTTCCTCCCTCCGGTCTCTCTTCCTTGCCTGCAGAGAGATCTGCGCTCGGGCCGGAGTCGCCACTGCTTGTTGCGCCGCTGGCACCCTCCTGATCTTTTTCCTCGTCTGTACTGGAAGATGCACATCCTGCAATGCAGCAGGCGGCGATAAGCATCAATACACAGATGATGGGCACTGCTTTCATCAGAGGTCCCTCGCATGATGAACATCACGATTGGATATAAATATTTTCAAATAATCCGGGATGAATTGAGGGTTGTGCAGGGCGATAAAGATGTTTGAGATAATAAAAAATCATACAAATGTATTAAATTTGAAATTCTGTGATGGTTATTAAATCTCATGTATCTGTGCATGTGGGCATCATTCCTTCGATTTGAAGGGGATATCTTGTTTGTCCGCCTTGAAGGTGACAGCAGATCAGATCGGTCCTGGCCTCTCTATTCCGGGTGGTCGGGAGGGTTCCCTCTCAATCGCCACTCCTTCATACCCTCGTCGTCTCGTACCGGGCTCTGCCCCTGAGACCGCCGGGATGACTATGAGAGAGGCACACGGTCTCTCAGTCCACCCACAATGTAAAGTGTCCTTAACACCAATAGCAATCAGATCAACAACCATGAGCATACTACTCGTCCTCTTCTGGCTCCTGATGACGGCGTTCTGGGCCGTCCGCATAGAAGACAAGAGACTCAAACTCAACCATCCAGGACTCATCGCCCTCGGCGCCGTCGTCTCCGGCGTCATTCTGTATACCACGACACCGGCGCTGGTCCCGCTTGAGATCCTCTTCTACCTCGGACTCTCGCTGGCGATGAGCGCCTTCGCCTCCTCATGTCTCCATCATGACGAGAGGATGGGAGTCGTCGGCGGTGCCGCCCTGACCGTGGCCCTCGTCGCGGTCCCGTTCATCACCTCGGGGGCATACATCATCGGGGCCCAGAGCCTCGCCGAGATCCCGCAGGTCGAGACGACCGACACCACCGTCGACCTCATCGACACCGACCACATCAGGTTGACCTCGGCCAAAACCGCCCTCTGGCGGGCCGACAAGGTCATCGGGAACCTGGGTTACAAAGTGGGCGTCTTCGAGCCCGACGTCCAGTTCCTCAACGGAGAACTGACCTGGCTGGTCCCCCTGGACTACAACTCCGTCGACAAGGCCCTCATCTATGCCGGCGAGGGCACCGACGGCTACATCCTCGTCTCGGCAGAAGAGCCGAAGGCCGAACCCAGACTGGTCACCGGGATACCGATGCGCTATACGCCGAACGCCATCCTGGAAGACGACCTGACCAGGCATATCTGGGAGGACTATCCCACCTATATCATCCACGACCCGGTCTTTCAGATCGACGAACAGGCTACGCCGAAGTGGGTCACCCTCCTCTCGCAGCCCGGGCTGTACGGCATCATCGGCGAGACCCCGCGGGGCCTGGTCATCACCGACCCGGTCACCGGCACCAACGAGTTCTACGAGATCGGAAAACAGCCCGCCTGGATCCAGCGGGTCTATGACGAAGACCTCACCGAGACCTATCTGGGCTGGTGGGGCACCTATTCGGACGGCTGGATCAACTCCTGGTGGGGACAGCGCAACCTGAAGTATCCGACCGGCAGCGTCTACATCGCGCACGGTGAGGCCGGGGCCAGCCTCTCCGCCGGCGACCCGGACGTCTACCTTGTCCAGGGCACCGACGGGAACCAGTACTGGTTCAGCGCGATCACCACACCGGGCAAGGACTCCTCGATGGTCGGGTATGTCCTCGGCGACGTGCAGAACGGCACCTTCACCTTCTATAACGCACCCGGCTACTACAACGACTTCGGGGCCGCGGCCAATGTCCAGCAGCACCAGAAGGTCGCGATGGCCGCCGGGCTCGAAGTCGTGCAGCCGATCATGTATGTCATCGACGGCCAGGAAGTCTGGATCATCCCGGTCGTCTCCCAGACCGGCGAGGTGATGGAGATCGGGCTCGTCGTGGCGCACGGCGGCGAGACCTATGTCGGCACCAGCCTCGACGACGTCCTCACCCAGTGGCGGGGCACCGGGATCACCGGCGGCGACGATGTTGGTACCTCAGATAACACGAGTGTCCTCAAGGAGATCGAGGAGATCAGAAAACTTCTCGATCAACTGGAGGCGAAGCTGAAGGCAGAGGCGGTTCAGGAGAGTGCGGCCTGAGTGGCCCCTCTCCCCCCCATCACGACAGAGCAGCATGAGGAGATCACCGGGCCATCGCTGTCCCCCCGGCGCGAGACTGCGGTGAAGAATCTACGATTGGGCCAGGATAGGCAGATCGAAGATCCTGGCGGGATCGCCGCCGCCTCTCGGTGCGAACCTCTTGCAGCAGACCCCTTTCTATTACGGCGGTTCTCAGCAGGTTGCGACGACGGATGTCATCCAACGGACGCCTTTATGCAATCTGATGGGGCTTTTGTCCCCCATACGCAGATATTTCGGATCCGTTCCGGCATTCCTGGATTTACACACACGCCCACACCCGAACACCGAAAAACCGGTGATGCTGTGTGGGTGGGCGATCTGCAGTAATACCGTACTGAGAGAGATCTATCTCTCTCTGTGTACAGGTACAGGGAATTCAACGTCTTTCCTGGCCCTTTGATTCTTACGGCACATGCTGGAGATCTGCCGAAAATCTGCTGGAATGGTGTAAATTATCGGCTCTGTAGAATTTTTCATGAGGCGAGAACACGCCTCAAACATACAGGATGAAAATTTCCCGTTGCCTGGTTTTGTTGAAATCATCTGGATTGCTCTCTCTGCGGGGGGCTGGCCGCCCCCCGGTCCCCCCGCGTGATTCGATAGGTGGTGGACGGCAGTACGTTCTTCATGGCGATTGGTTGTGCCTTCCCGGCCCTATCTTCATCCCGGGGGTCCGGGCGGCAACCGCCCCCGGCACAAGCATGAGGGAAGGCGATGGATTTGGTTCGCAGGGGGTTGAAGTGATGAAAAGAGGATGGTTTACCATGAGCATATCCCAAAAGTATCCCTGGCTCGATCAATCATCTGGATCGAGACACTTTCTGGCCATTCCTCCGCCCTCCCCACTTCACGCCACCGCAGGGGTCAGAGGGCGGCAACCCCGGTGCGAGTGACGGAGGAAGGCATGATTGATCCGACGTGCCGCCCACAGAGAGAATTAAAGAGTGTTTCCTTGCTTTCTCCTGCCGGGGGGAGACCCCCCGGACCCCCCCCCCACGACAAAGATAGGGGCGGGGCGGCAACAATTTCTCGAACGACACCGTGCTTCAGAACCTTCTTCCACTCACCTATCAAGGCCAGAGACGTTTTGGGATGACCTCCATGAAAATGATCCAGAAGATCCTCTCTTCAGGTTTGCATGAGAGTTTGAACTCGCCATATTCCGTTGAAGCCGATACGAAGGGGATAGAAAATCCCTCTGATGGATCTGCCGCCCCCAGTCGTCGAGATTTCCCTGCTGTCTCGCGCCGGGGGGAAACCCCCCGGACCCCCCACGACGAAGATAGCCGGGGGGCGGCACGATGCTCGACTTCGATTCGCTCCTCGAACGCACGGATGAGGGTCAAGAACCGATCCAGATCTGATCTGATATTTTCATCGCGTATGCTTGAGGTGGGGCGCTCGCCTCATGCTGAATTCTACAGAGCCAACTTTCCATATCACGTTGATGCCGATACGCAGAGGATAAAAAATTCCTCTGATGGATCGGCCTCCCCAAATCGTCAAATCTTTCCCGCAATCTCGCGCCGGGGGTGCACCCCCGGACCCCCACGACGAGGATAACGGGGGGCGGCGATGAAACCAGATCTTCCAAAGGTCCTGTCGCGAGGATTGGGATCCCGCCCACACGCCGTAGCGCAGCTCAGAAAATTTTCATCCCGTATGCTTGAGCCCAGGGTTCATGCCCGATTCTACAAAGTCAAATTATCGTCACGGCCTGCCCCGATCATTTCGCAGCAATCCCGAACCACTCCAGCAGTCTTCCTGCCCAGGCCCGGATCGCCTCCCAGTCGCGGGCGTCTTCGGTCTTCGCCTCGTCATATCTCATGAAGCGGCCGATGACCGGGACGAAGGAAGGGTTCATCCTCCCGGCAAACATTCCCATCTCCCCTCTGATCCGGATCCGGCCGGTGACCGGTTCCATCGCTGTCTCCACCTTCCGGCAGTTCTCGTCGGTCAGGTCCTTGCAACTCATCCCGACGGCAAAGGCCGCGACCGGTCTCTCATGCAGGGCGTCGGCGAAGTGGTTTACAAATTGCTTTGCCTCTTTGAGGATCTTTCCCATATAGATGGGAGAACCGATGACGAACCCGTCATATCCCGAGAGAGTGTCCACCGTACCAACGTGCCGTGCCTCGGCGTCGATGCCCTGCTCTTTGAGGGTGGCGGCGATGGCGTCGGCGATCTCGCGGGTGGTCTCGTGTTTGGTCGCATAGGCGATGAGGATACGCGGCGGCATAGAGGAGGGATGGGCAGCAGGAATATAAGAGTTGGTGGTGAGGACGGTCAGGCCCCTTTTTCCCGCACATACTCCTCGATGGCTGAGATAAATTCAGGGCCGTATTTTTCCAGTTTGAACTCTCCGACGCCTGAAATATTTCCAAAACTTTCCCTGTCGCAGGGACGGGCGCCGGCCATCTCTCTCAGGCTCCGGTCAGGGAATATGATGTAGGGCGGCACGCCGTCGCGGTCTGCAATCGACTTGCGCAGGGATTTGAGTCGGAGGAACAATTCCCTCTCTTCCGGATCCGAGGGCTCGTTGCTCAGGGGCCTGGCACGTTTCTTTGCACTGGCTTCAGGCGCGGGGAGCATCACCCGCGTCTCTCCCCCCATGACCTCCGCGCTCTTCTCTGTCAGAGCGATGACCGGATACCTCTCTCCGGTCCGTGCCAGATATCCCTGCCTGACCAGGTCGTTGATCCAGGTTCTATACTGCTTTTTGCTGTGCTCCGCACCGGTGTTGTAGACCGGGAGGAGGTCGAAGCGGTTGTCCCGGATCTTTGCATTTTTCGAACCCCTCAGCACGTCTGCAATGAGTTCGATCCCGAAGTTCGTCGGCAAATGCTCCACGCACGCGATGATCGTTCGTGCGCATTCCGTGCCGTCGACCGTCTCGGCGGGATGGTCGCAGTTGTCGCACAGGCCGCAGTTGTCCGCGGCATACTCCTCGCCGAAGTACTGCAGGAGATATTTCCGCCTGCACCCGACCGTCTCGCAATAGTCGACCATCTCCTGCAATTTGCGGATTGAAATTCGGATGTGGCCTTCGTTCGATCGGTCGTGTTCGAGCATGGAACGGACTTTGCCGTACTCCCCGCGGCTGTAGAAGAGAATGCATTCGCTGGACTGCCCGTCCCGTCCGGCACGGCCGGTCTCCTGGTAATACGACTCGACGGTCTTGGGCAGGTCGTAGTGGACGACATAGCGGACGTCGGGCTTGTCGATGCCCATGCCGAAGGCGACGGTGGCACAGACGATCTGCACGTTGTCGTGGATGAAGTCGTCCTGGACCTTCTCTCTGACGGTCTTTGCGAGGCCCGCGTGATAGGCGAGCGCCTTGTACCCGTACTTCTTGAGTTCCCGTGAAATCTCTTCGGTCTCCTTCTTGCTGAAACAGTAGACGATCCCGGATTCGTTCCTGTGCTTCCCGATGAAGGCCAGGAGCAGGGCCATCGGGTTCGTCTTCGGGACCACGCTGTACCGGAGGTTGGTGCGGTTGAAACTGCCGACGAACTCGCGGGCATCGGATACCTTGAGTTGCCGGACGATATCGTTCCTGACCTCGGGGACGGCGGTGGCCGTCAGGGCGACGACGGGAACGGTCGGGAAATGTTTTTTCAGCCTGGAGAGTTGCCGGTACTCCGGTCTGAAGTTGTGTCCCCATTCTGAGATGCAGTGCGCCTCGTCGATGGCGATGAGGCTGACCGGGAAGCGGCCGAGGAAATTCAGGAAGTTTGGCTGCATGCATTTTTCCGGGGAGATGAAGAGCAGCCTGAGGGTGTTGTCTCTCAGGTGTTCCTCGATCTCTTTGCGCTCGCGATATTCCAGCGAACTGTTGTAGGCGGCCGCGGGGATCCCCCGCAGGTTCAGGTCGTCGACCTGGTCTTTCATGAGCGAGATGAGCGGGGAGATCACAATGGTGAGGCCGCCGAGGTACAGGGCGGGCAGCTGGTAGCAGAGCGACTTCCCGCCCCCCGTCGCCATGATCGCCACCGTGTCCCGGCCTTCCAGAACCGATGTTATGATCTCTTTCTGATGGGGGAGAAAAGCGGTATAACCCCAGTATTTTTTCAGGAGTGCGTCGACGGTGTGCATGCGTGCTTCTTCATAGTGGGGGGAGGGGGGTGTTGAAGGTTGGGGTGATGCTTTGAATGTGTGGTGTTCCCTCTGTTTACTCGTTTCTGGCTTTGTTGAATTCCTCTTCTGGATTGAACATCAGGGGCTGAACACGCCCTTGCCTCTGCGTGACGGATCGGCAGAGGACGGGATCACATTCCTGTTCCAGAAGACCCTTCGATACCTTTTTCCAAACACGAACTATACTGCACTCCATGATCCGCTGGCTCGCCACCTCCACCCGTGAGAATGCAGACGTCGTGATAAAAAAGGAGATCTGGGGCGTCCCGAAGAGGGACATCAGCCAGATCAACAGGATCAGACCCGGCGACACGCTCCTCCTCCATGTCGGACACGAAGCGGTCGATAAGGACGTCACCCTGCCACCTGCGATCATCGGGTGCTTCGAGATCGTCTCCGTTGTCTATGAGGACACCGACCCGATCTTCACCGCCCCCAGGAAACTCGGGAACGAGGTATTTCCACTTCGGGTCAGACTGAAGACGATCGCGATCTTCGACCCGCCCGTGGAGTTCACGCCCCTGATCCCTCGCCTGAAATTCATCACCGACAAAAAGCGGTGGTCAGAGCACATCAAGGGGCAGGCGATGCGGGCGATCACGGAAGAGGACCATACACTCATCATGAAGATTGCAAAGAAGCCGCGGGATTGATTTCATCCTGGTTAGCAAGGGGGGAAAGATGGCTTTGTAGAAATCATCTTGATGGTTCTCTTTGACGGGGGGCTTGCCGCCCCCCGGTCCCCCCGCACCACGATAGGGAGGGGGACTGCACCCCCCTCTCTGTGGTCATCTCTTCGCCTTCCCACCCCAATCGCAATCCCAGGGGTCCGGGGGCGGAGCCCCCGGCGTGAACAGGAGGGAAGGCGATGGATGAAGGTCACAGGGGGTTGTGGTGATGAAAAAAGGAGGTTTTACCATGAAAATGATCCTGACGATCCTTTCTTCGGGCTTGCATGGGAGTTTGCACTCGCCATATCCCGTTGAAGCCCAAACACGGGGGATAGAAAAATCCTCTGATGGATCGGCCGCCCCCAATCGTCGAGATTTCCCTGCCATCTCGCGCCGGGGGGAACCCCCGGACCCCCCACGACGAAGATAGGTGGGGGCGGCGATGGAGCGAGGTATCAACCAGTTCTCCTGTCTTGAAAAGAGAGAGAGAGCAAGTGACAAGAAATTTTCATCCCGTATGCTTGAGCCCAGGGCTCATGCCCAATTCTACAGGGCCGGAAAGATCTCATTTTTACCCGGGAGAGACTTCCCCGGAAGTATTCACGGCTTGAACCATCCCCTCGATCAAAAACGTTTTTCGATCCGGTACCATTGCTTTTCTGGAGTGTGAGTGCCGGGGGGCTGGCCGCCCCCCGGACCCCCCGCCGATGAAGATTGGCGGGGGATCGCATCCTGTCTTCACAATCATTGCTCTGCCTTCCCGCTCCAATCGCAATCCCGGGGGTCCGGGGGCAGCGCCCCCGGCGCGGTGGTGTGGGAAGGCGTGATGGAATGATCCTACGTGCTGTCCTCAATTGCAGAAACTGTCCTGCTGTCTCGCACCGGGGGCCGTGCCCCCGGACCCCCACGGGCGAAGATAGCCGGGGGGCGGCAGGTCAGGAGATCTCTGGCCATTTCCCTGTCACGAGGGGAAGGATCAAGGATCCTCTCATACCCCGGAGACCTGAAATATGGGCTCTGTAGAAAACATCCTCTTTTCATCACCTCAACCCCCCCCCCTGTGAACTGAATCCATCGCCTTCCCTCCTGTTCACGCGGGAGGCTCCGCCCCCGGACTCCCATGATGAAGATTGGGGCGGAAGGCGGAGAAGTGACCATGAAAGGGGGGTTGCAGTCCTCCGCCTATCGCTCACGCGGGGAGTTCGGGGGGCGGCGAGCCCCCCGTTGAAGAGAATCATCACGATGATTTACCATGAAAATGATCCAGACGATCCTCTCTTCAGGTTTTCATGAGAGTTTGAACTCGTCATATCACGTTGAAGCCGATACGCAGAGGATAGAAAATTCTTCTAATGGATCGGCCGCCCCCATCGACGAGATTTCCCTGCCATCTCGCGCCGGGGGGAACCCCCGGACCCCCCACGACGAAGATAGGTGGGGGCGGCCATGGAACACGATCCCCGCCGATTCTCCTCTCTTGAAAAAGAGCGATCAAGCAACGAGAAATTTTCATCCCGTATGCTTGAGGCGGGCGCTCGCCTCATGAAAAATTCAACAGAGCGGATATAATGATTTATAGGAGAGATTTGACCCAATTTCAAAAGCGCCGGGAGGGAGATTTGAACTCCCGAGGTGCGGACACCAACGGCTTTCAAGGCCGTCGCCTTACCGGACTAGACTATCCCGGCTTGCCATACCATATTGGCAGGCCGCGCATAAAAAAGATATGCGCCGAAAGGCGCTCACGCCCGCCTGAAGAAGAGGACGGCGCCCAGCGCCAGTGCTGCACAGACCGGCCAGAGCGGGAGGGGGCTCTGGGTCGTCGGCTCGGGGACGGCGTCGCCGAACTTCCCGGCGACCGAGAGGTCGGCCGCGACCGAGCGGACGTTCTCGGCGGTGACGGTCACCGTGCCCTCGTCGGTGTAGAGCTGCGGAGTGACCTTCACGTAGACCGTGCCGGCGTCGGCGTCGAAGGTGACCGACTCAGGGGCCGAGGCGCCCCGCTCGTTGACCATCGTCTTTGTGCCGTCCGTGTCGATGTACTCCAGCACCCAGTCGATGCCCGAGGAGGTGGCGATGGTCACCTCGCCGCCTCTCGTCTCGACGGCAAAGTAGGCCGGGGCCTCGCGGGAGGCCGGAGCGGCGGCCGAGTAGACCGCGCCCGCAGGCTGCTCGTCCGAGGGGCGAGGCGTGGGCGTGCTGGTGACGATCCCGCCGGTCACCGTAAAGTCGGTCTTCCAGATGTAACTGGTGTTGTCCATCACCTCGACCACATAGCGCCCGCCCGAGGTGATCGGCACCTCTTCGGAGAACGCACCCTGTCTGGTGGTGATCCAGGTGGGACCATAGACCGTTTTCTTGCCCGAACCCGTGACCGTCAGGCGGACACCGCCGTCGGCATAGTTCTTGATCTTCCCGGCGACGGTGAGGGTGCCGTCGAACTCCTGAGAGGACGGTGAGGTAACGGTGAGGTCGTCGTTGCGGTTCACCACATTGAAGATCTTGATCATCTTCGAACTCCCGCCGAAGATATTCTCGCCCTTCGGCGTGACTTCGACCGAGTACGTCCCGCTCTTCAGGTCGTCGGTCTCGAAGTCGATCGTGAAGTTTCCGTCCTCCTGGACGATCACCTGCTTGCGGTCGAGTTCCGACTTGCTGCCGCCGGTGTTATAGAGGACGACATCGAAGGTGTAGCCAGGGTTGACGGACGTCGTTGTGCCGGTAACCTCGAGAGGCTGGCCTGCATTGACCGAGGGGGGGGCCTCGATCTTTATGAACGCTGCTGATGCCGATCCCGTAAGAAGGAGGAGACAGAGCAGACCGATAAGGGGGAGAACAACCCTTTTCATAGGTAAAAGATCAACGAATGAAGTGTTAATGGTATCTATGGAGCCGATTAAACCCCTGGCGGCGTGGAAGGGAAAGGACCGATATGAGGGTTCGGTTCTCGATTCACTCACCGTCATCTTCAAGAGTGGCGGATGCTCGTATCGCCGGTGTCTGATGTGCGGATACCGGTTCGAAGGCTATTTTGGAGCATCCCCGGAGGAGATCCTCGCGCAGATGCGCGGGCAACTCGCCTGGGTGGAGGAGCACTTCGACCTCGCGAGCGTGCAGATGGTGAAGATCTTCACCTCAGGGAGTTTCCTCGACCCCGTCGAGGTGCCTCCGGCCTTCAGGGAGGACGTCTGCCGGGCCTTTGCCGGCAAAGTCGTCGTCGTCGAGACCCGTCCCGAGTACGTCGAGGAAGAGGGCACGGCAGCGATGGTCGCCGCCCTCGACACCGGGGCCTATGAGACCCCGCTCCATATCGCCGTCGGCCTGGAGACGACCGACGACGCGATCAGGGAGAAGTCGATCAGGAAGGGCTTCACCTTCGCCGACTTCATCGCCGCCTCGAGGCGTGCACAGGCGGCCGGGGCCGGGGTGAAGGGTTATCTCCTCCTCAAACCGATGTTCCTCACCGAGAAGGAAGCGGTCGAGGACATGAAGAAATCGATCCGGGAGGTGACCCCGTACTGCGGGATGATCTCGATGAATGCCTGCACCGTCCAGCGGGGCACCGAACTGGAGAAGGCCTGGAAGGAACGCACCTACCGTCCACCGTACCTCTGGTCCATCCTCGAGGTGCTCGCGGACATATCCGGCGACGTCCCGGTCTTCTGCGATCCTGTCGGCGGCGGTGCGACGCGGGGGCCGCACAACTGCGGGACCTGCGACCGCGAACTCGTGCAGGGGATCAACGACTTCGCCCTCACCGGCGACGTGGAACTGGTCCGCGCCCTCCTCGACGAGGTGGAGTGCGGGTGCAAAAAAGAGTGGGAGTATGTCATGGAGCACGAACGCCCCTGGTGCATGCCCCTTACTCGCTGACTTTTTCTGAGAGTTCTTCCAGTTTTCTCGCGAGCATCGGGAAGAAGGTGCCCGCGTCCGAGACGACCCCGATCGCCTGCGAGGTGCCGCGGTCCATCAGTTTGGTCACCGAGGCCGGGTTGATGTCCACGCAGATCGTCTTCACCTGGGAAGGCAGGCAGTTGCCGACCGCCACCGAGTGGAGGAGCGTCGAGACCATCAACACCATCTTTGCCCCGCGGAGGTGCTCGCGCATCCGGTCCTGGGCCACCATCACGTCGGTGATGACGTCGGGCAGGGGCCCGTCGTCCCGGATCGAACCCGCGAGGACGAAGGGGACGTCCCGCTTCACGCACTCGTACATCACGCCGCCGGTGATGACGCCCTGCTCGACGGCGTCCTTGATCGAACCCGCCCGCATCACCTCGGAGATGGCATAGATGTGGTGTTTGTGCCCGCCGGTGACGAGTTTCGCCGTCTTGATGTTCATCCCCAGGGACGTCCCGAAGAGGTTGAACTCAATGTCGTGGGTGGCCAGGGCGTTGCCCGCGAAGAGCGTGTCGATGTAGCCGTCGCGGATGATCCCGGCCAGGGCCGCCCCGCCGCCGGCATGGATGATCGCCGGGCCGCCGACCAGGACGATCTTGCCGTTCTCGCGCTTGATCTCCAGGATCTCGCTGGCGATCTTCTCGATAAGCGTTTCCGAGGGGCGTTCGGACGAGACGGTCCCGTGCATGAACTCGAACGTGCTCCCTTCGCGCGGCCGCTGGGGAAACTCGACCTTGACGCCGTCGTCGCCGACGACGACGCAGTCGCCCTTTTTGAGCTTGGAGAGGGGGGTGCAGAAGGCCCGCTTCTCTTCGGGGTCGACGACCAGGAGGCAGTCCATCTCCAGGTCTTCGACCGGGATCCACTCGTTCCTGAACTTGATCCAGGTCGGGTGGTTGGTCGTCGAGTAGAAACCCTTGGGAACGATCCGGTCGCCCTCCGCCGGGACGAGCCTGGCGTCGGTGGAGACCGGGAGGTGGGCCCCGAGCCTGAAGAGTTCGCTGAGGATCGCCTCGAGCTGGCCCTCGTCCCGGGCACTCACCCGGAGGCGTGCATAACTGGTGTCGGTCTTTTTCTTCCCGATATCGAAGACGAGGGTCTCAAAATCCCCGCCCATATCCATGACCCGGTCCATGACCATCGTCATGACGCCCGAGTCGATGATATGCCCTTCCAGTTCTATCTCCCGGGAAGCTTGCATAGACAGATTTCGACTGTGCAGGTTAATATGGTTTCTGAAGGATAAAATTCAGGATTCGTGCCCGGAACTCCAGGATACGCCTGTGGCGTCCGGGCAGAGCCGGCGCGCCGCGAGGGCGAGATCGGCGCGCGTGTTGACGTTGAGTCCGAGGGCCGGGTCGTCGACGAGCAGGCGATATTCCTCCTGCTCCTCCGCGATCCTGGCACCGAGGAGGATGTTCACGCCTGCCGGGCAGGTGGCGACGCCGTCGATGCATTCCTGATACGAGAGCCGCAGCGCCGAACCGGTACAGCGTGCCGCCGGCACCCAGGTGGAGAGGGCCGGGGTGCCTGCCTCCAGGTAGGTCTCCTGCACGCGGGCCACGAGGTCGGGGGTGATGCAGGGGATGTCAGAGACCGAGGTGACGACCGGCCCCTCTTCGCCGAGTTCGGTGACGGCCTCGACGATGTCCGCGACATACCCGCGGGCGCCTGCCGAGTAGAGCGCGATCCCGTGGGCCCGGCACCAGTTTCTGGTGTACGGCGTCTGCGGGGAGGCGACGACCATCGTCTCGCACCCGGCCAGGGCGAAGGCATCGAGGACGTACTCGATCATCGGTCGGCCGCAGATGGTCACCAGCGGCTTCTCGCCCATGTTGAGCCTGGAACCCCGGCCGCCGGCCAGGATCAGGGCAAGCATCCGGCGAGGGCCTCCACGAGTTTCCTGTTCTCGTCCCGTCGCCGCACCGCCACCCGGATCGCATCGGGAAGACCGAAGGAGGTGCAGTCCCGCACCAGGATGCCCTGTATTATCATGGCCGCGGCCAGCACCGGGGCCGGGCAGGGGAGAGGGATCAGGAGGTAGTTGGCCGCTGAGGGATACGGAGCGAGGCCGAGGGCCCGGAGTTCATGGATGAGCCGCGCCCGCTCTTCCCGGATCAACCGCCTGGACTCGGCGAGGTCGTCAATATGGCGGAGGGCACGGAGCGCGAAGGCCTCGGCCCAGGCATTGACCGTCCAGGGGAGGCGGCGGGCCTCGAGGTCGGCGACGAGGTCGGGGTCGCCGAGGCCGAAGCCGAAGCGCAGGCCGGGGACGGCGAAGGACTTGGTGATCGACCTGGAAACAAAGAGCGCCGGGTGGCGTATATCGGAGACGCTCTCAGTCGGATCGGCGAGTTCG
Source organism: Methanofollis formosanus (assembly GCF_019633745.1). Lineage (NCBI taxonomy): Archaea > Methanobacteriati > Methanobacteriota > Methanomicrobia > Methanomicrobiales > Methanomicrobiaceae > Methanofollis > Methanofollis formosanus. Next base: position 562,336 of record NZ_CP037968.1, on the reverse strand, counting down.
ATGAAGGCCTCGTCGACAAAGAGCCGCTGGCCGTCGGGGAGGTCGTCGAGGAGGGCGAGCACCGCGTCGCGGCTGGTGAGCGTACCGTCCGGGTTGTTGGGGTTGCAGAGGAACCTGACCGCGGCGTCGCCGGGATCGGTGGTGACCGCCCCCCCGGCAAGGTGCACTCCCATCTCGTACTCCCCGAAGGTCGGGGGGATGATGGCGGCGCGCATGCCCGGACCGAGGGTGGCGGCACAGAAGGTGCGGATCACCTCGACCGAACCGTTGCCCAGGGTGACCTCCTCTGGCGATCTCCTGAAGTGTATGGCGATGGCTTCCTTCAGTTCCTCATACCGATCGTCGGGATAGGAGGTGATCGCGTCCTCATCCGGAGGGGTGACCGTGGCGATGGGAGGGAAGGGATTGATACTCGCACTGAAATCAAGGAGATCTATCTCTGAATGCTTCGTATACCACCGCACCGTCCCGCCGTGGACCATCTTGTCTGGTATATGCGAGGTCATATCGACACGTTTTCACGCAGATTTGGCATTCCATGCCATATAAGAATACTCCTTGCGAAAAAAACAATTCAAAATATTTTTATACCATGCTATTGTTAACTCAATCAACTGGTGCAGCGATCAGACAGATAGCATCTTTCTGTCTGACAATTGGCATACCTTTGTCTGCCAAATGTCAGATCTCCCCTGAGGAAGAAGATGGAGCGGATCACGATCAGACTTCCGAAACAGCAGGTCGAAATGCTTCAGCGGCTTGTCGATAGCGGTGAGTTTCCCACGGTGTCCGAGGCGGTACGGCACGCGGTACGGGACCTTGTCGAGAAGCGTGGTGACCGGGCGTTGCGGGAGAGCGACCAGGTGTCAGTGAAGGTTTAGGAGGATTTTGATGCAGACCATCATCAACGAGGCATTGAAGAATGCCGAAATGGAACAAACTCGATATAATGAAGGCATTATCGGTGATGAGGACGATTTCCTCGGCCAGCCCAGGATCGTCATCGTCGGCTGCGGCGGCGCCGGCAACAATACGATCAACCGGCTCTACCACATGCAGGTCAACGGGGCGGAGACGATCGCCGTCAATACCGATAAGCAGCACCTGGACATGATTCAGGCCGACAAGCGTGTCCTCATCGGTAAATCTCTCACCAAGGGCCTCGGCGCAGGCGGGTTCCCCGACGTCGGCCGGCGGGCAGCGGAGATGGCGCGCCCGACCCTGGAGAAACTCCTTGCAACCGCAGACCTCTGTTTCATCACGGCCGGTATGGGCGGCGGTACCGGTACCGGCGTGGCTCCGGTCGTGGCCCAGATCGCAAAAGAACAGGGCGCGATCGTCGTCGGCATGGTCAGTTACCCCTTCCAGGTGGAGAAGGCCAGACTGCTGCGCGCGGAGGAAGGTCTCCAGCAACTCGCCAACAACGCCGACTCGGTCATCGTCCTCGACAACAACCGGCTTATCAAATATGTGCCCAATCTCCCCCTTGGTCAGGCCTTCTCGGTGATGGACCAGCTCATCGCCGAGACGGTGAAAGGGATCTCAGAGACGATCACCCAGCCTTCACTCATCAATATCGACTACGCGGACGTCCGGGCGATCATGAGCAAGGGTGGCGTCGCCTGCATGCTCGTCGGTGAGAGCAAGCAGCAGAACAAGGCCGAGAGCGTCGTCCACGAGTGTCTCTCCCATCCGCTCCTTGACATCGACTACCGGGGTGCCACCGGCAGCCTCATCCACATCACCGGCGGTAGCGATCTCACCCTCCAGGACGCCGAGGAGATCGCCAGTTCTCTCACCTATGAACTCGACTCCCATGCCGACGTCATCTGGGGCGCACGGGTGAACAATGACTATGAGGGCAAGGTCAGGGTCATGGCTATCATGACTGGCGTCAAGAGCGCGCAGATCCTCGGCGGCGCCCATGCCGGGTTCCAGGCCTCCCGCGAACCGGCCCCGCGTGCGAGACAGCAGGCGGCCCCGCAGCGGACCTTTGCACAGGACAAGACCAGCGGGCACCTGATCGACTTCCTCTGATCGGCATAACCCTGCAACCCCCTCTTTTTTCGGCACTCCCGATACCGCGTTCCGCCCGCACGCCCCAAACGAAATGCTTAATAGTGACGATGACGTTAATTATTAGAAATCCTGGTATATCCCACCGCGGATCGCCACGGTGCAACAGGCAGATGAACATGCCGTATGCACCAGAGGGTATCGGAGTTGAACATCAATGTACAGCGTTGTGAGCACAGGACACAGAGAACTGTCTCTGTTCCGTATGGCATCTTTTGTTGTATCATTTCTTTTGTTTCACCTCACGTTCCTGCGGGCACCGCCCGCGCATCACCAGACCCGGTGGCTCTATACAACTGGTACCGAGATTTGAGGATTGGTAAAGCATGTTGGATGAACTGATCGAAAAAAGAAAGAAAGCTCTTTCCGAGTCTGAACAGCACAAAAACCGGCGGAACGAACTGAACGCCCTCGCCAGTTCCCACGCCAAGGAGCGAAATAAACTCAACGGCCAGACCCGCGAGTTCGTGGAGGAAGCCCAGAAGAACAAGGAGCTCCGTGACAAATACAACACCGAGGTCAAGGAGCTGAAGGTTCAGAGGAACGAGCTCAACGCCCAGGCGAACGAGTACTTTGGCGAGATCGAGTCTTTCAAGAAGGAACACTCCTCCTTCAAGCGCAACTCAAGCGTCAAGGAACTCCAGCGCCAGATCGAGTCGATGGAGTTTCGGCAGCAGACCGAGGTCTTCTCCACCGACAAAGAGCGGGAACTGATCGACAAGATCAAGCAGATGAAGGCCGCCATCAAGGAGCAGGAAGACGAACTTGAGCAGAACAAGGACCTCAAGACCAAGCTCCAGTCTGCCCGCGACCTGCGCAAAGAGGCGTCCGACATCCACGACAGGGTGACCGAAGTCGCCGAACTCGCCCAGAACCACCACGACCAGATGGTTGAGTTCTACCGCAAGGCCGACCAGTCCCGCGAGAGCGCCGACGCCGAGCACAAGGCCTTTGTCGAGGCCCAGGAGTCTGCCGACGAGGAACACCAGGCCTTCATCGCCTGCCAGAAGGAACTCCGTGACTACGACAAGGTCATCTCCGGCCTGCACAACAAGAAGAAGAAGTCGAAGGTCACCAAGGAGCAGCGGCAGGTCCGCCAGGAAGCAGAGCGGATCTTCGAGCTCTTCAAGGGCGGCGAGAAGCTTACCACCGAGGACATTCTTCTCCTGCAGCGTTCCAAACTTATTTAATACCCTTTTTTCTGTCTCTTCGCAACCATTTATTACTTTGAAAACAACGTACCTTCTCAATGGCTGACGGCACGACACTCATCCTCTGCGTCGATCGGGACGACGACCTTGGGTTCAAGGCCAACGTCAGGAGCCCGGTGGTCGGGAGGGAGGCATGTCTGAAGGCTGCGGAGGCGCTGGGCCTTGCAGACCCCGAAGACTCTGATGTCAATGCCATTTTCCAGGCGGTCAAGACCTATGACGCCCTGGTCGAGAAGGGCGAGGCGGTCGAGGTCGCCCTCCTCGCCGGCGACCACATGCAGATGCTCGAGGGCGACCGCAAGATCGCCGCGGACCTGATGGGAGTCGTCGATTCGACCGGTGCGGAGTCCTGTATCCTCATCTCCGACGGTGCGGAGGATGAGTACGTCCTCCCGATCGTCCAGTCGAGGATGGTGGTGAGCGGGGTGCAGCGGGTGATCGTTACCCAGATGCCCAACCTCGAGGGGACCTACTATATCATCAAAAAACTCCTCGACGATCCCAAGATCGCCAGGATGGTCCTCATACCCCTGGGCCTTGCGATGCTCATCTATGCAACGGCATACCTGATCGGCCGCCCTGAAGGGGCGACGATCATCGTGGTCGGGGCCCTTGGCCTGTATCTGCTCTTCAAAGGGCTCGGGATGGACGAGTTCTTCAGTTACAGCATCAACTCGCTCCAGACGGCGTTGCATAGAGGACGGATCACCTTCGTCTCCTATATCGCAGCGATCCTGTTCATCATCGTCGGGATCATCATCGGCCTCAACAGTCTCCTTGCCTACTATACCGAGGAGGGTTTCCTCCTCCACATCCTGACCTTCGCCTTCGGGGCGATCGGGTGGTTCACCGTCGCGGGACTCACCGCTTCGATCGGCAAGATCATCGATGTCTATCTTCACGAGATCGTCGACCTCGGCAAGGTGATCGTCCTCCCCTTCTTCATCGGGGCGATCGGGATCATCATCTATGGGATCAGCATTTACATGCTCTCCATCTCGATGATCGAGGATTTCCCATTCGAGGAGATCGCAGGGGTGGAGTATGCCGTCTATTCGATGGTCGCGGGGCTTTTCCTCGCCTTCGTCGGGGTCTATGTCCAGTCTCTGATCAACCGCTGGATCGAGAAAAAAGGAAGTCAACTCCCCCGTCCTGAAGGGCGGAGTTTGTGACTGCACCCCTGTGGGTGTGTTCTGTTTTGTTGGGTGATGGGGGGATACCGACCGTCGTCGCCCCCGGTTCTTCCCTGCGTCGTTCTTCTCCCGTGCGCAAGAGAGGGCCGGCACCTCTTCGCCTTTGGTGAGGGTGGGGGATGACGATGGGGGCCGGGAAGACTGCTGTCGAGTCATGCCTCAAATGTCGGACCTGTAGTGATCGTTGGTCTCCAGGGTGTCTGGATCCGTGCTCCCCCTTCAGAGCAGGATACCATGGGGGGAACACCACTCATCTGCCGCCCCCGCCTATCCTCTGTCCGGGGGGTCCGGGGGTGCAACCCCCGGTGTGATATTCCAGGAAAGATTCTACGGTATGGGGCGGCACGTCTGATCATCATGCCTTCCCACACCACCATGCCGGGGGCGGTTGCCGCCCGGACCCCCGGGATGAAGATAGGGGCGGGAAGGCACAATCAATCGCCATGAAGAGCGTACTGCCGTCCACCGCCTATCGAATCGCGCGGGGGGACCGGGGGGCGGCATGATGTTCGACTTCGATTCACTTCTCGAACGCAAGGATGGGGGTCAAGAATCGATCCAGATCTGATCTGATATTTTCATCGCGTATGCTTGAGGCGTGCTTTCGCCTCATGAAAAATTCTACCGAGCCGAAAATAAACAAAAAGATCAGGCCTTACGTCCTGAAGTACCCGATGCTTGCCGGCAGGCGGGTGGTATTGTAATAGACCCGCTGTTCCTGCGGGGTCTTCACGGTGATCTCTGGAACCGAGACCGAAAACTCGTGCTCATAGAAACGGAAGGTGCCGTCGTCATAACCGTTGGCCGCTCCCTCGACCACGAGGACGGCGTGGTCCATGCCGATCTCTTCGATGGTGGCATTCTGGAAATTTGCGACCTCAGTGACCTTGGTGCGCAGGTCGCTCATCCCGAGAAAATGAACGAGAAGCTGAACGCCGTCGTCGACGGTATAGGTGACGTTCACCGTTGCTTCATCGTTGACCAGGTCGATCTCGACGCTCTGGACGGTGATATATCCGTGTCGATATTCAGAGGTATTCTCTGCGGCCATCGCGGGTACTGCAAACGCCGCGAGGCACAGAGCGATCACAAGGCCGTACGCCAGTCGTCTCATTCGGAATAGATCTCTTACGAGAGATCTTATAGCCTTTCTGGTCGGGGAAAAAAAGAGGTATGTCCTTGTTAGAGGTTTTGGGACAGAATAATCTCAATACTGGAGACGTTCGTCCTTCCTGTGTCAGTATCGATCATCTCGGTCGAGGTGAGGATCTCCTTTTTTGCGACCCCATCCAGGAAACGGTTGATCGCAATCTCGGCCGTGTCGACCGCCCTTGAAATAGCCTTGCCCCTTGATTTTATAGCCACTTCCTCTGCACCATTGTTGAACTGGGTAACGACTGCGAGCACGTAGTTCATCACCGGTTTGTTCCCGACGAATACTGTGTTGTCTTTCAACATAGTCCACCTCTGCCGATGGTCAATCAGAGATACTTCTCCTTATAAATTAACTCCGCATTCAGGACCGATGCCCCGGCCGCGCCACGGATGGTGTTGTGGCCGAGTGCCGTGAATCTCGGCCCCTCCCGTAACCTTCCGACCGATACCGTCATGCCGTTGCCGCGGTTGCGGTCGAGCCTCGGCTGCGGGCGGTCAGGTTGCTTGAGGTACTCAACAGACTTTGCAGGCTGGGTCGGCAGGCCGGAGAACGGTGCTACGTACTCCTCAAACGCCCGCCTGATCTCCTCGAGGGACCGGTCCATGTCAAGCCACACCGAGAGAGTGTGGCCATCGATGACCGGAACCCGGTTACAGCAGGCACTCACCGAGAAGGAGGCCGGTTCGACCGCAGCACCATCAAATGTCCCCATGATCTTCCTCGGTTCGGTCTCCATCTTCTCCTCTTCATTCTTGATGAAGGGGACCACGTTGTCGAAGATCTCCATGCCGGCGATGCCCTGGAAACCCGCGCCCGAGATCGCCTGCATCGTCGCCACCTGCACGCCGGAGAAGCCGAGCGGCTGCAGGGGTGCGAGGGCGAGCGTCAGCATGATCGTCGAGCAGTTGGGGTTGGTGACGATGAAACCGTCCCGTCCCCGGTCATGCTGTACGTCGATGAGACCGAGATGATCGGCATTGACCTCAGGGATGACGAGCGGGACGTCAGGGTCCATCCGATGCGAACTGGCGTTCGAACAGACACCGACACCTGCGGCAGCCACCTCAAGTTCGGTCTTCCCTGCGACATCCGCAGGCAGTGCCGAGAAGACGATGTCGCAGTCCTTAACCGCAGCGGCGGTGGTGGGGCTGACGACGATCTCTCCTGCGCCTTCAGGGAACGGCACATCAAGGCGCCAGTTGACCGCGTCACGATACTTCTTGCCAGCACTGCGCTCCGATGCCGTGAGCACCCCCAGGTCGAACCACGGGTGATCGGCCAGGAGTTGTACAAACCTCTGACCGACGGCACCGGTTGCGCCGAGAACTCCTACTGTAATCATGGATGACTTTACCTATATGCGAAGGTTTATTAAAATGTTACTTTTGCAGAGCATTCCCCATTTTTTCTCTATCAACGACGTTACAGGGAGCGATAGATTCGATTTGAAGAGGAACGCAGGGAAATAGAGAAACGTGCCTTTCGATCCCCGGGCGACAGGGGGCGGGGTGCCGAACGTGCAGGGCCGATCAGGGGGGACGGAAGAGATCTGAAAGATGGTGTTCTCAGGAGGTTTGCCGTCCTTCAAAGCTTTCACTATTGCTTCTACTTCAAAAATCGGTTTTTTGCTGTTTGAATCGGAGATGAACTTTGTAGAATTTTACATGAAGGGAAAGCACGCCTCAAGCATACGGGATGAAAATATCAGATCAGAACGGGATCGATTCTTGACCCTCATCCTTCCGTTCGAGGAGCGAATCGAAGTCGATCATCATGCCGCCCCTCGGCTATCTTCGTCGAGGGGGGTCCGGGGGGTTTCCCCCCGGCGCGGGATGGCAGGGAAATCTCAACGATTGGGGGCGGCCGATCCATCAGAAGAATTTTCTATCCTCTGCGTATCGGCTTCAACGGGACATGGCGAGTTCAAACTCTCATGCAAACCTGAAGAGAGGATCGTCAGGATCATTTTCATGGTAGATCATCGTGATGGTTCTCTTCGACGGGGGGCGTGCCGCCCACATCGCAGAACCTTTCCCGACATCTCGCGCCGGGTGGCGTTGCCCCCCCGGAACCCCCCACGACGAAGATAGGGGCGGGGCGGCAGCACGCTCTTGAACGACGCCGTACCTCAGAAACGTCTTCCGGTCACCTATCAAGGCCGGAGAGTTTTGGGATGACCTCGAGAATAAAATTTCAAAAGAATCGATCAAAGAGAAAAAAGATGAGATTTATTCCATCTGGATGGCTTCTGCCGGACAGACGTCGACACAGGTGCCGCAATCCGTACAGAGATCCTTGTCGATGACTGCGATACCATCCTCCATGGTGATGGCCTCTACTGGGCACTCATCGACACACGTTTCGCATCCAACACACAGATCAGCGTCAACAACTGCAACCATATTCGTACTCCACTCTATAGTTACACAAAAAACAGAGAAATAGATTTCGATGGAACCGTCCGCTCAGAGTCCCAGGACGTCGTCCATCGAATAGATCCCCGGTGCCTGACCATCCGCCCAGGCTGCCGCCCGCACCGCACCGCTCGCAAAGACCGCGCGGTCATAAGCGCGGTGCGAGAGTTCGATGGTCTCGTAGTTCCCGGCGAAGAGCACCGAGTGATCGCCGACGATATCGCCGCCCCTGACCACATGGACGCCGATCTCGTTCTCCCGCTCCTTCATCCCCTCGCGCCCGTAGACATGGGGACGCGGGCCGAGTTCCTCGTCCAGGACTTCGAGGATGGTCTTTGCCGTGCCGCTCGGTGCGTCCTTCTTGTAGCGGTGGTGGGCCTCGGTTACTTCCACGTCGTACCCGTCACGGAGGAGGCGCGCCGCCTCGCGGATCAGTTTCCAGAAGATGTTCACGCCGACACTGAAGTTGCTGGAGATGACCGCGGGAACGTTCCCCTCGATGGCGCTCCTGATCTCCTCGCGCTGTTCGGGCGAGAACCCGGTCGTCCCGACGACCAGGGCCACACCGCGCGCGGCCGCGGCCTTGATGTTTCCGACCGATGCGCTGGCGACCGTGAAGTCGATGAGCACGTCGGGCCGCACCTCGTCGAGGAACTCACCGATCTTTTCGGCCTCGGCGACCGGCACCCCATAGAAGGAACCCTCCCTGAGATCGACGCCGCCGACGAGTTCGAGGTCTGGAGATTCGGTGACCAGACGCCCGATAATCGTCCCCATCCGCCCGAGGGCGCCGCAGACAACAACTTTAGTCATAAAGCCGCAGCACCTCCTTGAGGGCCTCCGTCTTCCCGGCGTCCAGGTCGTCGAGAGGGAGGCGGACCGGCCCTGCGGCCATCCCGCGCAGCCCGACCGCCGTCTTCACCGGAATGGGGTTGGTGTCGATGAACATCGCCCTGAAGAGCGGAGAGAGTTCGTAATGGATCCGCCGCGCCTCGGCCAGGTCGCCCCTCCTGACGGCCTCGTACATCGCCACCATCTGTGCGGGCATGAGGTCGGCGGCGACCGAGATGACGCCCGCCCCGCCGAGGGCGAGGATCGGAAGCGTGAGGGCGTCGTCGCCGGAGAGGACGACGAAGTCCTTGTCCTGCGTCCCCTCGATGATCATGGAGACCTGCTCCAGGTCGCCGCTTGCCTCCTTGACGCCGACGATGTTGGGGTGGTCGGCGAGTTCGACGACCAGGTCGGGCTGGAGATTCTGCCCGGTCCGTCCCGGGACATTGTACAGGACGATCGGGATGTCCAGGTCGGCCAGGGCGGTGAAGTGCTTGACCAGTCCCGAGCGGTTCGGTTTGTTGTAATACGGGCTGATGACCAGGGCGCCGTCCGCCCCCAGGTCCCGCGCCGCCTTCGTGAACCGTATCGCCTCGGCGGTGTTGTTTGATCCTGTCCCGGCAAGCACCGGGATTTTGCCATCCGCTGCCTCCACCGCCACCCCGATCACCTGTTCGTGCTCTTCGAAGGTAAGGGTGGCAGACTCGCCGGTCGATCCGCACGGAACGATCCCATGGACGCCCTCTCCGATCAAATAGGCTATATTTGACCGGAGGCCCTCGAGGTCGAGAGCCCGGTCAGGCGTCTGTGAAAAAGGAGTAATAATCGCTGGGTAAACTCCCTCGAACATGAGTAGGAGTTACGCCGATGTCTTTTTAGTATTTTGCTTCCTTGTGATGTAGCCAGCGACGCGGTTCCTGACGCGCTTGGAGTCGATAACGGAAAACTCAGAGACGACCTGCTTGTTCTCCTCGAAATCGCCGGAGAAGCGGCCAGTATGGGTCTTCATCATGTTCTCAGCAAGACTCTTGATATATGTCGGCTTTATTCCCATTCGCACCTATCCCTCAATTTTGTATCTTTAATGAGTCTTGACAGTTTAAGAATATTGTGCGCGACCTCCATCGGGTCTTCGCCCAGGACCCGGATCATCGGTTCCTTGCCCACCGCACCGCGGTCGTAGATGATGTCGGGTACACCGGTCTTGCAGCAGGAGGCGACTCCCCAGTCCATCGTCTTGATGCCAGGCGGTTCCTGGACGCGGTCGAAGTACCTGATGTCGAGCATCATCTCTTCCAGTTCTTCGATGAGAAAATCGGCAAACCTGATGTTGGCGGCAGCCCGAACCCTTCGGTCGAACCGCATCGCCGTCAGGACGATCCTGGCGACATGGTCGCTCGCTCCGAAGGCGATCCTCCCGACAGGATGGACCCGGTCGCCGAGTCTGACGATCCGGCCCTCGACGGCGGCGACGTCGGCGGGCCCTCGCGCCTTCTCCAGGGCATAGGCGATGTTGGACCCGACCTCGGGGATGAGGTCGGGGTCCATCTCCTCTTTCAGGAGTTCGACCGCCTCGGCGAGTCGCCTGAGCACCAGGTCGCGTTCATCTCCGGTCATGGCAGATATCCTCGTCATCCACCGGCATAATCCTACCGCAGGCCGAGTTCCTCTTTATGCCCGGCAACTGCGTCGATGGCGACCTGGTAGAAGTCGGGCAGGTCCATGAGGCTCTCGACCGCGGCGATCCGTTCCCGCGCGCACCCGGCGGCGAAAGTCCTGTCCTTCATCTTCTTTTTGACGGTCTTCGGGGTGACGTCGGTGACCGCACCGCCCTTGACCAGGGCGCATGCGATGATGAAGCCGCTGATGCTGTCGGCCGACTGGAGGGCGAGGTCGAGGGGTTCGGTGTACGGTCCGAAGAGCGTGTGGTTGTGCCGTTCCACCCCCCGGCAGACCTCTTCGGGGAGGCCTTCGTCCCTGAGGATCCGGGCGCCCTCGATACCGTGGCGGGTCATGTCCTCGCCGACGGCCTCGAAGTCGATGTCATGGAGGATCCCGATCGTCTCCCAGAGGTCGGTGTCCTCGTCGAGCGCTTCGGCGAGGCCGCGCATCACCGCGGCCGTGGCGATGCAGTGTCTGGTGAGCGACTCGGAAGTGACGTGCCGCCCCAGGAGGGCGAGTGCATGGTCGCGGTCCATACAGAAGGATGGGGCCTGACCCGGAAAAGGATGACGGAACGTCAGGAGAAGAGAAATAGGGGGACGGCATAATAGGTGGGTATATGGACGCGCGTGTACTGGATGTGCTGACCGGGGCCGCAAGCCTGCTGCTCTTCGTCGTGCTGCTCGTCGCCCTGCCGGGCGTGGTCCCCGAGGGGATGCAGCCGGAGGGGATCGGGCTTGCCTACGTCGCTGCCTTCGTGATCTTCCTGGTCACGATGAGCGGCGCAGGCTATATCATCAAAGAAAAGATCAGCTGAAAAATCGGTCTATTTTTTTTTCTGGTTTTCTTGCTGCTGTTTTTTGCGCCGATAGTACGAGAGCGGATGGCTCACCAGTTCGCAGAGCGCGTTTTTGTGGACACAGATCCCGTAGGTCCGCATCGTCGCGCACGAGGGGGGGGTGTACTCGGTCCCTGACCGCCCGGAGATATGCTCGACCTGGTACATCGTCATCGAGAGGTCGAAGTCGGGCGCGCGCTGGAAGACTTCGGCGATCTGTTCGGTCGAAAGCCCGATGTTATGGAGGAAGGCCGTGAGGGCGAACCTCCCCATGTGCGTGAGATTTGTGCCCGCCGTGACGGCAGTGATGAGGGCGGCGATACAGGGGGGAAAAGAGGTCTCGTCCACCTCGCCGAACTCTTCGAGAGTCTTCTCCCGCAGGGCCGCGGCGAGTTCGTCGGTATAGGGCTTGAGCGTATCGCAGAGCGACGCCGGGACATCAAGCGGGAGATTTTGTCCCACGACGACGCGGATCCGCTCGCGCAGCAGTTCGGCCATCTCGCTGGTGCCGACGGCGACCATGCCTTCCCGCACCTCCCGGTTGACCAGTCGCCAGTGGTCGTCGCGGAGACGGGCGACGAGTTCCACGTAGGTGGTGACCGGGATGGTCCGCGCATCGAGATCGATCCCGAGGCTCTGCGCGACATGGGCCCTGATCGCGGGGTCTTCGCGCTGGAGGGCGGCGGCGGCGCGCGCGGCCTCGTACCTCGCCAGTCGGTCAGCCATCATCCTGTCCTTCGTACAGGAGACCAAGATGCGGGCGATGACATAGGAGAAGATGGATACCTTGAAGGGAGGTTCGGACTCGTCTTTGTCCTGATCGCGCGGGTCGGAAAAGAGCGCCGCCTTTGCGCGGGCCACCGCATGCGGGAGGACGATCTTGCCGATCTCACTCTCCAGGAAGGTTTCGATGGAGTCGGTACTGTCCCTGGCAAATGTCTGGGACTCCTGCAAAAAAGGATATCGTGCCAGGTGGTTCCGCTCCAGGTCGACGCCCATTACTCGGCCTCGATCCGCGGGGCGAGGAGGTACTGGATGTGGCCGCTCCCCTCGGCCAGGTCGAAGAGGAACCGCACCGGGTGGTCGACGCCGATCTCCGCCCTGACCTTCTCGGCGCGGGCCATGACCTTGCCCATGTCCTTGAGATAGTCGAGGGAGAAGAGCGAGCGCGCCTCTGCCGGCTGGATGTCGATGAGCTGGTCGCGCCCGAGTTCGAGCCTGATGTGATCGGTGTCGCCTTCGGCCATCATAAAGAAGGTCTCGGTCTTCTCATCGATCCCGAGTGCGATCTTGTCTGAGATGACGTCGGCGGCCTTGATTGCCGAGGAGAGGGCGCTACCCTGGAGATCGACCTTGCCGGGGAGCTCGATCGCGGGGGGACTCGGGTCCTTCCTGATGGTGTTGACGTCGAGGAGGGTGACCGAGTACTGGTAACTCCCGAAGGAGAGTTCGAGTTTGTGGCTGCCTTCGGCGAGGTTGAGGGAGAGGAGGTCGCCCTTCGACATCATGCCGAGGATGCTCTTCATCTTCGCGATATCGATCCCGAGCTCTTCGGGGGCGGCTTCGTAGGTTTCGAAGGCGTCCTTGCCCAGTTCGAGGGAGACCATGGCGACGTTGGCGGTGTCGACCGCGCACGTCCTGATCCCGGTTTCGTCGACGTGAAGTCGGCATTCGGTCACGAGCGCGGCCACCGCGTCGATCGACTCCCTGAAGGTTTCTGCATCAATCGTTGCTTTTAACATTACAAACCCCTTATAAGACTCTTTATACATTATAGCATGATATTTTTTATTCTATCCGGTACCGCAACAGGGCTCTGAAATATAGCGGAGATAAGGGAATGACATCACAGTGGACACGGGACAGATATTATAAAAAAGCGATGAAAGAGGGCTTCAGGGCACGGGCCGCGTACAAATTGACCGAGATCCAGAGGCGTTTTACGGTGATCAGAGAGGACGACAATGTCGTCGATCTCGGCGCCGCGCCGGGAAGCTGGCTGCAGGTGCTCCAGACACTCACGCACGGCAGGATCATCGGCGTCGACCTCAACCCGATCGCACCGATGGAGGGTGTTTCAACGTTGGTCGGCGACTTCACCACGCCTGAAGTCCAGGAAGAGATCCGGGGGCTTGCCGAAGGCACGGTCTCGGTGGTGACCTGCGACGCCTCCCCCAAACTCTCGGGAGCGTCGAGTTACGACCAGGCGCGGGCCATCGGTCTGGGAGAGGACGCCCTTATGTTTGCGGTCACGCTCCTCAAGGAGGGTGGGAACTTTGTCTGCAAGTCCTTCCAGGGCGAGGACTTCCCTGAGTTCTATGCCGAGGTGAAGAAGCACTTCCGCTCGGTGCGCACGTACCGCCCGCAGGCCTCGAGACGGGGGAGCAGAGAAGTATACGTTATCGCCAAGAACTTCAGGAGGAGTGGCGATGGTGCTTGAGGATACCTTCGGCCGGAAGGTGACCAACCTCCGTCTCAGCATCACTCCCCGGTGCAATCTCGACTGTTTCTACTGCCATGCCGAGGGCGAGGTGCAGCCGCGCGAGGAACTCTCGCTCGAGGAGATCCGGGAGATCCTGGAGGTCGGGGCGAAGTTCGGGATCAGGAGCGTGAAGTTCACCGGCGGGGAGCCCCTGGTCAGAAAGGACATTCTCGATATTGTCAGGGCGGTTCCTGACGGGATCGAGGCGTCGCTCACCACCAACGGCACGCTCCTCGAGGGGCTTGCCCATGACCTCAAGGCGGCCGGACTCTCGCGGGTGAACGTGAGCCTCGATACCCTCAGGCCCGAGCGCTACCGGGAGATCACCAAAAAAAATCTCCTCGACCGGGTGGTCAGGGGCATCAGGGCCGCGGTGGACGCCGGGTTGACGCCGGTGAAGTTGAATATGGTCCTTCTCAAGGACGTAAACGAGGACGAAGTCGACGACTTTTTTGCCTTTGTCAGGGGTAACGACAACCTCATCCTCCAGGTGATCGAGTTGATGGAGTTCAACGAGTGCACCCTCCATGGGGACGTGGACCGTCTGGAGCGGGAGATCGCGGAGAACTCAAAGGAGATCGTCACCAGGCGGATGCACCACCGCAAGAAATACTGTATGGATGGGGCGGAGATCGAGGTGGTCAGACCTCTCCACAACACCGAATTCTGCGCCTTCTGCAACCGCCTGCGGGTCACCTCGGACGGGTACCTCAAGCCCTGTCTGCTGCGGACCGACAACCATATCGATATCAGGGGCAAGCACGGGGAGGAACTCGAGAACCTCTTTGTGAAGGCCGTGCAGATCAGGGAACCGTTCTTCAGGTGAGGGCAGGCCCTGATCTCGTGCCCACCTTTTTTTCTGTTGAGTCGGGCATGGCCCCCCGGCGCGAGACTGCGGTGAAGAATCTGCAATGGGGCGGCACGCCTGATCGTCAAGCCGTTCTACACTCTCCCACCGGGGCCGCCCCTCTCCACACATTTTCTGCTTCTATTCCCGGTTCCTGCCAGTATGCAATGGTATATAGCATGACTGAGTAAACAGAGTGTATGAACGAACTCTTCGAGGACGAATATTTCAGAGTTCTGGTGAGGTATTATGGAAAGTCTCTCATCCTTGAGGACCCGAGCGACTTCCACCCGACGCTTTCGTTTTATTTCTTCGACGCACTGGCGCACATCGAGCATACCCTGAGCACCTATGCCATCAACTACCAGGCGCCCAAGAATATCATGTACCAGGAGTACATGCGCTGGCGGCTCGACGAGGCGAAGAAGGACGACCACCCGCTTTTCCCGGGCTTCGTCAACTGGCTCAAGGCAAACCACCCGGAGCGGTTCAAGAAGCTCCCGATGGTCTGGCGCGGGGTCTATGATAATGATAACCCGGCAAGTTACCGGAGTTTCAGGATCGTTCTGGACCCTGAGAGCAAGCGCCCCATTCCGGCGTCGTTCTTCGCCGATGCAGTCGACGAGTTCTTCTCCCGTGAATTCTTCAACAGTATCTATACGGAAGGTTCGCTCGGGAAACTCTTTGAAGAGTACAAATCGAGCGTAAGCGCCTGAAGAGGAAGAGAAAGATCATGGATGTCGGCGATCTCTGCAGGGACCTGGTGCGACTCAGGAGCGAGAACCCACCCGGGGAGACACGGGAGGTCGCCGAGTACATCCATTCGTTTCTTGCGGAGATCGGGATCGAGAGCACGGTCGTCTCCAGGGACGGGCGGCGGTGCAACCTGATCGCCCGGCATCATAACCCACAGCTGCTCCTCTGCGGCCATCTCGATGTCGTCCCGGCCATCGCCGACGGCTGGCGCCATCCTCCTTTCAGCGGCGTGGAGGAGGACGGGTACATCTGGGGGCGGGGGAGCAGCGATATGAAGGGCGGGTGCGCCGCTCTGCTCACCGCGCTCAGGCGGGCCGTCGACGAGGGCGAGGAACCGCCGGTCGAGGTAGTCTTTGTCTGCGACGAGGAGACCGGCGGGTGTTATGGGATGGAGTATCTCCTGGCCAAGGGGGTGCTCAGGCCGTGCGACACCCTCATCGCAGAACCGACTCCTCCCCTCTCGCCGTGCATCGGACAGAAAGGGCTTGCGCGGATCTCGCTCTCTTTTGCCGGGGAACCCGGTCACAGTTCGTTGTATCCGGCCGTCGGGAGGAGCGCGGTGATGGAGGCGCACGAGGTCATCGAGTATCTCAAGGCCCTCCATGAACGCGATTATCCGGTGAGTGCGGAGATGGAGCGGGTGATCGCTCGCTCCTCCGCCGTGCTGGAGGGACTTTTCGGACTCCAGGGCCTGGACCATGTGCTCCGCCGGGTGATGTTCAACCCCGGCGTGATCCGGGGAGGAGAGAAGGCGAATATCGTGGCCGAACACTGCGACCTGGACCTGGACCTCCGGATCCCATGGGGGTGCACGGCCGGTGAGATCGTCTCAGAGATCGCGGCCCTGGTCCCATCGGCGGAGATGAAGGTGACCGCGGTCTCCGACCCCTCCTGTACCTCGCCGTCGGCGCGGGTGGCCGAACGGGTCTGTGCCGAGATCAGGCGGGTGTATGGGGAGGCGCCGGTCCCGATCTTCCAGTGGGCGGCAAGCGACGCCCGTCATCTCCGGAAAGCCGGGTTCCCGGCGGTGGAGTACGGGCCCGGCGAGGTGACGACGATCCACGGGGTCAACGAACGCGTCGCCATCGATTCGCTCATCCGTGCCGAAGAGATATTTTATGGGATTATTTCATCATATTGCACTACACGGCCCCCAACTGAAGATGCAAACGATTAAATATTCTCGGGCGTGATCCATTCTCTCATATATAGCCTTGCCTCTGCTCCGGCTGTAAACTCATATATATGGAGAGATTACATTCTTTCCTGATGAAAACTCCGTATCTTCTTCTTCCTCTTCTCATCTGCATGGCCCTGTTTGCCGCCGGGTGTGCCGAGGAGATCCCCTCGGATCAGGCGGGGACGTCCTCGCAGGGGGGAGGAACAACTGAGTCCGATGGAACGGCCGGTACGGTGATGGACAGCAGTCATGTCATTGAGGTGACCCCCTATCCGACCGAGACTACACCGACGCTCGGGCCGAGCGCGCGTCCCGCGCCCGAGCAACCGCCACAGCAAGAGTATCCGGTCGTCCTCCACGAGGAACTGAAGAAACCTTCTTTCTCAAAGGCATGGAACGTCGACGTCCCTCACCCCCCTATGATCATCGAGGCCGAGGTGACGCCTGAGATCGAGAGCAGAAAGGTGCTGGTCACCCATGGGACGAAAGAGACGTGGGAGACCGTGACCCGGCCCAGCGACACGAGCAGGCTTACGATCACCGTCAGGGACGAGAACGGGAACATCGTGGAAGAAGACGGGTTCGGCGGCCTCTACTCGACGGTCAGAGAGAAAGAACTGATGGTGCTCGGCCCCGGAAACTATCTGCTGGAGATGCATGGAACCTATGTGGACGTGGACCTGACGGTCAGGGTCGGGAAGCTTGAAGAATCGGTCTGACCAGACCCCCATTTTTTTCGGGAAAGGGGAACGAATATATGCAATGACGTTCAATTCTATAGAGCACGTCTGCAGTGTCCCGGTAGGGTAGTGGATATCCTAGAAGCCTGCGGAGCTTTTGACCCGGGTTCAAGTCCCGGCCGGGGCGTCTCCATTTTTGTGTATTTCTGACCCTTGAGCCTCTGGTCTCGGTCTGCCGTCACTTTTCTGTTGTTGTCTTTCGGGCTTTGTTGGGCTCTGGAGAAATCATCCGGGCTGTTCGGCTCTGTGGAATCGGGCATGAACTCCGGGTTCAAGCATACGGGATGAAAATTCTCGTTGATCTCCAGGGTGTTTGGATCTGTGCTCCCCCTTCAGAGCAGGACACCATGGGGGGAACACCACTCACCTGCCGCCCCCACCTATCCTCTTTCCTGGGGGTCCGGGGGTGCAACCCCCGGCGCGAGACGGCGGTAAAGATTCTACGATCTGGGGCGGCACAACCGATCATCACGCCTTCCCACACCATCGGCCGGGGGCTCTGCCCCCGGACCCCTGGGATGGCGATAGGGGTGGGAAGGCAGAACGCCGATCATGCTGAAGGGGTCTCTGTCATCTGCATATCATCTTCAACGAGATATGGCCGGTTTAAACTCTTATGCAAACCCGGAGAGATAATCGTCAGGATCATTTTCATGGTAATATTTCATGAGGCGTGCTCTCACCTCATGCAAAATTCTACAGGACCGAAATGGAAAATATTCCTGTCAGGTACGCCCCTGATCTGTCATGGACCGTCCTCCTCCCCCGGCCGTCACCTCTATATCCTCGCGGCACCTGCCTCCCGGCATGTTCATCATCGGCCACCGGGGGGCGCGGGCCGTCGCCCCAGAGAACACCCTCGCGGCGCTCAGGAAGGGGATGGCATGCGCCGACTATGTCGAGGTCGACGTCCGCCAGACCGAAGACGGCGCCCTGGTGACGGTCCACGACCCCACCGTCGACCGCACGACCGACGGGCACGGCGCAGTCGGGGCCCTCACCCTCCGCGAGGTGCGGCGCCTCGACGCCGGCGGGGGCGAGCAGGTGCCGACCTTCGAGGAGGTGCTCGACCTCGTGCTGGGGCGGTGCGGGCTCGTGGTGGAGATCAAAGAGGTCGGGACCGAGGCGGCGGTCTGCGAGGCGGTCAAGGAACATGGGACCGACCGGGTTCTCATCGTCTCTTTCCATGCCTCCAGCCTCGAAGTGGTCAGGGAAGTCCTCCCGCAGGTGAAGACCGGGCTCATCTTCTCGCGGCTCGTCGAGGATCCCATCGGCCTCGCCCTCTCGGTCGGGGCCGGTATTCTTCTCCCGCGCGCCGACCGCCTCAGCCGCGACCTCGTCGAGCAGGCCCATGCCCACTATCTCCGCGTCGTCCCCTGGGTGCTGAACACCGAGGGCGAGGTGCGGCGGGCGGCGGCCATGGGCGCGGACGGTTTCGCCACCGACGACCCCTGCGCGGCGCGGCGATGGGTCGAGGCACTCCTCGCGGTGGAGGCGGCGAGGTGAATCCCGGCTGATCGCTTTTTTTTCTCCTGCTCGCCAACACTCTACCACAGATCATGGCCGGCTCCCTCTATCTCACCCAGTTTGTCACCATCGCCGTCATCCACCTCCTGGCCGTCGCCGCGCCGGGGCCTGACTTTGCGATGGTCGTGAAGCAGAGCGTCAGTTACGGACGGCGAACCGCCCTTGTCACCAGCCTCGGGATCGCCTGCGGGCTTCTCATCCACGTGACCTATGCCCTCCTCGGTATCGGGGTCTTCATCGCCCATTCCCTCGTCGCCTTCACGGTGATGAAAGTCCTGGCCGCGGCCTGCCTCATCATCCTCGGCATCAAGGCCCTGCAGACCCCACCGTACCGGGAGGACGGCGACGGGGGGATCGAGGCTGTCCGGGTTCCGGGCGCGGGGAAGGCCTTCATGACCGGGTTGATGACCAATGCCTTCAACCCCAAGGCCGCCCTCTTTATCCTCTCCCTCTTCACGGTCGTGATCACACCCGGCACGCCGGCCCTCCTCCAGGCCGGGTACGGGGTGTACATGGGCGTGGCGACCGCCCTCTGGTTTACGCTCGTCTCGTCCCTCTTCAGCCACACCGCGGTCCGCACCCGTTTTCTCAGGATGGGCCACTGGTTCGATCGGACGATGGGTGCCCTCCTCATCGTGCTCGGACTCGGCGTGCTGGCGGCCGGGCAGGAGTGACGCCAATCTTTATGAGGACGGCGGACACCATGGCGCACCTATGGGGCGGGATATCTACGCCGAATCGCTGGACCTCCATGAACGGCACCAAGGAAAGATCGGTGTCAGGGGGAAGGTGCCGGTCAGGACGGTCCACGACCTGGCCCTCACCTACACGCCGGGCGTCGCCGAGGTGTGCCGCCAGATCGCCGCAGCACCCGACCTCGCTTACCGCTACACCCTCAAGGCCAACACCGTGGCGATCGTCTCCGACGGGTCGGCGGTCCTCGGGCTCGGGGACATCGGGGGCTATGGGGCCATCCCGGTGATGGAGGGGAAGGCCCTCCTCTTCAGGGAGTTCGCCGGGATCGACGCTTTTCCTATCTGTTTCGCCGACAAAGACCAGGATCTTGTCGGGCAGATCCGAAACATCGCTCCGGTCTTTGGCGGGATCAACCTGGAAGACATCGCGGCGCCGCGATGTTTTGCGATCGAAGAAGAACTCCAGGACCTCGGGATCCCGGTGATGCATGACGACCAGCACGGAACCGGGGTGGTGGTTCTGGCGGCCCTCGTCAATGCCTGCCAACTCATCGGTAAGGAGTTTGCCGACCTGAAAATCGTGGTCAGCGGGGCCGGGGCGGCCGGGTATGGCATCACCCGTCTCCTCACCTGCCTGGGGATGGACCGGATGCTCTGCACGCCGGTCGGAGAGATCATCGTCTGCGACAGCAGGGGGACGCTCTACCGCGGGCGATCCGACCTCCTCTCCCTTCCGCACAAATACATCCTCGCCCATGAGACCAACCGCTGGAACCTGGACGGCACCCTCGCCGATGCGCTGGTCGGCGCCGACGTCTTCATCGGGGTCTCGGCGCCGGGGATCGTGACCACAGAGATGGTCAGGTCGATGAACGACGATCCGATCGTCCTTGCCATGGCCAACCCGGTCCCCGAGATCATGCCCGGCGAGGCGGCGGCCGCGGGGGCGGCGATCGTCGGGACCGGCCGGAGCGACTTCCCCAACCAGGTCAACAACGTCCTTGCCTTCCCGGGGATCTTCAGGGGCGCCCTCGACGCCGCCGCGTCCAGGATCACCGACGAGATGAAACTGGCGGCCGCCGCCGCCCTCGCCGCCACCGTCGATGAGCCGCGGCCAGACCATATCCTCCCTGATGTCCTCGACCGCCGGGTCGCGGGTGCCGTCGCCGCCGGGGTGCAGGAGGCGGCGGTGCGGTGCGGGTGTGCCCGGCGGCATGCACCGGCACAAAGGGTTTGAGGACAGGATGACCTGAGGGGGGAGAGATGGGAGCGCGTGCAGAGGTCCATGCCCATGACCTGGTCATCGTCGGCGGCGGACTGACCGGACTCAGGGCGGCACTCCAGGCCTGCCGTGCCGGGGTGGCGACGGCGGTGGTCTCCAAAGTCCACCCGCTCAGGTCCCACTCGGTCGCCGCCCAGGGCGGGATCAACGCCGCCCTCGGGAACGCACCCGGCTACGAGGAGGACACCCCGGAGGCCCACGCCTTCGACACCGTGAAGGGCTCTGACTATCTTGCCGACCAGGACGCCGTCGCCGTGATGTGCCGGGAGGCCCCGGCGGCCGTGATCGAACTCGAACATATGGGCGTGGTCTTCTCCAGGACTGAAGAGGGAACGATCGCCCAGCGTCCCTTCGGCGGCGCCGGGTTCCCGCGGACCTGCTATGCCGCCGACCGGACCGGCCACACCATCCTGCACACCCTGTACGAGCAGTTGATGGCGGCCGATGTCGCCTTCTATGAGGAATTTTTCGTCACTTCGCTGGTGACCGACGGGGGGCGGTGCACCGGGTGCACGGCCCTCTCCGTCCCCCCCGGTGAGGTGCACGCCTTCCCGGCGAAAGCGGTGCTGCTCGCGACCGGGGGGTTTGGGCGGCTGTACAGCCGGTCGACCAACGCCCTCATCAACACCGGCGACGGGGCGGCCCTCGCCCTCCGCGCCGGGGCCATGCTCAAGGACATGGAGTTCGTCCAGTTTCACCCGACCTCGCTTGCCGGGACAAACATCCTGATCACCGAAGGGGCGCGTGGGGAAGGAGGGATCCTCCTCAACCGGGAAGGGGAGCGGTTCATGGCGCGTTACGCCCCCCACTCCCTCGACCTCGCCCCGCGCGACGTCGTCGCCAGGGCGATCGAGACCGAGGTCGCCGAAGGCCGGGGGTTTCCGGGGGGATATGTCCACCTCGACCTCACCGCTCTGGGCGCCGGGAAGATCATGGCGCGGCTGCCCGGCATCAGGCAGATCGCCCTGGACTTTGCAGGCATCGACCCGGTCGCCGAACCGCTCCCGGTACAGCCTGCCCAGCACTACTCGATGGGCGGGATCGCCGTCGACGACGGGGGCAGAACGGGGGTGCCGGGGCTGTACGCCGCGGGCGAGTGCGCCTGTGTCAGCGTCCACGGGGCGAACCGTCTCGGCGGCAACTCGCTCCTCGAAACCGTGGTCTTCGGGCGGCGGGCCGCGGACGGGATCATCGATGCGGTGAACGCACGCGCGAGGCCTGACCCCGGTCCGGCCGTCGAGGCGGCCGCGGCAGATGAACGGCGGGTCGCCGCACTCCTCGGCCGCGAGGGAGAAGAGAAAGTCCCGGCCCTCCTGCGCGACCTGAAGGAGACGATGTACCGCTCTTTCGGGATCTTCAGGGAGGAGCAGAAGATGCAGGACGGACTCTCGACGCTCACGGCCCTTCGCAAGCATGCCGCCGGGGCCTCGGTCGGCGACCGGGGCCGGAGGTTCAACCAGGCGCTCGTCAACCTCCTCGAACTTGAGGACCTCCTCCTCGTCGGGGAGACGGTGGCCCGCGGGGCACTGATGCGCCGGGAGAGTCGGGGTTCGCACACTCGCACCGACTTTCCGAAGCGTGACGACGAACGCTATCTCAGGCACACGATGGCCGGTCTGGCCGACGGCAAGGTGGTCATCTCGTACGCGCCCGTGACCATCGGCACCTTCGAACCGCAGGAGCGGGTGTACTGATGATGCTGAAGGTTTTGCGGCATGACGGCCGGCCAGAGACGGCGCCGCACTATGACCTCTTCGAGATCGATGCCGAACCCGGCATGACCGTGCTCGGTGCGCTCTTCAGGGCAAGAGAGGTCTACGACGACTCCCTTGCCTTCAGGTACTCCTGCCGGGGTGCGGTCTGCGGGAGTTGTGCGATGCTCGTCAACCGGTACCCGGCCCTGGCCTGCAGGACGCAGGTGGCCGGACTGCTCGCCGGGGAGGAGCGCGAACCACTCGCGCCGTACCCGGCGATCGAGGGGGGCGAGGCGTGGGACGCCAGGACGACGGTGCTGGTCGAACCCCTCCCTCACCTGCCGGTGCTCCGCGACCTCGTCGTGGACATGGCGCCCTTCTTCGCGCACTACCGGGCTATGAGACCGACCTTCGCCCCGGCGGACCGGGCACCAGAGCGCGAGCGGTTGATGGCGCCTGAGACGGCCGGGGCCCTTGAGGCCTACACCGCCTGTCTCCTCTGCGGGGCCTGCTATGGGGCCTGCCCGGTCGACGGAGACGATCCCGCCTACGCGGGCCCCGCGGCACTGGCGAAGGTGTACCGCTTCCACCTCGACTCCAGGGAGGCCGGGGACGGCCGCCGCCTGAGGACTGCGGACACTCCCCATGGGTGGTGGCGGTGCGAGTTTCACGCCAACTGCCGGCGGGTCTGCCCGAGGGGGATCGAGCCGAATGTGGCCATCGGGCGGGCGCGGGCCGAACTGACGAGACGAAAGAAGGGGGGTGAGTGAGAGGGTGCCCACCCGTCGTGAGCGCGACTCATTGGGGGCGCGAGAGGTGCCCGCCGATGTCTACTGGGGGATCCAGACCCTGCGGGCGGTCGAGAATTTTTCGGTGAGCGGCGTGCGGGAACCCGCGGCACTGGTGAGGGCGTACCTCGTCCTCAAGAAGGCGGCGGCCTATGCAAATATGGCCCTCGGCGAGATCGACGGGGAACGGGGAGGGGCGATCGTCAGGGCCGCGGACGAGGGGCTTGAAGGGCGCTTCGACGATCAGTTCCCGGTGGACGTCTTCCAGGCCGGTGCGGGGACGTCCTTTCATATGAATGTCAACGAGGTGCTGGCAAACCGGGCCCTCGAACTCCTGGGACGCGAGAGGGGGGACTACTGTTACCTCTCCCCCAACGACCATGTCAACCGGGGCCAGTCGACCAACGACACCTTCCCGACGGCCTCGCATATCGCGGTCATCACCGAGGCCGACCGTCTCCTCGAGGCCCTCGACTCGCTGGCCCTGGCCTTCTCCACAAAAGGGGAAGAGTTCTCCGACGTCCAGAAGAGCGGGCGGACTCACCTGATGGACGCCCTGCCCCTCACCCTCGGCGACGAGTTCACGGCCTACGCCACGGCGCTCCGCCGGGCGGCCTGGCGGGTGAAGGAGCGGCGGGAAGACCTGATGGAGGTGGCCATCGGCGGGACGGCGAGCGGCACCGGGGCCAACGCCCACCCGCAGTTCCGTGAGACGGTCATCGCCGACCTCAACAGGTTCACCGGCCTCGGCCTCGTTCCGGCCGGCGACTCCTTCGAGGCCCTCCAGAGCCGCGCCCAGATGGCGGCCTTCTCCGGCGCCCTGCGTGAACTCGCCCTCGAACTGATCCGGATCGCCAACGACCTCCGGCTCCTGGGTTCGGGCCCGACGAGCGGCCTGGCCGAGGTTACCCTCCCTGCCGTCCAGCCCGGCTCCTCGATCATGGCCGGGAAGGTGAACCCCGTGATGGCCGAGTGCCTCGACATGGTCTGCTTCCAGGTGGTAGGCAACGACACCGCCGTGGCCCTCGCCGCGCAGGCCGGGCAGATCGACCTGAACGTGATGACGCCGGTGATGACGTACAACATCCTCACCTCCCTCTCGCTCCTCATCTCCTTCCTCCCCCTCTTCGAGGAGAAGTGCGTCGCCGGAATAGGAGCGAACCGGGGGCAGGCCCGCGCCTCCCTGATGAGAAACCCGGCCCTCGCCACCCTCCTCTCGCCGCGCATCGGCTATCTCAGGGCGGCCGAAATCGCCGAGGAGGCGAGGTGCCGGGGGGTGGCGGTCCCTGCCCTCGCCGTGGAGAAGGGATATCTCACCGAGAAAGAGGCGGCCGAACTCTTCGATATGGAGAGGATGGCGCGGAGCCTGTACGCGAGGTATCCCTGGACGCACCGGGAAAAAAATGAGTGAAGGCAGGCCTACCCGAAGACCTCGTCGAAGGAATACCTGGTGAACGGCGCAAACGGGGCGTCGAGGGTGTGGTTTACCAGGTCCTCAGTGGCTACGGCAAACGCTCCCTGGTCGGGGTAGGCGATGAAGGTGTACTCGGTGATCCCCTGGTACTCCTCTGAGGTCGAAGCCGCCTGCATGAGTGCGATCATCTCGGGGGTGCCGATGGTCCGCCCCTCTTTCTCGTACTCATTGAAGAGGTCGAGCATCGCCAGATACCGATAGTCTCCGGGCTCGATCGTCTCGTGATATCCCTGTACCTTTGAGACTGCCTCCGGGTTCTCGCCCTGATACTGGTAGAAGGTGTTTGCGATGATGAGGGAGAAGGGATCTTCCGGCTCGATGAACCCGGCTTTGCGCTTGGCCCCGCCGTAGGAGTCCGCCTCAAAGCAGACCGGGGCGCTTCCCGAAGAGTTCAGGTACGGCATCGAGACCCCGGCGTTATACCCCCCCGTCCGCGTCCGGTTCATCGTCTGCCAGTACTCCCACGCACCGTCCACACTGCTCTCCCCCTGGAGGGTGTCCATGTACAGCAGGACGTACGGGAACAGGTCTGTCTCGTTCCATGCCGGGACCGAGGGAGAGGAGTGGGGTACCAGGACCAGTCCGTCCTCGTTCATGCCGTTGAAAGTGCCGATGAAACCTGGCCAGTCGAACCCCACCACACGCTTCTGTCCCGACCCTGCCGGAGGGTCAGAGGCGACGATCAGGAGGCTGTTCACCGTCACCTTCCTGAGGTCGGTCTCGCCGTCCATGTTCTTGCCGTGGATAACCCCGCCGCCGAGTTCGTCGTTCTCTGTCCTGTTCCCCCATGCAACCGCGCTCGAACAGAGGTGCGGTGAGATCCCTCCGTCCTGGACACTGCTGTTTCCGAGGTTGAGGTCGCCCATGGCGAGGCCGTAGAGCCTGAAGTACAGGAGGAAGGAATAGGCGTTCTCGGCGAGGATGTCCTCGCGGGTGAGGTTTCGGCCCAGAGTTTCGGAATAGAGGTCGACCCCTCGCGCTTCCATCCCGTCGAGGACCGCATCGAACTCGTCGCCGCGTTCTGCAAGCACGCCTGTCATGTGTGCTTTCAGATAGGGGATGAAAATATCGTCATACTCCTCGGCCGATGGGTAAAATGTCTCAAGGAGGACATACTCGATCCAGTCCTTGATCTGCGGGCCGGCCAGGTAACCCATCGCATATGCCCGCTCGTCGGGCGTGCCCCTGAGCTGAAGGACCGGGCGGCCCTTCATGACAGTGAGTCTCCCGCCGCCGTCACCGACCGAGATGTTCAGTTCCTCTGGGTACGGGGAGGGGGCGACGAGTCTGATCCCGACGTCCCGGAGGGAATCGCCCTGAGCGAGCGATACGGTCCCGGGCCCAAGACGTTCCCCGGTGCTGTGCCAGCCGGTCGGGTCGCGGTATGTCGCATGGTCGATCCAGCCGTTGTCGTCGGTGTCGGCCCAGGCGTACAGGGTGTAGTTCCCGGCGGGCAGCCCGTCGATCTTGAAGGCGCCGGGTGCCGTGAGGGCTGTGAACGCGGTGACATACTCCGACTGTTCGGGATGCTCGCCGCTTTCCATCACCCTGATGTCAGGGGGACCATACCGGTCTGCATCGAGAGCGACGACATAGACCGGTCCTGTGGTGTAGTCGCCGGTGACGGTGCCGGAGATCGAGGCCTGCGTCTGCCCGGTCGTGGTGCAACCAGACGAGATGAAAAGAAGAAACATTATCGAAAGAATGAAAAGGATTTCAAATCTATTCCTCGCACTTATTTCAAAACCCATTGCGTATTAAATTTTAATATTTTTAATTTATATTTTGTCATGCCACTCTCAGGTCAAGATGTCGACCCGGGCAAAAGCATGATGAGGGGGGAGAGAAGAAAGAGGGAACCTGAGCATGGCTACACCGGCAGGATCTAACAGAGAGGATCTCTCCCCGATACCCTGCACCCATGCGCTCATCTCTCTCCATTCCAGATCAGCAGTCTCTCAGTATTCCATCCGCAGAGGCCCCCCGCACCCCGCACCTCCCCGCACCAGTCCGCGGGGGCCCTGACGCATGTGGCTGCGGCGGGCCGTCCCCTTCATCTGGGCCTCCCTGGTCGCCCTCGGCCTCATGGCATATGTGCTGTACCCGGAGTACTTCAGCCTCGCCGCTCTCGACGGCACCACCGACGAGCATCGTGCCGTCGCCCTTCTCGTTTACTTCCTCATTCTCTCGATCAGGGGCCTGGTGTTCGTCCCTTCGACGCCTCTTCTTCTCTCGGGGATCGTGCTCTTCGATCCCCTGGAAGTGTTTGTCGTGAGCATGCTCGGCATCCTCACCTCCTCCACCCTGGTTCACTGCTGCGCACGCCGCCTCGGTTTTGACGCCGTTCTCGAGAAGCGGTACCCCGAACAGTCGGCGCAGATCAGAGCGCACCTCCTGGAACACCAGTTTCCCGTCATCGCCGGGTGGAGCATCTGCCCCATTGTCCCCACCGACCTTGTCGTCTACCTTGCCTCCACCCTCAGGGTTCCGCTCTGGAAGTGCCTGGTCGGGGTGGGGGCGGGTGAGGCGGCCCTCCTCTCCCTCTATATCCTCGTCATCAAGGGGGTGCTCCTGGCCTGACTCCTGTGACCGGCATCTATTCATAGGAGTCGGCGCAGTATCGGCAGACATGGTCATCAAGACGCTCCAGGTCGACGTGATGAAAGACGCGGAGGCTCTTCTCGACCGCTACGGGGGGATGCCGCTCAGGCTTTTCGAGGACGAACTGGTCAGGATGGGGTTTGCCCAGCAGGGCGGCGACCCGGCGACGGTGGCGATGGAACACACCGGGCAGGGGTTGTACCTCGAACTCGCCCTCGACGCGGAGGGGAAACTCCACAGTTACACGCTCGTCCCCTTCGAGGAGTTGAAGAAGAAACAGGAGAGGGTCAGGTGGTGAGGGGCCCACTTTTCCCGCCGTCCCGGCCATGACCCGCAGACGAGAGGTCGTGCGCGTGCTGGATGCGCTCAAGACCGTCGAGGGCGCCGGGGTGAGACTGCACCGGGCGTTCGGCGCGAGGGAGGTGCCGCTCTTCGATCCCTTCCTGATGCTCGACGACTTCCGCGCCGACCGGCCCGAGGACTATCTCGCCGGTTTCCCCTGGCACCCGCACCGGGGGATCGAGACGGTCACCTCCATGCTTGCGGGGCGAGTGGAGCACGGGGACAGCATCGGCAATGCCGGGACGATCGGTGCCGGGGACGTCCAGTGGATGACCGCAGGTTCGGGGATCGTCCACCAGGAGATGCCGATGCCGGTCGACGGAGCGATGGGAGGGTTCCAGCTCTGGGTGAACCTCCCGCGGGCGCAGAAGATGATGGCCCCGCGCTACCGGGAGGTGCGGGCCGCCGAGATCCCGGTGGTTTCTCCGGCCCCCGGTGTGACCGTACGGGTGATCGCCGGCGAATGTGCCGGGGCCGTCGGGCCGGTGCAGGGGATCGTCGTTGATCCGGTGTACCTCGACGTGGCGGTCGAGCCGGGCGCCGAATTCGTCCATCCGGTGGAGGAGGGTTACACGGTCTTCGCCTATGTCGTCGACGGGGCGGGGAGGTTCGATGACGGGGCGGGGAGGTTCGATGACGGGGCGGGGGGTGAGGCGCACAACCGCCAGGTGGTCCTGTACGGCGACGGCGACGAGGTGACCGTCCGCGCCCGTGACCTCCCCCTCAGGTTTCTCTTCCTTTCTGGCCGGCCCATCAGGGAACCGGTCGCGTGGGGCGGCCCCATCGTGATGAACACCGAGGAGGAGGTGCGGGAGGCGCTCAGGGAGTACCGGCAAGGGACGTTTGTGAAGGAGGGGAGCGAAAAGAAGGGGGTTGAGGTCGGGTCCGGGCTTTTCTGACAGGGAGCCGGGAGCATTCCTCTGATGACTGCAAAATATCTCGCAGTCACAGGACCGGTTATCGGAGAGGACGTCGGATCATATCCATACTATGCGATCGATTCACACCCTCCTCATCACAGGCTGCCTCCTCCTCGCCCTCCTGGCGGCCGGGTGCACCTCATCGGCCGGCGCTCCTGAGGATGCCGACAGGACGCTCGTCGAGTACCACCTCAGCGGCGGGTTCATGGGCGCCAACGACACCGTCGTCGTCTATACAAACAACACCGCAATCGTCTCCAGGCACGGCGAAGAGATTCTCGTCCCTCTCAACCAGCAGACAATGGACAACATCACCGCGATCATCACCTCTGAGGCCTACCAGCGTCTCGGGCCGGAGTACCGCCCGGCATGCCAGGGCTATGACCTCTTCTCGTACGAGGTGACCGCCGCAGGCAAGACGATCCATGCAGAGGACGGAGCAGTCCCGCCGGCACTGGCGGAACTTATCGACGAGTTGAACGGGATCGCGGCCGGGACTTTTTAACTTTTTTCGGCTGTGTAGAATCAGGCATGAACCCTGGGTTCAAGCATACGGGATGAACATTCCTGGTGGTCTCTGGTGCGTGGATCCTTGTTCCCTCTTCGGAGCAGGACACCACATAGGGCGACCACTTCATTGCCGCCCCCGCACATCTTCGTCGTGGGGGGTCCGGCGGGTGCAACCCCCCGGTGCACGATTCCAGGAACGATTCTACGATGAGGGCGGCACATCGGATCATCACGCCTTCCCAAACATCGGTGCCGGGGGCGCTGCCCCCGGACCCCCGGGATGAAGATAGGGCCGGGAAGGTCATGTCGGAGATTCTCACGTCTCAACTCACGACAAAACAACAGAAACGAATTTGGGCTCTCACCGCCCCCCTTATCTTCACGCGAGACTGTGGGAAAGATCCTGCGATGGGGGGGCAGCACATTCTGATCATCACGCCGTCCCGTCGTCGTGACCCCGAAGATTGACCTCCTGACGGGAGAGGGGAGATCATTATCCCGCGGGATCACGCGCCCCGTGCCGTCCCCCCCTATCTTCACGCGAGACAACAGAACAGATCCGATGATGAGGGGACGGCACATTCTTGATCACCACACCTCCCCGTCGTCGTGACCCCGAAGATAGAACCTGGACGGGAGAGGGCCGCTCTCTTTCCAGCGGGATTCCCCTCCCCTGTGGCGTCTCCGCCCTATCCTCACGCGAGATGGCAGAAAAGATCCCGCAATAAGGGACGGCATATCCGATCATCACACTTGTCCTGTTGTCATGACCCCGAGGATAGAACCGGGACAGGAAAGAGCCGATCGCTTTTCAGGGGATCACGTACCCTGTGGCGTCCCCCGCCTAAGAGTCCATCAAAGAATATCTACAGACCCAAAAAATGAAAAAAGAAGACCCTCAGGCCTTCCCGATATAGTGGTTCAGGGGCTCGATGGTGATCTCCTCGTGCTTCATCACCTCGATCGCCTGCGCCGCCGCCTCGGCTGCGGAGAGGGTGGTGATGTAGGGCACCGAGTAGTCGATGGCCACCCGCATGATGGTGTAGTGGTCGTGGCGGGACTGCTTGTCCGAGGGGATGTTGATGATCAGGCTGATCTCCCCTTTACGCATCATGTCGACGACGTTGGGCGAGCCCTCCTGGACCTTCCTGACCATCTTCACCTCGACTCCTGACTGGCTGAGGTACTCGGCCGTGCCGCCCGTGCAGTAGATGGTTAGCCCGAGTGCCTGGAGTTTCCTGGCGACCGGGACGACCGACTCCTTCTGCTCGTCGGAGACCGAGATGAAGACATTGCCCTCGAGGGGCAGGTCGTTGTCCGCGGCGAGGCAGGCCTTGTAGTAGGCCCGGCCGAAGTCATAGTCCAGACCCATCACCTCGCCGGTCGACTTCATCTCGGGGCCGAGGACCGTGTCGACGCCCGGAAGTTTGTTGAAGGGCAGGAGCACCTCCTTGACGGCCACATGGGAGATGGTCCGCTCCTCGTAGCCGAGTTCGGCGAGTTTGCGTCCCATCATCACCTTCGCGGCGATCTTCGCGAGCGGGAGCCCGGTCGCCTTCGAGACGAAGGGCACCGTCCTGCTTGCCCGCGGGTTTGCTTCGAGCACATAGACGACGTCGTCCTTGACCGCAAGCTGGATGTTGATGAGCCCGACGACTCCCATCTCCAGGGCGATCCGGCGAGTGTAGTCCTTCACCCGGTCGATCACCGACGCCGGCAGGGACTGGGTGGGGATGACGCAGGCCGAGTCGCCGGAGTGGACGCCGGCCTCCTCGATATGCTCCATCACGCCGCCGATGAGCACCTCCTCCCCGTCGCAGACGGCGTCCACGTCGAGTTCAAAGGCGTCCTGGAGGAAACGGTCGATGAGCACCGGGTGCTGCTTCGAGACCCGCACCGCTTCCTTCATGTAACTGTCCAGTTCGACCTCGTCGTGGACGATCTCCATCGCCCGGCCGCCCAGCACATAACTCGGCCTGACCAGAACCGGGTATCCGATATCTTCGGCGATTGACCTGGCCTCCTCCTCGGAGTAGGCCGAACTGTTCGGGGCCGAGGGGATCTCGAGTTTGTCCAGGAGGACGCTGAAGCGGTCGCGGTCCTCGGCCATGTCCATGGCGTCCGGTGAGGTGCCAAGCACCCTCGTCTTGAGCCCGAGGCGTGCGATCTCCTGCTCGATCGGGATGGCCAGGTTCACCGAGTTCTGCCCGCCGAACTGGACCATCACCCCGTCGTAATCGTCGTTTGTGAGGATGTTGACGACGTCCTCCAGCTGCATCGGCTCAAAGAAGAGCCGGTCAGAGGTGTCGAAGTCGGTGGAGACCGTCTCAGGGTTGTTGTTGACGATGTGGACGGCGACGCCCTCCTCCCGCACTGCGGTGACCGCATGGACGGTGCAGTAATCGAACTCGATCCCCTGCCCGATCCGGATCGGGCCTGAGCCGAGGATGAGCACCTTCTTGCGCTCGTCATGGAGGTCCTCGTTCTCCTCCTCCCAGGTGGAGTAGAGGTACGGCGTCTGTGCCGGGAACTCGGCGGCGCAGGTGTCGACCATCTTGTAGGTCGGCCGGCCGGCGATCCGCTCGACCGTCTCCGCATCCATCCCGGTGAGGTCGACGATCTCGGTGTTGGAGAAACCGTAGTTCTTGGCGACCCGCACCGACTCCTCGCTCTTCTCCGCTTTGAGCCGGTCCTCGATCTCGACGATGTGCCTGACCTTCTCCAGGAAGAAGGGCGTGATATTGGTGAGCCCGGCGATCTCCTCCACGCTCATCCCCTGCCTGACGGCGTCGAAGAGACAACCGAAGCGCTCGTCGGTGGGGCTGGAGAGGATCATCCTGATCTCGTTCGCGTTGGTGTGCTCGCGCACGTCGGTGTCGAGCGAGCGCATCGCCTTCTTGAAGGCCTCCTCGATGGTCCGGCCGATGGCCATTACTTCGCCGGTCGACTTCATCGCCGTGGTGAGCGTACGGTCGGCGGTCTTGAACTTGTCGAAGGGCCAGCGCGGAACCTTGACGACGACATAGTCGATGGCCGGTTCGAAGGAGGCGGGCGTCACGCCGGTGACCGAGTTGGTGATCTCGTCGAGGTGCAGACCGATAGCAATCTTGGCCGCCACCCGCGCGATCGGGTACCCGGTCGCCTTGGAGGCGAGGGCCGAGGAACGCGAGACGCGCGGGTTGACCTCGATGACCCGGTAATCGCCCTCCTTGTAGGCGAACTGGATGTTGCACCCGCCCTGGACGTTCAGGGCGCGGATGATCTTGATCGCCGCCGAGCGCATCATCTGGAACTCGTCGTCGCGCAGGGTCAGGATCGGGGCGACGACGACCGACTCGCCGGTGTGGACGCCCATCGGGTCGACGTTCTCCATCCCGCAGATGATGATGCAGGTATCGGCGGCGTCGCGCATCACCTCGAACTCGATCTCCTTCCAGCCCATCACCGACTCTTCGATGAGCACCTGGTGAATACGCGAGCGGTTGAGACCGACGTCGACGATCCGACGGAGTTCTTCCTCGGTGTGAGCGATCCCGCCGCCCGCACCGCCGAGGGTGTACGCGGGCCTGATGATCGCCGGCAGGCCGACCACTTCGAGTGCCTTGCCGAGGTCCTCGATATGTTCAAGGATCATGCTCCTCGGCACAGGTTCGCCGATCCGGTTCATCAGGGCCTTGAACTTCTCACGGTCCTCCCCCTCGTAGATCGCCTCGAGCGGCGTGCCCAGGATCTCGACGCCGTCAAGGGCGCCCATCTCCGCAAGTTCGGCTGTCATGTTCAGCCCGGTCTGGCCGCCCATACCCGAGAGAATCCCGTCGGGCTTCTCCTTCTCGATGATCTTTGCGATGATCTCGGCCTGGAGCGGCTCGATGTACACCCGCTCTGCCATCTCGGGGTCGGTCTGGATGGTCGCCGGGTTGGAGTTGACCAGGACCACCTCGACCCCTTCCTCCCTGAGGGCGCGGCAGGCCTGCGAGCCCGAGAAGTCGAACTCTGCGGCCTGACCGATCTGGATCGGGCCCGACCCGATGATCAGCGCCTTCTTGATCTGCTGGTTGCGCGGCATCAGACGATCCTCCTGTACATCAGGTCGAAGATGGGACGTTCGGTATCGTGCGGCCCACCATGGGCCTCGGGGTGGAACTGGACACAGAAGAGGTTGAGGTCTTCGTCGCAGAACCCTTCGAGGCTGCCGTCGTTGACGTTCTCGTAGGCGACCCGGCACCCTTCGGGGAGGGTCCCGGCGTCCACCGCGAAGCCGTGGTTCTGCGTGGTGATGTAGATCTGTCCGTTCATGTGCCTGACCGGCTGGTTCGAGCCGCGGTGCCCGAACTTCATCTTGTAGGTCTCGGCCCCCAGGGCGAGCGCGGCCACCTGGTTGCCCATGCAGATCCCGAAGACCGGCAGTTCGCCCAGGTAGTGCTTCACCGCGTTGATGGCGCCGGTGGCCCGCTGGGGGTCGCCCGGCCCGTTGGTGATGAAGAGGGCCTCGGGCTCGCAGGCCCCGATCTCTGCCGGCGTGGCGTCGTGCGGGAAGAGGTAGAGGTCCGCGCCGCGCCTTGCAAGGCTGATCACGATGTTCTTTTTGATCCCGAGGTCCATGACCGCGATCCGCTTGCCCCTCCCAGGGATGCGGAAGGGCTCGTCGCAGGAGACCTGCGGGATGAGGTCAGTCTCCGCGACGTCGGGGGCGGCGCGGGCCATCCGCACCGCTTCCTCCCCGTCGTCGCTCCCGACGATGAGGGCGGCCCGCATCGTCCCGTGCTCCCTCGTCTTGACGGTGAGCCTCCGGGTG
Source organism: Methanofollis formosanus (assembly GCF_019633745.1). NCBI lineage: Archaea > Methanobacteriati > Methanobacteriota > Methanomicrobia > Methanomicrobiales > Methanomicrobiaceae > Methanofollis > Methanofollis formosanus. Next base: position 528,322 of record NZ_CP037968.1, on the reverse strand, counting down.
TCGACGCCGGTGATGCCAAAAAGATTGTTTTCTTCAAAAAAGTCAGGGAGTGAGGGAAGGGTTGTCGGATGCGTACACACTTCCCGTGTAATGCACCCAAGGGCACACACCCCCGGACTCTGGAAATTATCATGGTCTACGCCATAATTGCCGACGAGAGGGAAGGTGAACATGAGGAGCTGACCCGCATAACTCGGATCGGTCAGCGCCTCCATGTACCCGGTCATCTGCGTGCTGAAGACCAGTTCCCCGGAACAGGAGCCTTCAACACCAAATCCCTCTCCGACAACGAATTCGCCGTCTTCAAGACCCAGAACCGCCTTCATTGAATTACCATATTCATTGCGCCATGCACCTTTTTAACATATGGGGATGTCCCCCCCCGCAGGGTGGGAAGGGTTATATGGGGAGGGTCCCTCTCTCGTCGTAGGTGAGGGGGATGGCTGAGGCGGTGCTCCTGAAATCGGCAGAGGTTGAGGTGCGAGGGGAGAGGTGCGAACTGGTCCTCTTCAGCGAGGATCTCTCGGAGGTGCTCTCAGGCATGACACGCTACACGCTGGAGTTACGCGCGGGCGGCGACGTGCTGTACACGTACCATACCAACACCTACGAGTACCCGCCGGGCAGCATGCAGACCGCGCACAACGTCGCCGTGACCGCTTTTTTCCGGCTGAAAGAGGAACTTCCGCTCAGGCCCGACACCTTCCTCCTCCACCCGCCCGAGCCGCTGGCCGCCGGGCGGCCGCGCGCACCCGCGGCCGGGGCGGTGCTCCTTCAGGGCAGTCCGCGCCCGCACGGGAACTCAGCGGTCCTTGCCGGATGGGTGGCGGACCGGTGCAACGAGGCCGGGCTGCGCTGCGAGGTCATCTCCCCTGACAGGTTCGGGGTGGAGCCCTGCACCGCGTGTTACCGCTGTTTTAATTCAGGCAGGTGCGTCATCGAGGACCGGATGGACGAGGTGGTCCCGGCCCTGGACCATGCGCGGCTCATCGTCGTCTGCACGCCCGTGTACACCGAGACCGTCCCGGCGGCGCTGAAGGCGGTCATCGACCGGTGCCAGGCCCTCCGAGCCGGGCGCGCCCTCGCCGGCGTCCGGGGACGGGAGCAGGCCGGGCTCCTCCTTGCGGTGGCCGGACGCAGGGGCTCGGAGAACTTCGAGTGTGTGCGGCGGGTCGTCGGTGCGTTCTTCACCTCCCTCGGGGTCAGGACGGCGGGGGAGGTGCTCCTCGACGGGGTGGACGACCTGACCGACATCAGGGCGATTGCGGGATGGGAGGAGGAGGTGCGCGAGCGTCTCTCCGGAGTGCTGGAGGGGATCGACTCGGTGCCGCCTCTCTAGTACCGAACAAATACTCATATCGGGCCGGCGCCAACAGGTGATCATGGCTGATCATGCTGAGATCGAGATTATCGGGTTTTCGTACGGGTCATGCGGGCCGTTCCCCTGCAATGAACAGCGCAGCTGCGACCTTCATGCCTGCTCCCCCTCCGAGAACCTGGTGAAAGCGGTCGATGCCCTCAAAGACCGGCTCATGGCCGAGTACCCGGGGCAGGTCGCGGTGAAGTTCACGCTCCTCGACGATGGGGTGCCGGACTATGTCCAGAAGATCGTCGAGGAACACCAGCCTCCGCTCCCGATCATTCTGGTCAACGGGCGGGTGACGCCGGTCGGGCGGATCTCCATGCCCCTGATCAAAAAAGAGATCGATGCGGCTCTGAACTGAGGGCCGTGGACAACCCCCTTTTTTTTGTCTGATATCTTTGTCTTCGATTTTTCCGTGAGGTGTAATTTTCTGGATCTGTTGAATCGGGCATGAACCCTGGGCTCAAGCATACGGGATGAATATTTCTGGTGGTCTCTGGTGAGTGGATCCTTGCTCCCTCTTCGGAGCAGGACACCACATAGGGCGACCACTTCATTGCCGCCCCCACCGATCTTCGTCGTGGGGGGTCCGGGGGGTGCAACCCCCCGGTGCGAGATTCCAGGAACGATTCTACGATGAGGGCGGCACATCCGATCATCACACCTTCCCGCACCCTTGCGCCGGGGGCAGAGCCCCCGGACCTCCGGGATGAAGATAGGGCCAGGAAGGCAAAATCAATCGCCATGAAGAGCGTACTGCCATCCCCCGCCTATCTTCGCGCGGGGGGATCGGGGAGACGACTGAAGGGAGTCGAAAAAATCTTTGATTTTCGAGTGTGAGCGGAGCGAACATGAGAAGGCCGGCGGGTCTTCGAGCGGCCAGCCCTCCGCCGAAGAGGATCATCACGATGATTTCTGTAGAGCCGAAAGCCGAGGAACTCCTCGTCAACGGTAAGGATCAGTCAGATCAATTGCCCGAAAAGGATCTGGAGGATTGTATAGGGCCTTTCATTCTCATTGAAAATTATCAACGTCGATCAGAATAATCGGCGGCATCTCTCCAGAAGAGGGTCGTGCGCGCCGTCGCGAGCACCCGGCGTCAGGATAACTGGGGGAGTGCTTTCCCGTCTCGGTCGTTGGGGATCCGCACCGGCATGGGACTCTCTCCACGCTTCAAAAAAGATCGGCGCCGGGTGCGATCCCGGCCCGGAGACGCGTTCTGGATCGCTAACCGGGATGGTCGTATCCCGACCGGCTCACGCGATTTTTTCCAGCACGCCGGTTTCGAGGTCGAAGTAAAGGCCGTGAAGGGTGACTTTCTCCTCTCTCTCGGCTTCCCGCACGATCGGGTAGGTCCTGAGATTTTCAAGCTGGAGGCGGACATTCTCCTCTTCGACCAGCCGCCGCCACTTCTTCATCCCTTCGGCGTCCTCGGGCCGCGGCGTCTCCGCCTCGACGGCTTCCATGGCGCTGGCGGCGTTGGAGAGCCAGAGCGGGATGTAGGCCTCGTCAGACTCGCCTTCCGCGGTGAGGGCCTTCATCGCCCCGCAGTCCGAGTGGCCGCAGACGACGATGTCGTGGACCTTCAGGTGCTTGACGGCATACTCCAGGATGGTGGCGAAGTTCCAGTCCCCGATCCTGACGATGTTGCCGATGTTGCGGTGGACAAAGATCTCGCCGGCCCGTGCCCCGGTGATCCGCTCGGGGGCGACCCTGGAGTCGGAACACCCGATCCAGAGGACCGTCGGGCTCTGGCCGGTGGCAAGTTCCTGGTAGTAATCGTTGTGCTCAGTGAATTCACCCTCAACGAAGGTCTTGTTACCTTCAAGGAATCTCTCGATCATTTTACTATCACCTCGGAGCAGGTGGGGATCCTGCACAGAGGAATAGGTATATTGCAGGGGATTTGAACTCTCCGAAATGGATTTTGGAAAATCAGGGATGAATCAGGGGCATGCCTCAGGCATACAGCATCAAAAGTTTATCGTGGAGCATACCCCAAAACCCCCTGAGGCCTGGAACACTTCCTCAGGCCGGAGTGCTTCCTTCCAGGGATTCTGGACGCATTTCTTCCGCCAGGAGATGAAGATTGGCGGCGGACGGCAATCCCCTCTTGAGGAACTTTCATGCTGCCTTCCCGCTCCCAATCGTCAAACTTTCGGCTCTGTAGAATTGGGCATGAACCTGGGGTTCATGCCTGATTCTACAAAGCCCGATTTTCGAGATGTGAGCATCAAAGAGCATGAGAGAAACCCTCGCGCGATTGATGGGGAAGGCACGTCGGTCAGACAGACCATCCCCTCAATCGTAGAATCTTCACCGCAGGACCGCACCGATATCGGCCTGCCCGACCAGAGCCGCGTACCGTTTCAGGACGCCGCGCAACTCCTTTTCAGCCGGTTTCCAGGCGATACGCCGCTCTTCCAGGGTTTTTTCGTCGACGAGGAGGTCGATCCGCCGGGCGAAGAGGTCGACGGCGATCCGGTCTCCGTCCCTGACAAGAGCGATCGGGCCGCCGGCCGCGGCCTCAGGGGCGACGTGCCCGATGCACGGCCCCCTCGTCCCGCCGGAGAACCGCCCGTCGGTGACCAGGGCCACCCGTGTATAGCCCAGGCCCATCAGGGCCGAGGTCGGCGAGAGCATCTCAGGCATCCCGGGCCCGCCCCGCGGGCCCTCGTACCGGATCACCACGACATCCCCCTCCCTGATCTCCTGCGCCAGGATCGCATGCATCGCCGCGTCCTCGCCGTCGAAGACACGGGCCGGCCCGGTGTGCCGCCACATCGCCTCGTCGACCGCGGCGCACTTGACCACCGCGCCGTCCGGGGCGAGGCTTCCGCGCAGCACCCGCAGGCCGCCGGCCGCGTGCACGGGATCGGTGCGCGGCCTGATCACCGCACCGTCCAGGACCCGGCCCTTCTCCGCGATCTCTCCGATACGTTCGCCTGAGACGGTGACCGCGTCCTCCAGCAGGTCGGAGAGTTCGTGGAGAACCGCCGGTATCCCCCCGGCCCGGTGGAGGGCGACCATCGAGTGCGGCCCCCCGGGCTGCATGGAACTGAGGTGCGGGACGCTCTCGCCGATCTCGTTGAAGTCGTCGAGGGAGAGCGGCACCCCGGCCTCGGTGGCCACCGCCATCAGGTGGAGCACCGTGTTCGTCGAACCGCCGAGGGCCATGTCCACCCGCACGGCATTTCTCAGGCTCTCCAGCGTGACGATCTGCCGTGCGGTCGTACCCTCCTCGACCAGACGCACCACCGCCTCCCCGCTCTCGCGGGCGAGCCGGAGTTTGGCGGCGTCCACCGCGGGGGTGGCGGCGCACCCCGGCAGGGAGAGCCCCATCGCCTCGGTCATGCACGCCATCGTGTTGGCCGTGTACAGCCCCTGGCAGCTTCCGCAGCCCGGCATGGCGGCACACTCCAGGTCGTGCAGTTCCTCCTCGGTCATCGTCCCGGCGGCGACTTTCCCGACCCCCTCGAAGACGTCGGTGAGGGAGAGTTCACGGCCGCCCAGGCTCCCGGGGAGCATCGGCCCCCCGGTGACCACGACCGTCGGGATATCGCAGCGCGCCGCGGCCATCAGCATCCCGGGCACGATCTTGTCGCAGGTCCCCACGCATACGAGGCCGTCGAAACGGTGCGCCTCGACCATCAGTTCGACGGCGTCGGCGATGTTCTCGCGGCTCGGAAGGGAGTAGCGCATGCCCATATGCCCCATCGCGATCCCGTCGCAGACCCCGATCACCCCGAACTCGAAGGGCACCCCGCCACCGGCGGCCACTCCTTCGGCCGCCTTCCTGGCGAGATCCCTGAGGTGAAGGTGGCCGGGGACGATGGTGTTGAAGGCGTCGGCGATCCCGATGAAGGGGAGGTCCATCTCACGTTCGGTAATCCCGAGCGCCCGCAGCAGAGAGCGGTTCGGTGCCCTGGGATATCCTCTCTTGACAAGGTCGCTTCTCATGCAACTCAATAGCACAGAGGGACGTCTTTGCTATTAGCCGTTCCGACGCCCCGGCAGAAGGAGCCAGTCGTACGGGATCTCCGGGGAGTCGGCCGGGAGGCGGTATTCGTCGGGCTGTTCGCGGTTGTACGGCTCGGTGGGGGTCGAGATGATGATCGACTCGTCCTCAGAGATGCACTTCCACCCGTGGTAGACATAGGGCGGAACCGTGAGAAGAATGGGCGCGTGTTCGCCGAAGAAGAATTCGTCCACCTGGCCGAAGGTCGGGGAATCCTCACGGGCATCGTAGAGAGCGAGTTTGATCATTCCTTTCACACAGCAGATATTGTCGGTCTGAAGATGGTGGCAATGCCACGCCTTCACCACGCCCGGGTAACTGGTGGTCATATAGACCTGCCCGAACTGTTTGAAACACTCATCATCGCACCTGATGATCTCCATCAACCTCCCCCGCTCGTCAGGTACGAACTGCAGGGGCTTTGTCTTTACACCGTCGATCATTGGTTGTCACTCCTTTCGGGCGCGGGTGCGCCCATGGGGATCCGATATACTGTGCATTATATATATCTCTCGCCTTGAAATGCTGCACTGGTACAAATGCCTGATTTCATCACTTTATTCATCATCCGAACCACCGTGACGTATCGCTCCCAGGGGGGAATGATCGCAAGGTATATATGTAAAAAACCAGAGTTCCCTCCCCAATGTACAGGGGGGGAGAGACTGGCGACCCGCTACGGGTAGGTGTCGTCGGGACGGGCTTCATCGCCCGCGGATTTATGATGGCGCTCGGAGGGCAGGAGGGGATGGTCCCGGGTCCGGTCCTGACTCGCAGGGCGTCTGACGGCCTTTCAGGCCTGCCAAAAAATTTCAAGCCGACGAATGCCGTCGAAGACCTCATAGAAGGTTCCGACCTGGTGGTGGAGTGCTCGGGCCACGTCCTCCATGCGACCGAGGTGATCGAGGAGGTGATGGCCGCCGGCCTCCCGGTGGTCACGATGGATGCGGAGACGCAGGTGACCACGGGATCGTATTTCGCGAAGAAAGGAGTATTTTCTGAGGCCGAAGGCGATCAGCCCGGATGCATCGCCGCGCTGCGGGAGGAGGCCCTCCAGATGGGTTTCGTGCCTCTGGTCTATGGGAACATCAAGGGATACCTCAACCACAATCCTACGCCCGAGGAGATGGACTACTGGGGGAAGAAGCAGGGGATCAGCCTGGACAAGGTCACTTCCTTCACCGACGGGACGAAGGTTCAGGTCGAGCAGGCACTGGTGGCCAACGGACTGGGCGCCGGGATCATCAGGCCCGGCCTTCTCGGACCCGGCACCCAGGATCTGACGGCCGGTGCGGAGGTGCTCGCCGAGACGGCGATCCTTGCCGGGGAACCGGTGAGTGACTTTATTCTCTCCCCGGGCGCGCCCGCCGGGGTTTTCATCGCTGCCCTCCACGACGACCGGTTCAAAGGGTATCTCAGCAACTTCAAGATGGGGGAGGGGCCGGTGTACACCCTGATCAGGAACTTCCATCTCTGCAACCTGGAGATCACAAAGACCATCAGACGGATCGCCGACGGGGGAGAACCGCTCCTGAATAACGGCCCGGCCCCGGCGATCTCGGTAGCGACCATCGCGAAGACCGATCTCCAACCCGGCCAGGAGATCCGGCAGGGGATGGGAAGTTTTGCGGTGCGCGGGAGCACGGTCAGGACGGCCGAGATCCCGGAGCATGTCCCGATCGGACTGGTCTACGACGCAAAAGTGAGAAGAAAAGTGAAGGCCGGGTCGGTCCTCACCTGGGACGACCTCGAGATCCCTGAGAGCCGGGCCAGAGAGATCTGGCTGGAACTTCAGGGCCGGTAGACCGTTGTGCCGTCGTACAGCCCGGCGACCTCGCCGATGACGATGACCGCCGGGGGCTTCACCCCGCGCTGACGGGCGCGGTCGGCGATCTCCCCGAGCGGCCCGGTCGTCACCTGCTGGTCGGGCCGCATCCCCCGCTCGATGATAGCCACCGGCGTATCCGGGTCCTTGCCGTTGGTGATGAGGGCGGCGGCGATCTTCGGGAGATTCCTCACTCCCATCAGCACCACGATCGTCCCTCTGCTCTTTGCCAGGAGTTGCCAGTCCAGGGCCGACTCCCCTTTGGTCGGGTCCTCGTGCCCGGTGAGAATCGTCACCTGGGAGGCGAAGCGCCGGTGAGTCACCGGGATCCCGACGGCCTCGGGGACGGCGATCGCGGAGGTGATGCCAGGGACGACCTCGACCTCGATCCCCTGCGCCCGCAGGGTCTCCATCTCTTCCCCGCCCCGGCCGAAGAGGAAGGGGTCGCCGCCCTTGAGCCTGACGACGCGTTTGCCCTGCCGTGCCCGCTCGACCATCAGGGCCTCGATCTCGTCCTGCTCAAGGGTGTGGTCCCCGCCGTGCTTGCCGCAGTCGATCTGTTCGGCACCCTCAGGGAGGGTGCTGAGGATCTCTTCGCCGGGGAGTTGATCGTAGAGGACGACCTCCGCGGCGTCGATCGCCTCGCGCCCCCTGGTCGTGAGAAGACCGAGGCCGCCGGGGCCTGACCCTACCAGCGTGACTTTCCCACTCACAGGACCAGCCCCAGTTGTTTGTACGCCTCTCTGATGAGGTCGCTCGCCTCCCGCTTCAGGTGCCGCCCGTACTCTTCCGCCTCTTCGGGAGTCGAGATGTCCTCCTCGATCCTGACCTCCCTCTGCCCGTCGAGGGAGAGCACTTCGGCGATGAGATGGCCGTCCCTGCAGTAGATGCCCTGCGGCGTGAAGCACCCGCCGCCGACCTCCTGCATCACGATCCGCTCGATCCCGACGTCCATTCGGGTCCGGGGGTCGTTGAGGGCGCTGATCTGCTCGATGATCTCGGGGTCGTTCCTGCAGACGACAGCGATCGCGCCCTGGTTGGGCGAGGGGACGAACTTTGAAACCGGGAGGCGTTCGCCCTTTACCTTGTAGCCGAGACGGTCCAGTCCGGCCCTGGCAAGGACGATGGCGTCGTACTCCCCCTCCTGCATCTTGCGCAGGCGCGTCTCCACGTTGCCGCGGAGCTGTTTCACCTCGATCTCGGGGTCGTGCCTGAGAAGTTGCGCCCGCCGCCGTGTCGAGGCGGTCCCGATCACCTGGACTTTGTTGATCCGCATCTCGTGGGCCAGGAAGTCTTCGGGAGCGTCGCGGGTGAGCACCGCGCCGGTGACGACGCCGCGCGGCCGCTGGGCCGGGATGTCCTTCATCGAGTGGACGGCGGCGTCGATGGTCCCGTCGATGATCGCCTCGTCGAGGGCCCTGACAAAGATGCCCTGCCCCCCGACCTCGTGGAGCGGTACTCCGGTTTCCGCGTCGCCTTTCGTCCTGATGACAGCGGTCTCGACCTCGATGCCCAGATCGTTCAGTGCCTTGCAGGCCCGTTCGGTCTGGACGAGGGCGAGTTTGCTGCCCCGTGTGCCTATTCTGAGAGACATGTGCTGTAGTGGTCTGCGATGTGTTCGATGATCTCGTCGGTGTGCGCGGCCGAGATGAACTCGGTCTCGAACTGGGAGGGCGGGAGGAAGACGCCGTGTGCGAGCATCTTCTCCCAGAAGGTAGCGAACCGTGCGGTGTCGCTCTCCTTTGCCTCGGCGTAGTTCCTCGGTGCTTCGGGTCTGAAGAAGTACTTGAAGATCGACCCGATCCTGACGAAGGACCCGCCGGCATGGGCGTCCTCGCAAGTGTCCCCGATCGCCCGCGTCCCCTCGTCGAGGGTCCGGTAGGTCTCGGGGTGGTCGTGGAGCCATGTGAGGGCGGCGGCGCCGGCCGCCATGGTGAGCGGGTTGCCGCTGAAGGTGCCGGCCTGGTAGACCGGGCCCTGCGGGGCGACCTGTTCCATCAGATCCTTTCGTCCGCCGAAGGCGCCGACCGGGAGGCCGCCGCCGATGATCTTGCCCAGGGTGGTGAGGTCAGGGGTGACCCCGAAATATTTCTGCGCCCCGCCGATCCCGAGGCGGTACCCGGTGATCACCTCGTCGAAGATGAGGAGGACGTCGTGTTCTTCGGTGAGTCTGCGCACCTCCTGGAGATACCCTTCCTCAGGCAGGACCGGGCCGACATTGCCCATCACCGGTTCGATGATGAGCGCCGCGATATCCTCCGAGGAGGAGAGGACGCTCTCCAGGGCTTCGAGGTCGTTGTACGCCACCTGCCTGGTATGTTTCACCAGGTCGGCGACGATGCCTGCAGAGTCCGGGACGCCCATCGTCGTCGCCCCTGAACCCGCCTTCACCAGAACGGCGTCGTGGGCGCCATGGAACCCGCCCTCGATCTTGATGACGTCCTGTCTGCCGGTGGCGGCGCGGGCGAGCCTGATCGCCGCCATCGTCGCTTCCGACCCGCTCGAGACAAAGCGGACCATATCGATGGACGGGTGGTCATCGATGACCCGCCTGGCAAGGTCGAGTTCCTGCGGGCAGGGGGTGCCGTACAGCCACCCTTCGGTCACCTGCTCCTCGATCGCACGGCGGACCGTCTCATGGGCATGGCCCAGGATGAGGGGCCCGTAGCCCAGACAGCAGTCGATGAGTTCGCATCCGTCCACCGTCTTGATGAACGGCCCGTGTCCTCCTGCAGTGTAGAAGGGGTAGGGCCGGATCGCCCTGACCGGGCTCGAGACCCCGCCGGGCATCATCGTTTTTGCTTCTTCAAAGAGTTCACTGCTCTTCACTCAGCCACCTCGCTGCGTCTTCTGCATAATAGGTAATAATCAGGTCGGCGCCCGCCCGCTTGATGCAGGTGAGGCTCTCGAGGGTGCAGGCCTTCTCGTCGATCCAGCCCTGTGCGGCCGCGGCCTTGAGCATCGCGTACTCGCCGGAGACCTGATAGGCGGCGACCGGGAGACCGATCTCGCGCACCGCGGCGAGGATGTCGAGGTACATCCCGGCGGGCTTGACCATCAGGATGTCGGCCCCTTCTGCGGCGTCCATCTCCGACTCGGCGTAGGCCTCCCTGGCGTTCGCCGGGTCCATCTGGTAGGTGGTCCGGTCGCCGAAGGAGTAGCCCGAGTCGGCGGCGTCCCTGAAGGGGCCGTAGAAGGCGCTCGCAAACTTGGTGGAGTACGACATGATGGGAACCTCGGCATACCCCGCGGCGTCGAGGGCCTCCCTGATCGCGGCCACCTGGCCGTCGAGCATGCAGGAGGGGGCGACCATGTCGGCGCCCGCCTGGGCCTGGCTCACGGCGATCTTCTGCATCAGGGCAAGGGACGGGTCGTTGAGGAGGTCGATCTCGCCGCTGCAGGTCTCGCCGACGATCCCGCAGTGGCCGTGGTCGGTGTACTCGCAGGCGCAGACGTCGGTGATCACCACCATTTTCGGGCATACGGCCTTGACCGCCGCCACGGCCTGCTGGACCACGCCGTTCTCGGCATAGGCCGAGTGCGCCCCGGCGTCTTTCGAGGCCGGGATGCCGAAGAGGATGACCGCCCGCACCCCGGCCTTCTCCAAGCGCCGCGCCACGGCGGCGGCGGCGTTGATGGGGTAGCGCCACTGGCCAGGCATCGATGCGATGGGCACGGCCTCTTCAATCGTCTCGTCGAAGAAGACCGGCATGATCAGGTCTTCTGCCGTCAGCCTCGTCTCCCTGAACAGGGGCTGGAGGTTTCTCTTTCTCAGTCGTCTCAGTCGTCTCTCCGGGAACATAATCGGTCACCTCGTGTGATCGCTCTCACCAGCTGCTCCGCGTCTTCGATCCGTCCTTGCTCCGCACACGACCGGATCGAGAAGGTTGCGTCGATGAGGAGTTTTTTGGTCAATACTCTCGAGAGGTCGTCGATGACGGCCTCGGTCTCCGGGCCGTATCCCTGCAGCCGCGCCAGGGCCCGGTCGCGTTCTCTGGTCCTGACGGCCTCGGCCCAGGTGTACAGGCCGCGGAGCACCTCGTCCGCGGAGGCGCCGTTGATCTGCGAGAGGAAGCGGTCGAGTTCCTCCTCGATGAACGCCTCCGCCCTGGCGGCCTCCGTCCGCCTCGTCTCGATGGTATGCTCGTTGACGTCCCTGAGGTTGTCGATGGTATAGAGGCTGACGCCGTCGACCTCCGCGGCACCCTCCTCGACGTCCCGCGGCTGGGCGATGTCGACGACGACGAGGGGACGCGGGTGGCCTTCGGTGGGCCAGCACCGGTCTCTCATCGCTCGGGCCAGGATCTCCCTGGTGAGGACCGGGTGCGGGGCCGAGGTACAGGTGATGACGACGTCGGAGAGGGTGATATATCTGGTGAGTTCGCTGAAATTTACCGCTTTCCCCCCGATCTTCTCGGCGAGGACGAGGGCGCGTTCGTAGGTCCGGTTGGCTACGTAGATCGCGGTCAGGTCCCTGGCGGCGAGGGCCTTGGCCACGAGCATCCCCATCTCGCCGCTGCCGAGAACCAGGATGTGGCGTCCGTCCAGGCTGCCGAGGAGATCTTCTGCCAGGGCGACGGCCGCCGAACCGATCGAGACCGCCCCGCGGTTGATCTCGGTCCTCCTGCGCACTTCGACCCCCACATGCACCGCCTTCTTGATGCAGAGGTCGATGATCGGGTCGCAGGCGCCGCTCTCCTGTGCGAGTGCCAGCGCTCGTTTCAACTGTCCGAGGATCTGGTCTTCGCCGATGATCATCGAGTCGATCCCGGCGGCCACCTCGAGGAGGTGACTGAGCACCTCGACGCCCTCGAGAATATCGAACGCTTCTCTCCCCTGTTCGTGGAGGAAGGCGGTGAGGCCCTGTGCGTCGCCATGGACCAGCACCTCGATCCGGTTGCAAGTCTGGAGGAGGAGGGCGCCCTTGAACCGCTCGCGGGCCGCGGCGAGGAAGGTCTCCTCGTCGGGGAACCGGAAGGTCTCCAGGTCGCCGAGGGCCGCGGTATGGTGGTTGAGCCCGGCCATGGCCAGGTCGGTATGGAGAAATCGCGTCACATGTACCGCTCCTGTATTCGTTCATATGCCCGGTCCTCGCCGTCGGCAAGCCATGTCCAGGCGTCGGGATCGTGGAGGACCGCCCTGAGCACCGCCGCACGTTTTGCCTGGTCGGGGACGGTCTGCTTGAGGGCGTCCCGCAGCCTGGCCTCGACCCTGATCATCGCGTCGAGATAGGGGTATGCCGCTTCGAGGTGCTCGCGCAGGAACCTGGGGACGGCCGGGCTCGCGCCGCCGGTGCTGACGGCGATGAGGTATTCTTCGCCCCTGACCACCGAGGGGATGAGCGTGTCCCCTCCGTCTCCCCTGGCATTGTTGAAGAGGGCGCCGGCCTCCCGCGCCGTCCGTCCGATGTGGTTGTTCGTCTCCTCGTCTGAGGTGGCGGCAACGACGAGGAACGCACCGTCGAGCAGGACGGCAAGGGCGTCGTCGTCCATATCGGAGAGGTCGGCCTCCAGGCATCTGACGTCGAGTCCTGAGAACTCCGGGAGAAACGATCTGCTGACGACGGTGACCTCTGCTTCACGGCAGAAATAGGTCGCTTTCCGCAGGCCCACCGCTCCGCCCCCGAAGATGACGACATGCCGGCCGGCGAGGTCGATGATGAGGGGGACCATCACTGATCAGTTGGAGGCGGCCGCAGATTAAGATTATGTATTATCCGGCACTCTCGATCGTAGCACCGGAGGGCCGCCTGCTATATATCGTCCGTCTCCCCACCCATGGGCATGAGTAATGACCTGTATGCTTTCAGCGCCATCGACGCGGCCATTTCGCGGACAAAGTCCCTGCTCTGGCCGTTCAACGCGGGAGTCTGGCTGAGGCTCGCCGTCATCGCCCTCTTCATCGGGGGGGCCGGTGGTTTCAACCCATTCTCCTACAACTTTGGAGGTGCCGACCAATTCGATCAGGCCGCGGTTCCGGCCGATCTCGGGCTTTCAGACCCGACCATTCTCCTGATCGTCGGGGCCGTCCTTCTCCTGAGTCTCCTCTTTCTCTATCTCGGGTCGGTCTTCCAGTTCGTCTTTGTCGATTGCCTCAGTTCGGGAGAGATCTCGCTCTCCCGTACCTTCGGGATGCGAACCGGGAAAGGTCTGCGCCTCTTTCTTTTCCAGCTCCTGCTCATTCTTCTCCTCATCGCGGCCATGGTTCTCCTCGTTATGCTCTTCATCGTGCCGGCCGCGACGGTTGGGAATGCGTCCATCCTTGTCGGGTTGATCGTTCTCATCCCGGCTATCCTCCTCCTCGCCATCCTCTTCGGCGTGGTCTTTCTCTTCACGACCGACTTCGTCGTTCCGGTGATGGTCGCCGAGGACTGCGGGGTCATCGCAGGGTGGAAAAAAGTCTGGGGTTTCCTCGTCGCCGACCTGAAAAACGCGGCGGTGTATCTGATCACCAGGTTCGTCCTCGGCATCGTCGTCGGGATCGCGATGTTCATCCTGGTGCTCCTGGTCCTGCTCATCGTCGGCATCCCCCTTGGCGGCATCGCGCTCCTTGCGATGGCTCTCGTGGGGGACGCGGCCCTCGCGCTCTTCATCCTCCTCCTGGTCATCGGCATGCTCATCGCAATCCCCCTTCTCCTTCTGGTGCAGGTGCCGTTCGTGACGTTCTTCCGGTACTATGCCCTCCTCGTCCTCAGAGAGTTCAGCCCGGAACATGATCTCCTCGCGGCCCCGGAGGGTTCCGAGGTGCCTGAGGCCTGAGATGGTCACACCTTTTTTTGTCGCAGGTGGGGTGGCGCGCCTCTTTGCCACCGTGATCATCGCCGACGCTCTCGCTCTGCGCGGTGCCGGGCGCCCCTGACCTCCTCTCTTCGGTCTGCGGCGGGGTGTGAGTCGGGGAGGAGTCACCGGATCGGCGATGAAGAAAAAATGATCTCCGCCCGCATTTGCTGAAAATATCTCCAATTGTCGCGACGATCCGGCGCTCTGCACTCCATGCCCGCGGCGAATATCCGTCATTTGGGAGATCGACAGGATGGCAGTGGCGGCCACCCATGAGTGGACCTCAGGGGTCGACGCCCCCCTCGGGCCCCCTCGACCTGGAAAACCCTTATATGTGAGTATAGCAAATATTGTAGAGCACTGCGGTGATACAACACCAGCAGAGCGCCGATAGTGTAGTGGTCATCACTAGGCGTTGCCAACGCCTAAACCCGGGTTCGAGTCCCGGTCGGCGCACTTCTTATTCATCCTTGATCGGTGAACTTATTTTTTGAATTTTTTTCAGGTTTTTTTGGATTCTAGAGTTTTGATTTTGGTTTTTCCAGAGCGCGAATATTGATCTGGTATTTTTCTGTGAGGTCATCCCAAAACTCTTCAGTCCTCCACCTCTCAGAAGATAACGGTGGATGTGGAGAAAATATCCTCCCCTTTTCGTTGAGCACCCCTGCATTCATGCCTTCCCACACCATCGCGCCGGGGGCTAGCACCCCGGACCCCCGGGATTGCGATTGGAGCGGGAAGGCAGAGCGATGATCGTGAAGACCGGATGCGATCCCCCGCCAATTTTCTGGAAGGAAGCGCTTCGGTTCGAGGAGAGGGCCACCCCGGAGGAGTTTTGGGATATGCTCTTTGTTATTGTGGATTCCCTACAGGCTTTTGTCACCGTGATGAGTCAGGATGGCGTCAGTTCTCCTTAAGGGGCTTTTTAAAAGCCCTCACTCTTTCCGCGTGTGAACGTGATTGGCGGTGACAATCTCTGGAATGTCGACGTTGATGAAATCATCTTGACGGGTATCTTAGCGGGAGGCGTTGCCCCCAGAACCCCTCACGGATGAAGATAGCCCGGGGGCGGCGATGAAACCAGATCTTCAAGATGCCCTGTCGCGAGGTAGGGATCCCCACACCCCCTGAAACGCTGCTTGGAGTAATTTTCATCGCGTATGCTTGAAACGAAGGTTCATGCAAAATTACCATGAAAATGATCCTGACGATCCTCTCTTCAGGTTTTCATGAGAGTTTGAACTCGCCATATCCCTTTGAAGCCTATACGCAGAGGATAGAAAATTCCTCTGATGGATCGGCCGCCCCGAATCGTCAAATCTTTCCCGCAATCTCGCGCCGGGGGAAACCTCGGACCCCCACGACGAAGATAGGTGGGGGCGGCGATGGAACACGATCCCCCCAGATTCTCCTGTCTTGAATAGAGAGAGCGATCAAACGACGAGAAATTTTCATCCCGTATGCTTGAGCCAGGGATTCATGCAAAATTCTACAGAGTCGAGTTATGATCTGATCTCTTCCATCGCCTTCTCAAGTGCTTCGACTCTTCTCTTCAGGTCCTCTATATCCATGGAAATTTCGGAGAGCGTTTTTGCCTTTGTCAGTTCACCGATGAGCGCCTGGTTCAGGTTTGGATAGTTCCGATCCGGGTGTTCCGAATCGCAGACCATTCCCTCCAGCCAGCGGTAGAGATGGAGGGGCAGTCTTCCTGATATCTGTCCTCTTTTGTCGTCGTTTGCCGGCACAATACAAAATTGACCGATACTCGATATGAACACTCCGAATTCCAGATGATGCAAATAGAATATCTTTTATGCTGTTGTGTCGCAGGGTGGATCATGACTCGATTGCGCGGCAACCTCTGTATGTCCGGCGGTGTGAAATGAATCCTGAAGAGGGGAGGTGTGCTCCTGTCTCCTCTGTCCGCCATGACACTCCCGGGGCGAGTAAGGAAGAAGGATCTCCCCCTCCCATTATAAAGCCCCGTGCAACGGCGATCGGTGAGACTCTCTCGGATATTATTCTTCGCGCACTGGACGAACGTCATCGCAATCGGGATGAAAGGGGGAGGTAGGAGAGACCTATAAAGTCCAATTTTTATTCTCAGAACGTCATCTGCTCTCTCCCTTCCCACTTCCGATATCCCCGCTGCACGAGCCACCGCGCCGGTATGAGGAGGAGCACCGACGCCGTCACGTACCAGGGGTTCATGAAGGAGAGAACGATGAGGAGGAAGACCGGCAGGCCGAGCGCCAGGAGATAGAAGGCGAGAACCCTGGTGTCATAGAGGAGGACATTCGGCGAGAGTCCGGTCAGGAAAACTGTCACCGCCAGTCCGTAGCATGAGACCGAAGAGCAGAGGATGAGTGCGGGCAGGAGATAGACCTCTGACCCGATCGCCAGGGTAAGGAGGGCGATGAGGGCGATCGGGATCATCTGCAGCACGGCAAAACTGCAGACCTTGCTTTTTATGACCATGGCGACGCTCACCGGGAGGCAGGCGTATGGGCCGAAGGAGTCGAACATGGTGAGCCAGACGTACATCGTCGAGGCGACCACGCCGGTGATGATCGCAAAGAGGAGGAGGATGCTGTGCTGCGGGAGGAAACCGCCAAGCACCGAGAGAAAACACCAGATGAGTCCGAGCGGGACGAGGAAGGAGAAGATGGTCTGCCCGACGGCGCTGCCGCTCCGGGAGAGATCGATGATGTCCTTTGCGGCGAGGACGGGGTACGGGAAGGGGGACAACCGGTTTGCCAGGGGTGCGAGTCGGTTGCGGTAGTATTTCGTCGTCGCGGCCGATTCGGGAGTGAGGAGCGCGATGGCGGCCGCGCTGAGGATGAGGATCTCAACACACGCGGCGAGGAGCGTCCACCATGAGAAGGCGTGGAAGAGTGTTAGCGGGAGGAAGAGCACTTCGGGACCGGCGCCGATGGTCACCGATGCCGCCGCTCCCGTGCCGAGGAAGAGGACGCAGACGAGTGCAAGGAGACGCTTCGAGCGGGTGTAGATCATCGAGAAGAAGAACGCGGCCGAGAGCCCGGTGAGGAACGAGAGGGAGAGGGTGAGCAGGAGGAGGAGCACTGTCTCGAACGGGACGCCGACCGAGGGTGCGGCGAGCGCGAACCCCAGGACGAAGGGGAGCACCCAGAGGAGGATGTAGTAGACCGTGTCCTTCACGACGAAGTTCAGGAAGATGAACCGCTCAGACAGAGGGAAGATCCGCGCCGAATAGGCAAGACTGCTCGACTGCCCGAACCTCCTCTCCATCACCTCGTTCATCAGGAGCCCGAATGCACCGACCATGAGGCCGAGGAGGAGGAAGACCGCGTGGATGACAAGGGCGAAGTCTCCGAAGGGGAGGATGGGTTCGAGGTAGGGGAGGAGGAACGAACCCATGAAGGCGATGGCGCAGATCAGCACCGGATAGAGGGCAAAGCTCAGGCTCCCGAACATCGTGGAGTGGATACGCCACTCCTCTTTCATCATGGCCCTGAAGAGTTCAAGCATGGACACCCGTCCTGACGAGCGAGAGGAAGTACTCGCCGAGGTGCCGACCGCTCTCCGTGACCTCGGAGATCCCGCCGGTGGCGAGGAGTTTTCCGGTATGGAGGACGGCGAAATCCGAACAGATCTCCTCGGCGATCTCGAGAATGTGGGTGGAGATGAAGACGGTGTTGCCCTCCTTCACATATGCCCCCAGATAGTCCTTCACCTTCTCCTGCATGATGGGGTCGAAGTTGATGAGCGGTTCGTCGATGAGGGCGAGGACCGGCCTGTGGAGAAATGCCTGGGCAAACATCAGTTTCTGCCTGGTGCCCCGCGAGAGGTCCTTGCAGAGTACGGTGCGTTTGTCCCCGAACTCCAGGAACTCAAACCACCATGCTTTCTGCTCCTCAATGTCGGGGATCGCTCTGACTTTCCCGACAAAGTCCAGGTACTCCTCTGCGGTGAGGAAACTGGGCGGCGTCTCCTGCTCGGGGATGATCCCCACCTGCGACCGCACGCCGACCGGATCTTTCTCCACATCGAGACCGAGGACCGTCGCCGATCCCGCCGTCGGCCTGATCTGCCCGGTCAGCATCTTGATCATCGTGCTCTTCCCCGAACCGTTGGGGCCGAGCAGCCCGAAGAGCGAACCCTGTTTGACGGACAATGTTATTTCGTCCACTGCTCTGGTCTCCCCGTAGACCTTCGTGAGATTGTGCACCTCAAGTATCGCGCTCATCGGATATCTCCGGGTGAAGATGGAGTCTCGCGGGTTATCAGTTTTTTTAATTTCTCTGGATTCTGATCGGGTAGAACAGATAGGATGCTTTATTTATGGGTCTGGAATCCTGGATCCCGCGCCGCCCCCTCCCCATGCCCGGGACCTCGCTCTCTCTCCTGTCCGGCCGCAGACTATGATTCATCGCAGAGAATGGCTTATGAAGCGAACGCACACCTCAAGCATACTGGATGAAAATTTCTCGTCGCTTGCTCTCTCTTTTTCAAGACCAAAGAACCGGTGAGGATCTCGTTCAATCGCCGCCCCCATCTATCCCCGTCGTGGGGGGTCCGGGAGGTGAAGATTCGACGATTGGGGGCGGCTGATCACTCTGAAGAATTTTTTTATCCTCTGCGTATTAACTTCAACGAGATCTGGTGAGTGCGAATTCTCATGCAAACCGAAAGAGGTGATCTTCAGGATCATTTTCATGGAGCATATCCCAAAAGTATCCTGTGCTCTCTCCCGCCGGGGGGAGACCCTCCGGACCCCCTACAACGAAGATAGGGGAGGGGCGGCGGCAATCTCGTGAACGATGCCGTACTTCAGAAACACATCTTCAGGTCACATATCAAGCCCGGAAAGTTTTGGGATGACCTCATGGTAATCCAACCAGAAAAATTATGCGATATTAATACACGGAATAGTTTGACTGAGTCCATGCGAAACGACTGGATTATCTTTGGCACCTGGCTCCTCATTATGGCTGTCTTCTTCTTCGATTTCCACGCACAGTTCTCGGGGGTCATAGGAGTTGTCGGGTTTGTGTCGGTCATCGTCGGCGCCCATGCCGAGGAGAAGACATAGCCGTTTCTTTTCTCGCCTTCCAGAGGGGCTCAGGATCTGAAGAAGACACGGGGCCCCGAAGGCCCGCCCCTCCCTCTTCACCGCGCCCTCAGTTCCGGTACCTCTCGGCGATACCCTGCCACCGTGCTTCCGCTGTACTGGATGGTATGCCCCTTGAGCGCCTCCTTCAACTCCGCTCCGCTCGCGCCGCCGGGAAGGTCGAGCGGTGCGTCGGTGCCGTAGAGATTGAAGTAATACTCATGGGCCGCTCCCTCGGGCAGGCACGGCCCGCTGTACCCGATCTTCCCGAGGTCGTTTTTTCCCTGCCGTGCAGAGATAGGGGACGAAACATCCGGCATCCCGGGAATCCCTTCAGGGATCAGGTCTGTTGCCGGGATATTCCAGATGAGCCAGTGATCGACCTTTGCACCGGGGTCTGTGAGAATGATCGCGAAGTAGGGCGACGCCAACCGGGAAATATGGATTTCTGGTGAAATGTCCTCGCCGTCACAGGTATGTCTCTTCGGAAAGACGTCGAATCCGATCTCTACAATAGGGTTTTCCATTCCTCGATACCTCCGCAGGAGATATCGTATGTACTATATGAAAGGAGGGTGCGGACCGGAACTGCTCTTCAGATCCTGATATCTTCCACACCCGAATTGTCGATGTGACGGTACACCCCCTCGATGTCGTAAGGGTGCTCGGCGATGTAGTGGTAGACCTCGAGATAGGTGTTGTACTTCTCGACATAGTCGTTGTGCTCATCGATGAGTTTGAGATAAGCCTGATGGTCCCGGTCCCACTCTGCACGAGACTCATAGGTCCCGCCGGTGAGTTTCCTCTCCATCTCTCTGATCTCGTCTTCCCATTCCTCCATCCTGTCATGCATGAAGGGGAGGCGCTCCTCGATCTTCTGATAGGTCCCGGTGATCCGGGATATGTAGTTCACCCGGTTGAAGCGACCGGTGCCGTCGCCGATAGGGACAACGACCGCCTCCGCACTCCCGAAAGGTTCGGTGTAAAGCCCGATGTAGGTCGGTTCGGTGCTCTCGATGTAGAAATACTTGCCCGTTTCAGGCCCCTCGAAGACCCGGAAAGACGGGGTGCCGCCGGTGCTGATCCTGATGCCGGCCGCTGCATGATGTTCATCGGGGAAGAGGATGAAGGCGGTGTCGTACCCCTCGTGGGCCAGGAGGCCGAGGAGAAGGAGACTTTTCTCGTCGCAGTCGCCGGTCCGGTCCCGGACCACCTCGACCGGATAGCGGGGATGGGCCGGGGCGTTCGGGTCGTACGGGATCTGCTGGACAAAGGTGATCAGAAACTCCAGGTACTCGCCGTCATTGAGCCCTTCCCGCGCCTTGACCGCCCTGAGTCCCCTGGCCATATCATCGAAGAAGATCGTCATCGCCGGGTCGTCGATGAACCGCCGGTAGTATGCCGTCATGACCGTGGGGTCGTTCCAGCCCGCGCCCGCCGGTAGGCCCTTGTCGACGCTCCGTGCCCCGGCATAGACGCTGCCGTTCACCTCCACCTCGACCGTATAGGTCTTCCTCTCGAACTTCGTCTCGAAGACCTGCGTCACCGTCGGTTGCCCGGCCACCGGCACGATCGTCTGGACGGCGACGCTCTCCCTGACCGGTGCCTTTTCGATGGTGAGTCGATCGGCAGACCCGGCCAGTGCCCCGGAAATGTCCGCCTGCTGAGGATGTTCTCCTCCGACTGCGTTCGTGCCGGTATCGGTGCACCCTGCGGCTAGAGAGAGGAAGAACAGGACGCAGAGAAGGAGAGAGATGATGCTCTGTCTGTTCATAGGGGGTACCTCGGGATAGACCCTTCTTGCATCGAGTATCTGCCTGCCGATGGAAAAGGTTGTCCTTCTTCGGTCAACCCCCTGTCGCCACACGGCGGGGATCTTGCCTGGTGTGCGTGAGAAGGCGTGATGATCAGGCGTGCCGCCCCTGATCAGAGAATCTTCACCGCCATCTCGCCGCGGCGGGCCGACTCGAAACACTCTGTGTTTCTCCTGATCGTTATCACTCGCATCTCGGCTGTGTAGAATCGCTCATGAAGTGAGAGCACGCTTCAAGCATATCTGATGAAAATGTCTCGTCGCTTGATCGCTCTTTTCAAGATTGGAGAATTGGTGGAGGCCGTGTTCCATCCTTCGGGTGATCTGTCGCGAGGAGAGGGAATCGATCTTTCCACGCCTCGAAACACATTCAGAATAATGTTCATCGGGCTCTGTAGAAAACCTCACCTTTTCTTGGTTCATGCATGATTCAGCTGCCTTCCCCCATGCTCGTGCCGGGGGCTCTGCCCCCGGGCCCCCGGGATGAAGATAGGGCCGGGAAGGCAAAATCAATCGCCATGAAGATCGTAATGCCGTCCACCGCCTATCTTCGCGCGGGGGGACCGGGGGGCGGCTAGCCCCCCGCAGAGATATTCAGTAAGAGGTTTTGCCCCTGAACAAAAAAATCGATATATTTCTCACCGCGCCTCCTTGCGCACCTCCTCCACAAACCGCCGCATCGCCCCGACGCCCTCGACCATCAACGGCGCCACCTCGTGGACGAAAGCCGTCTCGTCGAGGCTGGTGGCCGGGCGCTCCTCGCGGTACAGATCGAGGGCCCGCCGGCCGTCATAGTCGACGCAGGCCACCCTGATCCCGAACCGGTCCTGCGGGAGCATGACGGCGTCCCCGCCGATCGTCGCCACATGATGCGGATGGGCGAGGAGGGCGGTGCTGAGATCGTTCGAACGGGTGACCCCGTACTGTCTGAGGTCGTCGGCAAGGAGGTTGAAATCGGCGAGGAAGTAGAACCCGCCCTCCGGCACCGTCGCCATAACCCCGTCGATGGTGGAGACCGCCTTGCTCATATACCGGCAGATGATGCGGTGGACCCCCCGCGCCGCCTGCATGTACTCCTCGACCGCCGGATCTTCGGCGTACGCCGTGATCGCGGCGTACTGGACCGGGGTGGCGACCGAGGTGTACATCGTCGCCGCCACCTTGGTGAAATCGGCGATCAACTCTTCGGGGCAATCTTCCGGCAGGATGCATGTACCCAGGCGGTACCCCGCCGCCGAACGGTCCTTCGAGAGCCCGCCGGTGACGAAGGTCCCCTCAGGGTACACCGTGCCCATCGAGGTGAAGCGATCGAAGTCGTAGGTCGTGAGCGCGTAGATCTCGTCGGCGATTACCAGGCACCCGTACTCCCGGCAGACCTCCGCGATCGCCTCCAGTTCCTGTTTCGTGTACAGGGCGCCGGTCGGGTTGTTGGGGTTGTTGAAGATGAGGATATGGCGCTCGGCTGGGTGGGCGGCAAGCACCGCCTTCAAGTCGACCGGATCGAGCCGATAACCCCGCTCTGGCCTGGGCGGAAGCGTCCTGTACTCCTTGCCGAGCAACCTGATGATCGGGGCATACCCGATCCATGCCGGCGACGGGATCACCGCGGTCGCCTCCATCATCGAGAAGATGATGTAGATGAGTTCCTTGGAGCCGTTGCCCACGACGACCCGCTCGGGATCGGTCTGGATTCCAAAATGACGTGCATAAAACCCGGCCACCGCTTCGCGCAGTTCCCCGGTCCCGGCGGCCTCGGTATAGTGCCCGAGTGCGGCCTCCCGTTTCAACGATGTCACCAGTTCGGGCGGCACCGGGAACGGTGACTGCCCGAAGGCGAAATTAAAGAACCTGGCCTGACACCCCATCGCACTGCACCGTTTTCTCTGCTCCGCGACCATCAGGCCGACCCGCAGGTTCTCAGGGACGGCGACCGCATCGATCCGTGGATCTGTCCTGATCGCATACATCTGCTGCATTGCTCTCCCCCCACTCCGGCATCCTATGAACGACCCTCGCTATAAATCCCTTCTGTTGGGTCTGGAGAATTGGACATGAACATGGGGCCCAAGCATATGGGATGAAAATCGTTCAGAGAATGTTTCTTATCGCGACGGCGCACTCGGAGGACATTGCTCAATCGCCGCCCCTGCCGATCCTCGGTCCGTGGGGCAACCCCCCCGGCGCGAGATGACGGTGAAGATTCAACGATTGAGGGCGGCTGATCAAGATCGACGTGTCTTCCCACATCCTTGTGCCGGGGGCTCTGCTCCCGGAACCCCTCTCCTCCTCTCAGAACCGCTTCGGATCGGTCTCCACGTCGACGATCGCCGGGACGCCTGCGGCAAGCGCCTCCGCGACGGCAGGGGCCAGATCGTCGGGCCGCTCCACCCTGAAGCCCTGCCCCCCGCAGGCCTGTGCATAGTCCACGAAGTCGGGGTTGTGCAGTTCGGTCCCGAAGTTTGGGTAATGTTCCATCCGCTGCTCCACCAGGATCATCCCGAGTTCATGGTTGTTGAGGACGATGACCGTGACGGGAAGATCGTACTTGACCGCGGTGAGGAACTCAGCCATCGCCATCGTAAACCCGCCGTCGCCGGTGATGCAGACGGCCGGACGGTTCGGGTATGCCAGTCGGGCGGCCAGCGCCGCCGGGAGGGCGAAGCCCATCGTCGCCAGGTACCCGGACATCACGAACTTCTGGTGGGGTCGCATCCTGAAGTTCCGGCCGAACCACCATCCGTTCTCACCCACATCGATGGAAATGACCGCGTCCTCGGGGAGGATCTCAGAGAGCACCTGCATGATATAGGGCGGGCGGATCGGCACGGCGGTTGGGTCGGCCTCGGCCGCCGTCTGTGCCAGCCACTCCGCCTTCTGGCCGGCGATCCGCTCCTTCGCCCCGTTTTCCTCCCGTTCCTCGAGATGCTGCAGAAGACGCGGGAGCACGACGGCGCAGTCCCCCCAGAGGGCGATCGTCTCCCGGTTTTTCCCGAGTTTGACCGGGTCGAGATCGACCTGGACGAGCGGGGTCTCCGCCGGCACCCGCGTCTGACTGGAGAACCCGACCCCGCAGGTGAGGATGAGGTCGGCCCCGGTCGCCCACTCCCGCGCCGCAGGCGTGCCCACGCTCCCGAGCACCCCGAGATGCCAGGGATGGTCCTCAGGGACCAGTCCCTTGGCCCGGTAGGTGGTGAGGACCGGGGCCCGGATCCGCCCGGCGACTGCAAGCAGACTCTCCGTCGCCCCTCGTGCGCCCCACCCGGCGATAATCACCGGCCGCGTGGCGGCGTTGAGGGCTCTCGCCGCCTCCCGCACCTGGGTATCGTCGGGTGCGATCCTGACCGACGGCGGCGGCCCCTCCCGCGGGCAGCAGGTCGGGTCCAGGACCTCCTTCTGGATATTGTTCGGGACCGAGAGTTGAGCGACGCCTCGCTCCACGATGGCCCGGCGCACCGCCATATCGACGAGTTTGAGGGCGCGGGTCTTCTCGTGAACCGTATTGTTGAAGACCGTGACCGGCCTGAAAAAAGCGTCCTGATCGATCTCCTGAAACCCCCCCGGCCCGACATACTGACCCGCCACCTGCCCGCTGATGGCCAGGACCGCGGCCCGGTCCTCCTTTGCGTCGTAGAGCCCGGTCGCCAGGTTCGTCGCCCCCGGCCCTGCGATGGTCACGCAGGCCGCCACCTTCCCGGTCAATTTGTGGTAGGCCGACGCGGCCATCGCCGCGTTCTCTTCATGCCGCACCTGGATGAACCTGGCGTCAGGATGCTTCCTGACGGCGTCGATGATCCCGAGCGACGAGGTTCCCGGCACCCCGAAGTACAGGTCGATCCCCCACCTCGCCAGTTCCGCGACCATCACTTCGGCGACGGTCTGTTCGCCGGCAGGTGTACTCTTCTCGTCCATCGTAGCGTCCCCCCATGCTGCTGATCCTCCCTCTCAGATATATCTCTATCCCGCGTCTTCTCCCGCAGGGTCGGCCCGACGAGATCTCTCTGGCGGGACCAGGATCTCAAACCTCGCCCCCTTCCCGGGTACCCCGCACTCCCGGATCGAGATGCCGGTTGCCGAGAGGATCTCCCGGGTCAGGAAGAGGCCGAGGCCCGAGTGCGAGCCGTACTCTCTCTCGAAAATCTTTTCTTTCTCTGATGTGGCCACGCCTCTACCGTCGTCCTCGACGACGATGACCACCTGCCCGCCTGCATCCGAAGCGCTCACCCTCATCGTTGTGATGCCGCCGCCGTGCCTGATGGCATTCTCGTAGAGGTTGTAAAAGACTTTTTCGAAGAGAGGGTCGGCATGGATCTCGAGGTCTCCGGCCTCCACCTCAAGGGCGACGCCGTGGTTCTCGAGGATCCTGCCCGCCCTGGCTGCCCCCTCCGCCACCGACTGCCACTCGGGCGTCCTGATCCCGAGATCGCGGCAGTCCCTGGCGGCAGCGATGTGCTCGGCGATAATCTCCGAGGCGTCGAGGATCCGCCTGACGTATATCTTCTGATCCGAGTCGTCGGGTGTGATATCGTCGAGAACCCCACCGTACCCGGCGATCACCTCGAGTTGGTTTTTGATGTCGTGCTGCGAGATCTCGCTGAGGATCGAGACCTTTTTGTGGGCCGTGCGGAGGGCGTCCTCGGTCTCCTTGAGTCTGCTGATGTCCCTGACCAGGAGAAAGTGGCCGGTGGTCCTGGAGCACCAGTCGGTGATGGGAGAGATGCGCAGTTCGAAGTGTTCTGTGCTCCCGTCCGGCTTTTTCATGCTCTGGATATAGGTGGCCTCGTATTCACCTTCGTATCCCTTCTGGAGTTCAGGGAAATGATTGATGAACTCGGCCGCCGGCAGTCCGGTCAGTTCTTCCGAATGGTGCCGCACCATCTCCTCGCCCTTTCTGTTCGCCTCAACGAGCCTGAACTGCGGGTCGAGGACGAAGATGCCGTCGGTAAGGTTGTTGAAGTACCGGTCCTTGGAGAGGGGGATCGTGCCGAAGAGCCCGGCCTTGAGCGCCCCGGCCGTGGCGGCGAGGGCGGCGGTCATGATGCAGAGGACACACCAACTGGCGGTTGGTTCGAGGAGGGACGTCGTGAATGGGGGGGAGAGGACCACCACCCAGGGGATGAGGGCGCCCATCAGGACAAACCCGATCTGGCGTCTGTACGTCGCCGGCGCCGCGAGGAGCATCGCCACCAGAAAGATGACGCTGATGATGACGACGAGATACACCGAAGCCATCACGAGGAGGTACGGGGTGCCCTCCATGAGTTCGGTGACCGGCACGCTCTCAGAGAGAGAGAGCACGGCGGCGGCAGCGGGAACGACGGCAGCGGCGATGGTCGCGACCAGGGTGACCGTCCGCTCCTTGCCGGTATATTGCATGACAAATGCCATCCATGCCGGGACCAGCACGGCGATGCCGACAAACGCCGCCTTGACCCAGAAAACCTGCCAGTCAGGGCCGAGCGGGAGGAGGGCCGAGCCCTCGCCGAGCGACCAGACCAGGACACCGAGGGTGAAGACGAAAAACGCCCGTGCACCTGCCGCGTCGCGGCGTTTCCAGCTGACGCCGGCGATGACTGAGGCTATGACGAGTGATGCAATCATAACCAGAGTGCCGGGGATATAGGTGTACATTGTTGATCGCTGGTGGTGTGGTGTGCTGACTGAAAGCCCGTGACGGCACGATGCAACCGTCCGGAAGGCCCGGAGCGTGATGAATGATCTTTCTCTGATGAGATGAACTAGTTTTGGGCTCTGTAGAATCCGCCGTGAACCCCGGGTTCAAGCATAGGGGATGATAATTCTCCTTGGTCTCCGGGTTGTGAATCCTTGCTCTCCCTTCGGAGCAGGACACCATATGTGACCACCACTTCACGGACCCCCGGGAAGAAGAGAGGGGTGGGAAGGCAAAGTCCCTGAAAGTTTAGAGAGCGTTTTGGTCTCCGCATATTCGTTACGATGGCGTTCTATGCGGCCAGATCTCCATTCAAATCGATAGTGCCAATATTGGGGCTCTGTAGAATCGGGCATGAGCCTCGGGCTCAAGCATACGGGATGAACATTTCTCGTCACGTGCTCTCTCTCTTATCAAGACAGGAGAACTGGTGGAGACTTCGTTCCATCGCCGCCCCCACCTATCTTCGTCGTGGGGGGTCCGGGGGGTGCAATCCCCCGGTGCGAGATGGCAGGGAAATCTCGACGATGGGGGCGGCCGATCCATCAGAGGAATTTTCTATCCTCTGCGTATCGGCTTCAACGTGATATAAAGAGTTCAGACTCTCATGCAAACATGAAGAGAGGGTATTCTGGATCATTTTCATGGTAAACCATCCTCTTTTCATCACCTCACCTCCCCTGTGACCTTCATCCATCGCCTTCCCTCATCCTTATGCCGGGGGCTCCGCCCCCGGACCCCCACGACGAGGATAACCGGGGGGCGGCGATGAAACCAGATCTTCCAAAGGTTCTGTCGCGAGGATTGGGGTCCCGCCCACACACCGTAAAGCAACTCAGAAAATTTTCATCCCGTATGCTTGAGCCCAGGGTTCATGCCCGATTCTACAAAGCCAATATTGGAGATCATTTTCTTTGTGGGAGGCGGGTGATCTGAAGCCCTGAGCCCGGGAGGTGCCGCACCTCGCGCCGCACTCTCAGGATCTCTCCAGGATTGCAGGCCATTCCCGGGTGGCCTCGGGACCTGGTGCGAGGGGTTGGAAATACGCCTGAAATGGCCCGGAAAATCTCCCTATTGCGAGGAGATCGCGGAATTAAGCAAAGATATGACACAAGGTTTAAACCCGGAGATACGAATCTCTGATCAACGCACTCACAGGAGGTGAGGCACCATGGCAAAGAAGGGTGGCAAGAAGCAGCCGAAGGAACCCAAGCAGTGAACTCCTGTTCACAAAACCCCTATATTTTCATTTTTCGATGCTGCTCATCCGCGGCCGACGAAGCGGCCAAAAAAATAGGATGAGTCTTGCCCCATCTACTCTTCGGACTTATCTTCAGCCGGCTTTTTCACGGCCTTCTTCTCGGGCTTGACATAGGTGATCTTCACCACTTGCACGCCCTCGTGCTCGGCGAAAGCCGGGCGGTACTCCGTCTCCATCGTGAGGCAGTGCACCGGGCAGACCTCCACGCAGCAGTTGCAGACGTGGCACTTGAAGAGGTCGATCTCCCAGAGTTTCTCGTCGCGCCTGACGCAGATCGCATCGGCCGGACACTTGCGCATGCACATCCCGCAGGAGATGCACTTCGAGGGGTCGATGGTCACGTGCCCGCGTGAAGTCGGGTACTGCTTTGCCGGTTCGGCCGGGTACCGGATGGTGGACGGGCCGTGGATGAGCGACTTGATCGCCGTCTTTGCCATCTTGAAATAGACCATCTCTCACTCACCTCTCCAGGCACCCGATGCACGGGTCGATGGTCAGCGTGATCACCGGCACATCGGCGAGTTCGCAACCCTGCAGCATCTTGACCAGGGGCGGGATGTTCGCCATCGTCGGCGTCCGCACGCGGTGGCGGGCAAGGTTTCTGGTGCCGTTGCCCTTGACATAGTGGATCACCTCGCCGCGCGGCTGTTCGGCCCGCGAGAAGTACTCACCCTCGGGCTTGCCGGTCACCTTCACCTCGATCGGGCCGTCCGGGATCTTCTGGACCGCTTCCTTGATCAGGTCGATGGATGCGAAGAGTTCCTTCGCCCGCACCGCACACCTGGCATAGCAGTCGCACCCGTCCTCGACGACCGGTTCGAAGTGAAGGCGGTCGTAGGCGGCGTACCCGTTCATCCTGACATCAGAGGCGACATTGCTCCCGCGCAGCGTCGGGCCCACCGCGCCGAGTTCGTAGGCGTCCTCGGGGGAGAGCATCCCGATGTTTCTGAGCCTGGACTTCACCGAACTGTCGAAGAGGAAGACGTCCATCATGTCCTTGAGTTCGCCCCTGATCCCCTCCAGGCCGGTGACCATCTCGTCGAGTTTCTCGCTGCTGATATCGCGGCGGACACCGCCGACCTTGGCGCTCCCCTGGATCACCCGACCGCCGGTCGTCGCCTCCATGTCGTCGAGCACATGCTCGCGCAGGCGCCAGGCGTCCATGAAGAGGTTCTCGAAGCCCATGCCGTCGGCGAAGAGCCCGAGCCAGAGGAGGTGCGAGTGCATCCTGGAGTACTCCGACCAGATCACCCGCAGGAACTCGGCACGCTCCGGCACCTCGACGTTCATCATCGTCTCGATGCCCTGGCAGTAGGTCATCCCGTGGATGAAACTGCAGATCCCACAGATCCGCTCGGCGATATAGACATATTCAGGATATTCCCGCTTCTGCACCAGCGTCTCCAGCCCGCGGTGGATATAGCCGACGCCGGGAATCGCCTCCTTCACCTTCTCGTCCTCGACGACGAGGTCGAGATGGAGAGGTTCGGGGAGCACCGGGTGTTGCGGGCCGAAAGGCACGACTATTTCTTTTGACATGGTTCCTCCCCCCTGAAGGTGACGTTTGCAAAGGGAAACTTCTTCGCGGTCTTGAAGAGCGTGCCGTTGTAGTCAAGGCTCATGCCCTCGAACTCAAGACCGAAGAAGTCGTGGATCTCGTTCTCGTAGATGAAGGCCGCCCAGTAGATCCCTGAGATACTCTTCACCGTCGTCCCGGCCGGGACCATGACCCGCAGGCTCTCGAAGTGGTAGTCCTTGTCAAAGCTGTAACTGAGTTCAAAGGAGTCCTCGACCATCGAGCAACTCACCTGGACCAGGCGGAAGCCCCGGTTATGGTAGACCTGCACCTCCTTGTGCAGGTCTGCGAGGGCGGTCTCTTTGAGCACCTGTTCTTCAATTGCCATGCTGTTTCTCCTTTTCTTTCATCGCGGTCCGTTTCTCTTCAAGGATCCCCAGGGCCTTGACGACCCCGTCGATGATCGACTCAGGCCTCGCGGCGCAACCGGGGACGTAGACGTCGACCGGGATGACCTGGTCGACGCCGCCGGCCATGTTGTAGCACTCCCTGAAGACGCCGCCGGAGCAGGCGCAGATCCCGACGGCCACCACGACCTTGGGGTCGGGGATCTGTTCGTAGGTGTTCTTGACGACCTCGCGGTTGATCTCGTTGATTCCGCCGGTGATCAGAAAGACATCGGCGTGTTTCGGGTTTCCGGTATTGATGATCCCGAAGCGCTCCACGTCGTACAGCGGGGTGAGGCAGGCGAGCACCTCGATGTCGCAGCCGTTGCAGCTGGACGCGTCGTAGTGGAGCAGCCAGGGTGACTTTTTCAGATATGCCATGCTCTCAGACCCCCACATAGAAGTAGTATACAATGACGAGGTTTAGGAACCCCAGGGTCGCGGCAACGCCCCACCCGCTCTTCATGGTCCACTGCCACTTCATCCTGGAGAAGGTGTTGTCGATGAAGATCTCCAGGAAGTAGGCGAGGGCGATGACCACGATGGCCAGCACCGGGTTGAACCCGAAGAAGAGGTAGATCATCCCGAGGAGGACGACGTTCTCGTACCAGTGGGCGATCTCGACCTTGCCCAGCACCGGGCCGGCGAACTCGGTGGTCAGTCCTTTCACCAGTTCCTGGTGGGCGTGGTGCGAGGTCGAGATGTCGAAGGGCGACTTGCGCAGTTTGATGGTCAGGATAGTCAGGAAGCCCAGGAAGACACCGGGCAGGTACAGGATCGCCGGGACCGTCGAGGTGGCGATCTCGCTGATGTAGAAACTGCCGGTGACCAGGTACAGCCCGACGGCCGTGAAGATCACCATCGGTTCGTAGGCCATCAGGGTGATCAGTTCGCGCTCGGCGCCGATGTAACTGTACGGCGAGTAGGCGGCGTACGCACCCAGCACGATGAAAACGTGGGCCAGGGTGAAGGCGAAGATGACGAGCAGGAAGTCGCCTCCGGCGAAGAAGTACGCCCCGCTCACGACCATGAAGACGAGGTAGGCTATGATGTAGAGGTTCTGCGAGGGGGTGACGGTGACGTCTTCCTTCTCGAAGAGTTTGGCCACATCGTAGAAGGGCTGCAGAAGCGGCGGGCCGACCCTGCCCTGCATCCTTGCGGTGACCTTCCGGTCGATCCCGGCGACCAGCCCGCCGAGGATGGGGGCGAGGATGACGAAGGCGATGGCCGTGATGATCGAGGTCACATGACCACCCCCATGCTCATGCCCCACGCAACCAGGGCCGCAGCCGCCAGGATGAGGAGGATGCAGATCGGGTCGCCGAGGCGCAGGAGTTTCTTCTCGCCGAAGTACTCGTCGAAGTAGTAGTTCCTGGTGGTCATCTCGCGCTGGATGCCGAGAGACCCGGCGAACTTGAGGTCCGGTGTCGTGGCCCGGCCGCTCATGTAGACCGGCAGTTTCCGGCTCTCCTTACTTGAAGTGTACAGGGAGAGCGGGAGGAAGAGCAGGAGGAGGATCATCAGCAGCATGATAATGATGTTGTCCTGTGCAAGCCGCGCCGTCTCGCCGTAGACGCCGAGCACGTAGGGCTCGATGAGCACCGAGGAGACCAGCGGGAAGAGGAGGGCGGCGAGCACTGTGAGTGCGGCGAGCGAGGAGAGGACCACCCACTTGCCACGGGAGACCGATCCTTCGAGGTTCTCGCCGAACGGCGTCACCGAGAGGACTTTACCCATCCACTTGGCCCAGAAGAAGACCGTGACGGCACTGCCGAAGGCGAGGATGGTGACAAAGACGATGCCGAAGGGTGCGTCGATGAACCCCTCGATTGCGGCCCACTTGGAGATGAGCATCCCGAAGGGTGCGAGGAACATGCCGGCGATCCCGATGGCGATCATCACGGCGATCTTGGGGAACTTGACGATCAGGCCGTCCATGTCCTCGATGTCCCTGCTGCCGGTGCGGTGTTCGACCGTCCCGACGCAGAGGAAGAGGAGTGACTTCGCGACGGCGTGGAAGATGATGAGCATGATCGCGGCCCAGACCAGTTCGGGCGTCCCGACGCTGGCACACGCAACGATGAGCCCGAGGTTGGCAATGGTCGAGTAGGCAAGCACCTTCTTTGCGTTGGTCTGCGAGATGGCGATGGCCGAGGCGAGCAGGAAGGTCACGGCGCCGACCATGCCGAGGGCCACGCCGGCGAGGGTGCCCAGGAGTACCGGAGCGAACCTGACGATGATGTAGACGCCGGCCTTGACCATGGTGCTCGAGTGGAGCAGGGCCGAGACCGGAGTCGGGGCGACCATCGCGCCGACCAGCCAACTGGAGAAGGGCATCTGTGCCGCTTTGGTCAGGCCTGCGAAGCAGATGAGCACCGCGGGAATGATCGCGACGGACTGACCCGAGGCGATGAGGGCGTCGAGTTCGAAGAGCCCGCCTGAAGGGTCGACGGTTGCGAGGTACAGGAACGAAGCCGCAAAGGCGATCCCGCCGAGCAGGTTCAACTTCAGGGCGAGGAAGGCGTTGTTCGTCGCTTCTTCGGTCTCGGAATAGCCGATGAGCAGGAAGGACGAAAGCGTCGTGATCTCCCAGAAGAAGAAGACCCAGAGCAGGTTGTTCGAGAAGACCAGCCCGAACATCGCGGCCAGGAAGACAAAGACCACGAAGAAGAACATCCGTCTCCGGTCCCGTATCTCGGGGTGGTGCTCGTGGTAGGTGTTCATGT
Source organism: Methanofollis formosanus (assembly GCF_019633745.1). Taxonomy (NCBI): domain Archaea; kingdom Methanobacteriati; phylum Methanobacteriota; class Methanomicrobia; order Methanomicrobiales; family Methanomicrobiaceae; genus Methanofollis; species Methanofollis formosanus. The sequence goes on along the minus strand of NZ_CP037968.1, from coordinate 495,815 downwards.
AACTGGTCGCGTAGACGGCGATAAGGCTCCCGATGATCCCGATGATCAGGGCCATGATGATGGAGAACTCGTCGATGAAGAGGTTCTTCACCGGTTCGAGTCCGCCGGCCATGGTCATCTCAAAGTAGAGCGTTATGGCGGTCTGTACAAGTACGAGCAGGACAGCAACGTACTGCTTGAACTTCATTCCCAGGTACAGCAGCAGGAGGGAGATGGCCACCTCGATGACAAACATCACCTGCGCCGTCGGTTCAAAGGGGAAGGAGAAGTAAACCGACCCTCCGGTGAAGGAGGTTGCGAAGAGGTAGATGGAGCCAAGGGAGATGACCAGACCTGCTAATGCAACGATTGCATCTTTGATCCGGTTATTAGGCAACAATAACAGGATGAATGCAATTATACAGGGAAAGAGTATCAGGAATATTAGTTCATTCATCCATATCCCTCACTCATTCGGTGGATTCTAAGGGTTTATTAACCATCCGAATCACGCACTTTGATCAGTAAAAAACCTGTCGATATTACGGGTTCTTGCATCTATTCTTGTGTTCTCCGTCTTCTGGCACAGTTTGAATCTATCGGTTTTGTGATATTCAATGGATTTTTTATGCAATATTTGAGCTTATTTTTCATTAGTCTCAATCCTGCGCGGTCCGATCTGCAAATAACCTTCATGATTAATATTTTACATGATTGAATCCGCGGTTCCTGCTCAAACCCTGGGCTTTTATTCTCTGTGCCCCTACGGTACATGCAATGCGTCCGTCATATCTGGGAAAGATCGCGTTGCACTGGTGTGACCGTTGTCATACACCGGTCCTCGGCGAGCAGTGCGCATGCGGGGCCGAGACGCGGCCGGTCGCCATCACCCCTCCGGGTGACGCCCGGCCCGCGATGGCCGCCGACGTCGAACTGGTTAATGCGATCTTTCAGGAGCACTTCGGGGTCCCGCTCATTCCCGGGGGACACCTCGCCGTTCTCAACAAAGTACCTGAGATCGACCGGATGGAGGAGGTGGTCCTCGGCGGGACCATCGTCGCCGCCATCCGTTATCTCCCCGAGGAAGGGGTCTGGGAACCTCTCCCACGGCCCGCGGCCGCCAGGTACTGTACGCCCACGAAGCGGTACGTCGTCGTCGACGACGGCGCCGTCTCCTTCGTGAAGGACGGGGCAAGTCTTCTCGCTCCTGGACTCGTCGAGATCGAGGACTCGGTGAAGGCGGGCGACGAGGTATTCATCCTCTCGCGTTCAGGCGAGTGCATCGGCGTGGGCCGGGCCAAGGTCGACGCCGCGGAGGCGCGCACGATGGAGCGGGGCCAGGTGGTGCGGACGCGCAAGACCGCTCCCGCGGAGGTCGTGCCCGGCCCGGCGACCTGGGACGATGCGGTGACGGCGAACCAGCGGATCCTCGACGCCTACGAAGGCGCCTCCATTGAGTTCATCAAGAAGGTCTGCGCCGATCACGAGGCCCTCCCGAAAAATACCTCGTACTCGGGCGGCAAGGACAGTCTTGCCACGCTCCTGCTGGTCCTCAAGGCCATCGGGAAGGTGCCGCTCCTGTATGCGGACACCGGCCTGGAGTTTCCCGAGACCGAGGAGAATGTCGCGACTGTCGCCGCGCGCTACGGCCTGGATGTGGTGCGGGCCGAGACCGGGGAGGCGTTCTGGAAACACTTCGCGGTCGAGGGGCCGCCTGCGGTCGACGCTCGCTGGTGCTGCCGGGTCTGCAAGCTCGAACCTGTCGGCCGGGTCATCGCCGAGCGGTGGGGCGAGTCGCTCTCCTTTATCGGACAGCGCAAGTACGAATCGCTGAACCGGAAGCGGAGTCCCAGGGTGTGGCGGAACCGTCGGGTGAGAAATCAGCTCTCCGCAGCGCCGATCCAGCACTGGACGGCCCTCCATGTCTGGCTTTACCTTTTCAGGGAGAAGGCACCGTACAACGTGTTGTACGACCGCGGCCTGGACAGGATCGGGTGTTTTATGTGCCCGTCTAGCGACCTTGCAGTGCTGGAAGAGATCAGGAGCGGTTACCCGCACCTCTGGCAGAACTGGGAGGAGCGCCTGCGGGCCTGGCAGGAGGCGCACGACCTGCCCGAGACCTGGGTGACCGGCAGCGAATGGAGAAAACGGGGGTCTGGCAAGGATGAAGAAGATAGTTATAATTGATTACGGCCTCGGGAACCTCCGGAGTGTCAGCCGCGGGCTTGAGAAGGCGGGCGCTTCGGCCGCCATCTCATCCGATCAGGACGCGATCGCCGCGGCCGACGCCCTCGTCCTCCCCGGTGTCGGGGCGTTCAGGGACGGGATGGAGATGCTCGGCCCTCTTGAGAGGACGGTGCGGGAGCAGGTCGGCGAGGTGCCGGTGCTCGGGATCTGTCTCGGAATGCAGATGTTGATGGAGAGTTCAGAGGAAGGCGGCCTGCGGGCGGGCCTGGGCCTGGTGCCCGGCACGGTGCGGCGTTTCCCGCGGGTGCCTGAGATGAAGGTGCCGCATATGGGGTGGAACACCCTCTCGGTCCCGGCCGACGAACCGCTCTTCGACGGGGTGGCGGACGGGTCGTACGTCTATTTCGTCCACTCGTACTATGCCTCGGCCCCGACGGAACATACGATGACGACGACCGAATACATCCACGAGTTCGCGTCCTCGGTGAAGAACGGGATGGTCTATGGGGTTCAGTTCCATCCTGAGAAGAGCGGGGAGACGGGGCTGAGGATCCTGAAAAATTTTATCGAGTTTGCGTGAAGGAGCCGGCGGGTCCTTTTCTATTTTTTTCTGCCGGCGCGGTGTGATGAATGCTCGGCTCGATTAAATCGCTTATGAAGCGAAAGCACGTCTCAAACATATGTACATAAATTGGGCTCTGTTGAATCGGGCATGAACGTGGGTTCAAGCATACGGGATGAAAATTTCTCGTTGCTTGATCGCTCTTTTTCAAGAGAGGAGAATCGGTGCGGATCGTGTTCACTTCGCCGCCCCCACCTATCTTCGGTCCGTGGGGGGTCCGGGGGGTGAAACCCCCCGGCGCGAGATGGCAGGGAAATCTCGATGATGAGGGCGGCCGATCCATCAGAAGAATATTCTATCCTCTGTGTATCGGCTTCAACGTGATATGACGAGTTCAAACTCTCATGCAAACCTGAAGAGAGAATCTTCTGGATCATTTTCATGGTAAACCCTGACTTTTTCCGGATGCGAGCGCGATTCAACCGCCCTCCACTATTTTCTTGCCGGGGGCTCTGCCCCCGGACCCCCGGGATTGCGATGGGGGTGGGAAGGCCACGCTAGAGATCCCGATCATCTCTCAAGACGGTAGAGCAGATTTAAGAATACAGCACCTTGCCGCTCCCCGGTTATCTTCGCCGTGGGGGTCCGGGGGCAGCGCCCCCGGCGTGAGATTAAGGAAAGATTCTCCGAACGGAGCGGCACATCCGATCACCATAGACCTGAGCAGTGATCAAATTTCAACTGCGTGTCCTTGAACCCGGGGTTCGTGCCCGGTTTACTATTTTGCACCACCTTTGCACCCGGGTGTGTAAAGAAATGAAGTGGGCGGGATGACGGCCGATCCGGCTATTCGCACAGGATATAGTACCTAACGCGCGTATATATTGATCTTTACACCAGAACAAGAAAACACAGAGCGTGACCAACGAAGAGGATCACATGGGTGTGTGTCTGTGTTTCCCGGTCGGGTGCAAACGATTCGATGAACCCTCATGAATAGGCGTGAAATCCCGGATGACAGGAGTGACGGCGGTGGATTGGTTTGCACACCCTGGTGAAAGATGGCGGAGACCGGGTGGAAGATGAAAGAGCGGTCTTCTTGCGACAGGGCGACGGCCAGAAATCTCTCCGCCTGCCGCCCCCGATCTGATCCTCAGTGAGGATGAAACAGGACGCCCTGCAAAAAATGGAAATTTCCTTCAGGCCCGCTCTTCTCTTTTCCGGTAATACGAGAAGTACAGATAGATCTCGTAGAGCAGGAGCAGCGCGATCACGCCGGCCCCACCAAGGAAGAAGGCGACGACCCGGGCATCTGGCACCGGGCCTGGCGCTACGCCGGCCTCGTCCATCGCCTCCATCCCACCGCCATAGTCGGCGGGCTCGGGGGCCATCATCACGCGCGGCATCGCCGGCGCCACCTCCGGCGCCGGTGCGAGGACCGGCAGGAGGAGCGCAGCGGCCAGACTCGCAACGACGACAAACCCGAAGAGAGACGCATATTTGAGAAGGATCGACTTGATGTCCTTCACCGGCGGCGCGACGATCAAAAGCCGCTCGGTGAGGCCGTAGACCTTCACCTCGCGCCCTTTCGTGCTCCACCTCGTCTTCACGATCTCGATCAACCCCGCATCCGCGAGGTTCTCGATATGATATTTGAGGGTGGTGATGGGGATGGAGAGACGCTCGGCGATCTCGGCGGCGCTCCTCGGGCCGTCCTTGAGCGCACCAAGGATGTCGTTGGCCGTCTGACTCGCCATGGCCTTTGCGATCTTCTTTGCCCGCTCGTCTCCGGGCTCCAGCACCACGATCTCTTCAGACATTGAGCTTCGATGCGATCAGTGCCCGGCCGCGGGCAAGGGCCTCGTCGATCATCGAGGCGTCCTGGCCGCTCCCCTGGGCAAGGGTTGGTTTTCCGCCGCCTTTCCCACCGAGTGCCGCGCAGACCTCACGGATGATCTCGGCGGCGTTCAGGTCGTCGGTCGGCGAGGCCACGACGGCGTGGACCCGGTCGGTCCCGCCGGCGAGCACGGCGACCTTCCCGCTCTCCGCGACCCGCGAGGCAAGGGCGACCAGTTCCTTGGGCGGGAGGTCGATCTCCTTGATCACGGCCTCGAACCCGCCGATCTCCTCGCCCTTGAGCTGGTTCACCTCGAGTTCGACGACCTTCTCCTGCAGCCGCTCGATCTCCTTTCTCTGCTCCTTCCACTCGGTGAAGAACCTGGTCACGCTGGAGGGGAGGTTCTCCTGCTGGACGCTGAGGGTCTCGGCCGAGGCGCTGACGAGATCTTTGAGGTGCTGCATCGCGTAGATCGCCGCGATGCCGGCCGAGAACTCCAGACGCTCGAACCCGTCCTGGATGTGCTCGACCCTGAGGACGGCGATCGGCCCGACCTCGCCGGTGGACCGGCAGTGCGTGCCGGCGCAGGCCTGGACGTCGCCGGCCATCTGGACGACCCTGATCTCCTTGCCGGGCGGGACACCCCCCTGGTAGAGCCCGAAGCCGTATTTCTGCTCGGCCCTGGTCCGGTTCTCAAGGCTGATGTAGACCGGATAGTTCTCCATCACGATCTCGTTGGCGCGGACCTCGATCCTGGCCAGTTCTTCGGGCGTGATGTGCTTGAAGTGCCTGATGTCCAGGCGCGAAGTCTCGCTCCCCTTCTGGGCGCCGGCCTGGTGGATGTGGGCCCCGAGCACCTCCTGTGCGGCGCGGAGGAGGATGTGGGTGGCGGTGTGGTGGCGCATCAGCGACCGTCTCCGCTCCTCGTCCAGGATCCCCTTCACCCGCTCGCCGCGCTTGAGGGGCGCGCCCTGCACCTTGTGGAGGATCACGTTGCCGAGTTTGACGACGTTCTCCACCCTGGCGACCGTCTCGGCGGTGACGAGGGTACCGGTATCCGAGGGCTGACCGCCGCCTTCAGGATAGAAGAGGGTCTGGTCGAGGACCACATACCCCTCGAAGGCGTCGATGACCATCGCCTCGAACTCGAAGGAGGCGGGCTGCTCGTAGTAGAGCGGTCTCGTCTCCGGCAGGCCGCCGGCCCGCTCGCGGAACTTCGCCATCGGGTCTTCGGCCTTCTCGGGCCGGTTCTCAGAGTGGATGTCGGCGATCTGCGAGTAGAAGTCGTCCGGGATCTCGACGACCGCCCCTTCCTGGGCGGCGATCTCCTTGATCATCTCGGGCGGAATACCGTGGGAATCGTACAGGGTGACGACCTCCTGGAGGGGGATCCGCTCGCTCTTCTTCTTGTACGACTTTGCGAGACGCTGGACCGTCCTGGCGCCGCGCGCGAGGGTGGCGGCGTACTTCTCGGTCTCGCGGTCGATGATCTCCCTGACCACGGCCACGCTCTGTTCAAAAGAGTCGGGGCCGATGGTCCGCATCTGCATCTCGACCAGGTCGGCGAGGGTGTCCTTGAGGTCCAGGTCGCTCATCATCCGCAGGGTCCGCCTGATGACGAGACGGGCGAGGTAGCCCTCTTTGACATTGGACGGGACGACGCAGTCGCCGAGCATGTAGGCCAGGCAACGGGTGTGGTCGGCGATGGCGTAGATCTTCTCGATGGGAGTGATCATCCGGTCGAGTTTGTCGAGGGGGACGTCGATGGCGTCGGCGACCTTCCGGCGGAGCTGGTAGAGGTTGGCGCCGCTGATGTCCATGAGCCCGGCGAACTTGGCGTTGAGCCCGAGGATCTTGGTGAACTCCTTGTTGTCCAGAAGGTGTTCGAGCCCTGCCGACTGCATCAGGTGGCTGACCATCGAGGGGAAGACGGCGTCGTAGACGGTCGGCGAGCCGCGGGAGGCCCAGGTGATCCGTTCCAGTCCGTAGCCGGTATCCACGATCCGCATCTTCATCGGGTAGTAGAGTTCGCCCTCGAGTTCGACCGGTTCCTGGTCGTTGGGCTCCCTGGTGTAACTCATGAAGACGAGGGTCGCCACTTCGAGCCCGGCGATGAGCACCTCGACCGATGCACCTGCGTTGCCGCCGCCGATCCAGGGGTGCTCTTTGAAGGTGACCATTTTCAGGTCGGCACCGATGGAGGCGAGGAACTGGTCGCAGAATTCGACCGTCCGGTCCTTCCAGTAGATGTCCTCGGTGGGTGAGTTGAAGGCATGGTGGGCCATCATCTCAAAGAGGGTGAGGTGCCTGCCTGACCGCCCGACCGAGTCGAGGTCGTTGAGCCTGATGCATGGCTGGGAGATGGTGAGCGGGTTGGCCGGGGGCGGCACGAGCCCGCTCGTCACAAAGGGCTGGAAGTCGGCGATGGATGCGATGGTCAGGTAGATGTCGTCTCTCCAGCGTGCGACGACAGGATACCGCTCGATCCTCGTATGGCCGTGGCGCTCGAAAAACGAAAGAAACGCCTCTCTCATCTCGTCAAGGGTGTGCGGTTCGAAGACCGGGTTGCCGATGAAGGAGTACGGCTCGCAGGGGGCGTCGCCGCAGGTCTCCCTCTCCGGGTCCCGTGTCCAGTATGCTGCACCGCACTTGGTACAGATCTTGCGCACAAGTCCCTGGGATTTAAAATAATCAAGTTGATACTCTTCTTCGAGCATTCAAAACCACGTCTTGGTATTCTATTACTCGCCAATGATTCATAATAGTGTTTATCAGGTCCACCGATTCTGCCCCAGGGTGTCGAGATACCAGGCGTCTTTCGGGGTGTATTGGCCGGTAAGGGCGGCGATCTGGACGGCCAGGATATGCCAGCAGCACCGGCCCCGGTAGGTGAAGTCTTTGCAGGTGCAGAAGTCGTCTTCCACGATGTAATCTTCGTTGCGTCCTTTGACCACGAAAAAGTCGTTGTATTTCTCGACTCTGCCGCTTTCGACCGCGTCGAGGGCTTTCTGTCCGCGCATCCGGTAGCGCTTGCGAAGGCCCTCGCGGATCTCGGGGGTGAGGCCGGCCTCCTTCACCGCTGCCCAGAAGTCGTTCATGGGAGGGTGGTGAGGCGGGGTGCGTCCCCGATATATTCCCAGCCTTCGCGCAGGGCGAGCGCCTCCATCGCCGGGGCTTCGAGGGCGTAGTGGGTCGACTCGATGCAGGGGACGGGGGCGGTCCTGGCCACGTGGTGCTTCAACTCCGCGGAGAGGAAGGCGTCGGCGCCAAGGGCGACCGCCTCCTCGATGAGGTCGGGGTCGAACCCGCTCCCGCCGACGACGCCAAGACGCCCGGGATCCTTTGCCTCGCCCCAGAACCGGACGTTTCCGCCGATCCGTTCGACCATCTCTGCGAGCGGGAGGGTGCACCGGCCGACGACGCCAAGCGACATCCGCTCCGTCTCTTCGAGGCCGAGGATCTCCGCGAGGGTGTCGTTCACCCCGCCGGGGGCACGGTCGAAGTTGGTGTGCATCACGTAGAGGTTGATGCCGTGACCGAGGAGAGGGGCGAGCACCTTCGCGTCCTGTCCCCGCACGCCGGTCACCGGCGTCCAGAGAGGGGTGTGGTGGACGACGAGGAGGTCGGCGCCCATGGCTGCGGCGTTTTTCGCTACGGCGGGCGTGGCGTCGAGGGCGCAGCAGACCGTGTCGATCTCCTCTCGCCCTTCGACGATGAGGCCGATCCGTCCCTCGTCGAACTCTTCCGCAAGGTCTGGCGGTGCGATCTCTTCGAGACGCGCAACAAGGTCTGCGATATGCATACCCAGGAGTCGCCGTCTCCGGTAATGAAACGATGTATTACTCGAGGTAATTGGAAAGACCTATTAATATGCTCAATCAATATCACGATATGGAGAAGTCCATCGAAGAGATCAATACGAGAATACGCGATGGCAATGCCCGGGTCGTCACGGCCGAGGAGATGCCGGAGATCGTCGCGGAACTCGGCGAGGAAGAGGCCCTCAGAGAGGTGGACGTCGTCACCACCGGTACCTTCGGTGCGATGTGCTCATCAGGTGCCTTCCTCAACTTCGGCCATGCCGACCCCCCGATAAGGATGGAACGGGTCTGGCTCAATGATGTGGAGGCCTACAGCGGACTGGCGGCGGTGGACGCCTATCTCGGGGCGACGAGCGAGTCGACGACGCAGGGGAACGCCTACGGCGGCGCCCATGTCCTCGAAGATTTTGTCTCGGGCAAATCAATCGAACTGCGCGCCATCTCCAAGGGCACCGACTGTTATCCGCGCCGGACGGTGACGACGACCCTGCTCCTCGAAGACCTCAACGACGCCGTCATGGTCAACCCGAGAAATTCTTTCCAGTGTTATGACGCCGCCACGAACATGACCGAACGTGTTCTCCATACCTATATGGGGATGCTCCTCCCCCACAGCGGCAATGTTTCGTTCTCGGGTGCCGGCGCCCTCTCCCCGCTCGCAAACGACCCCGCATACCGGGTGATCGGGAGCGGCGTGCCCATCTTCCTGGGCGGCGCCCAGGGGATGATCGTGGGCCAGGGGACCCAGTCCTCGCCGGCGACCGGGTTTGCCAACCTGATGACCACCGGGAATCTCAAGGAGATGAGCGCGGACTTCCTCCGCGCCGCGACGTTCACGGGGTACGGCGTGACGATGTACGTCGGCGTGGGTGTGCCGATCCCGGTCGTGGACCTGGATGTGGTGCGGAGCACGGCGGTGAGAGACGAGGAGATCATGACCGATATCGTCGACTACGGTACGCCGAGCAACAACCGTCCGACCATCGCCCGCGTCAGTTATGCCGAACTCAAGAGCGGGAAGGTGGAGATCGACGGCGAAGAGATCAGAACGTCCTCGCTCTCCAGTTACCGGAAGGCACGGGAAGTCGCCGAGAGCCTCCGCACCTGGGTGGAGGCGGGTTCGATGGAACTCGCACTCCCGACCCGCCGGTTCAACGCTGCGAAGCGGACCGGACCGATGCGGGAGACGAAGGTGGTGCCCAGGGTGCGCGAGATCATGGACACGCGGGTCGTGGCCGTCACCGAGGACGAACCGATCAGTACGGCCGCGGCGAAGTTGCTCAAGGGCGAGACCAACCATCTCCCGGTCCTCAACGGGGACGGGCAACTCGTCGGGATCGTGACCACCTACGATGTCACCAAGGCGGTCGGGAGCACCCGCGACCTCACGGTGGTGCGGGATATCATGACCAGACGGGTGGTGCGGACGACGCCCGAAGAGGCGGTGGACATTGCGGCCCAGAAACTCGAACGGCACAATATCAGTGCCCTGCCGGTGGTTGACCCGGCCAACCGGGTGATCGGGATGCTCTCGGCGATCGATCTCGGAAAGCTTCTCGGCGGGAGGTGGCAGGCATGAAACTGCTGGTCTCGTTCTCCCGCAAGAAGGTCAGCGAACCGATCATCGCGATGGTGGTCAGGGAGACCGGCGTGCTCATCAATGTCGAGCGGGCGCGGATCGAACCGAGCGAGGGAAAGGTCCTGATCGACGTCCCCGACGAGAGTGCGAGGACGGTCTGCGAGAGGATGCGCGAACTCGGGGCCGCGGTCGAGGTGCTGGAGCACGCCGTCATGCACGACGACGACGAGTGCGTAGACTGCGGGGCGTGCGTCAGCGTCTGTCCGCAGGAGGTCTTCTCCTTCGACGAGGAGTGGAAACTCACCCTCGACCAGAGCAGGTGTGTCCTCTGCGGCCGGTGCGTGCAGGCCTGCCCGCACGGGGCGTTGACGGTGCAGAGGTAACTCTCATACTTTTTTTGTCGAGGCAATCCCCGTGCGAGAGGGCGGTGTGGAATTTTTCATGAGGGGAAAGCACGCCTCAAGCATACGGGATGAAAATTTCTCGTTGCTTGATCGCTCTTTTTCAAGAGAGAAGAATCGGCGGGGATCGTGTTCCATGGCCGCCCCCACCTATCTTCGTCGTGGGGGATCCGGGGGGCACTTGCCCCCCGGCGCGAGACGCCGGGGAAGATGCTGCAATTGAGGATGGCACGTCTGATCATCACGCCTTCCCACATGGTTGTGCCGGGGGCTCTGCCCCCGGAACCCCCGGGATTGCGATTGGGGCGGGAAGGCCACGTCAGAGATCTGATCACTTATCTCACAACAGAACAACGTACGAGAAACATCACCCCTCGCCGCCCTTGCCTTCCCTCTCTCCGAGGGGGGTCAGGGGGCAACGTCCCCAGTGGAGGCGGCACATCTGATACCGGTCAGATTTATGTTTGAACGGCCCTGTAGAAACCCTCACCTTTTCTGGGTGTGAGCGTGATTCAACCGCCTTCCCCATCTTCTCGCCGGGGGCTCTGCCCCCGGACCCCTGGGATGAAGAGAGGGCTGGGAAAGCGAAGAGATGATCATGAAGAGGGGGTGCCGTCCACCGCCTATCTTCGCGCGGGGGGACCGGGGGGCGGCTAGCCCCCCGCAGAGATATTCAGCAAGAGGTTTTCTACAAAGCCGTTTGAACACACCGAACACGAACCATCAACGGGAGGCACCGGTCATGCCGACACCATTCGAGATCTATCATGACGGCCAGTGGTGGTGTGCCCGTGGCGTAGGAGCGGACATCTTCACCCAGGGCGTCACGCTCGACGAACTCATGAAAAATATCGACGAGGCCGCGGCCCTCCACGGTGCGTCCCCAGACTTTTTTGAAGAAGAAGACCCAACTCGGTGATCGAGAGAGATTTCTCATGATCAGAGAGCACTTCGAGTACAAACAGACGATCACGACCGTCCTTGCCGACGAGGAGGCGCACGTCGCCGCGGCAAAGGAGGGGATGCTCCGCGCGCGGGAGGAACTGGAACGTTTCATCGCCGCCGACCCCTTCTTCGGGATGACCTTCGAGCCCTATGCACCCGATGCGGAGAGTCTGACGGTGCGGCGGATGGGCGCCGCCTCCCTGGAGGCGGGCGTCGGGCCGATGGCGGCGGTGGCCGGGACGATCGCCTGGGCCGGGGCCGAGGCGATGCAGGAGGCCGGGGCGAGGTTCGGGGTGGTGGACAACGGCGGCGACATCGCCCTCTTCTCGAATCGCGAGGTGCGGGTCGGTGTCCATGCCGGGGCTTCGTCCTTCTCCGACAGACTCGCCTTCGTCGTCCCGCCGCAGGAAGAGATCCTCGGCATCTGCACCTCGTCGGCGACGGTCGGGCCTTCCATCTCCTTCGGGGTCGCGGACGCCGTCTCGGTCTTCTCCCGTGACGTCTCGCGCGCCGACGCCTGGGCCACCTCGCTCTGCAACACCTTCGCCCCCGGCGACGAGCGTTCTTTCGCCGCGCTCAAGGGTACGGCGGTGGAGGGGGTGCTGATGATCATCGGGGAGGAGGTCGGCATCTGGGGGGAGGTGCCCGAGATCGTCGGGGCGACGGTCGACCCCTCTCTCATCACCAGGGGTGAGTCGAGACCGGAAGGTCGCCGATAAAGTGCGATCTCGGGGGCGGCGCCCCCCCGCTGAAAAGAGATCGACTCTCTCCGGTCCGGGATCTATCTTCGGGGCCATGACGACGAGAATGCGTAATGGTCCGATAGGCCGTCCCCGATCACTGAATCTTTTCTGTTCTTTCGCGAGAAGATAGAAAAGGGGACAGCATCACGCGTGTTCCCTCCGAAAATAGATCAACTCTCTCCGGTCCGGGTTCTATCTTCGGGGTCATGAAAACGGGACGGCGTGATGATGATCCAACGTGCCGTCCTCCGTCACCTGATCTGTCTTGCCGTTTCGCGAGAAGATAGGATGGGGGACAGCAAGGTTTGGTGTGCTCCCGCTGAAAAAAGATCAACTATCTCCCGTCCAGGTTCTATCCTCGGGGTCATGACAACGGGACGGCGTGATGATGATCCAACGTGCCGCCCCCCATCACCAGGTCTGTCCTGTCATCTCGCGAGAAGATAGGGTGGGGGCGGCACGGGCGGCGTGATCCTGCTGGATAAAGATCAACTATCTCCCGTCCAGGTTCTATCTCCGGGGTCGGGACGACAGGACAGCGTCGTGATCAGCACATGCCGTCCCCTCATCATGGAAACTGTTCTGCCGTCTCGCATGAAGATCGGTTGGGGCACGGCACGGGGTGATGTGCTCCTCCGCTGTTCTGTTGGAAGAGCATGGATCTGGATCGCCGGCGTGGCCGCTCCCCTCTATCTTCAGGGTTTTGGATCGTGGGCGGCGTCCCTGGCGTGACGAAAGGAGAGGTGGGGGGGGTCAGAACATGCCGCCCCGATTCACCGGATCGGTTCCGCCATCACGCGAGTTTTTCGTAGACGTAATCGACCGCCCGGTCCCGCGCTCCCTTCCCGGTGAAGCGTTCGTAGGTCTGCTCCCCGTCGGTGACCTCCACCACCGCCCCGTCCTTCCCGACCAGAAAGACCAGTTCGAAGATATCGGCCTCGTCGAAGAAGACTCCTCTGAGGGTCTCGGAGGCGGGAGTGAGCATCAACCGTTCGGCCTGGAGTTCGCCGCCCGGTTCTTCCCTGAAGAAATAGAGGTATGCCTGGTAGGCATTGAGGAGGTCTGAGGTGAGGAGTTCGAGTCTCAGGTCTTCGGAAAGACCGTCGAGGAGGCGGACAAGTCGTTCGTCGTCTTCGTCGGCCTCTTCGAGCAGTCGGTCGGCGATCTCTGCAAGTTCCTGGTAATCGGTCATACTCTCACTCCTTCTCTCCTCGTCCTTCTGGATAAAGTATATTGTGGCATCACGCACAAAATATGGTGTGAAAACCGAAGAATTCGACTGGATGGTCTACCACGTCATCGTCTGGGGCCAGGCCGCGACCATCCCCGATCTTGTCGAGCACGCCGGGGGGGACGCAAAGGCCGTCAAGGAGTCGGTCGACCGACTCGTCTCCTATCTGCTCCTCGAGAGGGACGGCGAGAAGGTGCGGGCGCTTTCGGTCGAAGAATCGATTCTGAAATGTCAGTTGAAAAATACCGCCGGGATCCCGCTTGAGATCGAGAACGGCGTGATTAAGATACCAGATTTTGCACGGAGCGGTGACAAACAATGAGAAAAGTATGCATCCTCAGGCTCGGTCACCGGCCTGAACGTGACCACCGGGTCACCACCCATGTCGGGCTCACCGCGCGCGCCCTCGGCGCCGACGGGATGTACCTCGTGGGCGAAGACCCGGTGATCGTCGGGTCGATCAGAGACGTCGTCGAACGCTGGGGCGGAGAGTTCTTCATCGAGGACAAGGTGAAGTGGAAGCAGTGCATCAGGCAGTGGAAGGAGCGGGGCGGGATCGTCGCTCATCTCACGATGTACGGCCTTGAGGTCGGTGAAGTTGTTGCCGAGATGCGGGAGCGGACCGAAGACCTGCTCATCATCGTCGGTGCCGAGAAGGTGCCCGGCGACGTCTACGGGATGGTCGACTACAACGTCTCCGTGACCAACCAGCCCCATTCCGAGATCTCAAGCCTTGCCATCCTCCTGGACCGCCTCTTCATGGGTCAGGAGATGGATAAGAAGTTCGAGGGGGCAAAGATCCGTGTCGAGCCCTGCGAGGCCGGCAAGCGGGTGATCGAGCTGTGAAGCGGGTCCTTGTGGTCGGCTTCGCCACCAGGCATGTGGTCCAGTCGGCACGCCGGGCCGGATACGAGGTCTATGCCGTCGACCATTTCTGCGACCAGGACCTCTGCCGGGACGCTGAGCGGCACCTGAAGTTCGAGGAACTCGACGAGATCCCTGACCTGGTCTCCGAGATCTGCAACGGGCACACCGTCGACTGGCTGGTGACCACGTCAGGAGCCGAAGAACTCTCGGTCCCGGTCCCGCATGCCGGTCCATCGGCCGAGTGCTCGGCGAAGTTCTTGGACAAACTCGAAATCCAGCATTTCCTCGAAGATGCCGGGATCCCGACTCCCCCCCTTGCCGACGGGCGTTTCCCGGCGATGGTCAAGCCCAGGCACGGAGCCGGAGGCTGGCGGAACCGGCTTGTTCGGTCGGCAGCGGAGTTGCGGGCCTGGGAGGAGGAGTGGCCCGACGTCCCGGCGATAACCCAGCAAGTGGTCGAAGGCGTCCCGGCCAGCGTCTCCTGTGTCTGCGACGGGAAACGTGCCGTGGCGCTCGCGGTCAACGAGCAACTTCTCAGGGGCGGCGACGGAGACCGGGCGTACGGGTTCTCGGGCTCGGTTACCCCCTTCGTCCACCCGCTCGCCGCGCGGATGATGGGGATCGCCGAAGAGGCGGTGGCGCGGAGCGGGTGCGTCGGATCGGTCGGCGTGGACTTTGTCGTCGGTCCAGACGGCCTCTGGGCGATCGAGATCAACCCCCGTTTCCAGGGCACCCTCGACACCGTCGAGGCCTCGATCGAACAGAGCGTCTTCCTGCATCATCTCAATGCCTGCACCGGCCGTCTCCCGGCGGCCCGGCCCGCGCCCTGCCGGGTGGCGGCACGGGGGATCCTCTTTGCCGACCGTGACCTCGTGGTGAAGCAAGACCTATCCTCGCTCTCCTCCTGCATCGCCGATATTCCATGGCCGGGCACCGAGGTGGAGGAAGGGAGTGCGGTGGTCAGCGTCTACGGCTCCGGGCCCGACCGGGCCACCGCCCTTGCGTCGCTGGATAGAAATATAACACGCGTCCGTCAATATATGTCCTGATGGTTGGCATTGGCGAAATGTTGGGGGATCCGGCGGTCCGAGCCTATCTTCTCCGCCTCATCGAGGCGGACGGGCTCGAACTCCTGGAGAAGTTCCCGCCTGAGGGCGAGTACTCGGACGAGGAACTCGCGGAGAAGACCGGGATCAACCTCAACACGGTCAGGCACACACTCTATACGCTCTACGAGAGGCGGCTTGCCGAGTACCGGCGGATCAAGGACCCGGACACCGGATGGCTCACCTACCTCTGGACCCTGCGCTCCGACCACTTCTATCCGGTCATCGGCCAGGAACTCGAACGGGTCCTTGAGATCCTGCAGAAGCGTGCAAAATACGAGGAAGAGAACGATTTTTACATCTGCGACGAGTGCGGGATTTTCACGTTCAACGACGTCTCCGACACCAACTTCACCTGTCCGGTCTGCGGAGGCGAGGTGAAGCACTTCGACAACGAGATGTTGCTTGTCGCCCTGAAGCACCGGATCGAAGAGATCCGTTCGATGATAGGGCATGCATGAGGATATCCTGAGAAAAGCGGGATGCGACGAGGGGGTCGTCGCCCATTGCCGCGCGGTGACCGCCGCCGCTCAGGAGTACGCAGGGTCGTCGGCGGTCGACTGCGATCTCCTCCTCGCCGGCGGGATGCTCCATGACCTGGGGCGGTCGAAGACCCATGCCCTCGGGCACGCGCGGGTCGGCGGCGACCTTGCGCGCGCCCTCGGTCTCCCCGACGACGTGGTCAGAATCATCAGGCGGCATATCGGGGCCGGGCTGACGGTGGAGGAGTGCGCGCTCCTCGGTCTCCCGCCCGCGGACGCCGTTCCGCAGAGGCTCGAAGAACGGGTCGTCGCCCATGCCGACAATCTCACGAAGGGGACCAGGCAGATCACGATGGAGGAGCGGATGGACCGTTCGGTCGTTCTTGGACGGAAGGCGGCGGTCCGGATCTTCAGGCTAGGCCTCGACCTCGAACCGCTGAAACACCTGCCCGGCAGGGAGTCATAAAAGATGATGGCCCTCTTCTCCTGACGGAACGGCAGGAAGGACCACCACTCTTTTCAATTTTTGGGCTCTGTAGAAAACATCCTCTTTTCATCACCTCAACCCCCTTGTGAACTGAATCCATCGCCTTCCTTCATCCTCACGCCAGGGGGAGAGTCCCCGGACCCCCAGGATGAATATCGGGGCGGAAGGCGGAGCAATGACCCTGAAAGGGGGGTTGCAGTCCGCCGCCTATCTTCGCGCGGGGGGTTCGGGGGGCGGCAAGCCCCCTGTCGAAGAGAACCATCACGATGATTTACCATGAAAATGATCCTGACGATCCTCCCTTCAGGTTTGCATGAGAGTTTGAACTCGCCATATCCCTTTGAAGCCGATACGCAGAAGATAAAAAATTCCTCTAATGGATCGGCCGCCCCGAATCGTCAAATCTTTCCCGCAATCTCGCGCCGGGGGGTTTCACCCCCCGGACCCCCACGACGAAGATAGGTGGGGGCGGCGATGGAACACGATCCCCCCAGATTCTCCTGTCTTGAATAGAGAGAGCAAACGACGAAAAATTTTCATCCCGTATGCTTGAGCCAGGGGTTCATGCCTGATTCTACAAAGCCAATTTATGTGGTTCCGGAGAATTTCGCCGGGTCTTTCCTCGGTGGCGAGCGGGCCGGGTGCATGTTAGAAAAACGATCGCTTCTTTCACAGCAGAGGGGCAGACCGCTTCATCGCCGCCTCATTTCTATCTTCTCACGATATGACGAAAAGGTTCTACAAAAGGGGACGGCACACCTGATCATCACATGGGTCTGTTTTCATGACCCCGAAGATTAGGGTGGGACGGTAGAGGGCCGATCATTCTTCAACGGGATCACGCGTGATGCCGTCCCCTCCCTATCTTCTCGCGAGACAGCAGAACCGTTCCCATGATGAGGGGACGGCATATCAGGATCAGTACGCTGTTCCGTCGTCATGACCCCGAAGATAGATCCCGGACATGAAAGGGCCGATCATTCTTCCGAGGAGCACACCGCCCCGTGCCGTCCCCCGTTCTATCTTCACGCGAGACGGCAGGACAGATCATGTGAGGTGGGACGGCACGTTAGATCATCATCCCGCCGTCCTGTTTTCATGACCCCGAAGATTGGAACGGAACGGAAGAGCGGAGATCCCTCTTCTGAGAGAGCACGCGTGGTGCCGTCCCCCGCACGATCATCTCGCGAAATACCAGAACAAATTCAGTGATCGGGGACGGCTTTTCTGATCACCATGCCGTCCCGTCGTCATGACCTCAAAGATAGAACCCTGATGGCAGTGAAGTCATGCACCCTCCGTCCTGTCCTATCTTCTTGCGAGATGGCAGAAAAGATCCAATGATGACAGGGACGGCACATTTGGATCATTACGCCATCCCGCATTCATGACCCTGAAGATTGGAGCAGGACGAGAGAAGGGCGATCAATTATTCTGACACGAAAACCACCCCGTGCCGCCCACCGCCCGGGGATAATCACTCAGAATTCCGAAGGAACCGTTTCCATTTCGGTCCGGGTGGAGGGGCGGGCCGCCGAGCGTTTCGGGAGATGCTCCTGATGAAAATTTCGTCTCGCCGTAGATCCTGAGATGGGAATGGGATCGCACCGTCCCTGTCTATCCCCCGGGGCCGGGAGGCGATTATGAAAAGAATAATCTCGATCCCGACGACCCCTTCACGCAAGATGATGAGATTCCCTCCTTCGAACGCATCGCGGTGGCGCCACCGTATTCCTGACCCGCCCCTAAATAACCAGTTTCTGCACCTGCGGGAGAGCCCGCAGTTCCTCGATCACCCCGATCGGGAGGGGGTCGTCGAGGATGATGACCAGTCTGGGTGACTCGGCGAAGTAGGGGTCGGTCACGAAGATCTGTCTGATCGCAAGGTCGTGTTCTGAAAGTACCCTGACCGCGGCCCCGACGATCCCCTTCTCATGGGCATCGGTCGGGAGGATGGTGATGACCGTCAGGCCGAGGGCCTCGGCGACCTTTGAGAGGTCGGGGGTCGCCCGCATGGAGGAGAAGACCTTGCTGGTCCAGTCCATGCTCAGGATGCGGCGCGCCGTGGCGTCGACGACCCGCCGGTCGGTCCCGATGGTGCGTGCGATATGGGTGGCCGGGATCTCGATGTCATTACAGGTGATACGCCCTTTTTCCGAGACGCCAAAGCCGTTTTCAAGTAAAAATTTCACGACTCTGACCTGTGCAGGCGAATCGGCAAATTCCTGCATGAGTGCTGCCCACATATTCATGAAGAATACACGCATACCCTTTATTATCCTTGGGGTCCGGGATCCCTGCGCTCGCCCCTGGATCCTGGGCATTTTTCCGGTTTTTCGGATCGTCCCGGAGAAAGAGGGGGCGGGACGGGCCATGATTGAGCGATAGATTCAATTACTTTGATATCCTTCTTTATAGGGTAACAGGCGAGGGTTGCCGAGCCAGGTCAAAGGCGCAAGGTTGAGGGCCTTGTCACGTAGGTGTTCGAGCGTTCGAATCGCTCCCCTCGCACTCACTTTTGAAAATTCACTCAGGGATGAGCCCGGGCGCTTTGTTCTCGCCGTCCCGGCCCCGCAGCTATAACTGCGTGCAGGGCACACCTGTATATTCATCTCAGAGAACCATGACCCGCGAAAATCTTCTCCCTATCCTGTATGGGTTGACATCGGCGCTGCTCTTCGGCATCACGGCGCCGTTCTCGAAGCTGCTGCTCGAGGGTGTCGGGCCGATCACGATGGCCTCGCTGCTCTTCCTCGGGAGTGGGACGGGTCTGTGTCTTTATCTGCTGGGAGGATCGCTTCTCGGGCACGGGCGCGACGGGGTGGAGGCCTCTCTCGCCCCGACCGATCTCCCGTGGCTTGCAGGAGTCGTCCTCTTCGGCGGGGTGCTCGCCCCGGTCGCCCTGATGATCAGTCTGGCCCAGACGCCGGCGGCGACAGCGTCCCTTCTCCTCAACTTCGAGGCGGTGGCCACGACGGTGATCGCGGTGCTCTGGTATCGTGAGCCCGTGGGAGGACGGATTTGGGGTGCGCTTTCCCTGATCACGCTCTCGTGCGTCATCCTCTCGTACGTGCCCGACCAGCCGTTCGGCCTCTCGGTCGGGGCGCTCGGGATCATCCTGACCTGCACCTTCTGGGGGATGGACAACAACTTCAGCAAACAGATCTCAGCGAAGGATCCGATCCCGATCGTGATGATCAAGGGGTTCGGGGCGGGCGCGGTCACCTTCGTCATCGCCCGCCTCTTCGGCGAGGCGATGCCCGACCCGGCCACCTGTCTTGCGGCGATGGCGATCGGGTTCCTGGGGTACGGCGGAATGATGAGCGTCTTTTTCATGATGGCGCTGCGCGGGATCGGGTCGGCGCGGACGAGTGCGCTGGTCTCGACCTCGCCGTTCTTCGGGGTCTTTGTCTCGTTCCTCCTCTTCACCGAGGAACTGCGGCCGGCTTTCTTCGTCTCCCTGCTGGTGATGGCCCTCGGGGCGTGGCTTCTCATCTCGGAGCGGCATGCCCATCCCCACCGGCACGAACCGATGGCTCACGAGCACCGGCACCGGCACGACGATCTCCACCACGACGGCCACGATCATCCGCCGGGCACGCCGCCGCTCGATGCGAAGGGCTACCACTCTCATCCCCATGCCCACCCGGAGATGGTCCACGACCACCCGCACTCGCCCGATCTCCATCACCGGCACGCCCATGACTGAACGGTGAGTGCCGTGGAATCGCCGATGAAATGGCTGTGAAAAATTTTTGATCACTCCTCTCACCACAGGGCGGCAGGTGTGAACACCGGACTTCGCCGTCCCCCCGGACTCGAAGACCTCCGGTCTTCTCGAACTCGCTGATGTTCGTTCCCCCCACTGACGAAGATAGCCAGGGGGCGGCGATGAAACCAGATCTTCCAGATGCCCTGTCGCGATTGAGGGGGATCCGCCCACATGCTGAAACGCTACTCAGAATATTTTCATCGCCTATGCTTGGGCCCAGGGTTCATGCCTGATTTTACAGAGTCCGATTTTCGGCTATGTAGAAATGCTCTGGGTGGCTATTTCTTCGGGGGGCTGGCCGCCCCACAAACCCCCCGCGCGAAGATAGGTGGCGGATTGCACCCCCCTCTTCAGGTCATCTCTCCACCTTCCGACCCAATCTTCATCCCGGGGGTCCGGGGGCAGCGCCGCCGGCGGGAGGATGGGGGAAGGCGTGCTGATCAGGCGTGCCGCCCCCCCTATCGCACGATCGTTCCTGCCATCTCGCGAGAAGATAGGGCGGGGCGGCGATGGAGCGGGGTATCAACCAGTTCTCCTGTCTTGAAAAGGAGCGATCAAGCGACGAGAAATTTTCGTCCCGTATGCTTGAACCTCGGGTTCATGCCTGATTCTACAGAGTTCTCTGAAAGACTATCTCTGGCCTTGATCGGCGAGTGGAAAAAGTTTCTGAAGCACGGTGTCGTTCAAGAGATTGGTGCCGCCCCGCCCCCACGGCCGAAGATTGCGGGGGGGCGGCGATTGAATGATCCCTCCCTGCAGCAAGGAGAGAGAGCCGTCCAAACCCTGAAACGCTGCTCCGAGCACTATTCACCCGCGTATGCTTGAGCCCGGCGTTCATGCCCGATTCTACAGGGGCCAGGCCCCCCTCTTTTTCACCGGGCAAGGATCTTGAGTATGAGACCGGCAGCTGAGGCCATGCCCACCCTGATGCCGAGGCGGGAGGTGTCGACCTCGGCAAGCCACGCTGGTGAAGGCCGGCGTCCTCCCTTCATCCTTTCCAGGAGCGCGCGTTCTCTCTGCATCGCGGGGAAGGCGTCGAGGACAGCCCGGGTGTAACCCGCGGGGTCTTCGAAGTGGTCGAGGAGGAGGCGGGCGGAGACGAGGGCCGGGACGATCCCGTCGCCGACCAGGGGATAGGTGCACCCGATCGCCTCGCCCACCCCCCAGACCTTCCCGGAGACGAACGGCAGCGCTCTGTACGGCGAGGTGACCCGCAGCCTGCTTCTGCACGCACAGAGCCGTTCGCCGTCCAGAAATCCGGTCTTCCCGATGAGCCCGGACGGGTCGGCGAGATGGCTGAGGCACCCGACATGCCGCTCGTCGGAACCGAGCGGGAAAGACCAGGCATACCCGCCGCGGACATAGCGCACCGCAGGAAGAACCTCGCCCTTCCCGCCGCGCACCCTGAACTGGACGCACCTGCAGAGGTCGTCCCCCCCTATCGGCGGGAGATAGGCCCGCGCCGTCCCGGTGGCGTCGACGATCCGGTCGTATCCTGCCGGGTCAAGTGGCCCGGTCCTCACCCCGGCTCCCTCCCGGAGGTCGGCAATAAGGGCAGGTTTCTGAATGGTCATCAGGTCGGCCGTCACCCGCTGCCCCTGGAAGAGGAAGGCATCGAAACGTTCGGTCACATAGTCCTCAGGCTCCAACCCCTCGCCCTCCAGCACGGCGGGGAAGTCCCGTGTTGCCATCCAGGCGCACGGAGCGGCCCCGCACGCCGTCTGCACCGGGCGGTCATAGAGGTCAACCGCATGCCCTGCATCCGAGAGTCGGGATGCAAGAAAACTCCCGGCCACACCTGCACCTGCCACGGCCACTCGCATAACCCCTCATACGCCGCAGGTCTCATCAACATTGCGCCCTGTCCGGTCCCGGGGAATTCTTCTCTCTGAATGATCACGGGTCTGCCTTCCCGTCCCAATCGCTATCCTAAGGATTTGGAGAAACGAGCGCCAGCAAGTTGGAGAAGATCTTTGATCTTCGATGTGCAAGCGTGGGGAGCTTGAGAATACGGAAAATCGGGGGGGGATCGTGTTCCGTCGCCGCCCCCACCTCTCTTCGGTCCGTGGGGGGTCCGGGGGGTGCAACCCCCCGGCGCGAGATGGCAGGGAAATTTCGACGATGGGGGCGGCCGATCCATCTGAAGAATTTTCTATCCTCTGCGTATCGGCTTCAACGTGATATGACAAGTTCAAACGCTCATGCAAACATGAAGAGAGGATCGTCTGGATCATTTTCATGGTAAACCATCCTCTTTTCATCACCTCAACCCTCTGTGACCCTCATCCATCGCCTTCCCTCATGCTTATGCCGGGGGCTCTGCCCCCGGACTCCCAGGGTGAAGATTGGGGCGGAAGGTGGAGGAGTGACCCTGAAAGGGAGGTTGCCGTCCACCGCCTATCGCCCGTGCGGGGTGTTCGGGGGGCGGCAGGCCCCCCCGTCGAAGAGGAACCATCACGATGATTTCTACAAAGCCTTTCAGAGCATTTTTTCAAAGCCGGGGCTCGAAATATCTGGAGAGTGGATATATTGAATAATTTCTCAAAAGAGTTCTCTGACCTCGATCTCCTCGGCACGGATGCCGTCCATCTTCTGCATGACGGCGTGATAAAGGTTGACGTTGCGCATGCACTCGCGGAACTCGCCGTTGTACCACTCTTCGAGGGACTCCCGGTACATCATCATCTTGGTCTGCATGGTGCTGTCTTCGCGTTTGGCCGAGGGAGATAAAGATGTTCTGAATTCGATCCGCGGAGTTATTGACGATCTTTCATGATAATCTGCACAGTGTGAGGACGGGTTTTCCCCTCTGCAGTTTTTCTAAGACACCGTCCCGACCCGACATCTCTCGCCGTGGGTTCTTTGAAATCCTGATGGTTTCGATGGATTACGATCCCCTCGCCTCTGTCGGGGGGTGCGTCGACAGAGGATGAAATACGCCCATATCGGCTTTAATCCCGGGGATCAGGCTTATGATCCGGGGCCGGAACGGGGATATTTAGAACTCTCGTGAAAATGGGAGAGGATCGCCAAATGCAGGAAATATCGCGGAGTCTCCTGGCCGAATGCCGGCCTGTATGACCGGGAGAGATAGGAATGTGCTCCCCCTCATGGAGCGCCGGTTCTCGGCCGGGATAAAATGGCGGAAAATGACGCGATTCCGGGCGTCTCACCCTTCTTTCGTCACCAGCCAGACATGCCACATTCGCTGTACGGCGGTAAGGTTGGTGAGAACGGCGAGGATCCAGAGTGCCGGAACCAGAAAACCGGTGAGAAGGCCGAGGATGAGGACGAGCATCCGTTCGATTCGGGTGAAAAGCCCGGTTTTGCACTCTGCACCCAGCCCCTCCGCCCGCGCACGGGTGTAACTCACCATCAGGGAGCCGACCAGGGCCGCGAAGGTGAGGGCCCGGGCTGTCTGGTCGCCGGAAAAATAGAGGAAGAGCCCGCCGAAGAGGAGAGCCTCCGCATATCGGTCCAGCACCGAGTCGAAAAACGCCCCGAAACGACTTGCCTGCCCGTTGGCCCTGGCCACCGCCCCGTCGAGCGCATCGAAGAGGCCGCCGAAGGCCAGCACCAATCCCGCGCTTATGAGACGCCCCGAGGCGATGAGCCCGGCGGCGACGGCGGTGATAAGAAGCCCCATGGCCGTCAGAGCATTCGGAGTGACCCCGGTTCTCCCCAGGACCGCAGCCGCCCGCGAAAGAACTCCATCAGTCCGTTCCCTCATCCACCCGTCGATCATGCCGCCTCAGATCAATCTGATATCTGAATGGAACCGACATCAACTTTTCTTCGCTGTACCGTCCTGATTTATATATTCGTCTGCCAATAGAAGATCTGCACATACGCACAGGGGGGAATTTCGTGAAACGTGTAGGCATCAGGCTGGAGAGCCTCGCAGCGATCATCGAGGACCTCAACAACAGCGAGGAACTCAGGGCCATCTTTGGCGATCCCGTCACCGGGCACCTCGCCATCGTTGCCGAGTACGCCGACGGCGCCGTCGACCTCAGGATCGAGGAGATCAGAGACGTCCCGCTCAACGACGACGAGAACAGCAGATTTGTGGAAGTCACCGACCGCATCGTCTACGCAAACATTCTCTGAAAAATGGGCAGGATAGGAATGCATCTCGTATCCGCCTGTCTCCTTCTCATCTCTCTCGTCGCCGCGGTCGCCGCCGGGGCGGTCATGGGGGAGGAGGTGGAACTCATGGGCACTGCGACCGAAGGAGAAACCGTCTATCTCTTCTTTACCGGCCCAAACCTCCCGGCAGGAGGAGTCAACCTTGAGAACGCCGCTACGGTCGAGACCGGCAACCCGGACACCTTCACCACTGTCACCGCCGACGATAAGGGAAGATGGCGATACCGCTGGAAGACCGCCGGCCTCGGCATCGATCCCGGCACCTACACCGTCTACGCCTCCGACCATCCGGCCGCACGAGACGACCTTAGTGCGAGCGGGGCTGTCTATTCCATGCTCTCCGTCACTCTCCGGCGCCCCGGACTCTTCCTGGAGACCGGAGAGGAAGAGAGAACAGAGACCGAAAAACAAGAGACTCCTGAGGATCTGGAACCGGAACCCCGGGAGCCCGGAGAGCAGGAGACCCCGACCACCCGCGCGGCACCCTCGATCATCGGCGTCGCGGCCGCCCTCGCCCTCCTCATCAGGCGGTGCGTTTGATCAATCGTACTTCCCTTTTACCCCGGCCCACCCGGTGTAGCCGCAGTAAATACACCCGATCCCATCGCACCGCTCGCAGAGTCGGGCAGGTTTTCTGACCAGCACCTTCCCGGTCTTCTCGCAGTACATACAGCCCGCACCCTCGCAATGGTTGCAGACGACCTCCTCGTATTCAATCTCCATACCCTTCATTTGCCTCAGATGAGGGATTAACCCTTCGAAGAAGAGAGATACCGCAAGAATATATCAGATCACCCCCCCATTCTCCCGCATGCGCGAACTCGGGCGCCAGGCCGTCCACCTCCTCTTCGGTCTCGGCATCGCCTCAGTCCTCCTCATCCCGGTGCCCGGGGTTGCGTCGAAGATCTATGCCGCCTTTCTCATCGCCGGACTCGTCATCGCCGAAGCGCTCCTCCACGGACGACACGTTCCCATCTTCTCCGAGGTTGTCGGCGCCTTCGAGCGCAAGGAGACCTTCCCGGGCAAAGGCGCGGCGTACTTCGTGGCCGGCGCCCTCTTCTCGTCCATCTTCTTCACTCCCGGCACCGCTTTCGTCGCCGTCCTCTCCCTCGCCGTCCTCGACTCCGCTGCCACCGTCGTCGGGATCACCTGCGGCCGACATCCTCTCGTCAACGGCCGGACCCTCGAAGGCTCGGTCGGAGGATTTCTGGCACTCGCCGCCGTCCTCCTTTTCATCATGCCGCCGCTCCCCGCCCTCATCGCCGCGGCCGCCGCCATGCTCGCCGAACTCCTCTCGCCGGTCGACGACAACCTCGTCATACCCCCCGTCGTCGGGGCCGTCCTTACGCTCCTGCCCTGCTCCTGAACTTCCCCTCAGGCACCGAGATCTCGAACCTCGCTCCCTCACCATCGCACCCGGTCTCGACGATCGCCATCCCCGTGATATCCAGGATCTCTCTCACCAGAAAGAGCCCGTATCCCGTATTCCTCCCGAAACCCGCATCGAAGATGTTGGGCTTGTGCTCGACCGGCACCCCGGCCCCGTCGTCCTCGATGACCAGGGTGCCGACCTCGCCGTTCTCCCTGAACGAGACCCTGATCTCCGAAACACCATTCCCGTGCCGCACCGAATTTTCGAGCAGATTGAAGACCGCCATCTGGAACATGGGGTCGGCATAGATCTCCATCGGTCCGGCGGCGACCGTCAGAGCGATCCCGTCGAGCGCCAGGTCGCTCGCCGCCCCCCGCACCACCGTCTCCACGTCCTGCCACTCAGGGGCCTTCACGCCCATGTGCTCGTAATCCCTCGTGAACGAGATCTGTCGCTTGATCTTCTCGGTGAGGCCATTACACGAGTCGACACGACCGGCGAGCGCCCGGTCGGCCCCGGCGGACTTTTTGATGAGGTACAGGTACCCCTGGAGTGCCACAATCTGGTTGACAATATCGTGCCTGGTTATCCCGTTGAGGATATTCAGTTTCTTGTTCGCCTTCTTCAGCGCCTCCTCGTACTCGCGGACCTCGGTGATGTCCTGATGGATCCCGGTCATCCTGAGCGGCATATCCACGCCGTTCCTCTGCACCACCTTCCCCTGGCTCCGGATCCATGCCCAGCGGCCGTCTTTTCTTCTCATCCTGAACTCGGTATGATAATACGGAGTATCCCCGTCGAGATGGATTTGCATGGTCTCATGGACACGCGGATAGTCCTCCGGATGGATGAGGCGCGACCACAGGAGATCGTTCCTCTCCAGTTCGTCGGGATCATATCCGAGCATCTCCTCATAGATCCCGTTGAAGAGCAGTTCGCCGGTGAGAGGGTCCCAGTCCCACATGCCCAGGTCGGCCCCCTTGATGACCAGGTTCATCGTCTCCTCGTTCTCCTTCAGCGCCCGCACCGCCTCGTTGCGCCGGGTGACATCCCTGGAGATCGCGGAGAAACCCATGATGGAACCATCTTCATCCCTGACCGGCGAGATGGTGATGGAGACCTCGAGTTCTTTCCCGTCCTTTTTCACCCGCCTGCTTTCATAATGACCTGTCGTCTCTCCCTTCTTGATCCGTTCGACGACCCCCATGAACTCGTTCTTCCGGTCTTCAGGGGCGAACATCGAGACATGACGACCGATCACCTCTTCGGGAGCATACCCGTAGATCGCCATAGCGGCGGAGTTCCAGCTCGTGACAAACCCCTCCAGGTCGGTCCCGAAGATCGCGTCCTCCGACGACTCGACGATGGCCGCAAGCCTGAGACGATCGGCCTCAGCCTCTTTTTCCGCGGTCACATCACGGAAGACGAGCACCACCCCGATGATCCCACCGTCCCGGTCCCTGATCGGTGCGGCGCTGTCCGCGATCAACCGTTCGCTCCCGTCCCTCGCGATGAGTGCAGTGTGGTTTGCCAGGCCAACCACCCGTCCGGTCTCGATCACCCGCCTGACCGGGTTCTCGGTCGGTCTGCGGTTTTTCTCGTTGACGATGACGAAGACCTCGTCCAGGGGCCGCCCGGCGGCCTCTTCTTCAGGCCACCCCGTCAACTCCTCGGCTACCGTATTGAGCATCACCACCCGTCCTTCCGCATCGGTCACGACCACCCCGTCGCCGATGGAACGGAGCGTGACGTTCAGGCGCTCTTCGCTCTCCCTGAGTGCCTTCTCGGCCTGCTTCTGCCGGGTGACATCGCGCATGATGCTCTGAATCCCATAAATCTCCCCGTCTGTGGTATAAACCGGGCCGCCGTTCATCTCGATATCGATAAAGTCTCCGTCCTTTTGCATCACCTGGACCTGCAACCCTTCAAAGCACTCCCCTCTGACCGTCTTCCTGAAATGTTCCTGGATCCTCTCGATATCCGGGCCCCTGATAAATTCGGCATATGACCGTCCGAGCATCTCCTCAGGACGGTAGCCGGAAAGCCGTTCCATCGAAGGGGATGCGAAGATGATCGTCCCGTCCGTCCCGCCCACCGTGACACCGTCGTAGATCCCCTCGGCGATGATCTGGTACCTGAACTCCACCTCTCCGAGAGCTTCCTGTGCCCTTTTTCTCTCGGAGATATCGACCGCAATTCCCTGGAGACCGACGAACTGATCCTCACTGTCCCAGAGCGGCGTGAAGGTGAGAAGGGCCGGGAACGCCTTTTTTTCGTCTCTTTGCGGCAGAACTCTGGCCTCATGGTTGATCACCGGTTTGCCGGTCCTGACCATCTCGACCCCCCGTTCCCACGCCGCCTTCCGGTCGTCAGGGTGGAGGTAGAGGTTCCAGTTCTGACCGACCGCCTCGGCGTCGGTCACCCCCAGCGCTTCGAGGCCGCAACTGTTGAGATAGGTGATTTTTCCTTCCCGATCGGCCTTGAAGAGGATGTTCTGGAGATTCTCCACCAGGTCACGGTAGTTCTTCTCGGACTCCCTGAACGCCCGCTCGGCCCTCCTCCTGTTCACCGCCTGCCTGACCTTATGGGTTAGTTCGGTGAACTGGGCCGCCGCGTCCCCGCCCTTCTGGAGATAAAAATCCGCGCCGCTGTTCAGCGCCTCGATCACCACCTCCTCCCGTCCCTTCCCGGTGAAGAGAATGAACGGCATCGCGGGACAGAACCGTCGGACTGCCTTGAGAAACGTGATCCCGTTAGTCTGCGGCATCTCGTAATCGGAGACGACGACATCGTACTTGCAGGATCTGAGGAGGTCCATCCCCTCCCCGGCCGACCCCGCAACATCGACACATATTCCTCCTTGATCTTCAAGGAACACCCTGCCCACCTGTAAAATTGCGGGCTCGTCGTCAACCAACAGCAGATGAATCATATATTTTCACCAACCCCACCGGATTCAGATCGACCATTCTGCCAATATAATATATTATTTGTTCGATACGATTCCATCGAGATTCTATCCTGACGAAGAGGATGATTTGAGGATATTTTTGATATTTCAAAGCCGTGTGAAAAGAGTCATCACCCTTCGGTACCTATCTATCTCCCTGACATGCGCCGCCCGCACCGCACCCCATACCCGGAACTCGTGACAGGAGCTTTCTCAACTCATAGTGCAGGCCGACGTTTCCTGGAGATCGACCTCCTGCGCGGCGTCGCGATCCTGATGATGGTCCTCTTCCACTTCCTCTTCGACCTCTCCTTCTTCGGGATCGCCGACGTGGAGGTGCACACCGGGTTCTGGAAACTCTTCGCCCTCGCGACCGCTTCGCTCTTCATCGCCCTCGCCGGCATCTCGCTTCCGATCAGCTATGCCCGCCGGCGGGACCGACTGTCGGGGAAGGCGCTCTGGGCCGACTACGCGCACCGCGGCGGGAAGATCTTCCTGTACGGCCTCCTCGTCACCCTCGCCACCTGGCTCTTCCTCGGCGACGGTTTCGTGGTCTTCGGGATCCTCCACCTCATCGGCTTCGCGATCATCGTCGCCCCCTTCTTCCTCAGGTTCGGCCGCTGGAACCTCCCCATCGGCGCGGCGTTCATCCTCGCCGCCGTCCCGCTCAGCGGAATCAACGGTCCGTACTGGCTCCTCTGGCTCGGCGTCCACCCGGCATCCTTCTACAGCGTCGACTACGTCCCGGTCATCCCGTGGCTCGGCGTGGCCCTCATCGGGATGGGGTTCGGGTTCTGGCTCTACCCTGAAGGAAAGCGGCGCTTTTGTTTCCCGGAGATGAACGGCTGGTGTGCGGGCCTTCTCTCGCTTTTTGGCAGGAACTCGCTCTTCATCTACCTCGTCCACCAGCCTGTGATCCTGGGGCTGCTGATGGCCCTTGGGCTTGTATCGTGAGAGGATGAAAGCCGTGATATCTGGGGCTTCGTCGTCACTTGAGATGAATGGCTCTCTTAGAGCATAGCCCGGAACTCTCTGAGGATTGAACCTTCCCTCTAACCGAAGCACTTAGAATTCCTCTGGATAACTATCTCTGTGCAGGGCTAGCCGCTCGAAGACCTGCCGTTCTTTTCATGTTCGCTCCGCTCACACTCGAAAATCGGAGATTGTCTCGACTCCCTTCGGTCTTCAGCGAAGACTTCGTCTTCTCGAACTCGCTAGCGCTCGTTCCCCCACGGATCGAAGATAGGTGGGGGCGGTGATGGAGCGAGGTCTCCACCAGTTTTCCTGTCTGAATATGGGAGAGCAAGCGACGAGAAATATTCATCCCGTATGCTTGAGGCGTGATCTCGCCTCATGCCGAATTCTAAAGAGCTAAAAAAATGTACTTCTGTCCTGGTGAATGAGCAAACCCGGCATACTTCCGGGACGCTCTCTCAGAAAAATAGGGGGAGGGCTCTCTCCCCACTCAGGCAGACCTGAAGCAGTGGCCGTGCTTGAAACCGCACCTCTCAAAACCCACTGCAATGCCGCTTTCATCGACGGCGGTCTTCAATTCGGTTCTGAACTCCTGCATCGTCTCGAATGCCGTCTCGCAGTCTCCGTTCTCACGGGCCTCCTGTGCGGTGTCGAGGAGGGCCTGCAGTTCTGAGGTGTCGTACCCGCTCTCATCGAGGGCGGCGAGGACCGGGGCCGCAGGGTGTGCGCCGTGGTTGCCCGCACCGAACCCGCCGAACCTGTTCTCCTCGCATGCAGCACTCAATGCACCCCCCTGGGCATAGTGCATCCTGGGGGCATGGCCGGAGTCTCCGCCGAAGAATGCGCTTGCCGGCATGGCCAGAAACGCACCGACACAACAGAGGCATATGATGCCGATGATGCCGATCTTTCTCATCTTCTTCCTCCAGATATCGGGTGCCGGATGGACACCCTGATCACCAGTCTGCAGGTGCGGATAAATATTCCCGAAATACCTGGAGTGCAATGGTTGAACCGATTGGTTCAACGATTCACTCCTCCTCCACCTCGTCCAGGGCAGCGAGGAGGTCTGCGACCGAGCGGTACCGGTGCTTCGGATCTTTTGCCAGACACCTCTCCACGACCCTGTCCCAGCAGGCAAGGGAGGGGTCCAGCGTTGAGGGGAGGGGAGGGTCGGCAGTGAGGATCGCCATGCTCACCTCGCCGATCCCCTCACCAGGGAACGGGCGCCTGCCGGTGAGAAGTTCGTACAGCACCACCCCGAACTGGAAGATGTCGGTCTCCTTGCCGGGAGACCCGAACTGCGAGGGCGAAACCTGTTCGGGGGCTGCGTAGTCCAGGGAGAAGGCGACCACCGTTGTCGTCCCGGTATCGGCGACCTCCTTGCCCAGGCCCCAGTCGGTGATCTTCGGGACCCATCCGGGTGCGATGAGGAGGTTTGCCGGTTTGATGTCCCGGTGGATCACTCCCCTCTCATGGGCGTAGCCGAGTCCTGCGGCGACTCCTCTCGCGATCTTCAGGGCCACCGTCGGGCTCACCGGTTTCTCGATCTCCTGGAGCGACTGTTCCACATATTCCATCTCGACGAAGGGGACGGGCAGGATGTTGAGGGCGTACAGCCTCACGATATTCGGGTGGTCGAGCCCCTCCCAAATCCGCATCTCCTTGAGGAAGTAGCGGCCGGTCAGTTCGTCGGTCCCGAGGGGGATCTTGACCGCGACCACCTCGCCGTCGGTACGGCGGACCGCCCGGAAGACGCTCGCGTTCCCACCTCTGCCGACGTACGTCACATCGGCGTACCGCCCCGAAAACCCCGCGGGAAAACCGGACGGCGATCTCGGAGGCACCGCCTCTTCGTCCCCGACGACCGTCAGAGGCCCTTCGTCCCCGCCGGTGATCGTCGCGGATCCCCGCTCCGTGACGGTGAGACCCCGCATCTGGAGAACCGGAAAGATCGCAGACGCAAGGAGCACCGGCACCGCGAGGAGATCGCCGCCCGGCCCGCGGAAGAGCGGCACGGCTCCGACCAGACCGACCAGGAGAAGGGTCAGGGCCGGGAGCGGGTGGGCCCTGAGAAGGTAGATCACCGGGAGACGCCTGAAGGATGCATACGCGAGGGCGAAGGAGGAGAAGGCAAGGTAGACAAGACAGATGCCCACGAAGGCGACAGTCAGGTCGGGCGCTCGTCCCCCGCCGGAGATGGAGTTCATCGTCACCAGGTTGAAGGTCGAGAGAGCACCGACGGCAAAGATGGCGGAGAACGATCCGGAGATACCGTACGCCGTTGCGAGAAGCCCAAAACCCCCTCGGGGGAGGGCATATCGGTAGCCCCGAGACGTCCCCCTGCCAAGGGTGAAGAGCACGGCGACGACCAGGATGGAGAGGCCGACGCTGAAGAAGGCGGTGAAGTAGGCCATCACCGTCGTTGCCAGGGCTGCCTGATTCGCCGCCGGATGGAACCCGGCCCTCGCCGGCTGGAAACCTCCCGCGTCCCCGGTGACATTCCCCTCCCTCCAGGGGTGCTGCATCTCCTGGACGTCCATATGCGGCCCTTCGACGGGGATCATCACCTCCGCCGCTCCCATGACCGGAGCGACCACTCCGACGAGGAAAAAAAGGAGCAGACACCAGATGAGGGCCTCAGGGGATCGCATGCATGTCATCGTCGGGGTACCCCCGGAGAGAGCGGGGATATTTTGACCAGAAAAAGTATGGGAGAGAGGAGGGTATGAAATCGACGGAATGCGACCCTGCCGCCTCAGGCCCCTGGCAGGGTGACGACGAGACGTGCGCCCTTCATGCCCTTCCCGAGACCGATGAGGTCTCCGTCACTGAGGGCGACCTTCTGTTTCCCTTCGAGCGGGACACTGTTGAGCACCGTCCCGCCGGTGCTCCCGCAGTCCTCCAGGTACCAGGTACCCTCCTCCAGCGTCAGCAGGGCGTGCGGGCGCGTGACCCTGGTCACCGCGGCGTAATGCTCGGCGAGGACGATATCGACCACCTCGTCGTACTCTCCCGCCCCGGCAGGGTCCTCGCGGCCGACGGCGACCCGCTCCCCATGGAGGGGGAAGACCTTCCCGTCGTCTGGACCGCCGAGGAGCATCAGCACCGGCACGGCCGTCGCCAGTTCCTCCGAGACCTGCTCCTGCACCGCAGCAAGACGTTCGGAGAGCACGGCGTCGGAGGGCATGAGCCCGATATTGCCAAAAAGACTGAGACTCCTGACAATCCCCTCCATCCCGCCGGGAACCACCGAATACTTCCAGACCGGATGCACCCCTTTCACCGTCGGCCTGCTCATCCCGGCCTCCTTCCTGATCACCCCGATCCTGAGCAGTTTGTCGATGTGCTTCTTGGTGTTCTCATAACTCGTCTCGATCTCGCGCGAGATTTCTCTGACATCTTTGGGCCGCCGCTCGATTGCCTTCAGGATCTTCAGGCGCGTCCCGCTCCCGAGCACGTCGAGATACTCGGAGAGTTCGGCGAGGAAGTCCTCGTCGCGCTCGACCAGGAGTGTGTGAGTCCCTTCTTCGTCCTCCATCATCCACCTCATTCCTCCATGCGCCTTGAGAGTATGAAACCTTCACTCCGCCGCCAGGGCCATGACCGGATCGAGGTCGGCCGCCTTCCATGCCGGATAGAGCCCTGAGAAGACACAGACCGCGACTCCGATGCACATCCCGTACGGAACATAGATCAGAGCTTCAGGCGTGAAGAAGTACGCCGCATCCCCGATCATTACGAGCACCGCGAGGTACCCGGCGACCAGACTCAGCACTCCGCCGATCACCGCACCCACGCCGCCGAGGATGAACGCCTCGTACAGGAACATCCTCCTGACGATGGTTCGTCTCGTCCCGATACTCCGGAGGATCCCGATCTCGCGCGTCCGCTCCGTCACCGACATCATCATCACATTGAAGATACTCACCGCCGCGACCAGCAGCGAGATCCCGCCGATCGCCATGATAAACCCGGTCATCGTATCGAGCGTCGAGGTGATCGACTCAAGCATCTGCCCTGAGTCCCAGATCCTCACCTCGTCATCCTTCTTGTTCAGGTGCCGGTCGATATCGTCCTTGACCTGATCGATATCCTCGATCGCCCCGACAACCACGTTCACCTGGTCGTACTCCCCCTCACCGCCGAAGACGGAGGTGAACCACCGGTCAGATGCGATGACGGCATTGTCGGTGTTGAGGTCCATCGACATGCCCCGCTCTTCCAGGATCCCGTTGACCCTGACGGTGTGCTGGCCCTCGTCGTCCGGATCGCCGATCTTGATCCTGGTCCCCACCTTCAGGTCCAGGTTTTCGGCAAGCGTCGGACCGACGAGCACCCCCGAGGTGCTCCTGGGATAGTCGCCCTCGGCGACCTCGAAAAGGTCAGGGAGTTGGTCGGTGTCGAGGCCATAGATGGTGGCCCGTCTCTCCTCCGAACCCGCCCGGATCTGCTCGGTCTCTGAATAGATCGGGACGACCTCATTGGAACCCGCGGCCCTGACGATATCCCTGACCTGATTCTCCGAGATGTACTCGTCCTCGTCGCCCCCTGACGGCCCGCCCATCTTGCCGCCGCCGTCCCCGCCTGAGTCCGGATAGATCACCAGCACATTTCCGGTCTCGGTGAGCGAGTCGGTCACCGAGAGACTCATGCTCGTCCCCATGATCCCCATCGAGGTGATGGCGACCACCCCGATGACGATCCCGACGGCGGCGAGGAGCGAGCGGAGGAAGTGACGCCGCACACTCCTCACCGAGAGGTCGAAGAAGATATCGGCGGCCATCACTCGACCCTCCCGTCCCTGATGACGATCGTCCTGTTCGCATACTCGGCCGTCGCCGGGTCGTGGGTGACCATCACCACCGTCTTGCCGCGCCGGTTCAGGTCGGCCAGGATCTCCATGATCTGGGTGCTCGTCTTCGAGTCCAGGTTCCCGGTCGGTTCGTCGCAGAGGAGGATCTTCGGGTCATTGACCAGCGCCCGTGCGATGGCCACCCGCTGCTGCTGCCCGCCCGAGATCTCGGTCGGGGTATGCTCGATCATCGCCCCTTCGAGCCCGACCATCTTCAACAACTCCGTAGCCCGTCCACTCTCGTCCCGCTTCCCGTACTTCAGGATGAGCGGATACTCCACGTTCTCATAGAGCGTGAGGAGCGGGATGAGGTTGAATTTCTGGAAGATATAGCCGATGGAGTCCCGCCTGAGATCGGTGAGTTCGTCGTCGGTCATCTCCCTGGTGTTCCTCCCGTCGATGAAGAGGTCGCCTGAGGTCGGGACGTCCAGGCTCCCGATCTGGTTGAGCAGGGTGGACTTGCCCGAACCCGACGGCCCCATGATCGCCACGAACTCTCCTTCCATGATATCGAGGGAGACATCGTCGAGGGCCACCACGTCTCCTGCAGGGATGGAGTAGACCCTGGTCACCCCGTCCAGTCTGATCACCGGAAGATCGTTCATTGTCCTGACCCCGGTTCAGTCCTCGTCCCGGTCCCGACCCAGACGCGCCCTGCCCTTCCGTACGGCGGCGGCAAAGAGCCCTTTCCGCCAGGCGACGAGGGCACCGACGACGACCAGGAGACCGACGAGGATCTCGGTGATCGGAAGGTTTTGCAGCCCTCCGCCGAAGGTGCCCATCGGGTTGCGCCCGCCTGACTTCGAAGCCGCCATGTTCTCGACATCGCCGTTCGCCGGCGCCGCGGTCCCGGCCCCCCTGAGATCAACCGAACAACTCGTTTCATAGGCATTCCCGTCCCCGTCCTTGTACTGGACCAGAAGAGGGACCGGTGAGGTGCCGGACGCCGTGAAGGTCACTTCGAAACTGGAAAAGTCGTCAGGCTCGAGGGCCCCGACGACATAGGCCGGGTAGGCGCCAGAGGGGATCGCAGGCTCGGCGACGGTCACGACGACCGACTTCGCTTCCTCAAGGCCGGCATTGTTCACGTCCCCGCTGACCGTGAACTGTCCGCCACTCTGTACTACGTTGATGTTGTTGACCACCGGTTCGGCGCGGACCTTCCCCTCGCCGACCTCCACCGGCACCGTCGTCGCGGCGGTGTGAGAGTTCATCCCGTTCCGGTAGGTCGTCTCGAAGGTGAGGTCGGTCGACTGCGAGGCGCGGAGGTCGAAGGTCACCTCGGCCGAGCCGCCCGGCTGGAGGTCGCCGACAAAGGCGCTGGTCTGGGTCGTCTCGATCCCCTCCCCCACCGGCCTGACGGTGACGCCGCTCACCATGTTCTCGCGCGGGTTGCCGATCAGGAGCGTGACGGTCTCGGTCCTCTCCTCGGCATAGACCTCAGGCTGCTGAAGCACCGAGACCTCGAGTCCGCTGCTTTCCACCTTCACCGGCACCGGATAGCGCAGGCTTCCTGCGTCCCGGTAGTCGAGATAGAAGGAAGGATAATAGATCCCGTCGGCGGTATCGGCCTGCACGGTGAAGGTGAAGTCCATCGAATTTCCCGCACCCAGGTTGCTCACCGACGAGTAGATCCCCGAGTCCTGGACCGAGAGGTCGTTGCCCAGGAGGGCGGCACGCGCGATCGGGACGCTGGTCTGGCCATTGTTGGTGACCGTGACGGTGACCGTCCCGGTGTCGCCCTTCATGAGCACACCCGG
This sequence comes from Methanofollis formosanus, assembly GCF_019633745.1. Classification (NCBI taxonomy): domain Archaea; kingdom Methanobacteriati; phylum Methanobacteriota; class Methanomicrobia; order Methanomicrobiales; family Methanomicrobiaceae; genus Methanofollis; species Methanofollis formosanus. The sequence goes on along the minus strand of NZ_CP037968.1, from coordinate 459,755 downwards.
ATCGACGGCAACCCCGGTGATCGCAACCTGGGCCGCCGTGTTCTCCTCCGCCGTCACCGCACCGGTACATACGGCGATGAGGAGGAGCATGACATATAGTCTGATTCTCATGGTATCGTTTGGAGAATAAGAATGAAAAAAAGATAAATTGGAAAAATTGCAGGGGTTCGATGGTTGAACCCCGGAGATAAACCCTTGAACCCTCTGGTTATCTCACACCAGCGGCTCGGGCCCCCGCGTTCCCGCGACCGGGAGATGCCCGCCGGTGACCAGCACCTGCCGGTCGGTCTCCCTGATCTTTGCCAGGATGATCTCTTTGCCTGCTTGCGTCAGGGCAAAGACCGGGACCACGGTCCCGGCCTGAAGGAGAGCCCGCCGTCCGGCCGCCTCGCGGAGGTGTCGTGAGGCGCAGACCGCCACGATATCAGCCACCGCCGCGATCCGTTCGGCCTCCTCGGCCGACAGCCCGGTCAGGTGCACCCCCACGATGAGGGCGTCGGGGTAGCGTATCCTCACCTCCTCGGCCATGTCGGGCGAGGCGACGGTCACCGCCACCGTCCGGTACCCGGCCTGCACCGCCGCTTCGACCCCGGCGACCGGATCGATCCGCGCCGTCTCGGGGTCGAGCACCATCCCGCCGTTCTCCTCGATCCTGCTGATCACTGCGGGGATGGGCGAGGTCTTCACCAGTCCCGACATCCGCCCGCCTATCCCCTGGACCAGCCGCGGGTTTATGGCGACGACCGTCCCGGCCCCGTCGCAGGCGACGACTGCGGCGTCGAGGTCGCCCCGCCGCACCGCTGCGCTCATCAGTTCCGAAGCCCCGAAGAGGACGAAGTCCGGGTCGGCAAGTACCCTGCGTTCAGGCGTGCACATCCCGAAGGTGCGGATCCGCTCCTCGATGTTCTTCTGGATCTCTTCTCTCGTCATCTCCATGACCGGATAGGAGAACCGTTCGGCGAGCGGGCATGACCGGATCACCGGTTCGCCCACCTCGACGACCTTCCCGTCCCTGACGACGACTCGCGCCTTCCCGGCGGCCTCGATGATATGTTCGTCCATTACTTTCCCTCCTCACAGAAGAGCGGGACATCGGCGAAGGCCGCCGCATCAAAGACCCCGCGGTCGGTCACCCGGAGGTGCGGGATGACGGTCAGCGCAAGGAACGAGAGGTACATGAACGGGTGCTCGACCGCCCCCATCGCCCTGGTCTCCTCCGTGAGGGCCTCGAGCCTCCGGCAGACCTCCGGGTAGGGCTCGGTTGCCATCAACCCCCCGCACGGCAGGGGAAGGACAGTCACCCGCTCGCCCCTCACCGTGACCATCGCGCCCTGATGGGCGATCACCGACCTGATCGCCCGGCAGATCTCCTCGTCCGAGACCCCGACGGCGACGATGTTGTGGGTGTCGTGGGAGACGCTTGCGGCGATCGCACCCTCTTTCATCCCGAAACCGTGGACCAGGCCAACCCCGCACCCGCCGTTCCGGTACCGGTCGCAGACCGCGACCTTGAGGATGTCATGCTCCAGGTCAGGGACGTCCTCCACCCTGCACCGCAGGTCGTCGGTGACGATCTGCCCCTCGGTCAGGCCGATGACGCGGGCGATGCCCTTGCCCCCGATCGCAAGGTCCTCAGGGACGGGCGGGCGGCACCTGAAGACCGGCGGCGGGCACGCCGGCGTCTGATAGCCGGGATCTTCGTAGTGTACTCCCTGTACGTAGGTCGTCTCCACCTCGAACTCCGGCGAACCCCTGAGCACGCAGAAGTCGGCCCGCCGGCCCGGTGCGATCGCACCCCGGTCATCAAGCCCGAACCGCCGGGCGGAGGAGAGGGTCACCGCCCTGAGCGCCAGTTCCAGGGACACCCCGCACCTCACCAGTTTCCTGATGCAGTCGTCGATATGCCCCTCCGAGAGGAGCATGTCGGCGTGCCGGTCGTCGGTCGCCAGACAGCAGCGCGACGAGGTGCAGGGCGTGAGCAGGGGCGCGAGGGCCCGGATGTTTCGCTCGGTCGAGCCCTCCCTCATCATGACGTACATCCCGAGGCGGAGTTTCTCCTCACCCTCCTCAAGCGTCGTGGACTCGTGGTCGCTCTGTATCCCGGCGAACACATAGGCGTTGAGGTCTTTTCCCGAGAGCATGGGTGCGTGCCCCTCCCTGACCCGGAAGAGCCCGAGCTTTTTCCAGACCTCGGGATCGCCGTTCAGGACGCCGGGGACATTCATCACCTCGCCCAGTCCCACCACTTCATCTCTCCCGACAAATTCCGCAAGGTCGTCTGCCGTGAGCACGGCCCCGCCCTCGTCCAGGGGAGTGGCCGGGACACAGGAGGGGAGGGTGACCAGGACCGAGAGGGCTGAGCGCGATCCCTCCGAGAGGACGAACTCGATCCCCTCTTTCCCTGATACATTGGCGATCTCGTGGGGGTCGGCGACGACCGTCGTCGTCCCCCGCGGCAACACTGCCCGCGCGTATTCGCCGGGTGTGAGCAGAGAACTCTCGATATGCACATGAGCGTCGATAAGGCCGGGCACGACCCTCGCGCCCTCCAGGTCGACGGTCTCCAGGGCCTCGTAACCCTCGCCCACCCCGACGACCGTTCCGTCCTTCACCGCAAAGGAGGTCTCTTCCCAGGTGCAGGTGAAGGGGTTGTACAGGGAGAGGTGGGTGAAGAGACGATCGGCAGGTACGCTCCCGCGTGCGGCGTCCAGACATTCGTTCATGGTCACACCTGCAGGTCCCTGATCACGGCGGCCGTCCGTTCATCCCCTTTCAGGAGATAGAGATAGAGTTTATAGGTGCCTGGTTCGAGGGCCACCGGGAAGGAGAAGATATTGGTGCCTTCCTGAAAGTGTTCGATTTTGACAAAGGTATCGACCTGTTCCTGTCCGAAACCGCTGGTCTTCACAACCGTCACCTGGAGGGTGGCCTCCGTGGGTTCTGACGGGTTGTCCACCTCGAGCTGGAGGGCGCCGTCTGTGTAGGTCGCCTCTCCAAACCCGATGCCGGTACATCCTGCGGTCAGAGCGAGAGCGAGGATGCAGAGGCAGGAGAGCCCGATAAAAGGTGTGGTGGGGGGAGTTGCTGCCATTACCAGAGTGTGACCATTAAGAGAAGATATAGTATTTGTTTCCGGTTTCCTGGAGAAGATCCGGGGGGTTGAGAGGTAAGGGATTGATCTGAAGGGAGGGGTTATCGATTGGGTGAGTAGAGGCGGTGTTATAGAAAAGGATCGATATCTTTGCGGGGGGCAGCGCCCCCGGCGCGACGTGTGAGGCCTTCTACAAAACGGGATCGGCGTCCTCGACGATGCCGCTGACAAAGGAGACAAGCGCTTCATGCACATTCTCGCCTGTCCGGGCGGAGACGAGGTGGACCGAGGCGTCGCCGATCACGTCGGCATAGAGCGAGGGCCTGGACTCGGGGAGGTCGCACTTGTTGAGCATGAAGACGACCGGCAGCCCGGTCCCCTTCAGCCACGAATACAATTCACGCGTCATCTCGTCGGGTGCATAGGTCGAGTCCACTACGATGATCGCTCCGTCCATCCCCCTGGAGAGGATCTTTCTGGCAAACTCAAACCTGTCCTGCCCTGGTGTCCCGAAGAGATAGACCTGCTGCTCCCCCACCTGCACCCGGCCGAAGTCGAGGGCGACGGTCGTCGACCCGCCGTCGCAGTCGGCCTCGACATGCCTGGAAGAGGGATCGAGGGCGGTGATAAGAGAAGTCTTCCCTGCATTGAAGGACCCAAATACGCAGAGTTTGAGTTTCTCGCGTGCCATCACCAGTGTATATGGTATATCGGTATTTTATCATTACGATGTTGATTTTTCACGAAATAACTTCATTTTGTCGAAATTGGGAGTATTTGTAAACCTCCATGGGGATTTTGATCATTTGTCCTGAGATGGAGAGGTGCAGGGCTTTGTAGAATCGGACATGAACCCTGGGCTCAAGCATACGGGATGAAAATTCTTGGTGGTCTCTAGTGAGTGGATCCTTGCTCCCTCTTCGGAGCAGGACACCACATAGGGCGACCACTTCATTGCCGCCCCCACCGATCTTCGTCGTGGGGGGTCCGGGGGGTGAAACCCCCCGGTGCGGGATTCCAGGAACGATTCTACGATGGGGGCGGCACATCGGATCATCACGCCTTCCCAAACATCGGTGCCGGGGGCGCTGCCCCCGGACCCCCGGGACGAAGATAGGGCCGGGAAGGCAGAGGCCCGATCATTCAGGAGATGCATCTGCAATATCTGTATCTGTCCTGAAGGCGGGTGGTGGATTCAAACCATTATGGAAACCTGGAGAGATGATCGTCAGGATCATTTTCATGGTAATTGCTCATGAGGCGAGATTACGCCTCAAACATACGGGATGAAAATTTCTCGTCGTTCGATCGCTCTTTTATTCAAGACTGAAGAACCGGTGGGGTCTTGTTCCATCGCCGCCCCCGTCTATCCTCGTCGTGAGGAATCAGGGGTGCAACCCCCCGGCACAAGACAGCGGTGAAGATTCAACGATTGGAGCGGCTGATCACTCTGAAGAAGATTTTATCCTCTGTATATCGGCTTCAGCGAGATTTGGTGAGTTCGAATCATCATGCAACATCTATAGACACAATTTTAGCGATCATTTTCATGGAGCATATCCCAAAAGTATCCTGGGCTCGGCTCTGTAGAAAACATCCTCTTTTCATCACCTCAACCCCCTGTGACCTTCATCTATCGCCTTCCCTCATGTTTATGCCGGGGGCTCCGTCCCCTGACCCCCAGGATGAAGATTGGGGTGGAAGGCGGAGCAATGACCCTGAAAGGGGGGCGGCCAGCCACCCGTCGAAGAGAACTATCACGATGATTCTACAAAGCCGAAGGAGGATTGATTTCTTCAGGGCAGAAAAAAGGGCATTGTTTTTTCTGAAGAATCGCTCATGAAACGTCTGTTTCAGGCGGTTCTTTGAAATCCACCGTCACCGATGGTTTTCATGATCGATTCCGATCGCGCCTTTGACACCGGCACACCGGAACCTCGCTCTTCATCAGTTCAGATCTTCTCGACGGTGATCCGCACGCGGTCGCCCGCCTTGAGTCCGTGGCCCTTCGGGATATCGATGTTGAACCAGAGTTGCTCGGGATCCTGTTCTCCCCCGCTCTCCGGGCCCTGCTGCATGATGCAGTCCTTGAACTCGTTGATCCTGGCGACAAATTCGATCTCAGACTCGAAAGAGACGATCGGTTCCATACCTAAAAATTGTGGCCGTGTATATTAATCATGCCGCCCTGGGGCTGACCATCCATGTCGTCGAGTTCGAGTAACTCCACCTCTTGATCTCGAGTTCTTCACAGATCTCTGAGAGGATAGCGAGGTTGGTGCCGACCTCTTTTGCCGAGAGTCCAAGGTCGTGAGCGATATACTTCGACTTGAAGTAATGTTTGCCTTTTCTTAAACCCCCCATGAGATATTTGACAATCCGGTTCTGTGTATCGTTATAGTTTTCCCGGATACTCTTATTGTTACTCATATCGATACCTCGGCTTGTTAGACCTATCAGCACTTCTTTATATATATCTTGTGTTTTTCCCTGCTTCTCTCCCTGTAAATGAGTATTTCTGGCTTCTAAGTCGGTTATAGTTCCATAAAAAAAGATGATTCTATTCTCTCGTCATCACAAGGATGCCGAGCAAAAGTGCGGCGAAAACGGGGATCAATGTCAGCGGGGTCGGCGCAGGCGTCGTGGCCGGGACCGTCGTGGTCGTCTCCGGAACCGAAGTTTCAGACACTGTTGTTTCGGCTGTAGTCTCCGTTGGTACAGCCGTTGTCGGTGCCGCCGTCGGGGTTCCGGTGACGGTCGTGGTCGGCGTTGTCACCGTCGTCACCGTCGGCGTCGGCAGGGGGGTATTGACCCCGATCCTCTCGCCCGAATAGATGGTAATGATATTCGAGTCCTCCGCATAGTCGGCAAAACCCTGCGGAGAGTGCCACCGTGCCTGGACTTTATACTTCCCTTCCTCAAGTCCTTCGAGTCTGATCGGACCCGGCATTCCCGGATCGTCGGTGTAGAAGTTTGAGGCAGTGAGCGGGAGATCCGTAAGATCGCGCCCTTCGAACGTCGTCAGTTCGGCTCCGCCAGGTGTCGTGACCACGATGTCGACCGAGGCGTGCTCGTCGCCGGCGACGTACTGGGTGCCCACATAGGAACCGATCACCTTGAAGGCGATCGCCGTCCCGGTCGGGATGGTGATCCCCTCGATCCGGTCGGCATGGTTCGGGGCGGCGAGGACGGGTTCGATCCTGACCTCGGGGTACCTGACCATGATCCTCTTCCCGGTGCGGGCGTTGTCTTCCTTGCTGTAGGCGTAGTACAGTCCGGTGTATTCACCGACATCGGCATCGTCGAGGTCGAAGTCGGTCTCGTCCGGGACCGAGATGCGGTTTATCTCACCCTTATCGAGGTCGTCGTCCGTGTACTTGACCAGCGCGGTCACCGGGGTATCGGTCGTTTCGTTTCTCAGGGCCGAGAGGTCCAACCCTTCTTCATAGACAAAGACCGTGTCTCCAGATTCGATCTCGGCGATCGTATCTCCCCGTGCCGCGGCCGGTGCGATGACGACCAGGGCCAGCAGGAGAAGAGCGCAGACGATGCCGACCCCGGAGATCCTGGCATATATGCTTCGTACCATAGCAATCCCTCCGATGAAGTACTACCTCAGGGCCGCCGCATATATCCCTTTCGCCGGAAGTGAGCGTTAGGAGAAGACGGCACGACAGGAGAAGAAAAGAGTACCAGAAGGGTACTGTATGACCCCGACCTCTTGTTCCGTGCGAGGGAAGAAGAGGGCCTGAGCCTTATTCAGTCCTCGGATTGTGCGGGCAGGGACGATTCCACCGGCACGCGTCCGATCTTCTCGACCAGACCGGCGAGCGCCGCCTCGCGCATCCCTTCGACGAACTTGATCGACCCGACCACCAGGTGGCCGCCGCCGCTGATCCCGCCGCCCCGGATCTCCTCGTGGAGTTCCCGGACCATCTGCGGGATGTTCATCATCACGCCGCGGGAACGGAGCACCGCGAAGTCCGGGCCGAACCCGAGCGTGACCACCGGTTCGCCGGGGTGCTGCTTGCAGAGCCGGTCGTGGATCTCGCCCGACGTCTTGCCCGGGGGCGGGAAGGTGAAGCGGTGGGCGAAGATCTCCACGTCGATCCTGAAGAGATGAGCGCCGTTCGGGAGGATCTCCTCGGTGACATGGGGCATGGAGGCTTCCATCTGGCCCTCGATGGCGGCGTTCGCCTCGTCGACCAGGAGGTTGACGAACTTGTCCTGCAGGTCCCGCTCGCCGTCCACATTCAGGATGTCCTTGACGATCTCCCTGCCGTCGTTGAACCGGAGCCAGAACTGCTCGTAGTCCAGGGCGAGGGCGATGTCCTTGCACACGTCCTCGGAGTACTCCTCGGCGATGAGATCAAGGTAGCGCTGTCTCTCCGGCGCCTCGCTCCGGTCGCCGACCGCGGCGACCGCCGGGAAGTGTTTGATCCGGTCGCTCACGCCCGGGAAAATGAGCCGGGCTACCTCGGTCCCGAGCATCCCGGCCGTGATCCCGAAGTCGGCACCCACATGGTAGGGGTTGACATGGGCGACCAGGTAATCGTCGACGATCGCGTCCGGGTGGTGGTGGTCGACGACGATCATCGGGATGTCGTAGACACGGGCCACCTTCATCGCCGGGATGTCCTCTTCGGTGGATCCGTTGTCCATCAGGACGATCAGCGGCATCTTCTGCCCGAACCGCACATTGTCCTTCAGGGCGAAGTCGAGGTCCCTGGTGATGTCCTCGATCTCATAGAAGGGCGCCTTCGACGGCGAGCGCTTGAAGAGATAGTACGCCGTGTCCAGGTCGTTGCCTTCCTCCTTGATGAGAGAGACGACCGCCTGCTCGACCGCGACCGCCGCGCTGATCCCGTCGGCGTCGGCGTGGTGGCGGAGGATGATCGGTTGGGCTTCGAAGACCGCACGCCGGATCCGCTTGGCGACCTTTCTCATCTCAGGGCGCAGCTGTTCCATCGCCTCGCTCTCGATGAGGAGCGGGATCTCTTCGGGCTCTGCGCGCGCGTCGAGTGCCGCCTCGATCCGGTCGTGGACCCTTTGAGCGTCCTCGCCGGTGAGGGCTTCCATGGCGCTGACCTCGATCTGGAGCTGGTTCTGCCGCCGCATCACCTCGCCGACGACAAAGACCGAGTCGCCGAGTTCGACCTCGGGGTAGGCGCGCACGCCGGCCTCGACAAAGGCCGCGGCGTTCCCGCTCCCGGTCGCGTCGACCAGGGTGAAGATCGTCGGCCCGCTCGTCTGCTTGATCTGGGCGACCGTCGCCTCGAGGGTGACGTCGCGCCCGACCCGCGAGGCCAGTTCGCCAAGTCCGGTCACCTTCGCCCGTCTGGTCACGGTCTCCAGACGGAAGACGGTGGGGGCGACCTCGGCAAGGTCGATGTTGCCGTTGTTCCTGATGTTGATGACCTGCACGAAGATCTGCTCTTTCTCCTCGTGGGTGCCGATGATGTTGCTCTTGTGGACCAGACCCTTGAGCCTGGCGTTCAACTGGACAAAGGTGCCGAAGTTTGCAAAGCCCTGCACGATCCCGGCGTAGACCTTGCCTTCTTCGACCTCCTCCAGCCCGCAGCCCGGGCCGAGGGAGTACACAATCATATCTTCCTGGTTCGCCATTTCCTTAACTCACTTGACTGTACAGTGTTTATGTATTCTCACCTGAACAAAGGGAGGCAAGCCGTTCTTCGCCGTCTCGTCTCCCTTTTGCGATGATGCGATCGCCTGCGTGAAGCCGTTCGTCGCGGCCAGGACGGTACTTCCAGCGTTCGCCGCCGCGTTTGACCGCCAGCACCACCATGCCGGTGACGGTCGCCAGCGACGCCTCCTTGAGGCTCCGGCCGGAAAGGGCCGAGCCTTCTTCCACCGTGAGGTGGGTGATGATCTCGTCGGACTCGCGCACGATCATCCTGAAGACCGGCGGAACTTCGATGTCCCTGAGGAGCACCTCGGCGATCGCGGAGGCCGCCCCCGAGATGGTCTCGGCAAAGGAGGAGAGGTAGAGGAGGCCGCGGAGATATTCCACGTTCTCGATGCGCTTGGCGGCCTCGAGCACCCAGAGGTCGAACTGGTAGCGCATGTCCTCCATCTTCTCGTCGAGGGCGACGACCTGCTGGGCCACGTCCTCGTTGGTGAAGAGGAGCGAGGTGTATGCAAGCCCGACCGCGAGTTCGGAGAGGTTTTTCATCTCGATCATCAGGGCGACGGCGCGATCGAGGTCGTCGACGCATCCGGCCTTTGCCGCTTCTCTTTTCGCTTCCTGGACCACTCCGGCCATGATGCGGAAGGGGGGGATGCCGGCTTCAAGTCCTTTGGCAAGGAGGATGTCGCCGGCGGCGACCCGGGAGTACTTGTCCGGGTCGTAGATCCATCCGTTCCCCCGCCTGATCGCGATGACGCGCATCCCGGACCTGCTCTGGAGTTTCACCTCGCCCAGGGTCTGGCCGTCGAGGACCGAGCCGTTCTGGACCTCGACGCGCGCCGTCACCTCTTCAGCCGCGGGGAGAGCGTCTCTGAGTTTCTGCGGGAACTTGGCCCCTTTGAGGATGAGTTTTGCAACCTCTGAGGCTGAGTTCGAGATCCGCTCGGCCGACTCCGCAATCTGCAGCAGCCCGCTCATCGACTCGGCTTCCTCTACCCTGCGCGCCCCGAGCATCGCCGAGATGCGGGCCTGGTAGACATGCCGGTTCATGATCTCTTCGAGGTTCCCCACCTCGCCGGCGATGTCCCGGCTTTCAAAAAGAATGGCAGAATAGGCGAGGTCAACCATCAGTTCAGAGATATCCTTCATCTCGATGAGGACATCCTTGAGGCTGGTCGGCTGATATTCGACTTCCATCATGGTCAGTACCGTCTTCCCTTTCGATATTGTCCCGAGGGTATATTAACTCCTAGTTGGGCGCACCGTCATGAGGTACGCGAAGGGTTCCATTACCCCTCGGCCTGGGGAGCCCGGGCAGCGGTGAGGGAAGGACATGATCTTCTTGCGGTGGAGGGGATGTCGGTTTCTTTCGGGGTGGCGACCGGGATGGGAAGGCCCCACCAGCGATCCCGACCGTTTATCACGACAGATCAGCGGACCGGGATCACCTACGCCGCCGCCCCCCGGCTATCTTCGCGCGAGACAGCAATACCGTTCTGCGATGGGGGCGGCACGATCGTGATCCTCGCGCCATCACGAAGCCCCTCACCGGGGACATCGCCCTCGATTCCAAGCATGAAGATAGGAACAGGGTCGGCACGTCTGATCGTCACACCGGCCTGTCATCGTGACCCCGAGGATTGAACCAGGATGGGAGAGGGCCGATTATTATTCAGCAGAGGAGCACAACGCCCCGTGCCGTCCCCAACTCTATCTTCTCGCGAGATGGCAGAACAGATCCTGCGAAGGGGGACGGCACACCTGATCACCACGCCGTCCCCTTGTCGCGACCCCGAAGATAGAACCGGGAAGGCAGAGGGCTGATCTTTTTTCAGCAGAAGCATCCCCAACCCGTGCCGTTCCCCGTCCTATCTTCTCGCGAAATAACAGAACAGATCAGGTGATGGGGGACGGTATGTTTGGATCATCACGCTTTCCCCCTCGTCGTGATCCCGAGGATTGAACCCGGACGGGAGAGGGCTGATCTTTTTTCAGCAGAGGCACCCCAATCCGTGCCGTCCCCTGTCCTATCTTTTCGCGAAATAACAGAACAGATCAGGTGATGGGGGGACGGTATGTTTGGATCATCACGCTTTCCCCCTCGTCGTGACCCCGAGGATTGAACGAGGACGGGAGAGGGCTGATCTTTTTTCAGCGGGAGCACACCACCCTGTGCCGTCCCTGCTCTATCTTAGCGCGAAACGGCAGAACAGATCAGATGATGTGGGGGACGGCATTTTCTGATCACCACACCTTTCTCGTCGTCATGACCCCGAAGATAGAACCCAGACACAAGAGAGTTGATCTATTTTCTGAGGGAACACGCGTGATGTCGTCCCCCGTCCTATCTTCTCGCGAAATAACAGAACAGACCCGGTGATGGGGGGACGGCACGTTGGATCATCATCACGCTGTTCTGTCGTCATGACCTCGAAGATAGAACCTGGATCGGAGAGAGCCGATCACATTTCGGAGGGATCACGCGCTCCGTGCCGTCCCCCATCCTATCTTCTTGTGAGATGACAGAACAGACCTGGTGATAAGGGACGGCACATTCTGATCAGTACGCTGTCCTGTCGTCATGACCCCGAAGATAGAACCCGGACGGGAGATCGTTGATCTTTTTTTCAGCGGGAGCATACCAACCCCTGCCGTCCCCCGTCCTATATTCTCGCGAAATGGCAGAACAGATCATGTGAAGTGGAACGGTATGGTTTGATCACGACGCCTCCCTGTCGGCATGACCCCGAAGATTGGAGCGGGACGAAAAGGAGGTGATCTATTTTCGGAGGGAACACGCGCCCCGGCCGCCTCCCGTCCTATCTTCTCGCGAGACAACGGGAAAGACTCGATGATCGGGGATGGCACATTCGGATCGTCACGCCACCCCATTTTCATGACCCTGAAGATAGACCCAGGACAGAAGAGCGCCGATCTTTTTTCAGCGGGAGCACACCATCCCGTGCCGTCCCCCGCTCCATCGTCTCGCGAGACGGCGGGACAGGTTCTGCAATAGGGGACGGCACATCAGATCATCACCCTTGTCCTGTTATCATGACCCCGAAGATAAATCAAGGACAGGAGAAGGGCACGTATTCTCGCCGCCCCCTGCCCTATCCCCTCGCGAGATGCCGGAAAAGATCCTGCGACGAGGGGGCGGCCGATCTGATCGTGACGCCGTCGCGTCATCGCGACCCCGAAGATAGAACCCGGACGGGAGAGAGTTGATCTTTTTTCAGCGGGAGCACATCGCTCCGTACCGTCCCCACCTATCTTCGCGCGAGGGGACCGGAGGGGACGAGCATCAGCACGATCAGGGCAGCCGTTCACTTCACAGAAACAGGTTGATCACCGAGATGAGCACCACCGCGCCCAGCAGGTCGATCACCGAGGTGATCACCGGGATCCCGAAGTTGTCCGGGTCGAAGCCGTACCTGAACGAGATGCTGGCCGTGAGGTAGGCAATCCCGTTGACGATGCTCATCACGACGACCCCCGCGCCGAGGGCGATCCCGACCATGGTGAGCAGGCCCGGCGAGGCCGCCCCGAGGAGGAGGGCGGCGCCGTGGGCGAGGGCGGCCATCAGCGGGAGGAGGAGGAAGGTGAAGAGGTAACTCTGGACGAACTGCACCCCCACGGCGCGGGAGGGGCGGATCGACGGCTCGATGAGGCCGAGGTGCATCCAGGTGCCGAGGCGCGAGCAGAGGATCCCCCCGATCGATCCGCAGATCCCGGCGAAGGGCGGGATGAGAATGAGCAGCGCCCCGACGGCGACGAGGCGGTCGAGGTCCATCGTATAGGTGACGCCGGCGACGGTGCCGAGGACCGAGAGCCCGACCAGGAGGGGCAGGATCTCAGAGACAATATCTCTGGCCCGCGCCCCGTGCATCCATGAGTACACCGACGCACCCGCGGCGATGACGAGGACACCGGCGAGGAGGGTCATCCTCCATCCCATGGGAAGAGCGGTGACCGTCACCGCCGTGACGGCCAGCACCGGGATGGTGACCAGGTCGCCGAGGGTCGTCACCGCCGGCGCGGCGATCATGTCCATATCCACCCCGCGCCGGTACGAGAGGACGGAGACCAGGACCGTGAAGCCCATCACGATGAGGCCTGAGAGGATCCCGGCGATCACCGAGATGAGAACAAGATCGCCGGCCGCGATCACCTCGATCCCGAATGCCCAGGCTGCAAGCTTTGCAATGAACCCGAGGGCAAGGGCGGTGGCGACCGTGAGGATGAACGCCGCGTGCAGATTCTCGGTGAGGACGCCGCCCCGGCAGTCGGGGGCGAACTCGCCCAGGTGCATCGAGGAGGAGAGACGGGAGGCGAGCACCCCGGAGATGCTGCCGCGCATATTGATCGTCGGGGGGACGAGGACGAGCAGGCCCGGGATGAGGGCGAGGGTCTCACGGATCGAGGAGAGGTACGATCCGGCGACGACGGCGATGGCTGTGCTGACCAGGAGTGCCAGAAGGCCCGTCAGGAAGAGGCGCTGCTCGCGCCCCAGTCCGTTTCCCGCACTCATCTTCGCCCTCCGCCATTGTCATCACTCTCTGAAAGGAATCTCGACCATTGTCAGGTCGGGTGGTGCGATCACTTCGCCTTCAAATCTCTTTCGTGCATCCTGTATATGGTTTGCCGTCGATGTGTAGCGCGAACTGATATGGACGAGGGCCAGCATGTGCGCCTTCAGCGCCGCCGCCGCCTCTCCGGCCTCCCCCGAGGTGGAATGGTAGACCTCGGCCGCCCGCGTCCGTTCGGTATCGTCGAAGGTGGCGTCGTGGATAAGCAGGTCGGCGTCTTCCAGGCCGTCGAGCGGGCCGTGGTGGAGGGGTCTCGTGTCGCCGGTGTAGATGAGCGTCCGGCCCGGGCGCGCCCGGCCCATGATCTGGTCGGGCGTGACCGTCACCTGTTCTCCCTCGCGCTCCACCGTCACCTCGCCGCCCCGCTGGAGACGGCCGAAGAGGGGACCGGGGGGTACGCCGAGTTCGATCGCCTTCTCCCGGTTGAACCGGCCCGGCCTTCCGTCCTCCCTGAGCACATACCCGAGACTCGGCATCCCGTGGCAGGTGGCGAAGGCCTCCACCCGGTAACCGTCGTAGCGCACCGTCGAACCGGGCCCGAGTTTCACCGGCTGGAGGTCGAACCCGAGTTTGGTCTTGCCGAGGTGCTGGGTGTGCTCCACGAATTCGTGGACGCCTTCAGGGCCGTAGATGACGAGCGGTTCGGTCCTGCCGTTGAACGACATCGTCTGGACCAGACCGAGCACGCCCAGGAAATGATCGGCATGCCAGTGGGTGATGAAGACGGCGTCCACCAGGAACCCGGTCCGCGCCCGCATCATCTGCTGCTGCGCACCCTCCCCGCAGTCGAAGAGGAGGGTGTCCGAACCCCGCCTCACCATGATGCAGGGTGGGTTGCGGTTCGGTGTGGGAAGCGCCCCGGCGGTACCGAGGAAATAGATCTGTAGTGTTTCGCCGGCTATACGAACCGCCTCCTGAAGACTGCAAGGCTCCGGGCCGCCTCTTCGAGGTTGCGCCCCTCGACGACGGCGACCTTTCCCCGATACCCTGCTGCGACGGCATGCCCGACCTTCTCCCAGTCGATGATCCCGTCGCCGAGGGCGAGGTGCTCGTCCGAACTGCCGTGATTGTCGTGGATGTGGATATGGTCGGCGGCGCCGATCTGCTTGAGGAAGCCGTCGACCGCCCTGACCGTGTTGGCGTGGCCCAGGTCGAAGGTGACGCCGACGCCCTCGATCCCGTCGGTGATCCCGAGGAGTTCGTCGGCGTCGTGGCAGAGGAACTCGGGGATATTGATCATATTTTCAAGGCAGGCCTTCACCCCATGTTCCTCGCCGCACGCCCCGATCAGACGGAGCGCCTCCTTCTGCAACGCCCAGGTTTTGCCTGGCAGGAGTTTGCCTGCGGGCGAGAGATACCCCGGGTGGAGGGTGACGCGGTCGGTGAGGTCGGCGGCGTGCTCGATGCATGCACAGATCTGGCGCACCGACTCCCGCCAGATGGGGTCGTTGATGGAGGCGAGGTTGAGGTCGGCGTAGGGCGCGTGCACGGTCACGTCGAGGTGCGTGCTCTCGACGACATCGAGAATCGCGCGTTTGTTCTCCGGCTTCTCGAGGCGGTAGTTGCCGTCGGCCGAGATCTCCCACCCGGTATACCCGACCTCTTCGATCCCGAAGACCCACTCGATCGATTCCCAGACCGTCGAGGATGAGGAGAAATAGGGGACGACGCTCACCGGCATCCCTCCATCGCCCCGATAAGTCTGGCGACCTTTGCTGCGTATTCTTCCATGCCGCCCTCGTTTGCGATCTCGACATCGGCCATGGTCATTGCCTCGCCCAGGCCCCACCCGAGTTCGCGCTCGTCGCGTGCACGGAGGGCTTCGGCAGAGTCGACGTCGTCGGCGCGGCCCCGGTTCTTCAGGCGCCCGAACCTCGTCTCGAACGAGGCCGTGACGGCGACGAGGAGAAAAGTGGGGAAGTGTTCCCTGAAGATCTCGACTTCCGCGCTCCCACGGATCCCGTCGATGATCACGACGGGTGCGTCCTGTTCCTCGACGAAGGGGATGCTCTTGAGGGCGATCGCCCCCATGCCGTGTTCCGCGCGGAGGTCCGAGGAGACCTTCCCCATGTTGGCGTCGGTCATCTCAAGTCCGGCCTCGACGACGGCGGCCCTGAT
Source organism: Methanofollis formosanus (assembly GCF_019633745.1). Classification (NCBI taxonomy): domain Archaea; kingdom Methanobacteriati; phylum Methanobacteriota; class Methanomicrobia; order Methanomicrobiales; family Methanomicrobiaceae; genus Methanofollis; species Methanofollis formosanus. The sequence continues at coordinate 444,310 of NZ_CP037968.1, read as the reverse complement.
CACGTCGCCCATCACCACGACCGGGATGCCCCTGGCCTCTGCGATCTTTGAGAACTCTCCTTTTCCGCTCGCCGGCATCCCGACGATCCCGATGACCTTCATCTCACGTGCTCCTGCTCGATCCTGCTGACATCAATGCTCTCTGCTCTGACGATCCGTCTGCCCTCGTAGACGACCTCGCCGTCCTCTCGCGTCCTGATCTTCACGGTTCGGCCCAGGCCGTCGGCGATGGCCGCAAGTTCGGTGAAGGTGAGGGGGGCGACGCCGGCGATGACGCCCTGCTGGAGGACGAAGTCGACGCCTTTCGCGTCCTGTGCGATATACCGGATCTCGTCCTCGCATCCCCTGAAGGTCGTGACCACCACCTCGAACTCAGGAAGGGCGCCCCGACGGTATGCCTCGGTGCAGAGTTCGAGCGACTCCTGCACGCGCTCCTTGAAGTCCTGTTTGAGGAGGTTGTTGTACCGGCGCCAGGTGGTCTTGACGTCGAGGGCGATGTGGTCGACGAGGCCGTTTTCGAGGAGGGCCCGGATGGTTCCCGGATAGACGCCGTTGGTCTGGAGGCCGACGCCGAGGTCCATCTTCTTCGCACCGGCGGCCAGGGCGAGGAGGGCCTCCTTCTGCATCGTCGCCTCGCCGCCAGAGAAGACGACGCCGGTGACGAGGAGAGTGGACTCGCGGACCATTCCGAGCACCTCTTCGATCTCCCGCTCGTCTTTTCCTTCGAGGATCGCGGTGTTCTGGCAGTAATGACACCGTACCGGACAGCCGCGCAGAAAGACCGTGCAGACGGCCTTTCCTCTCCAGTCCACTGTGCTGAGCGGGACAAAGCCCCCGAAGTTCACCTTCAAAAAATCACCGTTGTGTATTATGGGCGAGCGGTTTTATAGAAACTATCGAACATTCCATCAAGGGGGCGGGCGGCCCCTACCGGTGGTCGGCCCTGAACGCTCCGGCGGGCACGACGATCTCGAACCTCGCGCCCGCCCCCTCTTCCCCGGTCTCTTGAATGGTCATCCCGGTGATCCCGAGGATCTCCCTGACAAGGAAGAGGCCGAGCCCTGAGCCTTCCCGCCCGAAACCCCGGGAGAAGATATGTTCTTTGATGCCGGAGGGGACCCCCCTCCCGTCGTCCTCGATGACAAGGATGCCCTCGTTGTTCTCATTATGGAACGAGATGCAGACCTTTGTCGCTTTCTCCCCGTGGCGGATAGTATTGTCAACGAGATTGAAGATGACCTTTTCGAAGAGGGGATCGGCGAAGACTTCCAGTTGGCCGGTGCGTACGTCGATCGACAGGTTCCCCCGGGATGCCTTTGCCCCGGCAACCCTGGCGATCTCTTTTACACACAGCCATTCCGGCGCTTTCACGCCCATGCTCTCGTAGTCCTGCATGAAGACGATCTGGTCCCTGATCGTCGCGGTTGCGGTGGTTACGTGTCCGGTATATTCCCTGAGCCTCCTGTTTTCCACCGTTTCCTCCTCGATGAGTCCTGTATATGCGGCAATGATGCTGACCTGGTTGAGGAGGTCGTGCCTGGTGATGCTGTACAGGAGGTCGAGTTTTTTGTTCGCCTCTTCGAGGGCCTCTCGGGTTCGGTGCACCTCGGTGACATCCCTGGTTATACCGGTCGCTCTGACGGGACGGCCCTCCTCGTCGCGGGCCGTCACCTTCCCGATGACATGCACCCATCGCCATGTTCCGTCCTGGCGCTGTTCCCGGCACTCGGCCTCATAGTACGGCATGGCATCGTCTCTCACCTCTTTCATTTTTTGTATCAGGAGGAGGTGGTCGTCGGGATGTACGCACTCTTCGAAGATCGAGACGTGCGTCTCCTCCGGGTACGGGGCGGTCCGGTCATGTATCCAGTCATGAATGATCGACAGCTTACCGGTTGCGACGTTCCAGTCCCAGACCCCGAGAGAACCACCTTCGATGGCGAATTTCAATCGCTCCTGTATTTCTTTCCGTGCCTGTACCTCGGTCTTGAGTTCATTCCATCTCCTCAAGGAGAATATGGTAAACCCGCCCGATAGGAGGAGAACCGCGGTGAGGAATTCGTCGATCTCCCATTCTTCGTATGTTCTGGTGAACCCCACCAGTATCTCGAAGGCGTCCGTGAACGAGGCGATCAAAAAGAGCGCGGCTCCGACTATGAGAAGGACCAGCGCATCGCGTCCGGTGGGTGTACGGCAGATATTGGATTGGAGCGAGGGGATGTTCACGTAAGATAACTATGTTCATGACAATAAATATAAAGATTTTTAATTATCATATCTTTTAAAAGAAGATAATAATGAAAAATTTGTATTTATAAATGCATTAATCTTATTTAGTAGGCCCTGTAGAAATCTTCACCCATTCTCGGGCCTGACTCATTCCTTCTCTCATCTTCACGTCGGGGGCGCCGCCCCGGATCACCGGGATGACAATTGGGCAGGAAAGGCACAATTGATGAACATAAAGAGGGTGTTGCCGTCCCCGGTCCTTCCCGGATCCGGGGGCGGCACGCCCGGGTAATCCCACTTGTCCAAACGTAAACAAATTTACTTGTTCGCAAAACAAGCAAAATTTAACGGGGGTTTGGAAAACAGAGGGTTTATCTTGGTGCTTCTCCAAGCTTAAAGGCATGGGACTAATTGAGGACGCAAAACGCGGCATCGTCACCGAAGAGATGAAGATCGTCGCGGAGAAGGAAGGCGTCACCGAGGACTTCGTCCGCCGCGGCGTGGCCGGCGGCCACATCACCATCCCGGTCTCCCCGTACCGTGAGATCAAGATCTGTGGTATCGGCGAAGGTCTGCGGACCAAGGTGAACGCCTCCATCGGCACCTCCTCCGATATCGTGGACATCGAGCAGGAGATCGAGAAGGCGCGGCAGGCCGAACTCGCCGGCGCCGACACCCTGATGGAACTCTCCACCGGCGGCGACTTCATGGAGATCAGGCGCCGGGTCATCGCCAACACCACCCTCTCGGTCGGGAGCGTCCCCCTGTACCAGGCCTTCATCGAGGCGGCGAGGAACAAGGGCGGCGTCGTCTTCATGGACCCCGACGACCTCTTCAGGATCACCGCCGAGCAGGCGAAGGCCGGCACCAACTTCATGGCCATCCACACCGGCATCAACCTGGAGACGATGAAGAGGCTCCAGAACCAGGGCCGGCACGGCGGCCTTGTCTCCCGCGGCGGTGCGTTCATGACCGCGTGGATGCTCCACAACGAGCAGGAGAACCCGCTCTACGCCGAGTTCGACTACCTCCTGGAGATCCTCAAGGAGCACGAGGTCACCCTCTCCTTCGGCAACGGCATGCGGGCCGGCGCCGTCCACGACGCCACCGACCGGGCGCAGCTCCAGGAACTGATCATCAACGCCGAACTCGCCGACAAGGCCAACGACTTCGGCGTCCAGACGATCATCGAAGGGCCGGGCCACATCCCCCTCGACGAGGTCGAGGCAAACGTCATCGTCCAGAAGCGCGTCACCAACCGCAAGCCCTTCTACATGCTCGGCCCCCTGGTCACCGACATCGCCCCGGGCTACGACGACCGGGTCGCCGCAATCGGTGCTTCCCTCTCCTCTGCCTGCGGCGCCGACTTCATCTGCTACGTCACCCCGGCAGAGCACCTCGCCCTCCCCACCCCCGAGGAGGTCTACGAGGGTGTGATCAGCTCGCGGATCGCCGCCCACGTCGGCGACATGATCAAACTCAAGAAGCGCGGCGACGACCTCGAGATGGGCCATGCCCGCCGCGACCTCGACTGGGACCGGCAGTTCGCGGTCGCCATGAACCCCGAGCGTGCGAAGAAGATCAGGGACGAGCGGATGCCCGCCGACACCGACGGCTGCACGATGTGCGGCGATTACTGCGCCCTCAAGATCGTCAACAAGAACTTCCACTTCTAATTTCTTTTCTGAATCTTTTTTTCGGGCCGTGTAGAATTTTGCATGAGGCGGGAACACGCCTCAGGCATACGGGATGAAAATTTCCTGTTGCTTGATCACTCTTTTATAAGACATGAGAATTGGTGTGGATCCTGTTCCATCGCCGCCCCTCGGCTATCTTCGCCGTGGGGGGTTCCGGGGGGCAAAGCCCCCCGGCGCGAGACGGTGGTGAAGTTTCTACACAATCGAGGGCGGCACGTCTGATCATCATGCCTTCCCAAATCCTCCCGCCGGGGCCCCTGCCCCCTGACCCCCGGGATGACGATAGGGGGGAAGGCATCTTTGATGATCCTAAAAAAGGGATTGTCGTCCTCCTCCCTATCTTCTGCGGGGGAGAGTCCGCGGTGCCCTCCTCAACCGGCACCGGACTCTCGAAAATATGGACATGCCGTCAGGCACCGGCTGCAGACCATCTCTGCGTCCCAGGCCATGCAGTTGATCAGCCACTCCGCCAGGGGTGCTCCGGCGCGACTCTTGAACAGGACGCCGAACAGGGGTCGCACCGGCGCCGGGATCGCATGGGTTACATTTCTGCAGCGGAGGACATCCACTCCCTCTTCAGTCAGCGCCCCGGTGGGGCAGGCCTTGATGCACCGGTTGCACCGGCGGCATTGGGGCGGCGGCACCGCCGGGCCCTCGAGGTGCAACTCCTTCTCTGTCACCACCGCACCGAGCGCCACGCGATTTCCAGACCGCGCGGTGATGAGGAGCGTGTTCTGCCCGATACTCCCCAGACCTGCTTCTGCGGCCAGATGCTTCAGGGAGAGATACCCCCCGATCCTCCTGTCCCGTACCCGCACCGGGAAGAAAGACGGGACGGCGATGGAAGAGTATCCCTCCTCCTCAAGTGCTTTCACAAGCAAAATAGCGATCTCGTCAAGGCGTCCGATGACGCGGTGCAGTCGCTCGGTCTTCTCTCTGCTCGCGAGTGAGAATGTCTCCGCCGGGATTTCGAGTCCGAAGATTATGACGGTTTTTGCGGAGGGCAATACGTTCCTGGGATGATACCCCTCCGGTGCAGAGCATTCGGCCACGGCCAGGGTGGCGGAGAACTCTACTCCTTCGGTGTGAAGGATGTACTCGAGGGATTTTCTGGATTTCTGGAGGGGAGGGGATCCGGAGTGCATGGTGGTATCAGGATCGGCATGTGTTTTTGTTTGTTTGGTCTGGACGGTGACACGGGAAGTCCCTATCGCACGGCCAAAAAGACAGAAACATAACTCCCGCTCTCCAATATCCTCTCATGAAACCGACGACACAGAAAACCATCGACGACTTCCTCTCCCACGCCGACGAGATGGCCGACGACGTCCTTGCCGGGACCGAAGAATGGCTCGGTACCGTCCCCTTCATCTTCAAACTGATGCGCGAACGCCCCGAGGCCTTCGTCTTCTCGGCCCTCGGCGACTACAAGACCGCCCGTCCTGCGAGCCTTGACGCCAGGACCGCCGAACTCGTGGCCATCGCCGCGGCCGCCGGTGCCGGCGCCGACAAGTGCGTGAGGGTCCACATCGGTGCGGCCCTCAAGGAAGGCGCCACCCGCGACGAGATCCTGGACACCATCCTCATCGCCGGCATCCTCGGCAAGACCAAAATCCTCGCCGACTCCCTCAGGGTCTTCAAGGATTCGTTCTGAACGGCGGGTCTGAAAAAAATCCCTCAACTTTTTCCTGGTTGCGGATGATTGGGATGCCTTCACCCATCGGTTGTGCGTGGTAGGCGCCCTCGAAGGATCTGAGAATCATTCCTCACACGAAGAAAAAAGCGATCATGATGGGCATCATGTGTCGCTTCCACTCTTTCCTCTCGCGATACTATAGAACACTTCACTCTCGCGAGACGATAGAACAGGTTCTACACGGGGGGGTGGCACACCTGGATCGTTACGCCGTCCCGTTGCCATGATCCCGAAGATAGAACCTGGACAGGGAAGGGCCGATCATGATTCAGTGGGAACACGCCAACCCGTGCCGTCCCCCGCCCTATCCTCTCGCGAGGCTGCGGGACAGATTCGATGATGAAGATGAGAGGGCGGCATGGGCTGATCATCATGCCTTTCTCGACGGCATGACCCTGAAGATAGAACCCGGACGGAAGTGTGGTGATTGATCCCCTCTCAGCGGGATCATATGCGGTGCCGTCCCCCACCCTATCCTCTCGCGAAATACCAGAGAAGATCCGTTGATGAGGGGACGGCAAGATATGATCGTCACGCTGTTCTGTTTACATGGCCCCGAAGATAGACCGCGGACGGGGAAAGGCCGATCATTACTCAACGGGATCACCCCTCCTCGCCGTCCCCATCCTCTCCTCTCGCGAAATACCAGAACAGATTCGGTGATGAGAGGACGGCACGTTCGGATCATCAGGCGGTCCTGTTTTCATGATCCCGAAGATAGAACCGGAAGGGAGAGAGTACACCAAATCGTGCCGTCCCCCGCCCTATCTTCTCGCGAAATACCAGAACAAATTCAGTGAAGGGGAACGGCATCTTTGGATCACGACGCCGTCCTGTTTTCATGACCCCGGAGATTGGAATGGGATGGAAGAGTCGCGATCATCGCTCCGCGGGAACGCCGCCCCCAATCCAAAACCCTGAAGATAGATGCGGACCGGTGCCGCCGGAGACAGAGATCATTTCTTTCGGAGTAGAACCGCAGGGGAGCACGTCACTCCCTGCCGTCCCCAACCGATCCTCTCGCGAGACGACAGGACCGTTCTTCGATAAGGGGACGGCAGATCTAATCTCCAGAGGCAGATTTGAAAAAATCTCCGGAGATCTTCATGGCACGCTCCTGACTCGTGCCCGATTTTTTGCAGCCTGAACAACGGATTTATCCCGGTTCTCATCCAACGCCTCAGTGATGAGCGCTGTGCCGGAACCGGAGAGACGGGCCGTAGAGAAGAAGGAGTTGAGAGAGCAGGTCAAGGGACGCAGGGCCGCCCTCTCCACCGACGAGATCAGAGCGATGAGCGGGGCCATCGGAGAGCGCCTCTTTCCCCTCCTCGACGGAGCCGGGACGGTGATGCTCTATGCCTCCAAGCCCCCTGAGGTCGAGACCGCCGGACTCATCGACGCCCTCATCGCGGAGGGCAGGAACGTCGTGCTCCCGATCATCGAGAAGGAGACCCACACCCTCCGCCTCTCTTCCATCCCCGACCGGAGCGTGTTGGTCGAGAGCACCTTCCATGTCCCCGAACCCATCGGCCACGAAGTCCCGGTCGACCCCGCCGACCTCGACGCCGTGGTCGTCCCCATGGTCGGGTTCGACCGTGCCTGCAACCGCCTCGGCTATGGCGCCGGGTACTACGACCGCTTCCTCGAAGCCAACCCCGACCTGACCGTCATCGGGATTGCCTTTTCCTGTCAGGAACTCCCGTCCATCCCGAGCGAACCCTTCGACCGGCGGATGGACTGGATCATTACCGAAGGTGAGTGCATCGCCTGTCCTCCCTGAAAAGGGCTGCCACAATTTTTAAATATTGGTTGCACTAACTTGTAGTAAATCGCTCTCAACGAGGTGCAACTATGCCGAAAGACCAGGTTGAAGTCATCGTCAAAGAAGCATATCACGAGGACGCAGGTCGGGGGATTGCGCGCGTCGGGATCGACGTGATGAAGGCCCTCAACCTCGTCTCCGGAGATGTGATCGAGATCCAGGGCCGCGAGAAAGCCGCGGCCATCGTCTGGCCCGGCTATCCCCAGGATACCGGCCAGGGGATCGTCAGGATCGACGGCAACATCAGGAGCGACGCACGGGTCGGGATCGACGACACCGTCAGGATCAAAAAGGTCGAGGCAGGCTACGGCCAGAAGGTGGTCATCCAGCCCACCCAGCCGATCCGGCTCGTCGGCGGCGAGCAGTATCTCCGCCGGTTGATGGCCGGCCGGCCGGTTTTCGAGGGGCAGACCTTCAGGATCAACGTCCTCGGCAACCCCCTCACCTTCGTCATCTCCAAGGTAACCCCGCGGGGGATCGCGATCATCACCGACACGACCGAGATCGAACTGAAGGAGACCCCGTACAAACCGGAGGAAGGAAAACGCAAGCCGGTCTCCGACGTCCACTACGAGGACATCGGTGGGCTCGGCCGGGAACTCGACATGGTCAGGGAGATGATCGAACTCCCGCTGCGTCACCCCGAGATCTTCGAGCGCCTCGGGATCGAGCCCCCGAAGGGCGTGCTCCTCTACGGCCCACCCGGCACCGGCAAGACGCTCATCGCCAAGGCCGTCGCGAACGAGGTGGACGCCCACTTCATCTCGATCTCGGGCCCCGAGATCATGAGCAAGTACTACGGCGAGTCTGAGGAACGGTTGCGTGAGGTCTTTGAGGAGGCCCAGGAGAACGCCCCGACGATCATCTTCATCGACGAACTCGACTCCATCGCCCCCAAACGGGAGGAGACGAAGGGCGAGGTGGAACGCCGCGTCGTCGCCCAGCTCCTCGCCCTGATGGACGGGCTCGAAACCAGGGGGCAGGTCGTGGTCATCGCCGCCACCAACATCCCCGACGTCCTCGACCCGGCGCTGCGCCGGGGCGGACGGTTCGACCGCGAGATCGAGATCGGGATCCCCGACAAGAAGGGGCGGCACGAGATCCTCCAGGTACACACCAGGGGCGTGCCCCTCGCCGAGAACGTGGACCTCGAACACCTGGCCGAGATCACCCACGGTTTCGTCGGCGCCGACGTCGCCCTCCTGGTGAAGGAGGCGGCGATGCACGCCCTCCGCAAGGTGATCCCCAAGATCAAGGCCGAGGAGGAGATCCCGGCCGAACTGATCGAGGAACTGAAGGTGACTGGCGAGGACTTCGACGAGGCCCTCAAGCACGTCGAACCCTCGGCGATGCGCGAGGTGCTCGTCGAGGTGCCCGACGTGAAGTGGACCGACGTCGGCGGGCTCGAGGAGGTGAAGGCCGACCTCACCGAGGCGGTGGAGTGGCCGCTGAGATACCCGGAGGTCTTTGCCAGGATGCAGACCAAACCACCCAAGGGCATCCTCCTCTTCGGCCCGCCCGGCACCGGCAAGACTTTGCTTGCCAAGGCGACCGCAAACGAGAGCGAGTGCAACTTCATCTCGGTGAAGGGGCCCGAACTCCTCTCCAAGTGGGTCGGCGAGTCTGAGAAGGGCGTGCGGGAGATCTTCAGGAAGGCGAGGCAGGCGGCGCCGTCGATCGTCTTCTTCGACGAGATCGATTCCCTGGTGCCGCGGCGCGGCTCGTACGCGGACTCGACGCATGTCACCGAGAGCGTCGTCTCCCAGCTCCTCACCGAACTCGACGGCCTGGAGGAGCTCAAGGACGTCGTGGTCCTCGGTGCGACGAACCGGCCCGATATGCTCGACGAGGCCCTGATGCGCCCGGGCAGGCTCGATCGCATCGTCTATGTCCCGCCGCCCGACAGAGAGAGCAGGAAGAAGATCTTCGACGTCTACCTCCGCGGCACCGAGGGACTCCTTGCCGCCGACGTTGACGTCGACGCCATGGTGGACCGGACCGAGGGCTTTGCCGGTGCCGATATCGAGGCGCTGGTGAGAGAGGCGAAGCTGGCGGCGATGCGCGAGTTCATCGACGCGATGCGGGAGAAGTCGCCGCAGGAACGCAACGACGCCGTGGCGAACGTGCGGGTCACGACGAGACACTTCGACGCGGCCTTTGCGAAGGTGAAACCCTCCCTCCCGAAGGAGCGGCTCGAAGAGTTCGAGCGGCTCTCCTGGGAGATCCTGTACCCCGGCGAGCAGCGGGCCGCACTCGAGAAGGCCTCCTCCCTCGTCAAGCGTGCCGGCCTGGTGAAGGAGGCCGGGAAGGATGAGGAGATCAAGGACCTGGTTCAGGCACTGGAGACCGCGACCTTTGCCAGGAAGAAGGACTTCGCCAGGATCCGGCAACTCACCGAAGACCTGGAGACAAAACTCGAAGCGGTCAGGAAGAAACCGATCATTACAGGCATCCCGACCCCGCTGAGCGGAGCCTGAAGGGCACCCGCCAGATCCTCCTTTTTTCAGGTGTTTTTGATCGGGATATACCTCTCCAGGCGATGGTCCCGAGGCGAAACTCGCACCACGAAGTACTGCGCCGCATCAATTCGGCCATATGGCACAACCCCGAGCACTGAATTGAAAATATCATATAATGCCGCTTAAAAATTGATTTAAAAACACTAAATCTATAAATAGTATTGTTTGTGATTACTGGGTATGAAGGTGAAGTGGGTCGTCATCCTCGCTCTCCTCCTCGTCGGAACCGCCTTTTTCCTCTCCGACAGGATTGCAGAGGATCCCGAGTACCTCAACAAACACGTCGCCGGTACCGGGGCCACCGTCGCCGGCGTCTTCCTCTCGTCCGGCCACGCAGAACCTGCCCTCGACTGCATCGAATTTTTCGCCGCCGCCGACCCCGACAACCCCGACCTCCTCTGGGTGAAGGGCGACGCCCTCTCTGCCGCGGGCCGGTATGAGGAGGCGGTCGTCTGCTACGACACCGTCCTCCTCAATGACCCCGACGATCCCAGGATGCTGGTCGGGAAGGCCGAGGCCCTCTCGATGGCCGGCGAGCTGGAGGAAGCCCTTGAGGCCTGCGAGCAGGCGCTCGCCAGCGAACCCGAGGCGATGGCCGCCCTGGACAAGGCAGGGTATCTCAACCTGCGCCTGGGCAGATATCTCGAGGCCGCCGACTACTATGACACCATCACCGAGGCGCGACCCGAGAACGCAGCGGCCTGGATCAGACGCGGGGACGCCTTCCTGTACATCTCCATCAGGCAGGAGGAAGAACTCAAAGAGACCTACCGCACCCTCGGCACCCCGGGGGCCAGGACCGCCGTCGCTCCGCTCAACGTCGATCCCTATATGGAGGCGATGGAGTGCTACAACCATGCCATCGCCCTCGACCCCAAGACCGCCCCTCTCCTTGCCGCCAGACTCGTGGCGCGCTCAGAGATTACCATGAAGACCTGCGAGGAGATCCTGGAGAACCTCGGTAAATAGGACGGCATTCCGGTATCCTGCTCCACGCTCTTTTTATCCGGAGAGGTGCCCGCCCCCGTCCGGGCCAGTAAGACATAAGTACGGGGTGAAATGATTGAGTCTGTATGTCTTCACAGGTTTCCATTTCCGTCCCCGCCGACGTCCCTGAGACGGCGCGGGAGACCTATATCCAGAACATTACCGCCATCACCCACGGCACCGGGCGCCTGATGCTCTTTGCCGGGGATCAGAAGGTCGAACACCTTAACGACGACTTTTATGGCGAGGGGATCCCGACCGACGACGCCGACCCCGAACACCTCTTCAGGGTCGCGAAGCAGGGACGTATCGGCGTCTTTGCAACCCAGATCGGGCTCGTCGCGAGGTACGGACCCGACTACTCCGAGGTTCCCTATCTCGTCAAACTCAATTCCAAGACCCATCTGGTCAAGACCGCCCAGAAAGACCCGGTCAGCCCGCTCCTCACCACCGTCGAGCAGGTCGTCCGCTTCCGCGACCAGAGCGGCCTGAAGATCGCGGGCGTCGGCTACACCATCTACCTCGGCTCTGAGTTCGAGGACCGGATGCTCAAAGAGGCGGCCGAGGTCGTCAACGAGGCCCACCAGCACGGCCTGATCACCGTGCTCTGGATCTACCCCAGAGGCGCGGCGGTCAAGGACGAGAAGGACTCCCACCTCATCGCCGGGGCGACCGGTGTGGCAGCGTGCCTGGGCTCGGACTTCGTCAAGGTGAACGCCCCCAAGAAAGAGGGCGCCTCCGCGGCCGACCTTCTCAAGGAGGCGACCCTCGCCGCAGGCCGGACCTCGGTCGTCTGCGCCGGGGGGTCGAGCGTCGACGAGGAGACCTTCCTCAAACAACTCTACGACCAGATCCACACCGGCGGTGCCCGGGGGAACGCCACCGGCAGAAACATCCACCAGAAGTCCCTCGACGAGGCGGTCAGGATGTGCAATGCCATCTCGGCCATCACCCTCGACGACGCCTCTGTCGAGGACGCCCTCGCGCTCCTGAAGGGCAACTAAAACCCTCTCTTCTTTTCGGCCCTCGTGAAGGGGGCGGTCTACTTATAGGGGATCTGATATAGAGAATCTCGGAGTTGTGGATTATGACGACACTGCGCGAATATCTGGAGTCCGCAGGCTGCGAGGCCGCCCTGCAGGATCTCATCATGCTCATCGGCAGACAGGCGGCCCCGATCAGGGAGGCCTTCATCACCCATCAGGCCTATGTCGATACCGAGAATGTCTTCGGGGAGCAGCAGGCCGCGATGGACACCTGGGCCGACGCCTGGATCACCCGCGTCCTCGGCGAGTCCGGGCTGATCCGGGAACTCGCCTCCGAAGAGCAGGAAGAGGTGTCGGTCTTCCCCGACTCGACCCATGAGTATGCGGTCGTGATGGACCCGATGGACGGGTCGTCGCTGATCCAGACCAACCTCTCGGTCGGGACGATCATCGGGATCTTCGGCGGCGGCACCGTGATGCAGTCGGGACGAAACTTGAAGGCCGCCCTCTATATGCTCTACGGCCCGATGACGACGCTCACCCTCTCGGTCGGGCAGGGCGTGCAGGTCTTTGCGATGGACAAAGACGGCGAGTACCGCCTCCTTCACCAGGACATGAAGATCCCGGAGGGGAAGAACTACGGTACCGGCGGGACGCGTCCGACCTGGGTCGCACCCCACCGCGCCTTCATCGAAGCGATCGAGGAGGAAGGGGCGAAGATCCGGTACACCGGATCCTTCGTGGCCGACTTCCACCAGATCCTCACCTACGGCGGGATCTACTGTTATCCGGCCCTCAACGAGAAACCGAAGGGCAAACTCCGTCTCCTCTACGAGGCGATCCCTGTCGGGTTCATCGCCGAGCAGGCGGGAGGGAGAACCTCGGACGGTCACCAGAGTCTTCTCGACATCGTTCCCGAAGAACCGCACCAGCGCACTCCCATCTATGTCGGGAGCCCCGGGATGATCCGGAAGGTGGAAGCGGCCTTCGAAGGGACCGGAAAATGAACAAGGTTACGGTCCTCACCGCCGACCTCGGCGGATACCCGGCCGGGATGCGGGCCCACCCCCTGGTCGTCGAACGGGCGGCGAAAGCGCTCAGGGCCGAGCACGGCGGGGTGATCGCCGACTCGTTCGTGACGCGGGCCGGCGGGAAGATCGCCTGTGTGGTCACCCACTCTGACGGCGCGGAGGTCGGCGCCCTCTTTGGCGGCGTGCTCTCCGCATGCCGGGAGACCGCCGAAGAGACCGGGCTCATCGGGCCCGGCGATACCGAGACGGTCACTCTGCCCCTCGAGGAGGAGGCCGGGGCCGAGGTGCTGGTCTTCCTCACCGCCGGCGCAGGGGCCGGGGCATGGGACCATGTCCTTGCCGGACTCTATGCCGACCCCTTCACCTCTCCCGGCCTGGTCGGCGACTCCCTGATGCGTATCGGGTTCGAGTTTGTCTGCGAAGGCGGCGCGGCCTTCCGCTCCCCTGAAGAGACCTACACCCTCCTCGCCCATCTGGAAGATGGCGGGAGGGTGCGTGAGGTCAGGCGAAAGGACAGGGAGACGGCCGCTACCGCTGGGGCCGGTACCGACCCGGCCCTCCTCCTCAGGGCGGGCCCGGGCCTTCCCGACGTCGTGACGGCCCTCGGCGTCGCCGCGGCACCTCGTTCAGGGCTGATGCCGGTCAGCCTCTGCGACCTCGCTCCGACCCGCCCCAAGACCGCCTGCCTTGGGTTCTCGGTCCGCGACCTGATGCTCATCGGCCCGGCCGACCTCTACGACGACCCGGCCTACGAGCGGGTGCGGGCACACTCCCGGCCGCCGCTCTGGTCGTGAGGGTTCTGCCCCGGATCAGAACACATTTTTTCCGCTCTGGAGAATCGGTGGGGATCGTGTTCCCTCGCCGCCCCCGCCTATCGTCGTCGTGGGGGGTTCCGGGGGATGCAACCCCCCCGGCGTCAGAAGACGGGTAAGACTCTGCGATTGGGGGCGGCACATCCGATCATCACGCCTTCCCACACCCTCACGCCGGGGGCCCTGTCTCCGGACCCCCGGGAAGGCAGTGGGTGATCGTTCAGAGGAAGAAACTGGAAAAAAGTTTTGGTACGTTATGTCTGAGACATGCGTTCGCGTCATGCCCGATCCAGCAGAACCATTGTACCCGCGGCGAAAAAGAATTCCAAAGGGCGCCGCCGCTTCACGGCCCCATGGAGATGCGCCTCCCGGGCACAACCGTCGATTGTGCCGCGTCATCGCCGCGCCTGTCGGCCGGCGACTTCCCGCTCCGCCCTCTCCCACCCATAAATTAAATACTTTCCACCTCCACATAACCTCAGATGGTCAACAGTATCGTTCTGCCGGTCAAGAAGGTTTTTTCGCTTGTCGATTCTAAAATCGTCGTTGAAATCAAGGACGAAGGGAAGAAACTTCAGGGCAGGCTCGTCGCGGTCGACGAACACATGAACCTGCACATGGATGAGACGATCGAGTACACCGGCGACCAGCGGGGGCGCACCCTCGGCACGGTCGTCATCAGAGGGAACAACATCCTGACGATCTCACCTCTCGTCTGATGGGCCATGCCGTCTATCGAAGAAGAAGCGCTGAAGGTCATCCAGTCCAGGCCTGACGGAGTGCTTCAGAGCGAACTCTGGAAACTCCTCAACATCGACAGCCGCAAGTGCTCGAGGGTCGTGCGCAGGCTTGCCGATGCCGGCCTCATCGACCGGCTCGAGTTCAGGGAAGAAGGGATCAAGACCTATCGTCTCAAGGCCAAGCAGCAGGCGGCCAATCCCTCGCTGCTCCTTGCGGGGGACGAACTGATCCCCTGCATCGCCTGCGAGCTCGACTGCAATGTCGAACAATGTCCGCTTCTTATGGACTGGATGTACGAACTCGCAATCGCTGAAATGAGCAGTGAGTGAAGAGGGAGGATTTACTCCCTCTTTCTCCTGCCAAGCAGAAGCAGCACCGCGCCGACCGCAACCAGGACTCCCCCCCCGGCCACGAGGGCCGGGAAAGGAAGGCCTTCTTTTATTTCTTCAAGCTCTGCAGCCGGCACCAGTTTGCTTTCCGGTTCTTCGGCCGCCGCTGGCAGAGGAGGTTCGGTCGTGGTGATCGTCCTGATGACTGCGGTCGGTGCGGGCTCTGCAGCGGCCGGGATCCCAAGAGTATACAGGAACCCGCTATGGTCGCCGCTGCCGGTCGAGGCGGCGAGCACCGATCCGTCTCCTGAAAGAGCGACTCCGCTGACCGTCGCGGGCATCGCCTCATCCCAGAGCACATCGCCGTCCTCGGAGAAGAGGTAGACCCGCCGGTCCTGCGACCCGGCCGCGACCGTCCCGTCGTCTGCGACCGAGACGCCGTGGATCCGGTTCTCGGTCGTATGCCGCCACCTGATTTCGCCGCTGGCCCGGTCGTACAGATGGACCCGGTAGTCCTGCGACCCGGCGGCCACCAATCTGCCGTCGGGCGAGATCGCCACCGCCGTGACTCCTTTGCCGGTCGGTTGCTCCCAGAGGAGGGTGCCGTTTCTGGCGAAGAGATAGACGTTGTTCCCTGCGCATGCGGCAATATACTCACCGTCTCCGGATATCGAGACCGAAAGCACATCGTCAACGGTCTCTTTCTTCCATTTCTCTCCTTTCCCTCTCTCCAGCAGGTAGACCTTTTTGTTGTCGCTCCCGACGACGATGTAAGTGCCGTCAGGGCTGATCGCGACCGAATAGGCAAAAAATCCCGAGTCCCACTCCCAGTCGAGGTCTCCCTCTCTCGTGAAGACCCGCACCTTCTCGGCACCCTGGACGACATAGTCCGCGTTCTCCGAGATCGCCGAACCAAAGACCGGACACCCGGTCATATGTTCCCAGAGGAGGGTGCCGTCCTTCTTGAAGAGGTAGATCGCCCCCTTATCTTCGGTCCCGAAGGCCGCGTATGAACCGTCCGGAGATATGGACGCGGTCAGGACTTTGCTCCCGAACGTCTCCTCCCATGCCATCTCGCCCCGCAACTCCTGAGCACCCGCACCCCCGCCTAGCGAGAGCAGGAGCAGTACAATCAGAACCCTTCCTGTCAATTTCGTCCCCCCGGAAGACTCAGCACCATCGATGGTCTGAATGTCAGGGGGTCATATCAGAGTTAATATATATTTTTTGCGCTCACGCCCGGGCAGGCAGAGATCCTGTCATCTGATTCTGTTGAGTGTCCACCTGTGGCTGGCGAGAGAACATATATATAGAGTCTGTGTGATTCCTGCCTGATGGCTCGTCTATGCAAAGATGAGCAAGGGGGATCCGATCTGATCGGCTCCATTCTTCTCGTAGCACTGGTAATAATCCTTGCCGCTGCCATCGCAGCCTTCTTGATGTTTATTCTGTTCTCTCTGGATATTTTCCCTGAGGAGGAGCCCTGCATCTTCGAGATCGAGAAGGTCACTCATGTCAATAAAGAGGGGGAATACAAGTTTGCCAGCAGGGTCACCCTCTGGTACAACACCACCCCGCCTCAACCGGTGATCGACGGGATGTATCACCTGAGAAAAATATGTGGGCAGGAACAGAAGGAACCTGACCGGAAAAAACCATACCGAACAGACGACCTCTGGGCACAATTTTATCGGAACGGCGAACCGGTCGCCACCAGACTATCGACCCTGTACGGTTATACTTTCATTCCCTCGCACCATTACGGCATCCAGACGATTAACGGCCGGGAAATGTGGGACCCGAACGGCCGGATCACCGTCGACTTCACCGACGGCACCTTCAGGCCCGGCGACACGGTGCGGGTGGAGATCTACTCGAAGTCAGAGGAACGCCTCATCTCTGCCGACAGTTATGATATCGCGGCGGTGTAAAAATTCTTGAATGTTCTTATTCGAGAGAAGATGGCCGGAAGCGAACGTCTCACCGCCGCCTCATTGCCGGCCCACCTTTCTTGGCGCGAGAAGGCGGAACAGACACGGTGATGGGGAGGCGGAACGTTGAATTATCACACCGTCCCGTTTTCATGATCCCAAAGATAGAACCGGGACGGGAGAGGGCCGATCGCTCCTCAGCGGGATCACCCTACCCCGTGCCGCCCCCGTCCTATCCTCTCGCGAGACGGCAGAACAGACGCGTTCACGGGGGGCGGCACATGATCACCACACCGCCCCCCCTTCGTCGCGACCCCGAGGATAGAACCCGGACGGGGGAGGGCCGATCATTTTTTAGCGGAAATACCTCACTTCATCGCCGTCCCCCGACTATCCTCACGCGAGACGGCGGGAAAGATTCGGTGATGGGGGAACGGCATGTTTGGATCATCACACCGCCCCCATCGTCGTGACACCGGAGATAGATCTCGGACGGGAGGTGATGATCTCTTTCCAGCGGGATCACACACCATGCCGACCCCCGATTATCTTCTCGCGAAAGAACAGAAAAATTCAGTGATCAGGGACGGCTCAGTCGATCATCACGCCGTCTCGTTTTCATGACCTCGAGGATAGAACCTTGATGGGAGAGGGCGATCGTTTCTCAGCGGGAGCACACCAATCCTCGCCGCCCCCGCCCTATCTTCTCGCGAGACGGCAGAACAGATCGTGCGATAGAGGGCGGCACATTCGGATCACCACACCCGTCCCGTTGTCATGACCCCGAAGATAGAACACAGACATGAGAGTGCCGATCGTTTTTCAGCGGGATCACGCGTGGTGCCGTCCCCTGTCCTATCCTTTCGCGAAACGGCAGAACAGATCGATGACGAGGGGACGGCATGTTTGGATCATGACGCCTTTCTGTTTTCATGACCCCGAAGATTGGGGTGGGACGGTAAGAGGCGATCATCATTCAACAGGATCACGCGTGGTGCCGCCCCCCGTCTTATCTTTTCGCGAGACGGCAGAACAAGTTCGGTGACGGGGGACGGCACGGTCTGATCACCATACCTTTCCCGTACCCGTGACCCCGAGGATAAAACCCGGACAGAAGAGGGCTGATCATTTTTTAGCGGAAGAACCTCACTTCATCGCCGTCCCCTCTCTCCTCGCGCGAAAGGACAGGGAAAATTCGATGATCAGGGACGGAACGTTTTGATCACCACGCCGTCCTGTCTTCATGACCCCGGAGATAGATCTGGGACAGGAGAGGGACGATCCCTTCTCAGCGGGATCACGCCGTTCCCCGTCGAAGAACCATCACGAGGATTTCTCCAGAACAAAATTTTCCCGACATCCGTATCGCATAGCCGCGCGTGCGGCGAGTCTGGCGGTCCTGAGGGGTTCGGGGATCTTTCCCTCCAGCGTGAAGGCGTCGACCAGCGTCCCGGCTTCATGCACGTCGATCCCCGCCGCCCGCAGGTAGACGGTGTGGCCGGTGCGGAGGAGGCGTGCGGTGCGCGCTCCCAGACGGTGGTACGCCTTCAGGCGTCTCTCGTCACCGGGAAAATGCGCGCGGATCTCCTCTTCGAGCCCTTCTGAATCCTCGTAGGTGACGACGACGACCGGCACGCCGGTCTCCTGCCAGACCTTGTCGGGATCGATGATATTGTACCAGGCGATGACGCACCCGCTCAGCATGATGAGGTTGACGTCTTCCCTCTCGAAGCCCTTGAAGAGCGCGATGACCGCATCGGTGGCGTCCATGCCGCCGACCGCCACCTCGCCGAACCCGAATCCGTCGATGATCCCGTCTCTGCGCATCACCACGCCGGCCAGCGTGGAGCGCTCCCGCCCCCTGAAACTCTCGGCGATCCCCAGGGCCCGCAACCCCTTCTTCGCCACATGCATGGAAGCACTTATGATTATGGCTTTTTAATAGTATTTCAATGGAGATCGAGAGAGACCAGGTGTGCATCCTGATTCCGACACTGAACGAAGCCCCCACTATTGCAGGACTGATCCACGCCTTTCATTCCCTGGGCTACCCCCACGTCATGGTCATGGACGGCAACAGCACCGACGGCACGCAGGACCTGGCCAGAGAGGCCGGCGCCGCCGTCCATGTCCAGACCGGGAAAGGCAAGGGCAATGCGGTCATCGAGGCCGCCGACCTCATCGATCTCCCCTATGCCCTGATGCTCGACGGCGACGGGACCTATCGGCCCGAAGACGCGGAAAAAATGCTTGAACCCCTCTTCACGGGCTACGACCATGTGATCGGGGACCGCCTGGCCTACCCTGATTCAGGTGCCTTCACCGGTCTGAACCTCTTTGGCAACAAGGTCATCAACTTCTTCTTCAAAATCGCCCACGGCCACGACCTCCACGACATCCTCTCCGGCTACCGGGCCTTCACGCTTCCATCGCTGCGGGAGATGAACCTCCAGGAGGCGGGCTTTGAGATCGAGACCGAGATGGCCGTCCAGTCGGTCAAGTGCGACCACCGGGTCGCGGTTGTCCCGGTCAGATATCTTCCGCGGCCGGGCACGCCCACCAAACTCAACCCCCTGCAGGACGGGTTCAGGATCACCTCGGCCATCTACCGGCTTGCAAAAGTGAACAACCCGCTCTTCTACTTCGGGCTGATCGGCATCGGGATCTCGACGGTCGGCGGGGTGCTCGCCCTGTACGTCCTCTTCGAGTGGCTCAACGGTATCGAGCACCTCCCGCTGACCGTGCTCACCGTCCTCCTCATCGTGGTCGGCTTCGAGATCTTCATGTTCGGGGTGATCAGCGACATGCTCCTCTCCTTCCACCGCGAGGTGATGAGGGAGATTCAGCGGTTGCAGCCGCCGAAGAAACCCGAGTAGGCGAGCACCCGGCACGAGTGCTCGGCAAGCGAGGTGAGGAGGTAGGCCCGGTCGAGGTCGGCGGCGGCCGCAAAGGTGCCGTGGCCCCTGGCGATGACAAGCGGTCTTTTCTCCAGGGCCTCCGCCACGTTCTCCGCGAGTTCTTCCGTCCCCGGCGCTCCGCCGACGACCGGGATCTCAGGGCAGAGCATCTCGCCCTCGCTGTCCACCGGTACAATTGTAGAGAGGACGACCGAGGCCGCGACCGCGTGGGCCGGGTGGGCATGGACGATCGCCCGGTGCTCGATCCGCCGGTAGATCGCCTGGTGGACCCGGTACTCGCTGGACGCCCCGGCGGGTGCCGGACCGTCGAACGGGACCAGGACGGGCGCGCCCGGCACGTCGAGGTACGCCCCGGTCCGCGTGATATAGAACCCTTCCGCGGTCCGCAGGCTGATGTTCCCGAAATTTCCTCCGACAAGCCCCTCAGAGAAGAGCCTCTTTCCTATTCTGACAAA
The DNA here is from genome assembly GCF_019633745.1 of Methanofollis formosanus. Taxonomy (NCBI): domain Archaea; kingdom Methanobacteriati; phylum Methanobacteriota; class Methanomicrobia; order Methanomicrobiales; family Methanomicrobiaceae; genus Methanofollis; species Methanofollis formosanus. The sequence goes on along the minus strand of NZ_CP037968.1, from coordinate 424,157 downwards.
TTCCTGATCCGGCATCGTTCACACCTGTTCTCTGTCCTGCAGAACTCCTTTGCATACTCGACGATCCAGGCGTGCGCCCGTGCGTACGCCTCTCCGTCTGCGGGTAGCGCCCGCTCAAAGATCCGTCGCAGTTCGGGGTCGCTCACCGTAACACCCAGACACCGGCAGACCCGTCTGGTGTAGGCGTCGATCACAAAGGCCGGTCGGCCGAAGGCATAGCAGAGAATGCTGTCCGCGGTCTCCTCGCCGACGCCGCGGACCGCCAGGAGTTCCTCGCGCACCCTTGCCGTCGGCATGGCGGCGAGGGCCTCGATCCCGCCGAGTCCCTCCACCCGTCTGCAGAGCGCCTTGAGGCGTTCGGTCTTCACCCGGTAAAACCCGGTCGGCCGCACCGCCGTCTCGACGGTCTCGCGCTCCGCCCTGACGATCCCCGTGACCGAGCAGCACCCGGCCTCCTTCAGGTTGGCGATGGCCCGCTCCACCTGCTCCCAGCGCGTCTGCTGGGTGAGGACGGCGCCGATGAGCACCTCCTCGGGCGGCGCCTCCCACCAGGAGATCGCACCGTACCGCTCTTTGAGCTCATGCAAAAGAGCCTGAATTCTCGCGTCTATGTCCATGGAAAAGAAAAAAATAATTGCCTGCACCTGCAGGGGCCCGTCCGGCCTTATTCTTCCTCGATCAGAGGCTTGAGGAGCTGCTCCAGGGCGTCGGCCCTGGTCACACCTTCCAGTTTCTCTTTGACTTCGCCGTCTTTCTCGATGATCAGCGTCGGGACAACCCGGATCCCGTACTTCATTGCGGCTTCCATGTTCTGGTCGACGTCGACCTTCCTGATCTCGACCTGTTCGCCGAGCTTTTCCTTGAGTTCTTCAAGAATGGGCGTCTGCATCTTGCAGGGGCCACACCATGTCGCAAAAAAGTCAGTCAGCACTGGTCTGCTCATAATCTCTCCCTCGCGTTTCATGATCATCGGTCAGGGAATTTAAAAGACTTTCGAGCGTCTCCGCGTCGGCGGGTCGTTCAAGCCTTTTGACGACTTTTCCGTCCATCTCGATGACGATGGTCGGCACGGTCGTGAGGCGGTAGGCCGAGACCAGGTCCCGGCGTTCGGCGACATCGACCTTGCGCACCTCGACCGCCTCGCCCAGGCGTCCGGCCACCTCATCCACCGCTGCCGTCTGCTCCCTGCAGGGTTCGCACCACGCCGAGTAGAAGTCGATGAGCACAAGCCGTGGCATGGTGGGTGGTAGGCAGAAGAGAGATGATATAGGTTCTGGTGGTTGTGGCGAGAATGCCACACCGGAGCACCGGATGAGCACACTACTCCTCGCCGCCCCTGGCTAACCTCTTGTTTGTGGGGATTCCGGGGGGCAACGCTCGCTGGTAAAGGATAGCAGGTCAGCATTCCACACCCGTCGGCAGGGGTGGCTATTTGATCCCGCACTGTCCACATCTTCGCACTCTTTAATCTCATGCCTTCCCTTACTCTCATGCCGGGGGCTCTGCCCCCGGAACCCCCGTGATGGCGATTGGGTTGGGAAGGCTACACCGGAGATCCTGATGAAAATATCTGGTGAATTCTTCGTTCCCTTTTTAATGAGTGAGCAATGATTGGAAACATCTACGATCGCCGCCCCCACCTATCCTCAGTCCGTGGGGGGTCCGGGGGTGCAACCCCCGAGGGGACGGCATGGATTGATCATGACGCTGTCCTGATCTCATGACCCTGAAGATTGAACCGGGCGGGGAAGGGCCGATCATTCTTCAACAGGAACCACGCGCTGCGTGCCGTCACCTGTCCTATCTTTTCGCGAAATGGCAGAACAGATCCGAAGATGAGGGGGACGGCGCGTTCTGATCATCGTACTTTTCCTGTCGGCATGACCCCGAGGATAGAACCGGGATCTTTTTTCTGAACGATCACGCGCTGCGTGCCGTCCCCCGCACTATCTTTTCGCGAAATAGCAGAACAGATCCGAAGATGAGGGGACGGCATGGTTTGATCATGACGCCTTCCCGTTAACATGACCCCGAAGATAGACTCCGAACGGGAGAGAGCACACTACTTCATCGCCGTCCCCCGTCCTATCCTCTCGCGAGACGGCAGAACAGATCGATGATGAGGGGACGGCGTGATCCGATCACGACGCCTCCCCGTTAACATGACCCCGAAGATTGAACCGCACGGGAGAAGGTCGATCTTTGTTGCCGTCCCCCGCTCTATCCTCTCGCAAAATGACAGAGAAGATTCAGTGATCGGTGCAAGATTACAGGAAAGATCCTGCGGTGGGGGCGGCCTTTGGATCAACCCCGCGTCTCCAACCTCATAGCCTGTCTGATCCCGCGCTCGTCCGATCCTCACGCCGATCGATCGCATGCATTCCTGGTCCTTCAGTGAAGGCCGCACGCCTGATCGCCCGCCGCTATTCACCCCAGACAAAAAAATTCCAGAACAAAAAAAAGATCTCTTCCCCTCTCCGGCGACAGCCCGAATTCCGGGCCCCCGCCAGAGAGGAGTGTTCCACAATGCTCTTACTTCGAAAGGATCGCCATGATGATCTTCCCGTACGCCGGCCTGGTGATGAGCACACCGACGAAGACGCCCAGGATCGTGATGATGGCGAACCCACGCAGCGTGGAGAGGTCCATCAGGGCGAGCGGGAGCATGGCGATGATCGTCGTCGACGCCGCGACCATGATGATCCCGAGCGCCCGGCCGAGCCGCTTCATGTACACGCTCGGCGAGGGCACCCGTCCCTCATGGAGCACCTCGTCGGTGATCACCACCAACTGATCGATGCCGGTACCCATCACCGCGATGATACCCGCAATCGAGGCGAGATCGAGTTGCTGGATGAACCTCGCGATGCCGAGCAGGATCAGGATCTCGGCGAGGTTGGTTGCGATCATCGGCAGCACGATGCTTGGCTCGCGGTACCGGTAGTAGACCACAACACCGACGACGACAAGGGCGAGCAGCGCCGCCACAAAGCTGAGGATCTTGAAGTAGTCCCCGAGCGCCGCCGAGACCGAGCCCGAACCCGCGACCTTCACGTCCACCGGGAGCGAACCGGCCCGCAGGTGGATCTCGAGGGCCATCGCCTTCTCCATCCCGTCCTCGCCGACACCGGTCGAAGCGCTGAGTTCACGCACCGGGTTGGCCTTCAGGTTGTTGGCCAGTTCTGGGTTGAGCGGGGCCTCGTAGACCGTCTCGTTGTCCAGATACATGATCAGCGGGTGGCTCTGCGGGTCGTTGACGGCGTTGGACGAGATTGCCGCCTTCTGGAAGGCTTCCGCACCCGCCGCGTCGAGGGTGAACCCCACGCCCCACTGACCGGTCCTGGGGTTCTTCTCGGGCAGACCGACGCTGGTGATCGAGTCGCCGAAGATGACGTGCTCGGTCTTGTCCCCGGTCGTCTGGACCCTGATCTCGAACTTGCCCTGCTTGCCGACGATCTCGTTGGCCGTCTGCATGTCGACGCCGGCGAGTTCGACCCTGACATACCTGGTGATCCCGTTGAGTCCGGTGAGGATGTTCACCCGGGCGTCCTTGGTGCCCAGGCTGTTCACCTTCTCGTCGAGGATCCGTTTCACGTCCTCGGCCGTCTCCTTGGAGACGCCGGGGTTGACGGAGACGATCTCGGCCCCGGCCTGCTCGAAGAGCGGCCGCAGTTCGGCCTCGGTCATCGGTGTCCTGACTTCAAGCTGGTCTTGAGAGACCACGATCACTTCGGCGTCCAGTTGTTTGGTGAGGTCGTTGGCGACGTCCTGGATCGCCCGGTCGGTCTGGACCGTGACCACCTCGGCCTGGAACTCCATCTGGAGCCAGGAGCCTTCCTGGAGGTCGAGCCCGTACTGGAGATTGGTCGTGAACTTCCCGTCCTCAAAGTGCGGCCCGATGGCGATGACCGAGAAGACCACCAGCACGGCGAGGAGGACGACCCGCCAGTCGGTGTAGAGTTTCCTGAGAAGACTGTCCTCTTTCATGCGCGCCTCCCGTTCTTTTGCAACAGATATCCCTTGAGAATGCCGGCATTCAGCACCCAGGTGTTCATCAGGTCGACAAAGAGCCCGATGAGAAGCACTGCCGCGATCTGGGCGATGACCTCGACCTGCCCGAAGGCCGTGACCGCAAACATCGCCGCGATCGCCGCGATCGTCGTGGTCGTCATGATGATCCCGGTCCGGTAGGCCCCGGCGAGTTTCTCATCAAGTTTACCCTGCCGTTTGAGGAGGCGGGTGGTGAGGAGAATATCGCTGTCCACCGAATAACCGATGAGCATCAGGAGCGCCGCCGTCGTCGCGAGCGTGAGCTGGATCCCGACAATGTCCATGATCGCCGCGGTGATGGCGATATCGGAGAGGGCCGAGAGCACCACGGCGATGGATGGGACGACGTCCCTGAAGGCCAGGAAGACGACGATGGCCATCCCGATGAAGGAGAAGATCAGGGCGAGGAGTGCCTGTTGCTGCAGGGCTTCACCGAAGGCCTCGCCGATCTGATCGATCTTCGGGTCAGAGTATCGGTCATTGACCTTCTCGACAAGGTTCTGATACTCATCGTCGCTCATCGGACCGAACCTGATGTATTTTCCGCCGTTCAACCCTTCACCCACCGAGGTCAGGGGGAACCCGGCAAAGTACGCCTCAATATCCTCGACACTGTCATCGGTCATGACAGTGACCGCCGTCCCGCCGGCAAAGTCTATGCCAGGCGTGACCGGCATCCCGGTGCTCAGCCAGTTGAATCCCAGCAGGCCGAGTGCCAGGAAAAGCAAGATGAGCGGCACCGCCACCATCTGCTTTGGGGCATATTTATTGACATCGTAGATATCAAAACCCATAACTACATAATCTGCAGAAGAGGGGATTAATATTTGGATAATATCTTCTGGCTCTTATTCCAGGTGTGATCCCATCAGTCCCGGTCGACCATATCATCTTTTTTTCTATGGGATGGCAACCGATTCAGGAATAAATCGGAACATTTATATGATGTTCCATTCAACACCCGATTATGCGGTCGCCGGCCGATATCAGGACGGAGATTGAGGCCCGCCTGAAGAAGTACCTCTCCAGGGACAACACGGGTATCAGGCACGAAGTGCTTTCTTTCTTCGTTAAAATTAAGACGACGACAATCCCCGAACTCTACGAGACTATCTCCGGGAGTTTTGATATCAGTTATCACTCAGTGGCCTCGATGGTGGGCATCATCGCCTCCAGGATCGGGATCCTCCATGTGAAACGGGATCCCGAGGGGCCGAACGCAGTCTATGAGATCAAAGAGGCGTATCTCGGGATGGTCACCAGCCTCCTGAGGTGTGCCTGATTTCGCGAACACAATGGTTTTACCTTCTCCGGCATCGAAGTATATGGGATGATGCAGGGCGGAAGGGACCTCTCTCCTGAGAGGATCACGGTTTCGGAAGACGTGGTCTCCTATGTCGAGGGGCGCGACTGTGACTTCAGGGTCTGTACCTCCTGCGGGGGGCCCATTCTTCTTCCGATCGCAGTCAAATCCCCGAAATATACCGACGTCCAGGTGCGGGCCGGGCGGCGTACGATCTATATCTCCATGTACCAGGCGCCGTACCTCGACACCATCGGGATGGAGATGGTGCCCTCGTACTACCGGGAGTGAGCATGCCGTTCATCGAAGTGCCCCATCAGGCAGACGTCAAAGTGCGCGTCTGGGCGGACGACTGCAACGCCCTCTTCGCCGAGGCGGCGCGGGCGATGTTTCTGGTGATGTACGTCGCCGCCGAGGACCGCGGGGTCGAACGCAGTTTCACGGTCTCCTCCGACGACCTCACCTCCCTGATGGTCGATTTCCTCTCAGAACTCCTCTTTATCTCCGAGGTCGACCGGGTGGTCTTTTCCTCTTTCGAGGTCACCATCGACGGGACCGAACTCAGGGTCAGGGCCTCAGGCGAACCCTTCGACCCCGCGCGGCACCTCGGGGGCATGGAGATCAAGGGGGTCTCGTACTCAGGGCTCGGGATCGTCAGGGATGGAGAACAGTTTTCTAGTGAGATACTCTTTGATGTGTGAGATGGGTCCGATGCTTGAGGGGATTGAGAGAATCAATGAGGTGGAGTGCGAGGTGCCGGTCGGATACGTGCCCGGGATGCGGGTGTCGGCCAGGTTCTTCCTCTCCGAAGACCTTGAAGAGTCGCTGGAGGAAGGGGCCGTCCACCAGCTGGCCAATGTCGCCACGTTGCCCGGGATCGTCAGGCACGCACTCGCCATGCCCGACATCCACTCGGGGTACGGCTTCCCGATCGGGGGCGTCGCGGCGTTCCGGGAAGAGACCGGGATCATATCGCCGGGCGGCGTCGGCTACGACATCAACTGCGGCGTCCGTCTTCTTGCGACGCCGTTGCGGGTCGAAGACCTCACGCAGATGCGCGCGCTGGTCGAAGAACTCTTCAGGACGGTGCCGACCGGCGTCGGCGCCGAGAGCAGGATGCGCCTCTCGGCCCAGGGGCTCGAGGAGATGCTGGTCGAGGGCGTGCCCTGGGCGGTGCGCGAGGGTTACGGCATCGAGGCCGACGCCGTCCACTGCGAGGAGAACGGCCAGATGCAGGACGCCGACGCCGTGCCGGTGAGCAAGCGGGCCAGAAAACGCGGTATGCCCCAGGCCGGCACCCTTGGTTCGGGCAACCACTTTCTCGAAGTCCAGGTCATCGACAAAGTCTTCGATCCCAAAGTCGCCGCAGTCTACGGCCTCGAAGAGGGGCAGGTCTGCTGCATGATCCACTGCGGCTCCAGGGGCCTGGGCCACCAGGTCTGCACCGACCACCTCCGGGTGCTCGAGTCGGCGACCAGGAAGTACGAGATCGCCATCCCCGACCGCCAACTCGCCTGCGCCCCGATCCATTCGCCTGAGGGCGAGGCGTACTTCGGGGCGATGGCCGCCGCGGCCAACTATGCCTGGGTGAACCGGCAGGTGATCACCCATGAGGTGAGGAAGGTCTTCTCCAGGCTCTTCGGGATCGAGTACGAGGAGATGCCCCTCGTCTACGACGTCGCCCACAATGTCGCCAAGCGCGAGGAGCACGATATCGACGGGAGACGGGAGACTCTCTACGTCCACCGGAAAGGGGCGACCAGGGCCTTCGGGCCGGGACGCCTCGAGGTGCCGGCGGACTACCGGGCGGTCGGCCAGCCGGTGATCATCCCGGGGAGCATGGGCAGTTCATCCTATGTCCTCCACGGCACCGACACCGCGATGGAGCGGACCTTCGGGAGCACCTGTCATGGTGCCGGCCGGGTGATGAGCCGCACCAAGGCAAAGAAATCGATGCCAGGCAAAGAGGTGCGAGAGGCGCTCATGGAGCGGGGGATCTATGTCAGGGCAACCAGCGACGCTTCGATCGCCGAAGAGGCCCCGGCGGCGTACAAGGAGAGCGACAAGGTCGTCGACACCGTCACCCGCGCCCGCCTCTCCCTGCCGGTCGTCCGTCTCCGCCCCCTCGGGGTGATCAAGGGATGACGACGAAGGCGGCGGTCCTCTGGGACCAGCCCGGCACCTTCAACCGGTACGTCGACGAGTGTTGCGGGGTCTGCTGCGAGCACCTCACCCAGCACCTCATCGCCGCCCCCTTCTTCCGCGGGCGGTACGTCGCCATGGTCATCCCGACCGGGTTTGCGAACCAGGCCTACTCCCGTCTTCTGCCCGGCCTGCGGGCGGCCTCGAACCGGATCGAGCGGTTCGTCGAGAACGGTGGAAGGCTCCTCGTCTTCGGTGCCGCCGACGAACGGCCGGGCGCCTACGACTGGCTCCCCTTCGAGGTGGAGTACAGGTTCGAGTTCGGGCAGAGGAGCCTGGGCTTCGCCGACGGCGAGGAGCGGTATGCTCCGATCCTCGACGGCTACGACCTCGCCGCCGTCGAAACCGACGGCTTCTTCCCCACTCACGATGCCGAGGTCGTCGCCGGAACCCCCGGGGGTCAGGCGGTGATCCTCAGGAAAGCCGTGGGCGACGGTGAGATCCTGGTCACCAGCACCCACGAATATCCATCTGCAAAATTTATGGGCACTTTCTGCACCGCGGAAAGAGAAACCTTATTCTAGAAGAACGTAATGGAGTGTACTGGTGGGACCATGGACCAGTATATCATCTCTGCCTCGTCCACGTCCGACGACCTTCTGCCGGTGGTGATGGCGCTCCACCATCTCCTCGGCGGGCTCCCGGTCACGGCACGTTCCAGAGAGGCTCCGGGTCTGCGGATCGAAAATAAACAGGTGCTCGACGACCGGTATACCGGGCCGGTGCTCGAGGCCGTGATCCAGGGGAACGAACTGAAAAAGACCGTTCCCCTTTCAGGACCGTACCGGGGGGTGCCGGTCGTCGTCGCCCCGCTGCGGGACGGTGCCGGCACGGCGATCGGCGCCATCGGCGTCGTCGACATCACCGGCATCTTCGACCTCGCCACGCTCATGGAGCACCAGTCTGCGATCCTGCAGCAGGTCTGTGGAAAAGATCCCTGTCCACTCCCGACAGAATCTGTCGCTGCGAAAAGGTAATGGCCATGAATGAACTAACCAAAAAAGTTCTTACGACACTTGAGGCCGCCGAGGGGCCGGTCACGCCCGAGGCGCTCGGCAAGGAACTCGGGATCCCCATCTCCTCGGTCACCAGACATATCAAAGACCTGAGAGAGGCGGGGTACGATATAGAGTCATCCATCGAGACAGGATATCATCTGGTCAGGGTCAGCGATGCCCTCACCCCCGAGGCGATCCGCAAGGTGCTCAAGACCACGACCATCGGCAAAGAGATCGTCTATTATGAGAGCACCACCTCCACGAACTGGGCGGCGAAGAAACTCTGCGCCGAGCAGGACGCGGCCTCGCTCCACGGGACGATGGTCATCGCCGGGGAACAGACCGGCGGGTTCGGGCGGCTCGGCCGTGCGTGGGCCTCGCCGAAAGGCGGGATCTGGGCGAGCGTGATCCTCACGCCGTCTCTCCCCATCGACTCCCTGCCGATGATCATGATGGCCGCCTCGGTCGCGGTCGCCCGGGCGATCCGGAGAAAATACGATCTCGGCGCCCTGATCAAATGGCCCAACGACGTATATATCGGGGACAAAAAGGTCGCCGGTCTCATCCTCGAACTCTCCAGCGAGGGCGAGGCGGTGCACTACTGTCTCCTGGGCATGGGCATCGACGCCAACGTGGACCTCGACGAACTCTCGCCCGAACTGCGGCGGATGGTCACCTCGATCTCGGCCGAACTAGGTCACGAGGTCGACCGTGCCTCGCTCCTCGCGATGATCATGCGCGAGTTCGAGAGCAGATACCGGATCCTCGAGAGTGGCGAGTTCGACCCGATCATCAGGGAGTGGAAGAGTCTCTCGCTGACCCTCGATACGCGGGTCTCGATCCGTACGATGCGAAAGACCTTCGAGGGGGTTGCCATCGATATCGATCAGCACGGCGCCCTGATCATCAGGCGCGACAACGGACGGGTCGAGAAGGTCGTGGCCGGCGACATCGCACATCTGTAGGGGCGGCTGATGTACGGAGACGAACGTCGTTCCAGGATTATCGCAGAGTCCGCCGGGTTCATCGCCCTGATCGCGGCGGGGTCATGGATCTCTTTCCCCTTTATTCCCGTTCCCATCACGCTCCAGACCTTTTTCGTTCTCCTTTCGGGCGCGGTGATGAAGCGCTGGGCGGTGGTGCCGGCAACGCTGTACCTCGTCCTCGGGGTGCTCGGCCTCCCGATCTTCCACAACGGGACCGCGGGCCTGGGCGTCCTCCTCGGCCCGACCGGCGGATATATCCTCGGCTTCATCGGGGCGGCGCTGGTCGCCGGCCTTGCCTACGAGCATGCCTCAGAGAAGGTGCGGATCGCCGGTCTCGCCCTGGCCACCGGGGTCATCTATCTCTTCGGCGTCCCGTGGCTCGCCCTCTCGACCGGCATGAGTGCCTGGGCGGCGGTCGTCGGCGGCATGCTCCTCTTCCTCCCCGGCGACGCGGTGAAGGCGGCGGCAGCCTACCTGGTGGCCAGACGGTTGGCATGATCCGGATCGCCGCCCTCAGGCACCAGGTCCTCGCCATCCCCACCCTCACCCTTGACGAGGGGTATACGGCGGTCATCGGTCCGAACGGCAGCGGCAAGTCGACCTTCCTCTCGCTGCTCGCCGGCCTCGCGCTTCCCGCGGCGGGAGAGATCCTGATCGACGACCGCCTGCCGCGAGGGGTGGAGGTCGGGTGGGTTGCTGAGTTTCCCGACCAGAGTCTTCTTTTTACCAGGGTCTACGATGAGGTGGCCGGGCCGTCGCGGTTTGCTCATCTTTCCTGTGCGGAGGTGGAGCGGCGGGTCGAGGCGGTGGCGGCCCTCGTCGGGATCGAGTCCCTTCTTCCCCGCACCTTCCGGGACCTCTCCGGGGGAGAGCGTGCCCTCGTCGCCCTTGCAACCGCCCTCTCCTCGCGGCCAGAACTCCTGGTCCTCGACGAGTTCGACTCGCACCTCGACGCCGAGACCGCCGGGAGGGTCGGCGAGGCGCTCGCCGCGTCGGGCGCCCGGTACTGTGTTCGGTGCACCCAGGACATGGAGACGGCGGCGGCCGCCGATACGGTTCTCTATCTCCAGGGCGGAAGGGTGCGGCACGCCGGACCCCCCGACCAGGTCTTTTCGGCGCTGAAGGAGACCTGTTTCTATCCCTATTCACGGAGGGTGCGCGATGCAGGTCGTCTGTGAGGACGTGCGTTTTGCAAGAGGGGCGTTCGTCCTCACCTGCACCGGCACCTTCGGCCCCGGCTTCCACCTCGTCACCGGCCGCGTGGGAAGCGGGAAGACCACCCTCGCCCTCCTGCTTGCCGGCCTCCTCGACCCTCTTTCTGGAAAGGTCCGCCGGGACGGGGTGGCGCGGCTCACCCTCTCCTTCCAGAACCCCGAGTACCATGTGACCGGGGCGACGGTCAGGGCCGAGATCGGGTCGTACGGTGCCGACGTCGCCGAGGTCTCCGCAGAGACCGGGCTTGCCGACCGCCTGGACGACGACCCCTTCTCCCTCTCGCGGGGCGAACTGAAACGCCTCCACCTCGCCTCTCTTCTCGCCGGGGAATACGACCTCCTGGTCCTCGACGAACCCTTCAGTTCCCTGGACTGCGTCCAGAAACGCCGGCTCTGCCGGGCCCTCGAGGAACGGCGCGGCGGGATCACCGTCGTCTTCACCCACGAACGCCAGGTTCTCCCCGCGGTCGACCGCCTCTGGGAGGTCGAGGAAGGAAAGGTGCTCGACCTCGGGGCGGTGCCGGAGGCGATCCCGCGCTGGCGGCATGCCCCGCAGTACCTTAGAGACGCGCTGGCGCGCGGGGACGCACCCGAGAACGTCACCTTCAGGGACGTCATGGAGGCACGATGCAGGACGCGCGACTGAGACTCCTCTGCACCCTCGTCCTCTCGGTGGCAGCCTTCCACTCGGTCGCCGGTGCGGCCCTCGTCTACCTCTGGTGGCTGATCTTCAGCAGACGGTCGGCCTCCCTCCCCTCTCCCAGGACCGCCGGCGTGCTCCTCTTCACCCTCGGGCTCACCGCTCTGGTGACGGAGTTCACCGGGGGCGACGGGCTCTCGTACTTCTTCAGGCTCCTGGCCGTTTTTCTCGTCGCTTTCTGGGCATACTGCGAGCGGGTGCCCGGCGAACTCCTCGCGGTCGGGACTGCCCTCTTTGGCCGCGGCCCTGGTTTCGATCTCGGACTCGCCGGTGAGATGGGGATGGAGGCCCTCGCCTCCCTGGAGACCGATGTCGTCAGGACAAAAATGGCCCTGCAGTTGAAGGGAAAGACCTGGGGTTTCCGGGCCCTGGTCCCGTTTGCCCTCACCGTGCTCCACGCACAGATGCGGCGCTCGACCGAACGTGCCGCTCTGCTCGCCATCCGGGGCTACCGGGGCGGGGGCTCGATCTGTCCCGAGTTCAGGCCAGATGCGGCCGGGTACGGCGCCGCAGCTCTCGCCTGTATGGTCTTTATTCTCTCTTTTGTTCCCCTTGGTGATGTATTTATATGATCATGATGAAAAATTGAGAGGCTTATGGATGTTTGAGAGCCCCGAGGTATTCAGATGAGTGCAGCCAACCCTAAACGAGTATATATTACCGATACAACGCTCAGGGATGCCCATCAATCGCTCATCGCCACCAGAATGAGGACCGAGGACATGCTTCCTCTGGCCCGCAAGATGGACGATGTGGGATTTTTTTCCCTTGAAGCATGGGGTGGTGCGACCTTTGACAGCGGTATCAGGTTCCTCAACGACGATCCCTGGGAACGGCTCAGGGACCTGAAAGCCGAGCTTGCAAAGACCCCCATCCAGATGCTGCTGCGGGGGCAGAACCTGGTGGGGTACCGGCACTATCCCGACGACGTCGTCGAAAAATTCGTCGACGCGGCGTACAAAAACGGCGTTGATATCTTCAGGGTCTTCGACGCCCTCAATGATATCAGAAATATGGAGAAGGCCTTCGCTTCGGTGAAGGCGCAGGGTGCCCATCTCCAGGGCACGATCTCGTACACGACGAGTCCGGTGCATACCACCGCGAAGTTCATCGAGATGGCCGAGGACCTGGCGGCCCACGACTGCGACTCGATCTGTATCAAGGACATGGCGGGCCTCATCATGCCCGAGGCGACCCGCAGCCTCATCGCCGGGATCAAGGAGCGGGTCGACATCCCGATCTGTCTCCACTCGCATTCGACGAGCGGGATCGCCTCGATGAGTTATCAGGCGGCCATCGAGGCGGGGGTCGATATCCTGGACACCGCGATGTCGCCCTTCGCCCTCGGCACCTCCCAGCCCCCGACGGAGAGCGTGGTCGCCTCCCTCAAGGGCACGACCCGGGACACGGGGATCGACCTGCATGCGCTCAGGGCGGTGCGGGACCTCTGTGTCGGGCTCAGGGAGAAGTACGGCGGGCTCCTCGATCCGATCTCGGAGCGGGTGGACAGCGACGTGCTCATCTACCAGTTGCCTGGCGGGATGATATCGAACCTGGTCTCCCAGCTCAAGGAGCAGGACGCCCTCAACCGCCTCGACGAGGTGCTCGCCGAGATCCCGCGGGTGCGCGAGGACCTCGGCTACCCCCCCCTGGTCACCCCGACGAGCCAGATCGTGGGGACGCAGGCGGTCCTGAACGTCCTGATGGGCAAGGAGCGCTACTCCAACGTGACCAAGGAGGTCAAGGACTATGTCAGGGGGCTGTACGGCCGTCCGCCCGCCGGGATCTCAGACGAGATCAGGCGCCTGATCATCGGCGACGAGGCGGTGATCACCGTGCGGCCGGCCGACCTGCTGGAGCCCGCGTACGAGAAGATGCGCGAGCAGGCCGTGAAGGACGGGCTGGTCAGGAAGGACGAGGACGTCCTCACCTACATCCTGTACCCGGCGATCGCGCCCTCCTTCCTCAGGGGCGAGCGTAAACCCGAGCCCATCCCCGAAGCGGTCGCGGCGGTGCCGGCGGCGGCCGAGGTGCCGGGCTTCATGGAGGTCGAGGTCGACGGCGAGGTCTTCTCGGTGCGGATCCTCTCGGTGGAGGGGAGTGCGGTCGAGTCGGCCGCCCCGGGAGCGGGCAAGGAGATCCCGCGAGGCGAGATCGCCGGCGGGGTCAAGTCCAACATGCAGGGCATGGTCCTTGAGGTGCGGGCGAGTGTCGGCGCCGCGGTGAAGAAGGGCGACGTCCTCCTGGTCCTGGAGGCGATGAAGATGGAGAACCCCATCTACGCCGCTGCAGACGGGAAGGTCGCCGAGATCTTCGTGGACGTCGGCGACGTCGTCCAGAACGGCGACGTGCTCATGGTGGTCGAGTAGACCGCCCCATCATCTCGTGAGGTTGTATGAGGTATTTTGAGAAGGTACTCATCGCGAACAGGGGCGAGATCGCGATCCGGGTGATGCGCGGATGCCGCGAACTCGGGATCGAGACGGTGGCGGTCTACTCGACTCCGGACAAAAACGCCCTCCATGTGAAGTACGCGGACGAGGCGTTCTTCGTCGGCGAGGCGCCGCCCCAGAAGAGTTACCTGAATATGGAGCGGATCCTCGAGATCGCAAAGATGTCCGGGGCCGAGGCGGTCCATCCGGGCTATGGGTTCCTGGCCGAGAACGCCACGTTCGCAAGACGTGTCGAGGAGGAGGGGCTCACGTTCATCGGGCCGTCCTCGAAGACCATCGAGATGATGGGCTCCAAGATCGAGAGCAAGCAGGCGATGAAGGCGGCCGGCGTCCCGGTTCTTCCGGGGACCGAGGGCGGGGTGCGGAGTCTGGACGAGGCGGCGAAGGTCGCCGAGGAGATCGGCTACCCGGTCATCGTCAAGGCGAGCGCGGGCGGCGGCGGGATCGGGATGCACATCGTCAACTCGCCGGCCGAACTCGAGGAGGCGATCAAGGGGAGCATGAAGATCGCGGAGTCGGCCTTCGGCGACCCGACGGTCTTCATCGAGAAGTACCTGGTCAAGCCGCGCCACATCGAGTTCCAGGTGCTTGCCGACCGGTACGGCAACACGCTCCACCTGTACGACCGTGAGTGTTCGATCCAGCGCCGCCACCAGAAGTTGGTGGAGGAGGCGCCAAGTCCGATCATGACCGAGGAGCTCCGCGAGCGGATGGCCGCCTCGGCGGTGACGGTCGCCAAGACCTCGGGCTACAAGAACGCGGGGACGGTGGAGTTCCTGTACGCCGACGGCGAGTATTATTTCATGGAGATGAACACCCGTCTCCAGGTCGAGCACACGATCACCGAGATGATCACCGGCATCGACCTCGTCAAGCAGCAGCTGGCGGTCGCGGCCGGGCTCGACCTCCCCTTCGGCCAGGAGGATGTCAGTATCCGCGGGCACGCGATCGAGTGCCGGATCAATGCTGAGGATCCGCTCAACAACTTCATGGCCGACCCCGGCAAGATCGTGCGGTACCGCTCGCCGGGCGGCCCGGGGATCAGGGTGGACTCAGGCATCCACATGGGCTACTCGATCCCGCCGACCTACGACTCGATGATCTCCAAACTCTGCGCCTGGGGGCAGACCAGGATGGAGGCGATCGAACGGATGCGTCGGGCGATCTACGAGTACGTCATCCTGGGCGTGAAGACGACCCTGCCCCTCCACCACGCCCTGATGCACAACCGCGAGTTCGTGCTGGGCAACACCCACACGCACTTCCTCAAGGAGGAGCATATCGCCCAGGCGCTCAGCCGTTCGCTGCGTGAGGAGGAGACACGCATGCAGACGCTGGCGGCTTCGTTGCGCCAGGGGAAGGAGATGGCGGCGATTTCGGCCGCGGTCAATGTCTACATCAACCAGCGGCGGCGGGGATAAGTCCCGCCCCACAATAACCTTTATTAACTCATCCGTCATTGTTATACTGCACTTAGGTGCAAACACTCATGCTGCGGTGGCCTAGTTGGTTAGGGCGCCAGACTCATAGGGTTTAGAGTGTCACGGAGCGCCCAGATCTGAGATATCTGGAGGTCGGGGGTTCGGATCCCCCTCGCAGCACTTTTGGGATGTTTTTTTGTGTGATTGTTGTTGATTGAGCGAGAGGGCTTTTTTGCGATCTGATCGGGCGACATAGATCTGAGTTTCACCAGCAGAGAGTATGTCGATGCCTTCA
This sequence comes from Methanofollis formosanus, assembly GCF_019633745.1. Taxonomy (NCBI): domain Archaea; kingdom Methanobacteriati; phylum Methanobacteriota; class Methanomicrobia; order Methanomicrobiales; family Methanomicrobiaceae; genus Methanofollis; species Methanofollis formosanus. The sequence continues at coordinate 408,535 of NZ_CP037968.1, read as the reverse complement.
GCGAGGTGTGTCTGATATAAAGACGAGGGCTGTGTTTGCAGGTGTTGAAACACTAAAAGACAAACTAAATGAAACCATTAGAGAAAGTGCGTTATCGAAGGACCAATGGTCATCTACGAGGCAGAGATCTAAAAATTGAGTACAGATTTTACTGCAAATTTATCCAAATGCTAAAAAATTACAACTCTAATGAATCAAACAATGCTTTAGCCAATTTTTCTGCGCATTTTTCAGAATTTAATGACATATAATCTACATTTCTTTGTAACCGAGAGTGAGGGAAATACTTTTTTTCAAATGCATCCACCGAATCGTAGACATTATTATCATCCCCAAGCTGCTCCCTCATATATCACCTCTTGTTATAGTAATTAGTTTCAAAGTGCGAGTTCAGTTGTATGTCAAAATATTGTTTTCGTTTCATCCAGATGAATCCATCTCCTTTTGAGATCACAGCAACATCAATGGGTCCACCAACAGATTCTGCGTCATTTGAGACTCTTCTCTTTAATGAAGTTAAATGCACAAGAGATTCAGCCAATTCTGCAAGTTCCTCTTTGGGAAGATGTGAAACAATATCCATTACTGGATCTACATGTGTGTGTTTTTTGAAATCCTGTATTTCATAGAAATATTTTTCAATAATGATTTTTGAAATCTCAGTCAATTTTCTTTTCAGTATATCTAACTCATTTCCATCGAGATTTACTAATCCAACTACTTTGTCTGTATATTCAGTGAACAAAGAAGGAATTAAATGAATAAACAATCTATTTAGATTGGGAGAGATTCCTTCCATAAAAGTTTCAATAACATCGCCTTGGGCAAATGAAGACATGGTGGCAGAATTTTCAAAAGAAATAGAATCATATTTTGCTCCCTTATACTTTAATGTATTATTTATATATCCATAAATATAAAATTCCTGATAGGATGGGAATATCTCATTTTTTCCAAATCCAACAAACACTAAGCCTGAATATAGATCCTTATATAATGCTCCCATGAGATAAATTTTTACAACCATGCTCTTTAGATCATTTGTATATCTAGAAATATCGAGATTTTCAAATGTACCTTTGATTGCAGTATTAATCTCATCATCGTATTTTTTTGTTAAATATTCGCCATCCAACGAATTTATAGGTTCAGAATAGAGGACAGATTTCCATGAGTCAATGTAATATGACATCACCTGATCTGTGATCTCAGTGATCTCCCTCTCAGAAATATTTCCTTTCTGTCTTATGGTATCATCCACTTTTCTACGAATATTTTCTTTAATATCATTCAATACTCCCCAAAGAGTTCCATTAAATATATGAAAAATATTGTCTTCAGAGAAAAGAGATCCATTATTACTTATGTAGTCAAAAAATTTTGAGATGTATTCATTTAGAGAATCATAACCGGTGTTGCCTAAGTCATTTCTAAAATTCTTTATAATGGTTTCCCAAGGAACCCCCATAAACTGAGTGTTCCCATAAAACATAATACCAACCGGATGATATTTTGAGAGAGTAAATATTTTGTTGGCATTGAATATTTTCTCACCCGTCACTGTTGCAGCACTATCTGCAGCAATGGCAACAGATAATTTATTCATTACCACTATTTCTGAAGTCATTTTTCTCCTAACAGTATATAGATCCATAGGAATAAGATAATATTTTTGATTTATTTTTCTTACAACAACATCAAAATGACCCAACACCAGTTTAAACCAATATATTTTCCCAAATTTTGAAAATTGCGAGTATATTTGTCAATCTTTTACCAATGAACTGATCCTTGTTGCCACCACTGCCAACCGCAACGTGAACGCCGCAATGCTTGCCCATTATGGCATCACGGACCCCGCAACAAGGAGGCGGCACAGGAGGTCAACTTGGCACGCCAAGAGATCATCCCTGAACTGATCAGGTAGATGATTCGGTAGTGCCCCCGGCAATAACTGATAACAAAAAAAACTCTCTCTGCACCAGTTTCTGTTATGAATACAGGTCACTGCTCAACAGAATTCGGCCAGATTTTCAGAAATAGATTTTCAGTTCTATTCTGGGGCACTACCGATGATTCGGGAAGAGATGGAGAAGGGGTACCATCCCCCCGATTGGATCGTAATGACCGAAACAACCGAACCAGACATCACTGGAGAGGTGTATAAAAAAAGGTTAACAAAACATCCAATTCAGAGATCATAGTTGAATGACCCCAAGAAGCATTTTAAGATCACCCGATCATCTCTCGGGGGCATCCGACCGCCTTCCTCTCCGGGGGAAATCCTTGAAGATCCCTTTTTCCTCGAGATATCTCATATAAGAGACGCTTCTCTCCCCGAGTGGGGATCCGATCCATGATCAGAATAAAATGGAAGCATTTTTCGTCAAATAATTCCCCAATGTATGCCCATTATGCATTCTGGTGATTTATCGTGTCGATTTATCAATCAATGAAAAACCAGTGGGAGATCATCACGCAGGCCTATCCGTGGCACTTCATCGGCTTTTTGGTCCTCGCAATGTTCATCCCCAAACTCTACGAACTCACCAACGTCTACTGGATCGGCCAGATCAGTTTTGACGCCCTGGCAATCACGGAGCAATACGAGTTCATCGCCGTGACGATCGAAATTGTCAACGAAGCGATACCATTCGGGATACTGGCTTTGATCGCACAGAACTATCACGACCGTGAAAGAGTCATCTCCATCTTAAAAGCAGGGCTGATCCTGCATGTGACCTTTGCCCTGATCGTCACCTCGATCGTCCTCCTCTTCACATCGGAGTTCGTGTCGACGATCGGGACACCCGTCGAGATCGTCCGGATGACCACACAATATCTTGTGCTGAAGTCGGTCGCCCTCCCATTCGAGGCCGTGGCCTACCTCCTCCTCATCGCCATCAAGTCCATGCAGAAGGGCAGGGAGGCACTCTACCTCGTCCTCGTCTCGGTCATCCTCAACATGATCCTCGACCTCTTCCTCATCTCGAACACCTCCCTCTCGCTCCACCTCGGCATACAGGGCGTGGCAATCGGGTACGTGATCTCGAAGATCGCCCTGATGGTGATATCGCTCCTCTATACCCTTCACCTGTTGCATCTGGACTGGGCGACCCTCGCCTCGACGACGTGGAAGGAAAATGTCGTCCCGCTGTTCAAAATCGGAGGGTGGACCGGTCTCGACTCCCTCGTGCGCAACGTGGGGTACATGGGCCTGCTCCTCGTGCTGAACGTCATCGGCACCAACGAGTTCGGCGGCTACGGCCTCGCCATGTGGGTGATGTGGACGCTCCTCATCCCGGTCCTCGCACTCGGGGAGGGGACGAGCGTCGTCGTCGGGAACTACTTCGGCGAGAAAAAGTACCGTGAGGCCAAGAACGTCGTGATCACGTCGATGGTCCTCGTGATCGCGATCATGACCGCGATCGCATTGATCGGGGTCCTGTACTGGGAGAACATCTCCGCCTTCTTCAATCCGAACCCCGAGATGGTGAAATACTCCACCGAAACATTCTGGTGGCTGATCATCCCCTATATCGGCTTTGGAATCGGCACGGTCCTGAGAAGCGTGTTTTACGGGACGGGCCAGACACGCTACATCTTCTATATCGCCTGCTTCGTGAACATCGGCATGATCCTGCCCTATGTGGCCCTGGTAAAATGGGGTCTTATTCCGGCCACCTTTACGAGCGTGATGATGTTCTACATGATCTCCTTCCTCGCCGATCCGGTGCTGGCCTATATCGGTGTACGGAGGGTGATCACGCGAGTATTTCCAGCGAACGAGGGCGGTTCGACACAGACGGATGTATCTTCCTGACCTCCACCCATTCCTTCCCCGCCCCGAATTACTAACGAACTACTAATCTGTGTACAATGAGTATTTCATCTTCAACAAAGACCGCAACCTCCGGGGAGAGGCGGACAGAGAGAACAGTTCTTCAGGACGGTGATCGAGAGGCGTCATGCCTCTCCGTAGCGTGAAAAAAGAGAAGGATCACGAAAAACGATCCTAACCTCCATCACGTATACCTCCGTATACTCAGGTATGCCCACTGCCGCCGACACCACCACCATCAAGATCAGGGTCCCCCTCAAGCACCGCCTGGACTCTCTGAAGATCCACCCCGGGGAATCCTACACCGACGTGATCGAGCGGCTCGTGGAGATGGCAGTCGATGACGAACCCCTCAGCGACGCCACCATCAAAGCCATCGAAGAATCTCTCGAAGATATCAAAGCGGGCCGGCTCTATACCCTTGAGCAGGTCATGGCGGAGCTGAAAGACGATGAACTATCGCGTCTTCTTCTCCGCGACGGCCCGCCGTAACATCAAGCGTATCCCGAAGGACGACGCCCTCGCGATCGATGAAGAGTTGATGTCGCTCGCCGGGGAGACAGACCCGAAAAGGCATGTGAAGAAGATACAGGGAGGACAGAACCCTCCTTTTTACTCTCTCAGGGCCGGCGAATACCGCGCCATTCTCACCATCGTGGATGAAGTGATGGTCATCCACGCGATCGAAGTGGGGCATCGGAGTAAGGTGTATCGGAAATATTGACACCTCCTTCATTCAACTGAAAAAGAACCCTGAATAAAATAATCTTCTATCTTTTCTTAGTCGGCACCGGGCCACGGAGAAAGGACGTGCTCTGATCGGAGAAGATCGATCATGAACGCCGCCCGATCGGTGTCTGAACCGAGATGAGATAATTCAGTCTGGTCGGCGACGCATCGGAAAGACGGCGTATCTTCACCGAGTTCGTACAGGAGAAACGAGCGTCCTCTCCTTCTCAGAAGATATCGTCGCCCCGAGAAAAGGTGCCTATGTGGCCCTGGTAAAATGGGGTCGCATGGACGAGTGCATCACCATCGCAAAAGGTCCCCCGGAGTACGACCTCCTCCTCAAACAACTGCGGGCCGACCCGGACCGGGCGGGGTGATCCTCCCCCACTATTTATAAGGTCACCACGGAGTGTACCACTCGCGCCAGGTGATACTTAACCGTGTCCTATACATCCGACTTTCCGACTTTCGGAGCAATCACCTCTTCTTTTTATACTCGCCCGTCCACCCTCTCCTCAGTGCGGTGCCGCCGGTCCCCCCGACCTGTTCATTACACAATGCGGCCCGCACAGGAGGTATACAGACAATGAGAGAAATCTCTCAGGAAACCCTCGACCACATCCCCGGCCCGCTCGCGAAGCTGGTCCGGGATAAGTGGATCGAAGACGGAAAAGCCAGATTAAAAACCCCCCACGACGAGGTGCAGAAATGTCAGGCGACGGCCCGATAAATGGCAGCCCCCATATCGAACCATGCTCCAACACGAGTTCACGGAGGTCTGCCACATTCCCGTCGTCGCGGGAAGAGATAAAATCTGTCGGTCCGGTGCCGCTCTACCTGGTGCCGCCGGTGGTGACGGCGGCGGTGAACCGTATCGGCGGGGCGCTCTCCGAACTGCACGCCTGGCGGAGCAGGAGGCACTTCTACGAGGTGACGCTGGTGATCCGGGAGGAGAAGTCATGAACGGCACGCTCTGTTCCGGCCCTGACGGGACGGCGCACATCTTCGTGGGCCGCGGGCATTTCCGGATCGCCGCCGACGATCTCAGGACGTTGCTTGCCGGCGGCCGCGTGGTACCGGTGACGATGGAGGAGAGGGAGACGGCCGCCGACGGGACGGTCACCGGGCGGACGGCGATCGTGGGCCATGCGGCGATGAACGTCTTCGAAAGGTCGGTGAAGGTCTTCACGGTCTCCGGGCACTTCATCGTGCCGCTGGTGAGCGTGCAGCGGGTGGTGAGAGGCGAAGCGGCATCGGCCCCGCTCTTCCCGATGATCCCGGAGGGATGCCCATGATCCCCGCGGCCCTCGTCACCCTTTTTCCCGAAGGCGGCGTGGTGGAAGTCAGGGCGCTCGCCGACCGTTTCGCACACTCCGGGTACTTCGACGATTTTGCGAAGTTGGCAAACGCCGCCGAAGCGCTCGACGCCGACCTGGAGGTGAAGGGGACGTACGTCACGCTCAACGTCGTCGACCCGGCGCTCCTGGCGAGGCGGGCAAACCGCGTGAAGATGCGGTTGACGCGTTCTGACCCGACGACGAGCGACGCCGACATCCTCAGGCGCCGGTGGCTGCCCATCGACCTCGACCCGGTGCGGCCGAGCGGGGTGTCGTCGACGGAGGCGGAGCACGCGGCGGCGCTGCAGCGGGCCGAGACGATCGCCCGCTGGCTCGCGGAGCAGGGCTTTTCTGATCCGATCATGGCCGACTCAGGCAACGGCGCCCACCTGCTCTATGCGATCGATCTCCCCAACGACGAGGCGGCGACCGCCCTGGTGAAGCGGGTGCTCGTCACCCTCGACGCGTTGTTTTCGGACGATCTGGTGACGGTCGACACGGCGAACTTCAACGCCGCCCGCATCTGGAAACTCTACGGGACATGCTCGCGCAAAGGCGACCACACCCCCGACCGCCCACACCGGCGTGCGAAGATCCTCCTGGCCCCCGACCACCCCGAGGTCGTCGGCGCCGGACTGCTCAGAGAGATCGCCGGCCGCCTCCCCATCGAGGCCCCGGTACCTCCCCGGAAGGGGAAGGCGGGTATCGACCTTGGTGCGTGGCTCCGCGAGCACGGTCTTGCCGTGCGAAACACCCGGCCCTGGCAGGGCGGCACGCTCTACGTCCTGGAGGACTGCCCGTTCAGCGGGGCGCACCACGACGGCGCCTTCGCCGTCCAGTTCCCCTCCGGCGCCATCTATGCCGGGTGCCACCATGCGAGTTGCGGCGGCGGGACGCAGCGGTGGCCTGAGTTGCGGGACCGCTACGAACCCAGGGAGAAACGCAGCCGGAAAAAACGGGAGGAGGTGCCCCCACCCCCACCCGTCCCGCCGGCACCCGACCCGGCCTACCGCGAAGAGGCGATGGAGATTTTAGAGCACGGCGATCCGCTCGCCTTCCTCCTCGACACCTTCGCCCGCGAGCACGTCGGCGACCGCATCGTCGCCGAGTGCCTGGTGATGTCCCTTGCGTCACAGTCGGTGGAGAACACGAGCGGGCTGCACGTCTCGGTCTCGGGCAACTCAGGCAAGGGCAAGAGCCATGCCTGCACCACGATGCTCAAGCAGGTCCCGGCGGCGTACCGTCTCGCGGGCACGGTGAGCAACAAAGCGCTCTACTACCACGACGACCTGCGGCCGGGCACGGTCTTCCTCTTCGACGACGTCTCGTTATCCGACGATCTCCAGGAGGTCCTCAAGGCCGCGACGGCGAACTTCAGGGACCACATCGAGCACCACACCGTCTCCCCGGACCGCAAGATCCAGGTCTGCCGCCTCCCCGAGCGCTGCGTCTGGTGGCTGGCGCGGGTGGAAGACCCGGGCGACGACCAGGTGATGAACCGGATGCTCACCGTCTGGATCGACGACTCGCTCGAGCAGGACGAGCGGGTGCTCGAGCATATGAAACATGCCGAGGCCCGCGAGGCGGCGGAGGGCGACGCCGAGGACCCGGGGCTCCCGGTCTGCCGGGCGATGTGGGAGGTGCTCAAGGAGGAGCGCCTTCACGTCTCCATCCCGTACGCCGAACAGGTGCAGTTCTCGGCCACGGCCAACCGCCGCAACCCGGGCATGCTCTTCGACCTCATCAAGGCCTCCGCCCTGCTGCACCGGTTCCAGCGCGAGCGCTACGAGGGCGGCATCCGGGCCAACCGCGAGGACTTCGAGACGGCGGCGAGGATCTACGTGGCGATCAACGGCGAGGCCGGCGGACAGGAGACGAAGGTGACAAAGAACGAGGCGGCCGCCCTGGAGACCGTCGCCACGATGGGCTGGGACCAGTTTACGGTCCGGATGTTGCAGGAGGCGCTGGGGTTGTCGTACCAGCAGACGTATCGGATCCTCCACGGTTACGCGAGCCGCGGTTCGACCTACTCCGGACTCCTGGAGAAGTGTCCGGCGATCAGTTACCTGGATACCACCGTCACCGAAGACCAGGACGGATGTGTGGTGCGGCGGCGGGAACACCTCTTCCTCTTCGACCGCGGGGGCTATCGGCGGTGGGCCCGTGGAGCAGCGGTCTGGATCGCCGGCGGCGGCGACGATGAGGGCCATGACCGGGACGATGATCCCGGTCCCGGACCCCAGGACACTTTCAGCATTCCAGCAGGTTTTCAGCAGAATTTCAGCAGGTGCCGCGAGGATCAATCGATGCAGGACGACGTTCGATCTGACAGTATTAGTACAGATAGAGAGACGCGTCTCTCTCTCAGTACTAAATTACAGCAAAACCCACACCCACCCACTCCCCCTGGATCTTCTGTGTCCGGGTGTGGGGGTGGGTGCGATCCCCGGAATGTTGAAAGTGATCTTATGATCTTGCCGGGGGAGGGAGCAAAACGCGATCTCCCGGAGTTATGCAGCCCGTTGAATGTCGGCACCTTCCGAAAGCTGCTGAAAACTGCCGAAAAGAAAGGGTCTGTGCTGAAAGAACGGTCGGGAGCGATCCCCCTCCCCGGCGTCCTGGACCACCGGGAGTTCACGCGGGTGAGCACCGACCTGGGCCGGTGCGATGTGTGTGCCGAGGGGAAGGCGGTGCACCGGTCTGGTGATGGGCGGGTGGTGCTCTGCGAGGGGTGTTATGCCCGGCTGGTGCGGGAGTGGAACATGGGGAAGGGGATCTCATGATCCCTTTTGATCCTCCCCTCGCGCTGGCGGTGGTGCTCGGGATGGCGGGCGCGGTGTTGGTCGCGTGTCGGAGTGCGAGGGCGCGGACGGCGGGGTTTGGCGTGTGGGTGTGTGGGAATGTGTACGTGACGGTGATGTTTGCGTTTTATGCGGTGACGGCGGGGGTGGGGATGGTGAATGCGGGGGAGGGAAGGAGACGATAAGGCAAAACAAGGGAGAACGTCGTAAAAATGTATCCCAGCCCTCTAAATCACCAGAAAATCCCGATGCCGATTGAAATAAGGCAAAAAGGAAATATCGCAATGTTCAAATATTATTGTTTCCTCTATACCATAGTTTACAAAATGTTGTTTCATGTACGTTTTGTAAACTTTTACTGAAACCACCGATGGAATGGATGTGTGAGTCGTATGAGCATTGCCGAGCGAATTAAGGTGGCCCGAAAAGGTGCTGGAATGAGCCAGCGGGATCTCGGCGCTGCGATAGGTGTAACTGCGCCGGCGATTTCAAAGTATGAAAAAGGGGAGGTGATTCCAAATTCAAGAGTGCTCATCCTGCTGAGCGAAGCTCTGAACGTGAATATTGATTTCTTCTTCCGGAAAGTTGCGGCAAATTTGTCCGAACCCCATTACCGGTGCCGGAAATCGCTCAAGAAAAAAGAGGAAAATATTATTCACGGGAAGGTAACCGACTGGCTCGAACGCTACCTTGAGGTCGAGATGATCTCCGGCATCACGGCCAGTCTTGTTCTGCCGTCACGCGAAGAGTGTCGGGTATCCACCCTCGAAGATGTGGAAGCGATTGCCCAGAAGGTCCGCGATGAATGGGACCTTGGCCTGGACCCCATTGAGAATGTGATGGACGTGCTGGAGCAGCATGGCATCAAAGTTGGAATCTTTGAAGCGCCCGATTCGTTTGATGCCCTGACGTTTTATCACGATGAAAAGACGCCGGTGATTGCGATCAACAAGTCCATGACCGGGGATCGCCAGCGCTACAACTGTGCCCATGAACTGGGACATCTGATCCTTCAGGTTGAGCCCTCCCTCGATGAGGAGGATGCGGCGCACCGTTTCGCCGGCGCATTTCTTGTGCCCCGTGAGATGGTATGGAAGGAACTGGGAAAAAAACGTCGTGTAATCGATCTGCGGGAACTCTACCTGCTCAAACACAAGTACGGGATGAGCATGAAAGCCTGGATCCACCGTGCCCGGGATCTCGGGATCATCACTAAAGGATCTGAGAAAGGATTGTATATCCGGTTGAACCGGGTTATGGTAGGTAAAGAAGAACCTGCAAAGCAAGTAAAACATGAAATGCCCACGTACATGCACCTTCTCATCTTGCGAGCCATGAACGAGAAAAAGATTACCCTGTCCCGGGCCCGTGAACTCTTCGGCGGGAACCTGCCTGAGATCGCAACGGAGGTCGAGTAGGTGCAACACACGCAGGATCTTCCGCCGGCCTGTGTCATCGACACGAATGTGCTCTTTGACGCGGTCGCCGGAGAGTACCTGCCCGATCTCTTCCGTCTTGAGTGTATAATTTTGACCACCGACATTGCAGTTCATGAGGTCAAAACAATCCCATTCATGGATCTGCACAATCTTGGACTCAAGATCCAGGATCTTTCCGGTGAACAGATCCTCGAAATGGTTGAACTCAGGGAGAGATATCCCGCACTTTCTATGGAAGATATTTCAGTGATGGTCCTTGCGCAGCACACCGGCGCATTCCTCCTGTCTGGGGACGGCCCTTTACGAAAAGCCGCCCGGCAGGAAGGAGTCACGTTCCACGGCACCCTCTGGATTCTGGATAACCTTGTCGCAAGGAGGATCCTGTTACCGCGCAGAGCGGCAGAGGCGATCGAGATGATGCAGGAAAAAGGAAGCCGATTGCCTGGAGAGGAGTGTGAGCGCAGAATTCGGGAGTGGAAAGAGAGGAGGTAGTAGGTACCCGAACAACTGCAGAACACGATTTTCATCACTTTACCATCTCTGTTATTCATAATTCTCGCAATTTTCACCGATTCATATCGTATTGTTTTCCCGGTCCTGATCGACATCTTGACAGATACAGGTGAATACAATCGATGTATCCAGACGAACAGAACACGATTTCACTTTTAGAACTGGAATCATGGCTCTTTGAGGCCGCAAAATATTCTCCGCGGCCCGATCGATGCGGCCGATTTCAAGACCTACATCTTCCCCCTCCTCTTCCTGAAGCGGATCTGCGATGTTTTTTACAACGAAGATTACGCGATCGCTCTTGCAGAAGCCGGTGGAAATATCGATGAGGCAGAATACCGGGAGAACTTCAGGTTCGTAATCCCCACAGGCTGCCACTGGAACACTATCAGGGGACAGAGCGAGGATATCGGGAAGGCGATCCAGGACGCAATGCAGTGTCTCGAGCACGCAAACGAGAAGTCGCTCAGCCAGATCTTCGGGGATGTGCAGTGTTATTCAACTCGCACGCGATGTGGTGAAGGCTGAGCGAGAAGTTGAAGCCGTTGAGGAACAACAGCAGGCGAAGGCTGCTCTGACCGAACTCTTTGAGGAGGCACGGACCAACACGACGCCGGTGATCATCGAGAGAATTGTCAATGATATCGACGCGGTGGTGCGGGCGGTCAGGTTCGAGAGTTGGCAGCAGAGCAACCCGGGCGAGCGAGATGTGAAGAGGGCTCTCCGGGGGGCGCTCAGAAAATACCAGTTGCAGAACGACCAGGATCTCTTCGACCGGGCGTATGAATATATCAGGCGGTATTATTGAAGGAGAGAGACGTCCTGAGTTTAAACCCCTGCCTGCCCCCTCACTTTTTCCGATACACATTCAACCCGATCTTGATCTCCTCATGCTCAGGCACCGAGACGTTCCCCTCGGTCGAGGCGATCGTGATCGATTTGCCCGACTTCGACGCTCCAAACTCCTTCGCGAGGTCGACGGTGATCACCAATGTCTCCCCCTCCAGTCTCATATCGACGTTCTTCATCTCTCAGCAACGCCGCGATGACAATACAGAGCGTGCGACGACTCCCCCGATGAATCTGCCGAAACCACATTGGAACCCCCTCCCGCACCAGGATCTCCCGCGTCCGCCCCTTCCGCTGCCGCACATACAGCCCCACCAACCGCAGCGCCTCCAACCGCTTCAACCGATCATGAAACGCCGTGTAACACATCTCCTTCTCCCGGCAGACGCGGTCGTACACCCGCCCCGAGACCACCGGCCCGCCCGCCCGGGCCTCGGCCACGATCGCCTCGAGCACCGTCCGCTCCGGTGCTGAGAGCGACTGCACCGCCGTGGAGATATGGAGGTGCCTGGAGACGGCAAAGGCCGTGCGCACGTCCTCGGCCGTCACGCTCGTCCGGCCCGCCTTCTCGGCGTTCAACGTCGACCGCTCGATGAGGTCCAGGCCGACGCATCACCCGCTCGACGACGAGGTCGAGGACGGCGGGCGGCATCACGCCGGGGTACAGCCCGGCCCGCACGCGGTCGGCGAGGATGCCCCGCACCTCGTCGGCGGTGTAGGGCGGGAAGAAGACCTCCGACGCCTGGAGCACCGACCGGGTGGCCGGGTCGAGGGCGCGGGAGAGGTCGGTCTCAGGCGAGGAGAGGGTGAGAAACACCCCGGTGCGGACCGCCGGCCAGACCTCGTGCATCCTGAGCAGGGGGCCGAGGACGATGTCGAGCATGCCGTTTGGCAGGAGCCAGTTGGCGTCGTCCAGGCAGACGACGAGCACGGCTTCCCGCTCGATGAGGGCCTGGGCGATCCCGGAGAGCAACCGTTCGTTCGAGACCCCGGAGGTCGGCGGGGAGTAGCCGAAGAGGACGTGGAAGATGTGTCTGAGTACGGCGAAGAGCGTCTTCTCGGTCTGGCAGGAGACGAGGACCGGCACGACCTGGTTCGTCGTCTCCTCCACTTCGGCGAAGATCCGGCGGACGGTGGTGGTCTTGCCGGTGCCCGGCGGCCCCTGGAGGAGGGCGTTGAGCGGGCGGGCGCCGTGGAGGGTCGGTCTGAAGGCGAAGGCGAGTTCTTCGAGTTGGGCGTCGCGGTAGTTGAAGACCTCGGGGAGGTGGCGGGTCTCGAAAAGGGAGGGGTCGCGGAAGAGCGCCTGGTCGGCCATGAGATACCATGGTGTCATGCGGGAGGGGTGGGCGGCAGGGTATATAGGGGCGGGCCGGGCACGGGGTGAAAGTGAAAAGGGGCGGTCACCCCCACCCCATCACCTTCACCACCACCGCGACGATCCCCCCCACCACTCCCCCGGCCCCGACGGCGGCCCGCCGCTCCCTGACCTCCTCGCCGGCCCGCTCGCTCTGCCAGTTCTCAAGCACGCGGAGGCGCCCTTCCATCTCGGCGTCGCGTTCTTCCATCCGCTCCAGCGTCCGGCAGATCCACTTCACGTCACGGTTCGTCTCGACGATCTTCTCCCGCAGGTCACGCTCGGCGGCCATCCACATCACCCAAAGTCTTTATAGTAGTTTTTGCGATAAAGCCAGATTAATATTGCTTATAGGAATACTATTCTGTAGCCTGCGAACATTCCCGGGAGTTTCCAGGCAGGAGAGAGCATATGGCAGACTTTGTCCTGTCCACCACGAACAAGACGTCGGTGCGCAAACTCACCGCACCGATCGCCGATGCTGCCGCGTTCAACGGCATCATCGAGGACATCCTGACGAACAACCCGTGGGGGTGCACCCCATGGGAGGGAGCCGGCGTCTCCCACGACGCCGTCGAGAAGGCCACCGAGAACTACACGGCCCGGATCGTCTACGAGGACGCGTTCGGCGACGTGCTCGGCAACGCTTCCGCCCGTGCGCCGAACAAGGCCGGGTTCGATGCCGCAAAGGCCGAACTCCTCGGCAACGCCGACCTCGAAACCGCCATGGGCGGCACGGCCGTCGCCGACTCGGGCCGCGAGTCGTACACCTGCCGCCTGCGGTGCCACGACGCCGGCGGCGAGGTCTACTTCGTCGCCTTCACCCGCACTTCGGTGCGGATCTCGTCCTACGAGGACGATGCGATTCGGGACGGCATCGAGACCTGGGCTGATGGGGTTGCGGCCCTCGCGTGAACGGGGGAACAAAGGGAGGAGGGGGTCTCCCCTCTTCCGGGGTCTGGCCGATCTGGGCTTTGGATACTACTATTTTGAGATTTTTTTGGAGGACCGGGCGGGGCACGTACTGGGTTCTTCGTCCCGACCTTCACCACCGGCTGATGGCGGCGGGCCACCCTGACCGCGACCGACGGATCGACTGGGAGGCGGCGAAGACGCGGTGCTTGAGCGTGCTCAGGCAGCGGGCCGAGCGCGGTGAAGCGGGGTTGTCGAACGCGGAGATCCGGCAGTTTACCCGTCTGGACCGGTATCAGGTGGTGCGGTTGATGAAAGAGTTGCAGCGCGAAGACCCGGCAGTTGTCCGTGAGGGTGTGGGGAAGGGCAGTCGGTATCGGTACCATGGGTGAGGGCGATCCCCGGTGTTTTGTGATCGATTTTGTGATCTGCACATATCGTTCACATATGTCTGGATTTATGTGATCGGTTCTGTGATCTGCACATATCTGTGCTCAATGGTGGGAGGGGATCGTGCGGTTCGTGATTGGAGAGAGAAGTGCAAAGAGTTGGAAGTGCTGTGTTGCATAACTCCATCCTGTGTTCCCCCTCCCCCATTTTCTCTGCTGTCTCGCTCATTCCACCATCGTAACCAGCATATTGTAGCAGTTCATTTTCATCTTCACCCCCATTATCATACCCTCCTTTGAATTAACCCTCACAGACTCCCCGAATATTCTTTTTGCACTGGAAAGCACGCTTTCAACCTTCCATCTCATCCCATAGCCATTCTCTTCTGCCCATTCTTGATATCCCCCAAATCGTACTCGCTCCCGTACGCATTCGGCACGATAGGGCGATCCCGTGGATCTGGTCGCTGTATCGGCCAGCGTCTCGATGCCCAAGCGGATTTGCCGTTTTTCGAGAGTATTGAAGATCTCGTTTCGGTCATAGGCCCCGTCTGCAAGGATCTGGTGGATGGAATGCTCACCGCCACAGTGCTGCTGGACCTGATCGAGGAGAGGAATACACGGTGTATCATCCTGAACTGATTCATCGGGGACCTCCAGGCCAAGGATCTGATTCGTCTTGACGCCGATCATGACATGGACCTTGATCCATCCGCGCCGGACCCTCCACTTCTCCCGCATCCGCTCCCCGTGATTGGTGACTTTGATCCCGGTGCTATCGACAGCGATGATGACATTGCGTGAGAGGATCGTCGGATCGACCGGAAGGGAGAGATCAAGACGTTTGATCCAGCAGAAAAGGATTGTATAATCGGCTGAAACAAACAAGGGAATAAAGACCGAAAGTTTCCAGGTAATACCCTCCATCTGGCGATAGGGCATCTGGAGAAAGACATGAATCAAACCCATCCACATGATGAAGGGTTCGGGATAGCGAAACGGACAACCAAACTTACCGGCGTTCATCAGGGAAAGAAGAGCATCCCACCGGTCGATGAAGTCAAGTGAGAGGTAAAATTCACCCCGGCGAACCAGACGCTCATTATATATACTCCAGTCACGTGTATGGGTATACGGGGGGCTCCATTGTTCGTTCTTTGGCACGCGGGAAGGACAGGGCCTCTGGCATATTCGATCTTTGGGTCACGTAACGGCACTTCTCAAGGAGATTCGCAAAGGAGGTTAAAATGATGAATAATTGGAGAGATCTCAAAAATTGGCTCATTTCTGCTCTACGTTCTGCCAAGGGACAGACAGCAGTGCTCTATAGAAAACTGCTTAACTGGATTAAGACCGCTGAACCCATGACAGTTGTGGGAGAGTCGATCAAACAAATTTTAGAAACTTATAAGCAGAACCCGGCCCAGGCAATCCTTCTCATGGGTACCGTTGGCTTGACAGCATCAATAGTGCCTGTCTGTGTGCCTCTAGCGCTTCAAGGCACATTTGTCCCAGAAATCATTCAGAACTATGTGCGGGCGTATTTGCTTCTCTTCGCAGCCAGCCGGATTGAGATGGCTCTCAGCTCGAACTCTTCGTCGGGCTATGGTCTGAATTCAGGTAAATTTTTCACGAACCCATAGGGCGAGGATCACAGGATCGAATTATCGATCCTCTCTCTTCATCCTTGGAAGGAGGGAGGGTATACCCTAGTGTCAAGTCAATGACGAAAGGTCGCAATTATAATATGCAATGAACAATAGAATATTTTTACCGTGGCAAGATATATCGTGACCCTTAGCCGTGATGAACGTGAGCATCTTTCATCAATTTCCTCTAAAGGGCAGCATTCATCTCAACAAGTTTTGAACGCTCTGATTCTCCTTGGTTGCGATGAAGGCGAATATCAGCCACATCGTTCTACAAACGAAGAACTTTCGCGTGTCCTCAATATCAGCACGCGGAAGATCGATCGGGTGAAGAAGCGTTTTGTCTTTGGCGATCTTGATGACGCGCTGACAAAGAGAAAACCTGATCGAACCTATGATACAAAAATCGACGGTGATTTCGAGGCAAAGTTGATTGCATTAAGTTGCAATGAACCCCCCGAAGGCCATGCTCGTTGGACTCTGCGCTTATTGGCTGACAAAGCAGTTGAACTTGAGTACATCGATGCTATTTCACACGAATCTGTTCGTCAGGTTTTAAAAAAACGAACTGAAACCCTGGAGAAATGAGGGTTGGATAATACCTCCGGGACAAAATAGTACCTTTGTTGCCCACATGGAACAGGTTCTGGATGTATATAAACGTCCCTGGGATCCACGACATCCTATCGTCTGCATGGACGAATCCCCAAAGCAACTCATCGGCGAAACAAGAAAACCCATTCCCTGTTCGCCTGGGAAATCAGCCAAATATGATTTTGAATATCGTCGTTGTGGTACGTGTAATATCTTCCTTGCGTGTGAACCCCTTGCCGGGAAACGGATGGTAAAGATCACCAAACGGAGGACAAAACAAGATTGGGCGCGATTTCTCTAGGAGATTGCCGATGAATATAGGGATGCGGATCAAATCACCCTGGTGATGGATAACCTGAACACACACGCACCGGGATCATTTTATGAGACATATTCCCCTGAAGTAGCAAAAGAACTTTGGGATCGGTTTGAATTTGTTTATACACCGAAACATGGAAGTTGGTTAAATATGGCGGAGATTGAATTGCGCGTACTCTATGGACAATGTCTAAACCGAAGAATCGAGGATATTAATCATGTCCGAAGCGAGGTAAAAGCATGGGAAGAATACAGGAATAACAAAATAGCGCGAGTTAAGTGGAGGTTTACAAAAGATGATGCTCGAATAAAGTTATTGAGACTTTATCCGACATTTGAGGGATGACTGGACACTAGGTTGGAGGCAGGGCCTGATCAATTTTTACAGAAGATTCGTTACACTATCAGCATATCTATGAATGTACATGATTCAACGACGCCACTGTGCGAGAACGGTACAGACAGAGTTCTTGCCCGTCAATGGAACGCCATTGACTGGAGCATCATCAGAGCAACTGTGAATAGACTGCAGATCCGGATTGCAAAGGCGACTATCGAAGGAACTCACTTTCTTCGCGGTTAGCCGCCCCAAACTGGGGTTATGAAGTGCTTGAGCCGTATGAATCGAAAGATTCACGTACGGTTCTTAGAAGGGGAGGGCCGGGCAACTGGCTCTCCCTATTCGACCTATCGATTCAGATCCCAAATTCCTTACAGCTTGCTCTCCCCATAAACCACCAAAAAAACCGGATCATACTTCGGGTTTTTCATCGCGTATGCTTGAGCCCCACGTTCATGCCCGATTCTACAGAGCCGATTTTTTCAGGATTTTCTTAAACCGTCCGAGTAAAGTACTTTCTTCACGTTCCCTGATAGTATCAGATATCAATTTTAAATATTTTTTTAATTGATCATTATTTTGCTCTACTCGGTGCATCTCCTTGAATAGCATATCACGCTTACTGTCGGATAAACTATACAGGGTGTCTATGATATACTGTCCAAAGGGGGAATGAAAATCTCTGTTGCTGTCGGCACAGTATTCTATAAACGAGGAAATGGGTTGATTGTCGAAGCCATGAGTGACGACATGATCCAACTCTTCAAGAAATTTTGTTTCAAATGCAACATTATCCTGAATAAAGTCACCAACGATTCGGAAAAGATCCCGATAATCCTCTTTACTTCGCATATACCATACCAGATTTGGCAAAATCCAGTTGAGAAAATCCATTTTGTCTTCTTTGGAGATATCTCCGATGTGAGGCACCGATAATAACCCTAATCGCTCTTTAAACCTCTGGGCCAATTCCCCGGATTCCCTTTCCCTCTCAATTACCCTCCCAACATCAATTAAGTAAAATTTGGGGGAAACATCACTCTGATTAAGATCATTATTTCCATTGTAGAGTGTGTTGATGAAAGTTAAGGAGTCTCTATCCGGTTTACTTATGGGTAATATTGAACAAACATGTAAAACCAAATCTCGCTTGAGATTGGCATCTGCTATCATCGTATAAATGAGATCAACAGTTTCTTTGAGTTCATGGATTTTTTCGGGCTGCTTAGAAGTTGAATTGATAGAATCTATCCTTCTTGAGAAGATTTTACCTGAATATTGCCAGGAGTAGTCGGTATTCCCATTGACATATCGGTATACATGGTGTAAAAATACCTCCTTTTTAACCAAGGATCGATCATATTGGTATTGATACAGAAGATACATCAGATCGGTCTGCTTATGTGAGAGGAAATAATCATACGCCCGATCATATCCAACATTATCTGCATTTTGCATAACGTCGGTATACATTCTCCAGGTGTAGATTTTCAATTCATTGTTCTCGGAGAAGTATGACATAATACGGCTGATAATCGATAGAAATATCTGTCGGTTTTTCAAGGTAGTTATTGTAATTGTCATACAATGAGATGCAGAATCTGAAGACATCTGACCAACATTCTCAAAGATACGGTCTATCAATCGGGAATACCCGTCTGTTTTTTTCAGATCATCCATCGTGGCGTGTTTTTCATCAATCCCAATGAGGGCCCAGCTGAGGAAAAATGCATTTGGAAATACTTTTTTCGAACCTGTAAGTTTAGAGATCAAATCATCAATCCTGTCGAGGGAGGTGAGGTGATTAATGAGACTGCCATTTAATGTTTTATCAAACGCGAGAATATCATTGTAAACAGACCATATCGTACGATAGATTTCATCTGACCCGGCGGTATCCAGTGTCGAGAGCAGCATGTCAATGAAGAATGTATATGCCTGTGAGGAGTATGTAGTATTATCATCACTTTCTATAGCGGTGCGAATTAATAATTTACATAATTCTTGTTTTGATGCAAGATCATACTCATGAATGATTACATTCCTCGCTGATAACAATCCATTAAACAGACCGATTCTTGTCTTTCCCGTGCCATACTTTGAATCAAAATTAACAGCGCCAGAGATCTTTTCTTTTTTCATCTCACGTTCTTGCGAATTCACGATCTCATAAAGATAGAATGCATCATGCAGTTCTTTATCGGCTTTCGTGTATTGGTAATCGGATAAGAATTCCTGAAAATGCTCAAGATTTTTATATGATAGTGTTAGTGATAAACCCAGTAATTTGAAAAAGCCTTCATCTGTTGGTAGTTCCGGCCATACATGATTCAGGCAGTCAAAAACATGGAAATACCGGATATTGTCAGCAGAGTCCGGAATAAAGGATGTCCCGGTTGGAAGCACTCCATTAATAAGGAAATTCGTACTTCCGGGGGAATATGTATAAGTGCAAAACGGTATCGTATCAAGATTCCGGACAGGAAATGCAAAGTGTATCGCAGCAATCCATTTCGCAATATTCGCCCCCTCATCGAGGATAAGGATCTTCTTCTTCGAGGTATTTTCCGGATTGTTGTATTCAAGGACCGCGGCGATCATCGCAAGATAGATCTCTTCACGGTCATTTCCGATAAATTCCATAATTGAATTAATATCAAGAATCTCGCCGGGTTGAAGATTTGGTATTTCAGGTAAAAAATCGGGTTTTTTAGGCTGGTTTACCTCATCAAATTCTAACCGCTCCCGGAATGTCGGGCTTGAGTAGAGAGAGCAGGGATATTGGTTGAATTCGGATTTATCAATAACAAGAAAATGACTCATGAAGTTCCCGCTTCTTCCGGATTCTCCCATATAATCATGACCAAGATAGGTGGAGAGGCCGATGCAGTATTTCCCCGAAGACAATGTGGTAAACAGGAATGCTTGGGGGAAAAGGGTTTTAATCTCTTGAGGTGTCGGGTTGTTGGGCCGGTCGATGGGTGCACGATAGCCGGACAAAAGACTTTCCAGTTCCCCCATGTCTGTCAAATCGAGCTTCGCTGAATATGACAGGACCTGAAAGCCGGCATTCCTGTCATGTATACCGGTCTTACAGGAGGTGTAAATAATTTGGTTTATCATACGGTTTCCTTCAGCAATGTGATGAGGATTGTGTTCATTTTTTATTTCTCGGGATAACGTTATGGTATGATAACAGCCATAACATCGGGTCTTCAATCCGGTGTGGCCGTATCACATCGATACTCTGACCATTTGGAGTTTTACCCAGAGCAGATAATCCGAAATAAGCGTGCTTTTTAAAATTTATAGACAGTTGTTGGGGGAAGTCCCACCCGCTCCAGTCACTTAGCATTGATTCGATTTCTGCGTGGATATTGTCAGAGTCTGTCTGATCAAATGCATGCAATGATTTATGAGGACTATCTTCAAGGACAATGCACCCCGGCGGTAATAAGGGTTTGAGGGCATCAATTTTCGTAAAGGTTGCTGCGATTGGAATGGGAATCATTTCTGAATCACCAAGGTTATTGGCATCCCTGATCAGGTTACATACCCTGCGAAGGATATCTGCAGGATCTGCCAGGTCTTTGATATCTGTCCCGGAAGATGCATTCACAACAGCAGGATCGGTTTTATCGCGCACATCCTGGATCTGCATCGGGTCGAGGAGAAAAATAATTCCTGATGATTGACCGATATACTTGTTAACAGTGGACATGGTATCCTCATCACTAAGGTCCTCACCTGCTGTATCGAAAAATGTAATATAAACAATTGTGTTATTCCTTTTAAATAGCGATTTGTCGCTGATTGTCATTGCATAAATCAGTGGTCGTTGAGCAGTACTACCAGATACGGTTGAGTTCAGGAGACGGTGAGAGGCAAACAGCGGAGTGTAAAAGTCATTTTTATACCGCTTCTCATGATCGGTATTGATCGGGGAAAAGGATGCATTAAATGAACTTGAAACGTATCTTCTCATCTGATCGATTAGTACTGCAATAAAATGTGATTTTCCGGTATTTTTTGCTCCAATAACTGAGATGATAATTCCTTTGTGCTGATCGATCTCCCGGGGTAATTCGTTATGGCATTGGGGACAGATTCTCTTATAGGATTTCTCATGACATCCCGGACAGACTGCATCTGTCGGCATACTGAAAAATCCTTTTGACGAAGGGGCAATAACCTTGCCAAGCAATCGGGCAGAATTCTCATTACCGGTCTCATACAATGCAATTTTTTTGTCCTGTTCAGCTGGACAGTTGGTATTCCCACACCGGAAAAGGACATCGGTCATCTTGTTTTTTGAGAAACAATATGGACATATATACGTCGCCATTTAGGTACTCCTCCTGAACTTAATTGGTACGGTGTTTCTCCGGATTTTTTGCAATCAGAGAAAAATCGTTGTAATCCTCATTCTTTTCAAAAAATAACTTCAGCCTCATATCCCGTGCCCCGTCTTCAAAGGTGAAATCATAGATTTTGTTTTTATCCGATAATTTACCTGCCGGAATCGTAGCGAGCATGGTTCCCTGCTCTTTTTGCAAGGGAGCTACCCGATCTCTCCCGACTAATACCATCACAGGCAATTCCCAGGCTGGCTGATCGCATTCTGCTGTAATCGAACAAGAATATTTTTTTGAAAAGAAACCTTTGGACAGTGCGATATCATATTTGACGAGGGACTTTTTTGAGCCTTTCAGGGTATACTTTATCGCATCAGAATAGACTTCTTCATTATTCTGAACATATACTGAGAAAATGCTGATGAAGAATCTCTTGCCTTCTACATATCTGAATTTTATTGCATTTTCTCGCCCATATTGCTCTTTGGTGGTGGGAATCTTAACAGCTGCCGGATCATTTACATCAACGGGATACGTATCATTGCGATATAAACAACAGACTTTGGTAATTTTTTCCGGCCATTCGAATTCAATCAATATCCTGTTATTATAGATCTTCCCGGTAAGATTCCTGACACATCCCACTTTCGATACCCGCAGAGATACTCCAACGACCGAACTATTCGGTGTCCTGATCACTGGGACGATATAATTAATGAAATCAACCAACCTGAACCTGGCGGAAGTGGGGGTATGTGACAGGAAAGGAATGTGTGTGTAATGCAGGGTAAGTTCCTCATCTGAAATGACGGATCCCGCCCGGGATTCCGCGGTTTTTGATAAATAGAAACTGACCTGTCCAGGGGAAACAGGAGCCCAGGTTGCTTCATACGTATCACCATCGATTTTCGTAATATTTTTTATTTCAACCGGATCTGGAGGTTGCGTTGGCGTTGCAGAGAATCGGTATCCCGGCGACCAGACCTCGTTTTTCCCATCCGAATACTTCACACAGACAATGTAACCGTAGGTTACATCATTTTCAACTGAAGTGTCAGAGAAACTGCTCTTTGATATACATCCTATGGGGGTCCCGTCTCTGGCCATAGCGGGGGGGGCGTTTTGCTTTCTCCAGATACCTATACTCTGAGAATTATTCGGAACCTTCCAGGTTACGGTGATTTTCCTGCTTTCTGGCGATATGCTCACATTGGAAACATCAGCAAAATTGACCACTGCGGTACTTGTCGATACAGGTGATGAGTATATCCCCGCCCTGAATGAGAAAACCGAATAAAAATACCGTATTCCCGGCTCAGTTTTTTTATCAAGGAAATGGCATGAACGCTCGTCCTGAATTAAATCCCCGTCAGTGGGTGAGAGAGGAAGGGTGTCCTGTTTGCGAACAATGTGGTAAATAACATTTCCTGCAGAAACGCTCGCTTTCCAGGAGAGTGTATTAGTACACTCACGTGTATCCGATACAGAGGTTAGCGCTGTCGGGGGAGCCACAGGATACTGTTTGAGAACGAGGTTGATTTCAGGATGATCTTTGCACTCTTCAAAGGCTTTTGAACAAAAATCGATAATTTCTCCCTCATCGTTTGTACTACGGGCCTTTCGAATCCACTCTTCAGCGGTTTTTATATGTTCATTAATTTCATTCTCGATTGAAGTATCTGAATAACCAGGAACCGTTTGTTGGATTGTTTTAAGCTCTGCTTTTGCACTATGATATTGCTTTTCACGAATTTTTTCTTTTAAACCCTTTACTTTATCTTCACATCTTTTACGCAGGACTGCAAGGTTTTCAATGATTTTCTTTGTCCGATCATTTCCCGGCCAATATTCATCTGCCTTTTTTAATTTCAGGTTGGCA
This sequence comes from Methanofollis formosanus, assembly GCF_019633745.1. NCBI lineage: Archaea > Methanobacteriati > Methanobacteriota > Methanomicrobia > Methanomicrobiales > Methanomicrobiaceae > Methanofollis > Methanofollis formosanus. Next base: position 385,236 of record NZ_CP037968.1, on the reverse strand, counting down.
TTATCAAAATCCATCTGCTCTAATGCTCTCTCAGCAGCATCACATAACCCGCCTACGAGCCGCATCTTTGAAATTTCAAAGGCACACTTTTTACAATTATTGTTACTGTGATCGTTAACTGTCCCGCATTTCGGGCAGCTGATCACGAGCGGATTACCACATTTTGTGCATATTATCGCCGTTTGATCCGGGATATATGCTACACCACAAAAAAAACACTGATGGATTTTTTGTACGAGGTCATCAGTTGGAAGGGCAAAAGTGTATCTTTTCTTTATACAATAGTCAACAAATACGCTTCTTGCTTCTTCACTGGAATTAACTACCTCTGTTAATTTTTTGATGATACTAAAAACAGTGTTCCCATTCGTAAGATTGTTATCACTGATTTTTCCGAGGTCATCTATCTGGGCATAGATCCCTTTCAGTTTCTGCCCCTCCAGATAATTATCATATTTTTTCTTCTCAGTTTCATTGGTAAACAGGACCACGCATTGGGCACACAAGTTCTTGATAATAATATTTTCATCGGATGCTATCCCCAGCCGCTGGTATTCCTGGGTCTTTGCTACCGCATTTTTCCGTAATTCGTCGGCTGATGCTCCCTTCAGTTCGGGTTTATTGGTGATGAACACTATGAATTCATATAAGGTATTGATCGGGGGATTTGCACAATGGAACTGGTTGTAATTTTTCAGATTATCCTCTACCTGCCGGATAATGACCGGATTGGGTTCCTGTTTTGAATCTCGGCTTGTTGAGGCCTGATTCTCAGTAATCTTAACAGTGATTCGCTTTTCAATGGTTTTTTTGTTAAATCCGAATTTTTTGGATAATCCATCAATCTCTTTTTGTTCAATATATCCTTTTACTGAAAGCTGGGCCAGAAGGGAATCCAGTTCAGCGAATTCGATCTTGTTAATTTCGTTGAGATGATTCAACCGGGAATTCGGATCGAGCATTACTTTCTTGATTTCATCGAGTTTGCTGATGAGCAGAGAATATTTCTGGGGATTCGGACTGCTTAAGGTCAACTGGTTCCATTCTGCCCGTTTTTTTTCGATTGCTGCATTAATCACTGCTGTATCAGTTTCCGGTGGATCGAAGGTTAATCCCAGCAATTTGAAGTAATTATCTTTCATTTTCACACCAGAGGGAGGATCAATTACTTTCAGTCCGTTCTTCAATTCAGCAATTGTACATTGTTACCAGGTTCATGTTCTGTAATCGCTTGTGCTATCTTTGATAATGACGAAGAGAGATCGTTCAGATTTGTGAATAATGCACTTTCATCAGTCGATGATATCTTTCTGAGAAATTCTTTATCCGCACTTCCAAAACCGATAGCGATTACCTGAATTCCTGCCTTATGACAGTTATTTGCCTGTACGATAGCATGCCTCTGGCATTGCCAGACACCATCTGTCAGGACAATGACGAAGACCGGGTGTTCATCCGCAGATCTCAGCAGCAGCAGGTTTTTCATAGTTGAACGGGTCTGCGTACCGAGACACTGTGTAAATGGCTCCGCAGAATTACCATACCCTACCATGGACATTCTCCATGAATCGATGCCACGTGTTATTGCTTTGATATCATGGGTTGGCTCCAGGATAACCCGGACAGAGTCTGCAAACACAATTAATCCAATATCCGTACAGGAAAGATCCATCTCCTTAACAAAATTATGGGCAGCTTTTTTGGCTTCAGCCAGAGGCTGACCGGACATGCTTCCGGACAGATCAATGGCAAAGAAGACGGTAGTCATCTCACTTTTTCTCTGTGCAAGCGCTAATTCCTTCGGGGACTGATTAACCCATGACATGTCGGCGGGAATTTCTTCGATCCGAAGAGCAAGGGGCTTTCCGGTCTCACGTTGAACTGCAGATACCTCCACCGTTCCATTCTGGGTATAATGATAGGATATATCCAGAACAGACTTTGATTTTCCTGTGTATTCAATGCCAGAAAAAACATATTTTCCTAAAATCGAGCAGTCCATGGGGCATTCACTCTCACCCTGAAGCATGAAAACCTCAACCTCGTGCGTCCCACTTTTTTTTGTACTGATGGAGAACGGTCGCGTCTGAGTACCAGGAATCGGATTATTCTTCTTTAAAATAATCCGGTTAACAAATTTTGTGTTATCTTCATTTGCGGCGATTATTCCAAGACTATGGGAAATTACATCCCGTATGGCCTTTGCCCCGGGAAGGCCGTACGATGTTGGACCGGAGGTACATCTCATGGATGTACCTGAAGGAAGAGACATAAGGGACTTCCCGTCCAGATCGATGTTTGCCCGAATGGCTGCTCCCAAGGCAACGGCTTCATCAACATTAACACCGGTTAACGGTTCCCTGCCCATCATCTTCCGGATATACTCAGGAACCATCGGCATACGTGTAGAGCCGCCAATAAGGAGGACCCCGTCGATCCCGCTCCAGGTCAGAGGCCCGTTATGGGAAAGATTTGCTTCTTCAAGTAATCCCTCGGTCAGACTTCGGGTCTGGTTCATGAGATGTGAAGTGATGTTTGCAAACTGGGCCCGGGAAATCTCATACGTACTGGTTTTTCCGGAACAGGAGAGTGAAATTATTGTGTTTTCTGCCGAACTTAATCGCTTTTTTGCTTTTTCAATGGCGACCATCAGTTCATTATAATCGACATGTTCCTCGAAAATATCGATATTATATTCTTCGAGAAAGCAGTTCGCAAGATATCGTGCAATTGCATCGTCCCAGTTTTTACCACCAAGTTCATGATCCCCGTCTGTTCCAAGGATGGTGATCGCATCCGCGGATACCTTTGCAAGGGTGACATCAAACGTTCCTCCCCCCAGATCATAGACCAGGATTGTCATATCATGGTTCTGCTTGTTCAGCCCATACGCAAATACAGCTGCCGTGGGTTCGTTGACAATACAGATCACATTTACTCCTGCACGTTTCCCGGCGCGGATAGTGGCTTTCCGTTGGCTGTTGTTGAAATATGCCGGGACAGTTATAACGGCATCCGTGATCTTCTGGGAGATTACGTCCTCCGCTTCCTTAATGAGGTGTTCAAGAAGGATGGCTGAAAGTGCTTCAGCATCATAGGTTTTCCCATGATATGTTACCTGGAAGTGCGGATCTCCCATCCGTCGTTTAAAAAAAGCAATTGCATCGGGATCACCGTCAGACTGAAGATCCTTGGCTTCTTCGCCGCAGATGACACCGGTATCATGGAAGCATAATACCGATGGTGTAATATTGTTGTCATATCTGTTTTTGATGATCCTGGGACGACCTGATCTTTCGTCAACATACGCAACGGCGGAGAACGTTGTCCCCAGATCAATTCCAACCCGCAAGCCCATAGATATACCTCTTTATGGGTGAAAATTTCGATAAAGTGAAGAGGGATCAGATAACCTTGATACCTTTATTGCGCTCCTTGATCTCATCCAGCTGGGCCTTGGAAAGGCTGCTCTTCCGCTCTATCGTTGCAGTCACTGAACGATTTCCGGTAAGATCCAGTGCAAAAATTTCCAGAATCCCATTTTCATTGAGTTTGAAGGTGATTTTTATAGGTGCACCCTCGGGCAGGTTCGGGGGAAGGGAAAGTTCTGTCTGACCAATTACGAGACTTTCAGCGTCTTTGGGGAGATCGATCTCGGTTTCATAACTTGAATGTTCGTAAATTTTAATGCTTGCAGAAGCCTGGTTCGGATCTTCGGTCCCATAAGTTCGACTCGCATCTATCGGAATGGAAGAGTCTCGCATAATCAGGTTTGAGATAATGGGTTTTTTCTGTTTATCGAGTGCCTCAACACCAAACGTCTTACTTGTCACATCAGTGATTGTGGGTAACTGATCGCCGTTTCCGTACCGAATGGGGGGCAGGCTTTGCATCTGTTCATCACCTGTCGTCGGGGGAGTAGGATCAACCTTCTTCTTCATGACCGCATATAACGCAGCACCTTTGGCAACGGCCGCATCAGGATCCTGCAGTTTGGGCTCCATGCCATATTTTTCTTTCACAGCCTCCATAACCTGGGGCATCCGGCAAGACCCTCCTACCAGGATGACTTCATCGAATTTACTGATCCCTTTTTCCTTCGCTTGTTTGATTACATCATCTGTAAGGGAAATTACCTGGTTGAGTAAGTTAGCCGTAAGGGCATTGAATTTCTCCCGGCTCAGTTCAACTCTTGCACGTGTCCCATCATGCTGGACGGTTACTGTTGTTGTTTCTTTTCTGCTTAACTGGATCTTAGCCTTTTCCGCGGATCCCCGTAACGATTGCAGCGTTTCGAGATTCTCGGTAATATCATCAGTGCATCCAGTCTGGTTTGAAAACTCATCTGTGAGATATTGTATGATACTGTCATCCCAATTCTTGCCACCGAGGTAATAATCCCCACCGGTGCAGATGGTGTCAATGGATTTTCCGACCTTCAGAACGGTCACATCAAATGTCCCGCCACCAAGGTCCAAGACCAGGAGCACTTTTTCTGCTCCTCCTAATGTTGCGCCATAGGACAGAGCGGCCGCGGTGGGTTCATTGATGATTGCTAGGACATTGAAACCCGCAAGGATCCCGGCTTGTATCGTAGAATTCTTTTCCGCATCACCAAAATATGCCGGACAGGTAATTACCACATCCGTCACCGGTGAGCCCAGTTCCATTTCTGCATTCTGGGCAACCTTTTTGAGAATATATGAGGAGATCTCTTCAGGAGATATCGGTCTTCCTTCGAGGTTGTATACTTCCTGAATCTTACCAATCTGCCGTTTTACGAATTGGACCGTCTTTTGTGGTTCGATCTCTGCGATATCCTTTGCGACCTCGCCCACGACAATATTTTGTGCAGATTCAAAGTACACAACCGACGGGGTTGTAGGCGTTCCTTCGGAATTGTTCACAATTACAGGCCTTCCAGTTTCATCGACATATGCAATACAGGAATAGGTAGTCCCAAGATCAATGCCAAACAGCTTTAGTAATTCAGACATGTTTACCTCCCTAATTCGATTGTGTTGTTTCAGGACCAGGATCAGCGCTTTGTGTCTTCGATTCTTCGAAATAATACACATCTACTTTCTGTGGAGAGATTACCTGACCATTATATATGTAGCCACTGCATATACTCCGGGCAATAATCCCCGCGAGATCCTTGTTACTTGTTACCAGACGATTGATCACTTTCTGTTTTACCGGAATGAAATGGGTTCCAGCCTTTTCTTCAAAAATCTCAACACCGTGCTCTTCCAATAAATCTGCCAGATCAAGACTGTAATCCGAAAAAGCTTTGATTGGAACCATACCGTCAGGATATTTTTTATTGAGATCAGTCTCCATCCTGTGCATATTATCCCTGATACGAAGTATATCAACCAGAACAGGCCGGACCAGGTTTTTGTAGAGATCTGATTTCAGCTTCTGTAATTCTTCATGCATTTTATCGATCAGCTTCTCTTTTTGTTCATCCTGGGAGAAACGGGTCTTGAATAATATGTTCTGTTCTTTTACTAGCTCAATCAGCTGCTCTTCACGCCGGGCAGATTCTGCCAGTTCATGCTGTAACTTTTGGATCTGTTCGAAAATTTTCTCTTCATTACCTGAGACTCTGCCAGACAATCCCGGATCAGATTTTGTACCCGGGGCAAAACTTATGTCAGGATCGCCATTCTGTGTGGGGGATCCAGGTGTCCTCCCCGGATCTGCGTTATCTTGGATCGAAGAATAGGTGTCCTCGTTTTCACGAGAGAGTACGCTCTTATCGGGCAGAATCTCCACATCCGTCGGACTCTGTCGTAAATGGTTTTGTTCAGTCATTTTCAGGTTACCTCCAGCCTTTTGCAATATCCCGATCAATAAATGAGAAGAGCCATCTCATAGGGACCATTACATGCGATGGTCTCATGGGCCCTTGCCCGATCGAATGACCGAGAGCACTACAATCGAAGAATTTATTGGTCTTGAATTTCATCTCTATTGTCTGGACCAGATTCCCCAGCCCGTTCTGGCGGAGGAACTCTCTGCAGGCAATATCCTGCGCGTCACTTTCTGTGAGCTTCTTTTTTGAATTCCGTGCGATAATCTCTGCTAACGCCGTATTATCAAATAATTTTTGTAATCCGCCAATGTCAGTTTTGTTAATTACCACTGCTATAGGTACTTTTGAGAGAGCACTTGGTGAAAGTCCTGCAATATCCTGAAGTTTCTGAATAAAAATGTCCAGTGCATCATTTGGATTAGTCTGGCTTATCTGAGCCCTATCAGCAGGAGAAATTTTTGAGAAGTAATCATTTAGGATATCCGGGCAGGAAAATGGATCGATAAGAAAGACAATCCCATGACAATACTGGTATTGCTTCTGCAACCGGTCTTCTGTTTCACCTCCGAATACTTCACCGGCAATGTCATAAATGAAGAATAATTTTTCGGGATACCAGAGGTTATCTTTGCTCTTCAAAAAAAAATTGATTGATATTGCACTTTTATCCGTAGTTTTTCGTACATTTCCTTTAGAATAGTTTTCGACAATATTTTCCAGAAGTAGTTGCTTTTCTTTACTGTAATGCTCAATCTCCCAATTGCTTGCAGGAACAACGGATACAGCAAAATCTCTTATAAACGCGGTGATGAACATCGTTTTTCCAACCGCAGAACCACCAATAACCGGAACACAAATTGGTTTTGATTCCTTACCATAAATGGGAGAGCCGCAGGCAGGACAGATCGCTTTCAGGTCACGTCTCCCGTTGAAAAACGTGGTAGGAATTATTGTGCCACATTGGCATTCGCGTTTGAGGATGCCATAGACTCCGGGAGTTAACCGTGTGTGTTCCACTCCGCAGTTGGGGCACAGATATGTCGGAATCAGGTACTCAGAACATTTCGTGCAGACCGTGCATGGTGAAAAGATTTTATTCCAGATAAGATAGAGTCGGTCTACCCCCCACATTATTAAAAAAGCAATATATATAATGACCATGACGCAGAGGAGGATAAGTATGTGCACGAGACTTAAAAATAGAGTCACAATTGTACCTACGACAATAACAGAAAGTATTGCAATAACGTACATAACAATGTAGAATAATTTTTCCAAGGCCCCAGTATCCGTATCACTTAATTTCTGTGATAATTTTGACCAGAAACCAGTTATGGATATCTTGTTATTTATCCAAGCACCTTTAATTGAATTATATAAATCAGAGTATCCTTTCTCAAAATAATAACTTTTGCGTGCAGGTTGGACCATCATAATCGCACCAAAAATGTGGGTTCTCACTTATCTGACTGCCACATTGCTTCTGAACGATTTATAATAATTTGACATCGCGGTTCCGCCGCCAAAAAGGGCACCGGCAATCGAACCAATAGTAAGTATCACCGAGATCAGGATTATGATAGCAATCGCAATGATAACGAGGAGTATCAATAACCCTAATCCCTCACCTCCGCCATCTCCCATGAGTGTTCATTTTACTTTCTCTTATTTATACATTTTTAAACATTTTTTATGAGAAGATAAAAAATGGAAAAAACTGCTGGTATGAAAACTGCTCTATGGGTGTGCAAAGCATCCGCTCGACCGGGGTGGCGTAACGAAATTTCTGTAAAAATTGAATTGGCCCTGAATCTAACCTGTCGAGTAGGGACATAGGATTACTCCCACGCGTCCTAACCCGAATTTTGGGCGGCAATATGCGAAAAGTGATGGTCGCGTTTGGCTCTAGGGCGTCTGCCTTCTCATTCTCTCCTTTCGGGCGAGGGGTTTGCATCAAGTTTCACCATGTAGTGTCCACAAATCTTCGTGTCGGCAAATCGGACGAGTTCGATACTCCCATTGAGGTGCTTGAAGCGGGGATTGTTCATTGTTGCAGAGATTTTACCGGAGCAGTGAAGCAGATCATCCAGAAAAGCAATGCTCCCCTCTCTTTTAACCCTGGCTACGGTCTGGATGAGATAGCATATAGTGACCTTAAACATATCCTGCGGCATACGATGATTCTGTTCATTAATGAACATGAGGAGGAGTATATCGCCAGACTCTTCGGTCTGGATGCCTCAGATATCAGGGATCTTGGCCCTGACATTGTCGTAACAACTCTAGGGTCACGGGGGTGCAGAGTCATAACAGAGAGTCATGATGCCCATGTCCCTGCAGTCGCGGCGAAGATGGTCGATCCAACAGGCGCCGGAGATTCGTTCGCTGCTGGATTTCTCTTTGGGTATCAATGGAGCGGATCAGGAATGGTGTTTCTCCTTCCCCACCTGTGAGGGATGTCTGAAGGAAGGGAAGTGCCCGGGCCTCTCCGAAGTCATGGGGTCGGACACGTCCATCATTACTAATCCAGATTAGTACTAATCAGGACTAGGGATTTCGTCGACCAGGAGGAGGAGCGGCAGATACTTGATGAGGAGTGGCATGACTCGCCTCGGCATCGTGGAGCACAAGCTGCCGATCCGGGTGTACGACTGGCCGACATCGAGGGTTTCATGAGAGGTGAATGATGCCTCCTGACGATACCAGAGTGTGATCTCATCAGGTTCGATGAACTCAGCGAAGGCGTCCTCACCTCAACGTCTTCGGCATGAGGACCGACCCGGAATCACGTAGGGATCAATAAAGATCATAACCTTCATCACGTATACCCCCGTATACTCAGGTATGCCCACCGACACCACCGCCATCAAGATCAGGGTCCCCCTCAAGCACCGCCTGGACTCTCTGAAGATCCACCCCAGGGAATCCTACACCGACGTGATCGAGCGGCTCGTGGAGATGGCAGTCGATGACGAACCCCTCAGCGACGCCACCATCAAAGCCATCGAGGAATCCCTCGAAGATATCAAAGCGGGCCGGCTCTATACCCTTGAGCAGGTCATGGCGGAGCTGAAAGACGAATGAGTTATCGCGTCTTCTTCTCCGCGAAGGCCCGCCGTGACATCAAACGTATCCCGAAGGACGACGCCCTCGCGATCGGTGAAGAGTTGATGTCACTCGCCGGGGAGACGGACCCGAAGAGGCATGTGAAGAAGATACAGGGAGGACAGAACCCTCCTTTTTACTCTCTCAGGGTCGGCGAATACCGCGCCATCCTCACCATCGTCGACGACGTGATGGTCATCCACGTGATCGAAGTGGGGCATCGGAGTAAGGTATATCGGAAATATTGACGCTTCTATCATTACCATGGAAAAACTTTTCATGCGGTATGCTTGAGGCGTGCGTTCGCTTCATGCCTGATTCAACTGAAAAAGAACACTGAATAAAATAATCTTCTATCTTTTTCGGGAGAGTATCGAGATCCTGCGTGCGTGCATGACAGAGAAGCCCATGATCGAACTCCTCACCGTTGCCGGCAGGACAAAACGCACCAGGTCCAGGGACCAGATCCTCTGGCCTCTGCTCAATGCCGGGCCTGTCGAGATGACCATCCCCGAGAAACCAGGAAGCGGCAAACGGAGATACCGGGCCACGAAGAATGGACGTGCTCTGATCGGAGAAGATCGTTCATGAATGAACGAATTCCCGGATAAATCTGTTTCAATCCAGAGGATTGTTCAGGCGCCGGATACTTCTGGGATATGCTCGATGTGATCTGTAGTCATCCGTCAAACCGACAGGTCTAAGAAAAGACAGAACAAGATTCATTTCATCAATACTGTCGATGAGGTCGCCTGCGAGATCAGGTCCGGAGTCTCCCCGTCAGGAAATATATTGGATGTGTGATGACACCCAGGATGATTCAGGTGACACGCTACAACCGGTGAAAAGATCTGTGGGCAATAATATCAGTCTCCCGTCGTCACTCATACCAATACCGAATCTGTGATGGCCCCCCCGAAAGAAGCAAGCATCCTTCTGGATGGATTCTCGGTGTGTCTGAATGATTCAATCGATCGAAATGATTGAGGTTTTCTCAAAAAGGAGTCTATCAGAGGAACTCTGGATTCAGCGGAGGAAAGATGGAGAGCAGTAAAAAACTCACGGTCATGGTTTCATCCACGGTCTATGGCATTGAGGAACTCCTGGACCGGATATACACTCTCTTAACGGCATTTGGTTATGAAGTCTGGATGTCGCACAAGGGAACCATGCCGGTCTTTTCAAACTGTTCAGCTTTTGATAACTGCATCGCGGGGGTAACGAACTGCGACCTCTTTCTCGGGCTGATCACTCCTCATTACGGCAGCGGGAAAGATGAGGACGGACTCTCCATCACTCATCAGGAACTGAGAAAAGCCATTGAACTTAACAAGCCCCGTTGGCTTCTAGCCCATGATTATGTGGTTTATGCCAGATCGCTCCTGAACCATCTCGGGTATAACGGAGAGGACGGTCGAAGACAACTTTCACTGAGAAAAAATCAGATCCTGGATGATCTCCGTGTCATCGACATGTATGAAGAAGCCATTCTCTCCCAGAAACCCCTGCAAGACCGGCAGGGCAACTGGGTTCAAAAATTTCGTTCCGATGATGACGCTGCTCTTTTTACCCTGGCACAGTTCTCTCGCTACCAGGAAGTCGAGGCGTTCGTGCATGAAAACTTACGTGACAGTGCACATATTTCTCAAATCATCCATGATAAGGGAGAGCATCCATGAAAATAGAGAATATCAGAGAGGTTCTGCTGCTTGGAGATGACCAGAGCATTGAGATTTTGTCCCGGTGCCGGGATCTTGAACTCATCGGCGCAATAGTCTGTGGTTTTCTCAATACGTCCGGCGGCTCTATTGTATGTGGAGTGGACGATAAGGGGAACATTATCGGCATCGATGACGCCGAGAATGCGGCGAGGGATCTTGAACGTGGACTGTTACATGGTCTTTCTCCTACGGCGCTGGTTTCTGTTCAGGTATATAGAATTGAAGAGGAGACCTTGCTGGTTGTCGAGGTGCCGGCCGGTAAGGATCTGCCATACGCATTTGAGAATGTGATTTTTCTTCGCGAAGGTCAGACCACCCGAAGAGCAAACGTCGAAACGATCCGCGACATGGTGCTCCGCAAACAGGTTGAACCAGAGAGATGGGAAAGGCGTTTTTCTTCCGCCGACATGAAAATCGATCTGGACAGAGATGAAATTCGTTCCGCTATCCATGCTGTGAATAAGACTTCTCGGTTTCAGTTTCGAGATGGTGACAATACGGTCATGGTTCTTGAAGACCTTGCAGTGTGCCGATATGGTCGCCTGACCAATGGCGGCGATGTACTCTTTGGAACCAATCCCGCGATGCGTAACCCCCAGGTCAGGGTACGTGCCGCCTGTTTTACGGCAGACAGGACCGACGACACCTACAGAGATATGAAGTCCTTTGAGGGGCCTCTGGTCCCGGTTTTAGAGAATGTATTCCGTTTTATTCAACGAAACACTCCCACAATATCGCGTTTTGGGAAAGGCAATCTGGAACGCCGGGACGACTCCCTCTATCCAGTGGCGGCGATCAGGGAGGGGTTGGTGAATGCCTTTGTCCACCGGGACTATAGTGATTTTTCCGGAGGGATTGCTGTTTCCATCTATCCCGACCGCCTGGAGATCTGGAACTCCGGTACATTCCCTGAGGGGGTAACCCCTGATGACCTCTCGACCGGTCACATCTCGGTGCTGCGTAACCCGGATATTGCCCATGTACTTTATCTGCGTGGCTTGATGGAGAAGATGGGTCGTGGGAGCGTGATGATCAGGAAGGCCTGTGATGAACACGGTATACCGCTGCCGCGGTGGTCGGAGGACGACCACGGGGTCACTCTAACTTTCTATGCCCCGGAAGTCACCCCGGAAGTCACCCCGGAAGTCACCCCGGAAGTCACCCCGGAAGTCATACGGATGCTTGATGCCTTTGAAGGAGAGATGTCTCGGAAGAACCTCCAGGATATTCTTGGTCTGAAGGACAATGAACACTTCAGGAAAACCTATCTGCTGCCGGCAATCCACGATAATCTGATTGAAATGACGATCCTGGATAAACCTAAGAGCAGTAAGCAGAAATATCGCCTCACTGAGAAAGGACGTGCTCTGATCGGGGGGGACCGATCATGAACGGTTGCCTGATCAGTTCTTGATGGATAATCGGGCGTACTGCCCTCATCGCAGAATCTTCACCGCCATCTCGCGCCGGGGAGCCACAAGAATGTTCATCACGTCTGCTTGAGCCCGGGGCTCACGCCCGTTTCAACAGAGTCCAAAAAAGAGTGATTTAGTAAGGATAGAAGATGAAGAAAGCCAGACAGAGCAGGAAGAGCACCCATGCCGCCGGCCTGACGTCACGCACCTTCCCCTGCACGATCTTGAGGAGCGGGAAGAGGACGAAACCGGCGCAGAGCCCGACACCCATGTTGTAGGTGAAGCTCATCAGCACGATGACGGCAAACGCCGGGATCGCCTCGGCATAGTCCTCGAAGTCCAGGTCCTTCACCGCCGACATCATCAGGATCCCGACGATGATCAGCGCCGGGCCGGTGGCCGCGGCCGGAATGGCGGCAAAGAGCGGGGAGAAGAAGAGCCCGAGCGCGAAGAAGGCGGCGACGACCAGCGCACAGAGCCCGGTCCGTCCTCCCTCCTCGATCCCGGCCGCCGACTCGACGAAGGTGCCGCTCGTCGTCGTCCCGGCGACGGCGCCAAAGACCGTTGCGAGCGAGTCGGCGAGGAAGGGCTTCTCGATCTCAGGCAGGTTTCCATTCTCGTCCAGGAACCCTGCCTTTGCCGAAGCCCCGATGAGCGTCCCCATCGTGTCCAGGAAGTCCATCGTGAACATCGTGAGGATGACCGCAAAGAACCCCCAGGAGAGCGCACCCATCACGTCGAGCTGGAGGAAGACCGCCGAGACGTCGGGGGGCATGCTGACGATCTGTGCAGGGGCCCTGGCGACCCCGGTGGCAAAGGCGAGCAGCGCCGCCGAGAGGATCCCGATGAGGACCGCGCCTTTCACTTTCCGGATCATCAGGGCCGCCATGACCAGGAAGCCGACGACGGCGATCAGCACCTCGGGCGAGGTGACCGGCCCGATGTGGAGCGGCGCCCCTTCGACCCCGAGGACGACGATCTTCGAGTTCACCAGCCCAATGAAGGTGATGAACATCCCGATGCCCACGGCAAAACTGATCTTGAGGTTGTGGGGCACGGCCGCGGCCATGATGTTCCTGGACTTCGTGAGCGTGAGAATGGTCAGGAGCACGCCCGAGATGAAGACCGCACCAAGGGCCGTCTGCCACGAATAGCCGAGGACGCCGCAGACCGTGTAGGCGACGAAGGCGTTCTCTCCCATATAAGGAGCGATCGCAAACGGCCGGTTGGCGTAGATTCCCATGATCACTGTCCCGAAGATGGCCGAGAGGATCGTCGCAACCATCGCCGGTCCGAAGGGCATACCCGCCGCCTCAAGGATCGCCGGGTTGACGACGATGATGTAAGCCATCGTCATGAATGTGACAAGGCCGCCGACAAACTCTTTTTTGACCGACGTGCCCTGTTCGCTCAGTCTGAAATGACGTTCTATGAAGTTTTTGCCCATACTTGAAACCACCATACTGGTTTTCAGTGTTTTTCATACCATTTCAACGAGATGGTGATTAAGGGTGTCGGGGCCGACGGGAAAGACTGATATAGAGAGTGTGGCAGGAGGTAGGTGAGGGGGGCAGACATGGAAGGGGAGAAGAACCGGCCCAAGCCGAACCATCTTATCGGAGAGAAGAGTCCGTACCTGTTGCAGCACGCCTATAACCCGGTGGACTGGCATCCGTGGGGCGAAGAGGCGTTCGAACTCGCACGGCGTGAAAACAAACCGATCTTTCTCTCGATCGGGTACTCGACCTGTCACTGGTGCCATGTGATGGCAGAGGAGTCGTTCGAAGATCCCGAGGTGGCAGCGTTGCTCAACGAGACCTTTGTCCCGATCAAGGTCGACCGGGAGGAGCGGCCCGACATCGACGCCGTCTATATGGAGGCATGTCTCTCGCTCACCGGGACGGGGGGGTGGCCCCTGAACGTCATCCTGACGCCTGAGAGACTTCCGTTCTATGCGGCCACCTATATCCCGAAGGAGTCGCGGTTCGGGATGACCGGGCTCTTCGAATTGGTCCCGCGGATCCAGAAACTCTGGGCCGATCAGCGCAAAGACGTCGTCGCCTCGGCCGATGAGATCAGGGAACGGCTGATCCGTGCGCAGACGGGCAGGAAGACCGGTACCGAACCCGGGATCGACCTTATCCACCGGACCTACCGGGAGTTGATCCGGCGATACGACCAGAACAACGCAGGCTTCGACAACGCCCCGAAGTTCCCGGCACCGCACACGCTCCAGTTTCTCATACGCTACTGGAGCGAGACCGGAGAGGAAAAAGCGCTCGATATGGCCGAAGAGACGCTGCGAGCGATCCGGAGGGGCGGGATCTTCGACCAGATCGGCTACGGGATCCACCGCTACACCACCGACGCCGAATGGGTGGTGCCTCATTTCGAGAAGATGCTCTACGACCAGGCCTTCCTCGCCCTTGCCTGCACCGAGGCATATGAGGCGACCAGGGAACCGTTCTACCGGGAGGTCGCCGACGAGGTCTTCGAGTACGTGCTCAGGGACCTGCAGTCGCCGGACGGAGCGTTTTATACGGCCGAAGACGCAGACAGCGAGGGCGTCGAGGGGAAGTTCTATCTCTGGACCGCCGAGGACGTGGAGGCGCTCCTCGGCCCCGCCGACACCGACCTCTTTGTCAGGGCATACGGCATCGGCCATAGCCTCAAGAGCGAGGGACCGGTGCCGGGGGTGAACATCCTGCACCAGCGGGTGCCGGTGGCCGACCTTGCGGAGGAGTTTGCGATGCGGGAGGAGGAGGTGCGGACCAAACTCGAGGACGCCAGGAAGATCCTCCTCTCGGCACGCTCCCACAGACCGCGGCCCTCAGTCGACGACAAGGTGCTCCTCGACTGGAACGCCTTTATGATCGCAGCGCTGGCCAGGGCCGGGGCGGTCTTTGATGAGGAGCGTTACATCGAGGCGGCCGAGACCGCAACCGGGTTTCTGATCGGCCGGATGCGGGATGAAGACGGAAAACTCTTCCACCGGTACCGGGACGGCGAGACGGCGGTCCCCGGCATGCTCAACGACTATGCCGCGCTGGTCTGGGCACTCACCGAGCTCTATCCGGCCACCTTCGACGGGACGTACCTGCGGGAGGCCCGCCTTCTTGCCGACCGCATGATCGACCTCTTCTGGGACGAAGCCGAGGGCGGGTTCTTCACCTCGCCAAGAGGCGGCGAAGCGTTGATCCTCAGGAGAAAAGAGGCATACGATGGGGCGGTGCCGTCAGGAAACTCCCTTGCCCTCACCGCGCTGCTCACCCTGTACCGCCTGACCGGCAGCACCCGGTACGCACAGATCGCCTCCTCGGGCCTCGGGGCCTTCTCGACGATGGCCTCCGAGCGGCCGTCGTCCTATGCCGGGTACATGGACGCCCTGCTCTCGGCTCTCTCTCATTCCTATGAGGTGGTGGTCGCCGGAGAGAGAGACGACAAAAGGACGACGCAGTTCCTCGACGTCCTGAAAGGTTATTATCTCCCGTACACCTCGGTCGTCCTGCGAGACCGCCAGAACGAGACGGTGCTCAACGAGGTCGCCCCCCACACCCGTGAGATGGATCTCGACAGAGGGAAGCCGGTGACCTATCTCTGCAGGGGGCCGGCATGCGAACAACCGGTGACCGACACCTCGACGCTCAGGGAGGTCATCGCAGGCGAGCGGGTCCCATGGGGGAAAGACTATATGGAGCAAATTATGAAGAGAGGATAACCCTGTGGGGGGGACACATCCATGAGTGGGAAATGGACACTCCTGGTGCTTGCAGCACTCGTAGCCGCACTGATGGTCTGCGGGTGTACGAGCACCTCGCCGGAGGGCCAGACGCCGTCGCCGACCGAGGTTACGACGACTGTGCCCGTCGGAGAAGAGACTGAGACAGTGACCGAAACAGAGACCATGACTGAGACGGTGGCTGAAACAGAGACCATGGCAGAGAACGAGACTGAGGCCGTCAATGAGACCGGGACCGAAGCTGACAACGAGACCGCGACAACCGCTGATATCATCGGGGTCGCCACCGATGCCGGAACCTTCACCACCTTGCTGACGGCGCTCGATACGGCCGACCTGACGACCGCACTCCAGGAGGAGGGGCCGTACACCGTCTTCGCACCGAACGACGCGGCCTTCGAGGCGTTGCCTGCCGGCACCCTCGATGATCTCCTGGCCAACACCACCGAACTCACCAGCGTGCTGCAGTATCATGTGGTGCCCGGCGAGTACGATGCAGCGTCTCTCGAAGGTCTCGAGACGCTCGAGACCCTCGAGGGCGAGATGCTGAATGTCTCGATCACCGACGGTGTCGTGACGGTGGACGGTGCCACCGTGATCACGGCCGACATCGAGGCGAGCAATGGCGTCATCCATGAGATCGATGCCGTGATGCTCCCGTCGTCGGTTGCGGTCGTCGAGGAGGCTTCCGAGAACGAAACGACCGAGAACGAGACAACAGAGAACGAGACGACCGAGACCTGAATGGGTCAGGTCGGATGATTGACGGCGCGGCGTGTCGCCTCATCGGAACGGTGCCTTCGGCACCGTTGTCGGGCGTGTCATGCCGGGAGTGGCCGCCACTCCCAGCCCGCGCCTTTTCTGGAGTGCGCGGGGTACATCCTCGGATGCCAGAAACGTTCGCTGATTCTATTCCCGGGCTCTGTAAAATTATTCATGAGCCGAGAACACGCCTCAAGCATACCGGCTGAATATTTCTCGTTGCTTGCTCTCTCTTTTCAAGACTGAAGAGTCGGTGGGGATCTCGCTCCATCGCCGTCCCTCGGCTATCTTCGTCATAGGGACTCCGGCGGGTCTTACCCCCGGCGAAGAGAACCGTCAAGATGATTTCTACAAAGCCCAATCTTCGGGATCATTTTCATGGGAATCAGGGATGAACCCGGCGTTCGTGCCTGACCCTACACAGCCGGCAGTGCCTCTTTTCCGGTCTCTTTCCGGATCTCGCGCCCGGCCTCGATCCAGGCGCTCATCCCGCCCAGGATGTTGGTGACGTCCTGGTAACCGTTCCTGAGAAGGACCGAGGCTGCAAGGCTTCCTTTGTACCCGGTGTTGCAGTAGACCAGGATCTTTTTGAACCTCGGCACCTCCCTGATCCTCCCCGCGATCTCCTCGACCGGGATGGAATGAGATCCGGGAATCGCCCCGACCGCCAGGCGGGTGGCGGTCTCCCTGACGTCGAGGACGAACTGTCCTTCCGCCGCAAGGTCGACCTCGTGGACCGAACAGGTCCCGCACCTGCCGATGGGGCGGCCACTGCGGTACCATGCTCTCATCCCGCCGCCCAGGTAGCCGTCGATGGTGTCGAACCCGAGGCGACGGGCCTGCGTCTCGGCGTTGCGCGGGGCCGGTGCTGCGTCGTCGATGAGGATGATGGGCCGGTCGTATCCGGCATAATATCCGAGATATGCCGAAATTCCGGTCTGCCAGATGTTCAGGCTCCCGGGAACGTGGCCCCCGGCAAAGGCGGAAGGCCCTCTGAGGTCGACGAGGGTGGCACCCCGCCCGGCCGCTTTCTCAAGGGCGTCGGCGGTCATCGGCCGCATCGGTGGGGCCTCTCCGAGGGGCGGCGGGCCGGTGAGGTTGTAGCGCTCCATGGTGGCGAAGTACGGAGGGATGGGGTGGTGCTCGGCGATCTTGGCGGCGATGAAATCGGTCCTGCTGCGTTGAAGGAGCGGGTTCGTCCTCTTCTCGTGGCCGACGGTGGTGAGCGGGCGGGCACTGATCGCACCGCCGCAGACCGACCCGGCGCCATGGGCCGGGCAGACGATGACGCCGTCGTCGAGGGTGAGTATTTTGGTGTGGAGCGAGTCGTAGAGTTTGCCGGCCATCTCCTCCAGGCGGTCTTTGAAGAAGTCGGTCCTCCCCACGTCACCGGCAAAGAGGGCGTCGCCGGTGAAGACCATGAAGGGCGTCCCGTCATGCCCGGCCTCGGCGAGCGCGAGGGAGATGCTCTCGTCGGTGTGGCCGGGCGTCTCGATCACCCGCACCTCCAGCGGTCCGACGCCGACGACGTCCCCCTCCTTCACCGGGCGGCCGAAGGCGAAGTCGAGGGCCGACCCGTGAAGGATCTCCGCACCGGTCTTTCCGGCGAGTTCGAGCGCACCGGTGCAGTAGTCCTCGTTGCGGTGGGTCTCGAAGATGTGAGTGATCCCGACGCCGTGCTCCGCGGCGAGAGCGAGATAGACGTCCACGTCCCGCCGCGGATCGACGACAAATGCGGCCCCCCCTGCCCCGATGAAGTACGAGTAGTGGGCCAGTCCCTCAGATTCGATCTGCTCGAAGATCATGTCCCTCCCCGGGTGGGAGGTGGGGGTTGCGGTATATAAGGGTGTCTGGGGAGGCGGGTGCCGCAGGGGAAGGGTACGTCTCCGACCGGGATCTCCCCGGAGTACAGAGATCCACGGACGATCAAAAGCCTTCCAGGTCTCTGTTTTCCATCCCACTGCAATGAATTTGTTTTTTGTTCACCACCCATGCGCCATATGCAGAAATATAGTCTCAAATATGTCTATTTTTTATTTGGTGCCCCAAAAAAGGCGAAAAATTTAATTAAATTGACATATATGTAGTATTGTCCAGATTGTATGTCAATACAATCGGAACAACTTCTAAAAGGCTAGAGTGAGGGGTCCGTTTGGCCTGAAAAATGTTAGGAGTTTCATAGAACACTCCAGATACGGTTGATCCTCATGACCCCATGACCTCCGTGCATCTTATTTTCACACTACATCAGAAGCAGCCACTGCTATTTCCTAAGGCACACGATTGTGGCTTGCGTGCCTCGCTGTAGCCCGTACATATTTTGCCAGGATTGTGATACGACCATGAAAGAACGAGACCGACATGAATACAGAGTGCAACGTTGACCAAATCGCTCTTGCAGCTCTCCTGCACGACATCGGGAAATTTTCCTACCGTGCCGGGGTGCGGCCTGACAGCCAATATAACGTGCTTTCAAAGGAGGACTTTGGCAGAAACGGTGCCCATGCAAAATGGAGTGCAGACTTTGTCAGAGCGTATGTGAACGACCCGGTCGTGGAAGATCTCGTCCTTCACCACCATCTCCCGGAGAGGGCCCGGTATCACGCCTCCTCCCGTATCATCCGGGACGCAGATCACCTCTCGTCGGCAGTGGACCGCAAACCCCGCGAAGGGAAAGGAGACCCGAGACATGACCCTCTCATCAGTGTATTCCCCTCTGTCCAACTCAGCGGGATGCACGACCATTCGGAGAGTCTGTATCAGTGGAACCATCTCCTGAGACCTCTCACCCTTGAACGGGAAGACACATTCCCGACGAGAGAGAGCCATGCCACATCATACAAGGAGGGGAATCCCTACAGAAATCTCTGGGATCACTTTGTCAGAGAGTTTGAGACCGCAGGTCACCCGCCGACCTTTGGGACGGCCCTTGCCCTCCTCAGGAAGTACACCAGCCTCATCCCTTCAGCGACCTATGTAAACGTCCCTGACATTTCGCTTTACGACCATGCAAAGACGACCGCCGCCCTGGCAGTCTGCCTCCATTTCAGGGAGAAGGCCTCTCCATTTCTCCTTGTACAGGGTCGACTCTCAGGGATCCAGTCGTTCATCTTTGGCGTGGCCACTCCTCAGGACGCACGGAAAGGGATGGCAAAACGCCTCAGAGGTCGGTCATTCTGGCTCAACCTCCTTGCAGACGCTACGGCCAGGGAGATGGTGGAGGCCGCTGATGCCACCGAGGCCAACATCCTCTGGAACACCGGCGGGAACTTCCTGCTCCTCCTCCCAAACACCAGCAGAGTGCATGACGCAGTCGGCCAGATCACCAGGAAGATCAATACGACGCTCCTGCAGAAGAATGGGGGAAGCCTCTCGCTTGTGGTGGGATCTCTGCCCTGCTCGCGCGAGGAGATGAAAGATTTTCCGTCACTTCTCGATCATCTCAACGCCATTGTCGGCAGAAAGAAGTTCCAGAAGTTCATCGACTGTGATCCTCTCTTCAGGGCACATGGCAGAGTGTACGAGATCGCAGACCTCTGTCCGGTCTGCGGTCTGCCCTTGACACCTAACGGCACCTGTGCCGAGTGCAGGACGCACGAAGCTCTTGGAGCAGCCATCGCAAGGGCTCGATATCTTCTCAGAGGGACAGGGCTCAGGTTTGCATTCGATGAATTCGGCCTCTCCACCACCTACGACCTCACCGAGGGGCCGGACTGCAGCCCTGGCGAGGCGGTGATCACGATCAACTCCACAGAGTTCCTGATCGACGGGGTGGAAGAGACAGGATTTATGTACCTTGGCAACACCGTCCCCCTCAGCGGCACCCGGATCCTGACTCTCAGTGACCTTGCCTATCTTGCCACCGGCGACAGAAAGATCGGGGTGTTCAAGGCCGATGTGGACAGGCTTGGTCGGATCATGGCGGCTGGCCTTCCCAAAGATGACCGGAGCATCTCACGGATCTACACCCTCAGCACCCGGTTCCAGTACTTCTTTGCCGGATATCTCACCACGCTCTGCCAGGAGTTCGGGGTATACCGGAGACTCTGCCCGGAATGCAGGGAGCACGCGCAGAAGATCGAAGTACCGGACAGCGATCGTCCAGGAGATCCTGCGGTCTTCTATACCTGGATCGACTCTGAGGCCGAACCCTGCCCTGAATGCAAGAAACACTTTGTCCCGAGTCTCTACGTGATCTACTCGGGCGGCGACGACCTGCTTGTTCTTGGCCCATGGGACCATATCCTCAGGTTTGCGCAGCGTTTTCATGACGAATTTACCTGTTATGTCTGTGCCAACCCGGCGATCACCCTCTCAGCCGGGATCGCTGTCGTCCCGCCGCAGTTGCCGGTGTCGATCGCAGTCGAAGAGGCAGAGAGATCTCTGCAGCGGGCAAAGAAAGACGGACGGAACCGGGTCGTAATCTTTGGGGAATCGCTCAGGTGGGAGGACAACGGCTATGAGAAAGGGTTCTCGACGTTGATGGACTCTGGACTGGCACTTGAGACCTATGTGGATGAGCAGATCGTCTCACGATCATTTGTCCATACCCTCAACGACCTCTGGGAGGACACCTTTGCAGATCTTGGTGAGAGGCCCCTGGACAAACAGTGTCTTGAACGGATACGCCGGAAGCGATACCTGCCGTACCTGAAGTATCAGGTGGCGGGAAACGTCAGAACAAATGGAAAACCACGTACGCGAGATGAGGTGGAGAGAGCGATCGTCCCGATCTTCGGATGGGCACGGCTCCCTCTCCTCTGGACAATTCTGCGGACAAGGGGTGTGTAAAGATGGGATATTACAACAACAATCAGGGAAGGAATAATTCGACAGAACGTACAGGCGGCCGCTCTTCCTATGGAGGTCCTGGGAGAAGAGACGCCCCACGAGGAGAGAAAGAATATATCAAAAAAATTCAGGGGGTCACCTCCCTGAACGAGATCACCGTCGACGAGATCGCCAGAGAGGACGGTATTGCTGAGAGAGCCGCAAAGGACTTCGGCTCACTCAAACCAAGTCAGCTCAGGCGGTTATTTGGCGTCGTCAAAAAGATCGAGAATACTCTTACCGACAGGGCGTGGCCAGACGTTGAGGCCGAATTTTACATGATCAGGCCGTTGCTTGCCTATGCAAAGGGCCGCGATCTGATCCCCCAGGACTTCTATACCCTGGTCACTGTTGCGATGCAGAAGGTGCCGGTCGGGGATGACGTACAGAAAAAAGCCAACTACAAGACCTTTGTCTACCTGCTTGAATCGATTGTTGCCTATCATAAATACTACCACAAGGAGAGAGCGTGAATGCAGTTCCTGAAAAATTATCAGATCTCTGGAAAAATTTCGTGTCTGACCGGCCTGCACATCGGAGGGAGTAGTGACAGCCTCGGGATCGGCGGGGCTGATCAGCCGGTGATCCTCGACCGGATCAGGAATGTCCCGATTGTCCCTGGGTCCTCACTGAAGGGGAAGATGCGGTCCTCCCTTGAGTTGAAGTACAGCGACCAGTGGCTCACGAGAGACGGGAGCCCACATACCTGTGATGAAGACGACTGCGACCTCTGTATCGTCTTTGGCCGGGGGGCAAAGGACAATCCGCGAGACGGCAGAGAGTCCGGGCCGACGAGGCTGATCATCAGGGACGCCTTCCCAGACAGAGAGACTCAGACACAGTGGGAAGAGAGAGAGGGGATCGTTCATGGGACTGAGATCAAGGGTGAAAATTATCTGAACCGGATCAACTCGGTGGCAAAACCCAGGTTCATCGAGCGGGTTCCTGCCGGGTCGGCCTTTGATTTTGAGATGGTCTTCTCGGTCTATAGCGAGGAGGACGAGGCACGGCTTGCATATCTTTTTGAGGCGCTCTCCCTCGTCGAGGACACCTATCTTGGCAAGGCGGGGTCGCGTGGATATGGGAAGGTGGCGTTCGAGAAGATCTCTGTAGGATGGAAGAATGCCGGGTCCTATCGGTCAGGGGACGACTGGACGCCCGACGACCGGTTTGTTGAGGCGACGACTCCTCGCGCCATCCTCAGGGCTCTCAGAGAGAAGAGGACATGAGGGAGCGGGCGATATGCGTGCGGTGTATCTGACGCCACGGTCTGGCTTCCCGGCTGAAATCCCATCGCATACCATCTTTGGTGCGATCTGCTCGGCGATGGCAGAACTGGGCGGGCCGGTGGGGGAGATGATCGAGGCTTTCGAGACCGAACCGCCATTCCTGCTCACGTCAGGGTTCCCATATGTCAGGGGCGATCGGACGCGGCATTTCCTGCCTCCTCCGATCCTCCCTCTTCCCCTGGTCCCTGAGGAGGTCATGGACAGGGTCAAAGACTATAGGCGTATGCACTACATCGATGCATCCCTCTTCAAGGCCTGGGCAACCGGGCGGTGCTCGGCCCTCGACGTTATCGGCAGGATGGACTCCCTGAATGAACGGTGCGGGCTGGTCTGGGAGGGAGATGATGAGGATTTCATGATCCATGAGTATCAGCGTCCTCATAACCGGATAAACCGGATGGGTTCCTCTTCGGAGGCGTTCTTCTCTTCTGAGGGGGGATATTTCGAGAATGCCGGGATCTATTTCCTTCTTGACATCAAGAAGAGGGCATTTGAGTCAGAGGTGGGTGCAGCACTCAGGTTCCTTGCCGACCGAGGGATCGGCGGCAGAATTTCGGCGGGGATGGGGGCGTTTGATCTCTCTTTCGGTGAGGTGGACTTCCTGCCTGCCGGGAGGGAGGACCATCTCCTGACGCTCTCCAGGTTTATTCCCGGCGACATCAGCGCGTTTGGCGGTGAGGTGTATTATGAGATCGTGCCGGTGAGGGGACGGTCAGGAGACGGGAAGGTGAAGAAGTCGGTGCTCACTCTGAAGGAGGGGTCTGTCTTCAAGGATCTCGGTGACGAGTTCTACGGATCTATCGAGGCGGTGCGCGACGACGTACCGGTGGTCGAATATGGGATGGCGTTCCCGGTGCCGTTCAGGTGGTCTGAGTGAAACTCATACTGAAGACGAAGACGCCGGTCCACATCGGGACCGGCCAGAGATACGGCCCCAGCGAGTTCTTTGCTGTGGGCGGCACGGTGAACCGGGTCTCGTCTGAGCAGATGTACCGGGCCCTCCCTGAGGCGCGGAAAGATGCATTTTTCATGGAGATCGAGTTGAACGGCGAGCGGTTCAATCTCGACCGTTTTCTCCTTCCTGGAGAACGTGAGGGGATCGCTCGGTATGGGCTCAGGAACCGGTATGGGGTGGCGGTCCATGGGATCCGCGAGGTCAGGGAGTGTATTAAGACCGGTTTTGACGAACCCTATCTCCCTGGTTCGAGTATCAAGGGTGCGATCAGGACGGCTCTGCTCTGGGATGTGGCACGGAACGACCCGGAATTCATCGAGGCCATCAGGCGTGATCTCTCCACTGGCGACAGGAGGATGAAAGAGCGGATCGGGAAGGGGTATGAGAACCAGATCTTCTCGACGAAGTGCGGGAGGAATGGGAGACCTGATCGAGACCCCAAATACGATCTTCTCAAGTTTCTCCAGGTCTCTGACGCCCATGCAGTCCAGGCCTCTAAGGGGCTCAAACAGATCCTGCGGCTGGACGGCATCGAGACGATGTCTCTTGGCACCAGGGGTTTTACCAGAAAGCCGTTTCTCACTCATGCTGAAACGGTGATCGGGGAGTATGAGTGTGAGATTACGCTTTCGCCGGCGATCCAGGGGGCGTTGCGTCGTCGGGATCTCGACCGGCTTTCAGACCGGCTCGGGGTGCTCGGGATCACGGCCCATGACCTTGACGACCTGGCGGCGGCAGAGGAGAAGGTCGTTGCTCATATCAAGAAGGCGATGCGGCGGTTTGTGGATGCCGCGCTCACGAAGGAGCGGGCCCTCGTAGAACGCGGGAATGATCCAGATTGCAGGAAGGGGCTTGAGATGATCGAGGCTGAGCACCAGAAGACTGACATGTTCAGGATCGGGTTTGGCGTCGGCACGATCTATCAGACGCTCTTCAACCTCGTTGAGGAGAGGGATCCCGACCTTGCTCTGGAGATTGTCACGGAGCAGCGTCTCGGGAAGTACAGGCGTGCTCTTTCTGGGGGGAGGCTTGAGTTGCCATATCCAAAGACCCTTGAGTTTACCCTCAATCATTCTCCGATGGGGTGGGTGCGGTGGTGACGCTCTTCATGACGGTCGGGACTGGCAGGCCTGACCCCAGAACCGGGAGGGCTTCCATTGCTCATGGCCTGGCATATTCCGTCGCTTGTCACCGACCAGGGGAGGTGGTCTTCTTTGGGTCTGATCAGAGCGCGGCGACGGTGAGGGGGATTGCGGAGGAGTATCAGGAGATGACCGGTGAGGTGCTCCCTCCTTTCAACTCTGTGGTCCTGCCCGATGTCGACGATCTCGCCGCCTGTATCGAGGTGATGGACGCAGCGGTGAAGGGGGTTGCCGGGAGAAAGGCGATCGATTATACCTCAGGGACCAAGTCGATGACCGCGGCGGCGGTGATCGTTGCCGCTCTCCACCAGGTCCCTCTCTCTCTTGTCGAGGCCAGGCGGGGCGTGGACGGGATCGGGATCTCGGGGACTGAACATCTGCGTGAGCAGAGGCTCTCGCCGGCATATACGCGTGTCCTTCGCGAGCAGGTGGGAGCAGATGCACTGGAGTAACTATGAAACTGAAGACCTGTTATCTGGTCCTGGAGACTGATCGGCCGGTGACAAAAGATGCCACTCACCTGAGAGGGTATGTGGCGGGGATGTATCCTGACCGCCCGATCCTCCATCATCATGCCCCGGCTCTGTTGTATACGTATCCTCGCGTGCAGTATCGGGTGGTCGAGGGGACGCCGGCGGTCCTCGGGATCGAGGAGGGGGCGGAGACGTTGCGCGAGATCGGGGGGTCGATCGCCGAACTCAGTCTTGGCAACGAGACCTATCAGGTGACGAGGCGGGTGGCCTATGAGCAGGAGGTCGGCCTCCATCCCACTCGTGGGATGTGGCATTACCGGTTTGTGACGCCATGGTTGGCGCTGAATGAGAAAAACTATGAGCGGTACCAGAAGGCGGAGACCTGGCCTGAGAAGAAGGACCTGATCAACCGTATCCTTGTCGGCAATGTGCTCTCGATGGCAAAGGGCCTTGGGTGTGTCGTCGACCAGAGGTTGAGAGCGGCCACGCACCTGGAGCAGGTGCCGGTCACCTACAAGGGGATCGGGATGACTGGGTTTGTCGGGGAGTTCAGGGTAAATTTTGCCATTCCGGAATATTTCGGTCTGGGGAAGGGGGTCTCTCGGGGGTTTGGAGCGGTGAAGCCGATCCCGCCACTGAAAAAAGGGTCAGGGGCGCCCAAGGAAGGCGGCAAGGAACCGTTCCCCATATGGAGTGAGGACCGTTGACGAGCGGCCTGGTTCAAGGATGCCGTGTCTGGCGAGGAGGTCGCGTTCGTCTGAGGTGAGTGCTTCACCGGTGGTGAGGCCGAGAATAAGGTGGTGGAGGTGGTCGGGGGGGTAGGGGAGGGTCGGGATCCTGATCACCTCATAGGTGTCACGCGGCGGGAAGAGGAGGTGGTCGTATTCGGTGGATTTTTCCTCGTAGAGGCGGTTACGCTCGTCGTCGTCAGCGGTGGCGAACGCTTCGATATCCTTACGGAGGTGTTCGAGGCGGGTGTTGACCACGTTGATCTCGGTGTTGATGACATGGAAGACGCCGTCGGTCTGGAGAAGGGGGGCGAGGAGGGAGAGGGAGACGCACATGTTCTTGCGTCCGCCTGAGATCGAGAGGTAGACGTGGTCGCATCCGAAGGTCTCCTGCTCCTGTCTGATGATGCGAGCGGCTTGCGTGATGAAGGCGAAGGTCTCCTCTTCTGTTCCGATGTCCTCGAAGGGGAGGACTTCGTGGTGGATCCTCATCCAGGGGAAGCGGCGGTGCAGGCCGGTGGTGAGGAGGCCGACTGAGGCCTGGACTGCAGGGTTTTTGGTGGCGAGGAGGATGCAGTCGGTGACTGGGACTCCTATTCCGTCGATGAGTGTGCTGATTGCCGGAGGGCTCATGCCGACCGGTGCGATGACTGCGGTTTTCATTGATGGTGATTATTCTGGTGAGATGGATGGATAAAGTGCACGGATGGTTCTATGGCGGTCTCCTGGGGGAGAGGAGGGGATGAAAAAGATGCATCTTGTCCTCAATGGGTATGGGACGGTGGTGCGGAGGTGTTCAAACCGGATCGTGGTGGAGTGTGACGGCGAGACAGAAGAGTTTGCGGTTGACGAGGTCGAGCAGGTTCTGATAGCCGGGGCGGCGACGGTTACCTCGGGGGTCGCTGCTCTTGCGGCGGAGCATGGGATCGATATTACAGTGCTTGGGCAGGACGGGATGCCGGTGGGCAGGTTTGTCTCGTGCACGCCTTGCGGGACAGGTCTCACCAGAAAAAATCAGGTCCTTGGGTCGATGGGGTGCGAGGGGTATGTGTTCTGCGCGGGGATCCTCAGGGCAAAGATCGCTCATATGGGAGGGTTGGTCAGGGTTCTTGGGAGGAACCGGAATGATCAGGGGTTGAAGGAAGAGGGGAAGAAGATCGAGAGAGTCGCGGAGAAGATGCCAGGTCAGGGGTCGTTGCCTCAATCGGCACAGGTGATGCGGGTGGTCGAGGCGGAGGCGTCCCGGCGGTACTTCGCGGCGCTCCGTCTGGTGATCGGTCCAGAGGTCTACCATGGCATCCGCCGGCACCGGCCTGCCGGTGATGTCTTCAATGCCTCTCTCAACTATGGCTACGGGATCCTGTACAATGAGGTGGAGCGGGCGTGTCTGATCGCAGGGCTTGATCCTTTTCTTGGGTATCTTCACGCTGATCGTGCGGGGCGCCGGTCGTTTGTGTACGATGTGATCGAGCAGTTCAGACAACCGGTCGTCGATCAGGCGGTGATCACGCTGGCGGTCAGGAGACGGATCAGGGCGGCGGATCTTGATGGGCGTGGGTACCTGACACCTGATGCTCGCCGCAGGGTGGCGGCGACGGTCATTGACCGTCTGACTGCCGACCGGGATCTTGGCGGGAGGGTTTCTTCCTTCTCCCGTGCGATCACTGAGAATATGCGGGATGTGGTGAGGTACCTGAATGAAGGGCGCCCCTACCACCCCTTCCGTTACCGGTGGCGTTGATGTTTGCGTGGGTGATCTACGACCTCACCGACGCCCGTATCAGGAGGAGGGTCGTCGAGACTTGCAAGGATTTCGGGCTTGTCAGGTTCCAGAGGAGTGTCTTCTTCGGGGAGGTGTCCTCGTCGGGGTTTGATCAGATTGCAGAGGCGATGAACGAGGTCACCAGACCGCGTGAGGGGGAAGTACGTACTGATACCGATAGTGTCCTTGTCCTCCCCCTCTGCGAGCGTTGTCTCTCGCGCAAAGTGGTGATCGGGAAACCCTTTGATGAGGAGAGGTTCAGGAAGAGACGTTACAGGATCATAGGATGATAGTCTCTGATCTCGGTGCGGGTGAGTATAGAAAGGCGAGGGCCGCAATATCCTCACCCGCTTTATATACGCGGGGGAGAAGGAGGGGTTTCGAAAGGTATTTGGGGATTCAGAGAGAATATGATACTGTTGCAGAATTGTTCCATGAAAAAAAGGATTGCTACCGAGGTGGTCGGCGACCTTTCGTCCTTTCCTCCATCCGCACTGTTGCAGAATTGTTCCATGAAAAAAAGGATTGCTACTGTTCATCTAACTGTTCATAGATGTCAACGAGATACGTTGCAGAATTGTTCCATGAAAAAAAGGATTGCTACTCTGAAAGAGTGCTGTTCTCATGCCTCTGCTGACATAGTTGCAGAATTGTTCCATGAAAAAAAGGATTGCTACGTTCCCGGAAGATGCCGAGTTGGTCTGGTGCTATGAGTGGTTGCAGAATTGTTCCATGAAAAAAAGGATTGCTACCCTGCGCCCACATCGAAAGCGAGTTCATAATACTTGTTGCAGAATTGTTCCATGAAAAAAAGGATTGCTACAGTTTCCTAAGTTCTGCGAGCGATTCACCTTCAAGACGGGGTTGCAGACTTGTTCCACGAAAAAAAGGATTGCTACTGCGACATGATATCACTTTTTTCAGAGAGATAGATATTTGCAGACTTGTTCCACGAAAAAAAGGATTGCTACTTCAAAAAGGTTCTCTTGCGTCATAATGCATCAAGATTTGTTGCAGACTTGTTCCACGAAAAAAAGGATTGCTACTCCGCTTCAGTCTTCTCTAAGAGTTTCCGGAGTCGTGCGAGTTGCAGACTTGTTCCACGAAAAAAAGGATTGCTACCATATCCAATGAGGGACGCGGCAAATTCGTTGTGCGATTCCGGTACCGTGTTGCAGACTTGTTCCACGAAAAAAAGGATTGCTACTAGCCATTGTATTCACGTCCTAAAGTCCGAAAAAAGTTGCAGACTTGTTCCATGAAAAAAAAGGATTGCTACGGTATGTAGTAGTTCGAGATTTCAGCGTCTTCTCGACAGAGTTGCAGACTTGTTCCATGAAAAAAGGATTGCTACTTCTCAAAGGGGGCTGGTCGAAAAGGTGCCGGGTTGTCCTGTCCTTTGGCACGGGGTTCAGGACACAGAACTGAGAGAATCAATCCTGGCGGCACGCAAGAATATCCTTTCACTGCCTCTACGAGGCAGTATAGAGTGAGTTAAACAGGCTTAATACCCTGACTCTCACTCTCAGGACAGAGATGTCAGATAAGATTTGGAGGTAAAGATTATGGCAACAGATTTGCTGGAAAACCAGGTTGGTAAGCCTGTTAAGGTGACGTATTCTGACGATGGAGAGATTAGGGTTCTCCGTGGCACCGTGGTGAGATGTTTTGGGTTTGTGGAGTTAGAACTCCCCGACGGACACCATTTCCTCGTGAACCTGGCGAAGATAGATCGTATTCTTGAAATCGACGAAGATCGGCTCAGCCGGCGGAGAGATCAACCCACGGTCATCGATTGAACGGCCCCCAGAACACATCCAATTTTTATTCGGAGCATTTGGATATGGTTGCAGACTTGTTCCATGAAAAAAAGGATTGCTACATCCATTCTCCAGCCTTCAATAATTTATTCTGCTTGATGCTGCAGAATAGTTCCATGAAAAAAAGGATTGCTACTTTGCCTATGCTTAGTGTATCACGCTCCTTTGCATGATAGTTGCAGACTTGTTCCATGAAAAAAAGGATTGCTACACAAGGATGCGGATATATTTCTTTACGGTTTGCCATGTGTTGCAGAATTATTCCATGAAAAAAAGGATTGTTACTCTCATGATCGACTTCGGGTATTTGCGAAGCGGTAAATATTGCAGAATTATTCCATGAGCATATCCCAGAACTCTCCTGGGGCGAACATCCCCTCGGACCGACGTGCTTCCTTCCAGAAATGCTCAACGCACTCCTCCACCGGCGGGCTCGCCGCCCCCCGCACCCCCACGGTGAGGATCGGAGGCGGCACTTGAGCAATGTTCTCCTGGTGCGCTGTCGCGATTGATAGGGATTCTCTGAACAATTTTCATCCCATGTGCTTGAGCCTCAGGTCCATGCCTGACTCTACAGAGCCCAAAAATTATATCTGGTCTGCTAACAGAGATGGATATGCAATCTATCTCCTTGCCCTTCGGGTAAGATTTCCCCACAGGGGGCGAGTTCTGGCTTGCTCTCGCCCTCACCGTGGGGATGAGCCGCAGGGGGTTCCACACAAAAAGGATCGCATCACCTCGTATTACTTTTGTCTTCACCTCTCAGCACCTCATTGCATGCTGGTTCCACGAAAAAAAGGATTAATGCCTTTGAAATGGTCTGCTCGCATGATTCCTATCTCCCTGGTGCAGATATGCTCCACACAAAAAGCAGATCCCAGCTCTGTAGAATTGGGCATGAGGCGAGAGCACGCCTCAGACATACCGGGAGTATATCCCAGAACTCTCTGAGGCTTGACCATCTCCTCTGACCGAAGCGCTTCCTTCCTGAAATGCTCAACGCTCTCCTCCGCCGGGTGCCTTCCCGCCCCAGATACCCCCGCCGATGAAGATTGGCGGAGGATCGTAGCCCCTCTTCATGGCTTCTTGCTGTCTTCCCGCCCCTATCGCCATCCCGAGGGGTCTGGGGGCGGAGCGAGCCCCCGAGCGCGGGCGTGGAGGAAGGCGACGAATGCATGGGTGTGCAGTGAATCATGATCATCCATCGCTCTCATCGGTGAGGAGGAGGGCTGGAGAGTTTTGGGATATGCTCGGGGAGAGAGATCGAAATATTCATCGTCCCATTTTTATTATCATCTTCGGGTAATGCCGGTGAACCGATTGGATGAGAAGAATGTTGCAATCTACCTGGACTGTCAACTACCCCGCCCTGAAGGACGGAGCTTGAGACTCTATCCTGTCGATAGTTCTCGTTTGGGTGGTTGACTGCACCCCTGCACCTCCAGGGTATACCTGTAGGTGCGTGCTCTGGACTCGATGTTCCGAGCACCGATCAGGTCGGCATGAAGCGAGTGTCCGCAACATTCGCAGACAAACGACTTCCTGTGCCTGTTGTTCTTGCTGATATGGTTGCATTGAGGACAGGTCTGAGAAGTATAGGCCGGATCGACATAGACCGTCGATATGCCTTTTTCCCCCGCTTTGTACTCGATAAAGGACTGAAGTTCAAAGAACGCCCAGGAATGATGAGTGTACCTCTGCTTCTTCGAGGTTTCTGTCCGGTCCCTGATCCCGGAAAGATCCTCCAGTCCAATCACATCGACATTGTTCTGAACGGCAAACTCAACAATCTCCTTCGAGACACGGTGGTTCATATCAGTCATAAGCCGTCTCTCCCGGCCGGAGAGGTGCTTGAGCATCCTCTTTGCCGACCGGGTGCCCTTCGACTGCAACCGTTTCCGCATGGTAGAATAGATATTTCGGAGATCCTTGGCTTTCCCGCCACAGAAGAACCGACATTTCTTGTCGGTCGTCGAGGCAACCGCAAGGAAGTTCTGGCCCACATCAACCCCATGAAAGTCGAAGACTCCGTGACCTCGCGGGTCCTGGACTCCCTCTCGCAACAGAGGTGGAAGTAATACGTCCCGTCCTGGTGTTTCACCAACTTTGACGCTCCAAACTTCCACGATCCGTCGAGATATTGCTCCATGTAAGGGTACCGGAGGAAATGATACTTTCTTCGGCCTTCGAGGGTCGTAAGCCCGATCTCGTCTCTGTCGAGAGAGAAGTCCCGTCCGAAGGAGAAGGTCATTGTGGTGGGAGCGTACGTGATCTGCTGCCATTCGGTCTTTTTCGTCTTGACCTGCGCCTGGAGTGTCCGGTAGGTTCCCGTGACCTGTCGGACGACGTTGCAGGACATCTGGGACTTGAGACCAAGATGTTCCCGGAGAGTAGGATAGACGATCTTTTGGAGGGCGGCGGAACCCCTGGGTTTCCCGAGTTTGTACACGACCGCAGAGACGTAGTTCATCCCATTAGTGTAGGTCTGTACCGTCCGGTCAAGGAGATCGGTATCAGGACAGGCCATCTTGAGGATGATCGTCTTTGTGGTGAGCACAGATATATATTTCAACCAATATTATTTAGTGATATGTGTGTGAAACGCAATTCCTCCCCGGCCTGAAGACCGGGGACTCCTTGCGGAGATGGTTGAAGAGCTGATCGGGTTTGAGGATGAACCGGCCGATGACGGTGAGGCCGAAAAGGCCTCGTTCCTGGCCATGGACATGAACAGAAAGATGGGCAGGGACCTGCTGATCCGATATCTGAAAAACCGTCCCTCCGACGAACCAATATTGCTGGCACAGTTGAAGCCTCTCCTCGTCAGGTTGCAACCGTCTTTTTCTGAGAAACAACTCGGGTTCAGGTCGTTCAAAGATTTTATCACCTCCATGAAGGGAGACGTCGTGAAATCGATCGAACCTGATCCCAGGACCGGTCATCATCGCGTGATCTTCTCTGATCTCGATGAGATCCATCAGTCTGCGTGCGACGAGAGAAGTGAGATCTGTGGATTTTTAACAAAGAATTTGCGTTATCAGAACGATCCTGCAGTCAGAAAAAAGTTGTCTGAGATCCTCTACGCCTATTTGCAGGAGCACAGCCCCGCGACCATCCATGAGATGGTCGATTATATCGCGGGTCACTCCTCGTTCGGACTCCCTAAGATTGCAATCCGGAGATTTGTCTTCCCTCTCGGCGAGGACAGGGTCTTCCATTATGCCGATAAAGATTATTCAGGTTCTCTGGTGGACCGGCCGCAGGTCATGAATGATTTCATTCACTCGGCAGATGATATCGAGAGGGTGTACGTCGAAAGAATCCGGACCATCATGAAGAACAAATTTTCAGATATTGAGGATGATCTCCTGGACTCATTGCTCTGAGAGAGAGCATTCATAGAATCTGTTGGCTTTATGGAATTGCTCCAGATAGGTCTCCCTGGGGGGACTCGCCACCCCCCGTGCGAACCGGCGGACGGCACGACCCTCTCCATGGTCTTGATGGTGCCTTCCCGACCAGGATCTCGGCGGATCAAACCCGGTTTCGGGATCGAACCCTCAGATCCGGCTCCATATCGGGCTTCTCTCACGATCTCGCCAGACCAAAACCTGTTCACGAAAAAAAGAGCGGAATCATGGCCGTTCAAGCCCTTTTTCCAGGCCGAAAGAGCACGAGAGATACAATCCCTCTCTCCAACCCATACGGGCCATCCTGGACCCGGAGAGATCGTAGGAAATCGGCGCGATTTTGAGGGCACAGAGGCCCCCTCGGGTGCTCACTTCAGCCTGACCGCCGTTCCGTAGGCCATCAGTTCGGCGGCGCCGGGCATCGCCTCCGCGGTTGAGAACCTGAGAGCGATGACGGCGTCGGCACCGAGTTTCTCGGCCTCTTTCTCCATCCGGTCGAGTGCGATCTCCCGTGCCTCGGAGAGCATCTCGGTGTAGGCGGTGATCTCCCCGCCGACCACGCCTTTGAGTCCGCTCAGGATGTCGCGTCCGATGTTCTTTGCCTGTACCGTGTTGCCCACGACGAGGCCGAGCGCCTCGAAGTCGTGGCCGGGGATGGTGTCGGTGGTTGTGATGATCATCGATGTTCACCAGATCTCTGAGCATATCTTTTTTCGAAGCAGACATATCACCTTACCGGATGATCCACTCTCCTTATATGGGCCTGAGATGAAAGGAGCGACCCATTTCTTCATGCGTATGAGATCCCCATTCCGAGATCGTTCGCCACCCATACAATCTCATCGATCTCCTGCAGAAAATGAGGACTGGAAAACCGATGTCGTAAAAAAGAATGAAAATTATCGATGGGGTCTATACCACGTCGATATTCACCTGAATCTGCTCATATTCCTGCCAGTTGCGGTCGCCGCTATATCCTGCATACAGGCTGATATAGAGTGTAGCATCTGAATAATACCGATTACTCCATGAGAGGTATCTGTGTTCCCCATCATCCGTACTGCCCCAGTCACAGATCTCGTCCCGGGCTAAATCAGTTCCCAGATTGCGCATAAAAAATGTCACCCAGTTGTCTCCACTCTGCGTCCGCTCGTCGGTAAATGCATATTCCATCTGAAGTTCAACAAAGTCGCCGGCATTGATCTGGATGGTGTAAGGGTCTTGCTGGCAGAGATTGACGAGTCCGCTGGTGACGCTGGGTCTGTCCCAGATCCATGCCTGCCCCAGTTCAACGACATGCGTCGTTGCACTTACGGGCTGTATCGTTACTGCAACTGCAATTATCAGAAGCAGGACCATCCACTTGCTGTGAGAACCAATTTTTTTCTCCATTTTTTTCACCTCATGAAGCCTCTCGATACGTTCTTTCTCCTCCGGTATTACGACTTTTATGCCGCTTTCGAAGGACACATTTTAAATTGGGCGGATTAACGCACCCAGACAGAGATAAATTCCATTATATTTAATATGTAGTATATTGTGTGCTGGCGGCGGATCGATAGAATCTGGTGAAGATAAACCAAAAATCAGTAAATACTTCTTCATCGCTCTCTACTCGGATAACTGACAGGTCATCAATTTGGATTTTTTGATTCAATAAATTCTAGAAAAAAATTTGAAGCGACAAAGATAGGTTTCTGACTGCGAAAAAATTCGCGGTTAAAAAAAGCACTATATCCTCTCAGGCCAACCTCAGGGTGGTGGAAACAATGCATGGCAGATCATGGCCAGCCGTCCTGGCACTCGTCGCACTCCTCTGCGGCGCAATGCTCATTACAGGGTGCACCGGCACCGACGGCGGCGAAAAACCGAACGAGACAGTGAACGAAACTCCGAACGAGACACCGGCGGCCGGGATCACCGGCACCGGCACCGTGACCTACATCGACCTCGAAGGCGGGTTTTACGGGATCGTCGCCGCCGACGGCGCACGTTACCTTCCCCTTGATCTCGACAGGACATTTGAGAAGGACGGATTGAAAGTGCGCTTCACGGTTGAACCGGCAGAAGACACGATGACCATCCAGCAGTGGGGCACCCCGGTCCATATCGTCTCCATCGAGGAGATCTGAGACCTGAGACCTGCTGAGAATTTTTCTCTTCTATTTTTGGCCCCGAGATCAAATCCTCTAACCTGGCCGTTTAGAAATGTCGATGAAACATTTGTCTCAGACATTTCTTTGAAAATACACCACAGTTTGGCTCTATTGAAACTCTTATCCTGGAGTATAAACTGCGGGGGCACTACCCCGGATCCGGCACGCAAAACGACAGAGTCAACGACGGCACCAACTTCTTCACGTTCGCCCTCGCCTTCCCACCTCTTGATGGAAGAGAGAAAGCCTTCTCCCCTGTTTCCGATTTTCTTCAGAGAGACGGATAAGACCGATCGTATCTCTCAGATCGATCCCCATCCAATTCCTATCCACATCAGAGATTTCAGAAAAACGAAGTTGCAACCGTGAAGAACCGATCTGTTCTGATGATTTTCGTCCTCAATGAATATGCCGTCAAGAGGCAGTTCAGATATTCCAACTTCGGAAGATGATCCCGGTGCTGTGGGGCCCCATATGAAGGTCAATGTCGAGGCAAATCCAAAGATAAGGGCCAACCTTCATGTAGGCGGTTGGTGACCCACAGTGTTACATCATAGGCGATCACAGGAAGCGCACGGACTGTCGTGGCAATGCGTCTGTGGAGCATTGGCATACTCAGGGTCGGGATCTTTTCCCTTAAATTTTGTGGAATGATCGCCTAATTGTCCCTTAATACGCATAGTAATAGCTCACAACAGTTATATGTATTTTAAAATATATCATTGGTCGTGGATGCCAAAATGGTTGTCCCAAAGCGGTTAGACATATCAATTTGCACATGAGGCCAGGTTCCTCTGCTGCCTAAAAGCTTGGTTCTGTTGGTTATTGTCAAGGATAGCCATTGCTATCCTCCGCTTAGCAGGAAGAAAATGGATGAGATAAAATGGTATCTGATAGAAGAAAAATAAGGATTTTTGTTGTACTGATCACCATTGGGTACTTAATTCTCATTAAATCTGTTGCAGACATGCAGATGTGCAGGATTATATTTTTAAGATATATGCCAAAGGACTGTGTTTTTTTTCCTGCTGGACTTCATTTTCTATTCAACCATATGGTTTTTCTCAATTTCCGGCAAATTTCCCGGAAAAATGTATTAAACAATGATTCCAGAAAAAGATTATATGAAGCCATTAATCAGAATCCAGGTGTTCACTTCAAAGCCCTGATCCAGCACACGGGCATTAATAGAGGGACAGCCAGTTATCACCTGAACTATCTCACAAAAATAGGTATGATCTTTGTGATCAAAAAGGGAAAAAAATCTAGATATTTCAAAAATAGCAATAAATTCAAATCGAGAGAGTGGAATCTGCGACTTTACCTCCAGGAAGATACCACGCGAAAAATCCTTTTATTGTTATTAGAGGAGTATAAACCATCCCAATGTGAGATAAGTGGGTTCTTAGGTCTTTCCACTCCCTCAGTTTTCTGGCAGATGAAACAACTCATTAATGTGGGAATTGTCAAATCTTATCGAGAAGGACAAACAGTAAGGTATAGAATCAAAACAGACTATGGAAATATTCTCAAGGATATAACCAAACACACAGATACAGAGGCTAGTGTTTCATATCTTCTTTAATTTGTCTGAGCCCTGTCTCCTTGTTTGATCATTCCTTCTCCATCGTCAAATACCTTCTACCAGTCACCCACTCCTCATTGATGCCCATCAAGATGGATCCTGCCAGTCTGAGGAGCGACTCTTCATTGAAAAATGCTCCTCCGACCTTGGTTCTCCGTTTCAGTTCCTTGTTAATTCTTTCCATCATGTTCGTTGTTCGAATCCGTTTTGCGTGTTCTTTCGGGAATGCCGTGTAACTCATGAGTCCTGGGAGGAATCTCTTGATGTTATTCGCTTTAGTCCGATATTATCGATCGTTCAGGCCATCTCCAAATCCCTGAAGTCTTTCTTCATTCCCCTATGTCTCCTTCAAACTCTCAGCAGCTTCTTTCTGGCGTTTCCTTGGAATATTCCTCAAAAACGCGCCCGTACAGTGGACTGAACACATCTGCCATGATGCACCGAGGAAAGCAGTTTCTGCTGCCCTCTGGATCCTTGCATGACCATCTGAGACGATCAGTGTGACTCCAGTTAATCCTCGTTCTTTGAGTTCCTCGAACAGACCGAACCAGAACTCTTCATTCTCACAGTCTGTGATTCTGGCTCCCAGGATCTCCCCGCAACCATCCGCCCGCACGCCGGCGATCACCAGAAGAGCTTTGTTAATGGCCGTGGTCCATCTCGGATTTTGAAATAGGAGGTATTGACAAAGAGATAGGGAATCTCCTCTTCAATTGGTCACAAGAGAAATGCATGGACCTGTTCGTCGAGGTCGTGTGCCATCCGAGAAACCGAAGAAGGAGAGAGTTGATCGATCCCCAGATGAGCAACGATTTCCTGGATCCGGCGAGTTTAAACACCCTGAAGATGAGATTCAGAGATCGCATTCACAAGAACTTTCTCAACCTAGGAATAACGTCCAAATACCTGGGTTTCGAAGGGAAATTCACGAAACTGAGGTTTCTCGAAATCTCCATACCGGGTTTTTAGAGAGCGAGACTTGTACCTATTTCGGTGCGCCTGCCGCACATCAGTTCGTTCATACCACTCTCATTATCGGAAGATAATTTTCGATGAACGCTAAGGGATCCATGACCCTGTTATTCCTTTCTGCAAATTTAGGTTGGAGACAGGGCCAGATCAATTTTTACAGAAGATTTGTTACACTATCCAGTATGCCTAAGGCATGCCTATAATATAGTCTGATTTTACAGAACGTGAATATTTTTAATTGTCTTTGATGATTAGATGAACGACACACAAATGATTTAATAAACTAAAGGAACGGGAGAATGTGGACGCTAGAATAGCGCCCCAAAAGGATTGGTAGTAGATAGTACTATCTCTCAGTCTCTAAACTCCCAATCCATACACTGTCCAAGATGGTGGTAAAAATGGAAAGATTGAAAAAAATTGGACTAAGTGTTGCACTCTTTGGGTTACTACTGGTTTGTGTAACCATTGTACCCGCGAGTGCTCAGCCAGTAACTACATATGTGGTAATCTCTGACGACCAAAATCAAATGATGCCAAAAACACCTATTTCATGGAAAGCGAATACGATTCTGTCAAAAGACTCTTCGAACAAAGTATCCTGTCGTCATTTCTCAACTTCAAGAACTGAATCTGGAGATGATTTCCCAATCGGGAAGATCGGTGTTCGTGCAAAAGTATTACATGGAAGTATAGTGAAATTTGAGAGAAATTTGATCAATGAGAATTCTGCAACAGCAGAGTTGAATTATAACTCGGGAAGTGAATCAACAAGCGGGACATGGACGGCGGAAACGCATCATGTTTTTGAGGCTCCACAGTACAACCAATATCGGTATCCAGTGACTGATGATACATTGAGTGTCTAAAAACCAATTTCTTTTTTTAAGAGGACAGTATGATTGATCCAAAAATGCACGACAGAACAATTATCTTTTTGAGCATTTTGATAATATTTTCTGTTTTCTCCTTTGCGATCGGTATTTTAGTGCTGAGTGCCGAGGAGGGAGTTACATGGACTGAAAGTTTTGATTTATCTAAAAAGTCAGAAAACACCACTTTATGTAACTCTGAGAGTGGAGAGGAAAATTTTTGCATTGGATTGTATACTGCTCCCACCTATGATCCAAAATACTTTCTCCAAAAAGAAATATATTTGAATGAAAGTGAAAATTTTGAGGGCTATTTCTGTATTGCCAATAACATGCATAATGGCAATGATTATCTTGTTTTCTGTTTAATGGATTACAAGCAGGTTCCGTTTTCATTTAATGAAAATAATCCCCAGACATTGCACATGGCCCATCTTGAACCATTTGAAGAGAGATTTTATCATTTTGATCTCGGTCCAACAGAAAAAGGAACTCATGAATTTGAGATATTTCTTATCCTGAAACCCTATGAGATATCGCTTGATCAATCATTCAGATTATCAACTGATTTAGTTAATCTTGGAAGTGTCAGGTTGAACGTATTTGTTGATGATCAGAATATGCCACCAATTTCATATACAAACTTCAGCTCTCTTCACTGCCGTCAGTGTAATTCTCAGTACCCAGTAAACGATGGTGTGATGATAACAAAAGAACCCTGTTCAGCTATAGCATGGACCTCATCCAATGTGACATCTGGTGAGACATTACACTACTGGATAAATGTTGCAGCTGATGATGACTATCCAGTGACTTTTGGGCTGATTACACTTATGGATTATATTCAGGTACCAATTAATACAAAATCGTCTCAAGATGTTGTTTTTGGCAGACTTAATGCCGGAGAGAAACTTTCATTCCCGGGGAGTACTGTTGTTCCAACTGATAAAGGAGTACACCAATTGATGGTTATATGGATCCCTGCACCAAATCACAGATTAAATC
Source organism: Methanofollis formosanus (assembly GCF_019633745.1). Taxonomy (NCBI): domain Archaea; kingdom Methanobacteriati; phylum Methanobacteriota; class Methanomicrobia; order Methanomicrobiales; family Methanomicrobiaceae; genus Methanofollis; species Methanofollis formosanus. The sequence goes on along the minus strand of NZ_CP037968.1, from coordinate 345,674 downwards.
AACCATATGATTTAAAGGCAAATCCAGAACAATGGGCTTGGGCACAACCAAGTATTCGGGTGGAATTGAATGTAACATAAGTAGGGGTTCTTCAAACGTGTTATTTAGACATAAAAATCTTTCATTATATATCATCCATTTTCTGAAATATATGTCACGATTTAATAACAAAAGAATTAAAAATATAACCTTCCCCATGTATCCAAGCACTATTATTCAGGAATTCAGAACACATTTCTCCCACTGGATGAGCCTTAGATTCCCCATAATGAAGATAAACAGCGATCCACACTCCGCTCTTAGCGCTGGATCGCTAAATGTTATTATGAAATAAAATTCTTTGGATCGATGTATCCTCTTTATGGAGTGATAACCTATTCTAAGGCTATCTCCCCTTGAGTGTAGCAACTGCTTCTAGGGGAGGGGATTTTGGAATGCCCCCCAATTAGATTTCTTTACATTCCTCTACCCATAGAGGGGGATGAATAGGATCTTATTGCCAGTATATATTCTTGGAGAGCGCGGCTGATATCTAAGAGATAATTCCTGAGTTCTGTGTTTTTAAATAAGTTCCATGTGAATTGTCGGTTTTTCTCATTCTTGGAACTTCAACAATGTCCAGATGATTAGTTGATCATCACAGAAATCGTTTAAAGAATATCAAAAAGATCACCAAATGTGGACACCACTATGGTGTCCTGCACTGGTCTGGAAGTAATCTAAAGGCTTTCTTCATTATTATGTACTAAGCCTGTTTCACTTCCAGATTTTAACAATTTAGGAGGCATATTGACCATGAAAAGTAAGAATGCTGTGAGAATACTCACACTGCTGCTGCTGACAGGTGCATTCATTGTGCCTGTTATGGCTGAAGAAAAGGATGTTGCATCACTCAACACGTTCGAAATTCCAGGATGTATAAATGGTAGCCCAAACTGGGTAGGTCCACAAGATCTGTCTGAGTATAGCAGGTATGATCCTCCTTTTGAGGTGACAGAACCATCGAAAGAAACACAGAAAAAATTGAATCCTAACGTCATTTTTATCAATACGTCAGACATGCCCACGGATGCTAAAGTTTCTTCTGAAGAAGTAATATTCAATTCAGATGGAAGTTATTCAGTGATGAGGACACAAAGAGATCAAAATGTAGAAAATGAACTAAAATCAACAGCGGATGTTCGGTTCGTAAATGCTCAAATATCGTGGTATTGGGTTCAAGATTCCATAGTCAGAAACCTGATCACCATTCATAATTCTGGTTCGGCACCTGCCAGTGGCAAAGTCATTGTAATTTCTACAGAGGATAGAATCGGATATTATAATACTTTTAGCAATATTCCACCCTCCGCTAACGAAACTGTATTGGTGGCATTTAAAGTGCCTACAGCCAATTCTGTTGGAAGAAAACCTATTGCTTTAGAGGTTCGAGTGGATCCAAATGATGCACGGACTGACTATTGGTCAATGCCATTCGATGGAATCGAAACGTACAGCAATAACGTAGATCATTATCCTGATCCTGATGGAGGCACCAACCTTGAAGCAAGCGGTCTTTACCACATCCCTGATGGAGCTTTGTCAGGCGAATCTTATGGACAAATAATTGAAGCTGCAACTGCTGGAGATGATACAACCACACCTTATGATACAGCGAGTCAGATCATACCATATGTTTATGGTGCAATGAATTATACGTTAGGCTATCCTGAAGGTCATTATACCGCATCTGACATATGGATCAAGGATCATCAGTATTGTGGAGTCTGTGATGAATACGCGACTTTATTTAATTCATTTACACGGGGTCTTGGGATTCCAACACGGCAGTATTATATGGGCATGATCAATAGTACTGGCGTACCCACTGCTCATGGGTTGGCAGTGATCTGGGATGGTGGAGATTGGATTCACGCAGATCCTACATGGAACGTATTTGACAATCCAGAGGTATATACTGAGAGTGGATATTCTAATATTACTCTGAGCAATATGATCCACGCTGATGATAACCGTTACACCGGCTCCGATGATCCATTCATCAATGATCAATTATTGCATTTTTGGAATGATTTTGAAGTAATACCCATAGATAATTTTTAAAACTATTTTTTCATATGCATGTCAATAAAGGGGGTATTACCTATGAAAAATGCTAATGTTATAATATTGCTGATGTTAGTGACAGGCGCATGCATTGTACCAGTCGCAGCCGAAGAAAAGGGCGCTGCATCATTCAACCCCGACGAAAGTATCTCGGTGAACGGGACACATCATGTCACTCCCACCCAGACGACTCCCATCCCTCCCGGTATGAATCCCTGGGAAAGTCTTCGAGGTCGTCACCCGAATGTGGAGAGCAATGCCGAGATCATGGAATATATACACACCTGTGGTCTCTCCAGTTGGTACGAGAAGCACTATAACACAACCTGCCGGTACGTCTATCTTATCCCCGGTCCGGCATGTACCCAGAAGTTGGTATATCTGAACAGGAACGTGAACGAAAGGGAAGACAATGATAGTATCGTATGGGTGCGTCTCATCGATCTTGACGAAGAACTCCCTGTAGAAGTGCCCGACCCTCTTGCAGGTTTCTATGTCATGTACCCGGAGGCACGGGATAACCCTGCGATAAAAGCGTTCGTCAAGGAGTATAGACCAGAGCGCTGGAGCGAGTACAGAGTAAATGAAACAAGCGTACAGGTCTACCTCGTCGCCGAGAACAGGACCTTCAGGCAACTGATCGCCACCGTCGAGGGCACGTCCATCACGGGGGTGACAGTCCTTGACGAGACTGATTTGGAGGTGAATAAAACCGAAGCTCTGGCACGTGCAAGGCAGCAGGTCTCTCCTACCGCTGAACATATCGACATCCACCTCCGGTTGAAGGACGAGAGAGTGGTGTGGTTCATCTCGTATATGGAAGGCCCTGTCTTTACATCGATTAAGGTTGATGCCGGAGAAGTACCTGTCTCTTCGGAGAAACTCCCGGGCTTTTCTCTCGGATCAGCTCTAGGGTCTCTTCTTCTTCTGTGGGGGATCCGTCGGAAGAAAGATGGCGAATAATACAATTTTTCGGTAGTGCCCCCGGCAATAACTGATAACAAAAAAACTCTCTCTGCGCGAGTTTCTGTTATGAATACAGGTCACTGTTCGACGGAATTTGGTCAGATTTTTAGAAATAGATTTTCAGTTCTATTCTGGGGCACTACCAATTTTTCGCGATCCTGCTGGTACATGCGCACTATTATTGTGAAGGGTCCGATAGTGCAGTGGTCGGGGAAGAGGGTTGATCGTTCTGAAAGTGTTTCTGTCCTCTACTTATCAAGTCCATGCGGGGGATTAGTGTGGTCAAATCTTCATTCACCACTACAGAGTCGATCTTCGGGATCATTTTCACAGTAACTCCTCGCACCTCAAACTTCAGGAGGAACATGGATAACCACATTCCCTCTCATTTGGGATTCTTCGAAGAACCCTCTGCGAAAACAAAAGAAAATACAGGAAGTTCATGTTCACGCATAAATTCTCGGCAGAATAACTACCCGGATGAGAACGCCCACGTATGCCACCCTGGAGCATTGCTCATAAAAATACATTTTTGGAGTGATTCTTCAGACATTCAATCCCTTCATGAAGAATTATTCTAAAAGATCATATTTCAAAACCATATTTTTCATACCAAAATTAACAACGATAAGATTTAATAGCGCACCTTCAGAGATATATCGTATCGAGTTGATGTATTGTGTCAAGACGTACGCTTCTGTATCTCTGTTTATCGGCAGCCCTCCTGGCATGCCTCTGTATCGCAGGATGCACCGGCACGCAGGGCGGCGCTACCGTTCAGGACAACCCATCGGCCCCTGAGACCGTCACCATCACCGACGGCGCGGGCCGCACCGTGACCGTCCCGACCACCGTCGAGCATGTCGTCTGCTCAGGCGCCGGAAGCCTGCGCTACCTCACCTACCTCGGCGCCCAGGACCGGATCGTCGGGGTCGACGACATCGAGAAACGCGAGCAGTCGATGGACGCCCGCCCCTACTTCCTCGCCAACCCCCAGTTCAAGGACTATCCCCTCATCGGTGAGTTCAGGGGCCACGACGACCCCGAGAAGATCCTCGCCCTCCAGCCTGACGTGATCTTCAAGACCTACAGCACCTCAGGCTACGACCCCGAAGAACTCCAGCAGAAGACCGGCATCCCGGTCGTCGTCCTCAACTACGGCGACCTCAGTTTCCACCGGGACGACTTCTACCAGTCGCTGCGGACGATGGGGAAGGTGCTCGGCACTGACGACCGCGCCGAAGAGGTGATCGCCTTCTTCGACGAGCGTATCGCCGACCTGGACACCAGGACCAAAGACGTCCCTGACAGCGAGAAGACCCGCGCCTATGTCGGCGGGATCGCCTACGCCGGTCCGCACGGCCTGCAGTCCACCGAGACATCCTACGCACCCTTCTGCTTCGTGAACGCCGTCAACGTCGCCTACGACACCTCGAAGGGTCCTGACGAGCAGCTCAAGAGCGGCACGCCGGTCGCGAAGGAGAAGATCCTCGAGTGGGACCCTGAGATCATCTTCGTCGACCTCTCCACCCTCCAGCTCACCGACGGTTCCAACGCCATCGGCGAACTGAAGAACGACCCCTCCTACGCCGGGCTCTCGGCAAAGAAGAACGGCGAGGTCTACGGTGTCCTCCCGTACAACTGGTACACCCAGAACCACGGCTCAGTCCTGGCCGACGCCTACTATGTCGGCAAGGTGCTGTACCCCGACCAGTTCGCCGACGTCGACCCTGCCGCCGAAGCCGACGAGATCTACACCTTCCTGGTGAAGAAACCGGTCTTCGGTGAGATGAACGACGGCTTCCAGCAGATGGCGTTCACGAAACTGGACATCTGAACACAGAGGAGATTGGTGAAGGATGCATCTCGCTGACGGGGAGGTACCCCGGGAGTACCTCCAGTACACCGGCCGGAAGATCTCGGCCATCCTCGGAGGAGTGCTCCTCCTCATTCTCCTCCTCATCCTCTCCATCTCGGTGGGTGCGGTCTGGATCCCGCCGGCCGAGGTGGCGACCGCCCTTGTCTCCGGACTGATCGAACGGGTCAACGGACTTTTCAACCTCTCGCTTCCGAACGTCTTTGCCGGCCAGGTGCCCCAGATGGAGGACTCGATCATCTGGAACATCAGGCTGCCGCAGGCCCTCGCGGGCATCGTGGCCGGGCTCGGGCTCTCGGTTGCGGGCCTTGCGATGCAGTCGATCCTCAGGAATCCGCTCGCCTCGCCCTATACCCTCGGAACCTCCCATGCCGCCGCGTTCGGGGCGGCCTTCTCGGTGATGATCCTCGGGGCCGGGACGATGCAGAGCACCGGCACCTCGGTGAACATCTCCAACCCCCTCCTCACCACCGTCTCCGCCTTCGTCTTCGCGCTCCTCGCCACCATCGTGATCCTGGCCATCTCGAAGATGCGGCAGACTTCCCCCGAGGTGATGGTCCTCGCCGGCGTCGCTCTCGGCTCTCTCGCCGTTGCGGGGACGATGTTTCTGCAGTACTTTGCCGACGACAACCAGCTCGCCGCGATGGTCTTCTGGACCTTCGGCGACCTGGGCCGGGCAAGCTGGAACGAGCTGCCCATCATCGCCGTGCCGGTCGCCCTCGCGGCGGTGTACTTCTATCTCAACAGCTGGAACTACAATGCCATCGACGCCGGGGACGAGACCGCAAAGGGGCTCGGCGTCAATGTGGAGCGGATCAGGCTCGTCGGGATGCTCCTCGCATCCATGGTCGTTGCGATCGTCGTCGCCTTCCTCGGGGTGATCGGGTTTGTCGGCCTGGTCTGCCCGCACATGGTCAGGCGGGTCATCGGCGACGACCACCGCTTCCTCATCCCGGGGGCCTGTGTCGCCGGGGCGGTCCTCCTCCTCGCCGCCGACACCGTGGCCAGGATCATGCTCGCCCCCCACATCCTGCCGGTGGCGATCCTGACGGCGTTCATGGGCGCCCCGGTCTTCCTGTATCTGCTGGTACGGGGGTATGCACGATGTTGATCGAAGTATCTGATGTCAGGTTCGAGTACAACTCGCGGGCCGTCCTCGAGGACGTCGAGTTCTCGGTGGAGAACGGGCAGGTCGTCTCGATCATGGGGCCCAACGGCGTCGGGAAGACGACGCTGCTCAAGTGCATGAATGCCATCCTCCGTCCCAAGGCCGGGTCGGTGATGGTCGCCGACGAGGATGTCCTCACCCTCGAGCATCTGGAGATCGCAAAGCGGATCGGCTATGTCCCCCAACGGTGCGAGACCGGGCGGCTCACCGCCTTCGACGCCATCCTGCTGGGCCGGCGGCCGTATATCCGCTGGAAGGTGACCGAGCACGACCTCAGACTGGTGGACGCGGCGATCAAGAGGCTCTGCCTGGAAGACCTCGCGCTCAGGTTCATCGACGAGATGAGCGGCGGCGAACTCCAGAAGGTGAGCATTGCACGGGCCCTGGTCCAGGAACCCCGGGTGCTCCTCCTCGACGAACCGACGAGCAGCCTCGACCTGCGCAACCAGATCGATATCATGGACACCGTGCGCGAGGCGGTCGCCACCCACAACGTCGCCGCCGTCCTCACGATGCACGACCTCAACACCGCCCTGAGATACTCGGACCGCTTCATCTTCCTCAAGGGTGGGACGATCTATGCCGCAGGCGGGACCGAGATCGTGACCCCCGAGGTGATCGCCGCCGTCTACGGCGTGCCGGTCGACGTGGAGACTCACCGCGGGTTTCCGCTCGTGATCCCGGCCGCGTAGACGACAACCTTTTGTGCCCCCGGACCTCATCCGGGGGTATGTCTCAGGTGCGGGCACAGGCCTACATCACCCTTGCCGGGCGATCGGGCTGGGCGCTCCTCAACACCTACCATGCGGTGCTGCGCGAGCGCGGCTACCGCCCGGCAGAGGTGCATCTCGTCGCCTGGGAGGAGAGCGCCCTCGGCACGGTGCTGGAGGGGATCAGGCTGATCTCTGAACGTTACGCTTTTTCCCCCAGAATTTCGGTCGTCAGGGTGGCAGAGGGTGACTATGCCGCCGCCGGGGAGCGGGTGCTCGGGCTGGTCCGCGCCTTTGCCGCCAGAGGGTTCGAGACCGCCCTCGACATCACCCCCGGACGGAAGGCGGCGATCGTCTCGGTCTGCCTGGACCTCGCCGCCGCCGATCTGCGGGTCGACCACATCTATTATCTCGGCCTCCCCATACCCGACCCCCCGGCCAGGCCGTACCTGCTCATCCCTCTCCACATCCAGCCGCTCAGAGATCTCATCGAGGAGGGGGGGCCGGGATGAGCGAGATGCTGATCCGAGGCCAGGAGATCCCGGCCCTTGTCAATTATTTCGGCGGCGAGGTCACCATCTCATATCCCATCTACGGGATCCGCCTTCTCGAGGCGCGGCCTGAGGGCACCGGCTACCGGATCTCCATCCTCTCCAACCCCGACGAGTTCTATGCCGCCTCGCTCAGGTTCGGCGAGCACGCGATGGAGATGCCCTTCTTCTCTGACTTTGAGGAGTGTCTCCTTGCCAGCGGGGTCACCACCTATGCGAACATGGAGGAGTTCAGGGAGAAGGCGAAGATCTACCGAGGGCTGAAGAAGGAGATCTCCTTCGGGCTCGACACCAACCTCATGTACCACCGCTTCTTCACCACCAGCCGCGCCCTCCGTCCCGACGAGGTGATCCTCACCGGAATCGTGCGCCAGGAGATCGAGTACGTGCTCAACCACAAATACTCGGCCCGCTTCATCGCCGAACTGCGGGAGAGTGCGCCCGAGGCGAGTTGGTACATCGCCGAGTTCGAGAACCGGCGGAAAAAAAAGTCGAGAAAGGCGGCGTACCTCGCGATGCCCGAGTACAAGGCTCTTCGCGACCGGGCGATCCTCGTCGACGAGGGGGAGAAGGCGGTGCACGCCACCCGCGAGAACGACCAGATGATCGTCGAGGCACTCCGCCGGTTCGAGGAGAAGCGGTTCGGCCTGCCGGTCCTCCTCACTGCGGACGGGGCGATGGCCGACCTCTGCGACGCCGAGGGGGTGGAATATTTTCTCTTCAGGGCCCCCTACCACCCCAAACCCCATCACGCCTCGCCCGAGACCTTCTTCAAACTCGTCGCCCACCTCGCCCTCTCCTTCGGGGTCGTCACCATCGAATCGGCCGTGCTCTTCGGCGAGTTCGGGGGGAAAGGCGACGACCCCGATGCCTTCAGGCTAACCTTCATCGGCGATGACCGCCATACCGAGTGCGAGAGGGACATCGAGCTATGCAGGAAACTTTCGGCCCTGGGGATCAGACGATAAGGCACGTGCTCTTCGACATGGACAACACCCTCTGGGACTTCGTCGGTGCGAAGAGAGAGGCGTGTCGGGCGGTCATCGAGGACCTCGGGGCCGGCGACGCCGAAGAACTCTACCAGCACTTCAGGCGGCCCGGCGTCGGATACGAGGACCTGCAAAATATCAGGGACTATCTCGCCGGGCTGGGGGCCGGAAGAGGGGCCTACGGCCGCTCGTGCTGGGTCTATGAGCGGACAAAACTCACCTCCATCAGGCTCTTCGACGGTGTGGAAGAGACCCTGGCGGCCATCGCCGGTGCCGGGATCACCATGGCCGTCGTCACCGACGCCTACTCCTTCCAGGCGGTGACGCGACTGGAACAGACCGGGCTCAGGGACTATTTCTCATATATCGTCACCCCTGACCTCACCGGCCGAAAAAAACCCGACCCCGCCCAGTTCAGGTGCGCCCTCAACGCCCTCTCGGCCGCCCCGGCCACGACGATGGTCGTCGGCGACAGCATCCGCCGCGAGGTCGCACCCGCCAGGGCCCTCGGGATGCAGGCGGCCTATGCGCTGTACGGCGACCACAGCGAAGGCCCGGAACCCATCTGCAGGCCCGACTTTGTGCTCGAGGAGATCAGGGACCTCATCCCGGCCCTGGGAATCTGATCCGTCGAATACAAATCTCTCTTAATGGCGCTTTCCGGAAAGGGGAGGACGGCAACATCCTCTTCACGATCAATAGTGCCTTCCCGGCCCTATCGCAATCCGGGGGTTCCGGGGGCAGCGCCCCCGGCGAGAAGATGGAGGAAGGCGTGATGATCAGGCGTGCCGCCCTCATCGTAAAATCTTTTCTGGAATCTCGCGCCGGGGGAGACCCCCGGACCACCCACGGCGACGATAGGTGGGGGCGGCGATGAAACGAGGTCTCCACCAGTTCTTCTGTCTTGAAAAAGAGCGATCAAGCGACGAGAAATTTTCATCCGGTATGCCCGAGACGCACTCTCGACCCATGCCAGACTCTCCAAAACCGATCAATCGAAGACAAATTCCTGTGCCTCTTTTGTGAGAAAATATCCAAGGATCGTCCTGATGATGACCGTCGCCCCGAGGATGAGCAGTTCTTCCTGGGTCGGGGCGATGAGGGTGAGGAGGATGTCTGAGGCGATGAGAAAGTCGAGGCCGAAGACGATCTTGGCGGTGAACCCCAGCCTGATGTCGTGGTATTTGAACGGTTTTCTGAGCACCTCCTTCTGGAACGTCCTCACCGCCGCCCTGATCCCGCCGTAGATGATCACGATCGCTCCCACAAAGCTGAGGCTCTCCGCGGCGAGGCGATAGACCTCGATGAGGAACTCAAGACTCATCGACGGAGATGGGGGACGCCGTCGGACATCAACCTTCCGCCCGGTCCGATCCGGAACACAACGCTTATGGGGAGGGGCGGCAACTCACGCATATCCTATGGACCCGATACATGTCGACGGCAAGAAGAAAGGGCGGATCATGCTCTATGCCCTGAGCACCTGCGGCTGGTGTGCGAAGACCAAAGATCTCCTCAACTCTCTCGGCGTGGAGTATGACTACCTCTTCGTCGACCAACTCCCGAAGGACGAGATGGAAAAAGTCTACACCGAGATTGTCCACCGCTACAACCCGATGGGATCGTTTCCCACCCTCGTGATCAACGGGAAGGCGATCGTGGGCTACCAGGAGGACGAGATCAGGGAGGCGCTGGTGTGACCGACAGAGTCACCGACGAGGAGGTCGAGGAGACGTACCGCCGCCTGGACCGCGAGGCCGAGGCCGGGGGCTACCATCTCAACCCTGACACCGAGTTTGTGAAAGAACTGGTCAGGGGTCTTCTGGCCAACGAACGGCGGTATGGATACCCCTCGTGCCCGTGCCGCCTCAGTCTGGGAGAGAAGGAGGCCGACGCCGACATCGTCTGCCCGTGCGACTACCGCGATCCCGACCTCGCCGAGTACGGCGCCTGCTACTGCACCCTCTATGTCACAGGGAAGGTCGTCGCCGGCGAACAAAAGATCTGCCGGGTGCCTGAACGCCGTCCGCCCGGCGGCCCCACGAAGAGCACCGCAAAACGGCCGGCCCCGCTCTCGGGATCGCTCCCGTACCCGGTCCACCGTTGCCGGGTCTGCGGGTATCTCTGTGCACGTGATGAGCCGCCGGAGATCTGCCCGATCTGCCGGGCGAAGAAGGAAAGGTTTGAGAGGTTTTTGTAGTCTTGATCTCAACCTGGGGGGGCGTCGAAGATCGTCAATGGTGATGGACCGGGCCCCCCTCAATAGAGCGTAAACGATTTTTCCAGAATCCAGGAGAGGAATATTCGATACCTGTGCCTCTCATTACCCTGGACACATGCGCCGCCCCTCATTGATTCCCATTTGAGTGGAACGACTCAACCCGGACCGAAAGCGAGATCATGCAGGTATGATCTGGCAGAATAGAGGTTTTTATTTCCCTGACAATTAGAGGCCCCACACAGAAACCACATATACAACTCTAGATATATTTCAGGTCATGGACCCCTGAACGAGCGTCCCGCCGGGGCCGGAGAACGTGACCAGTGTACTTCCCGACCCCAACGTACCGCCCGAAGGCTATGATGAGATCATAAAGGCACTAGAAAGTCGAGGCCATGAAAGCGACGGGAGCGCTATTCTCGTCTGGAAGTCATGCCTCCAGACAATGTCATGAGAGTGTCCTATGTGGCAGTGTGGGACAACAGATGGTGAAATCAAGCATGTCTGGTTTGATCGATGGACTGGAGAGATCACTGTCTATGATGAGTTGACAGAGAAAAAGAAGATGGGATGATTTATCCCATTTTTCTGAATAGTATGTGATTTATGGAGAGAAACAATGAAAAAAAGTGTCATTGCAGGAGTCGTTCTGGTTGTAATAATCGGGATTCTGCTTGCAGCACTTCTCCTCTTTCCAGGCCGGGGAGGTCCGCAGGTTTCACCTGAAACCTTACCTACTCAAGATATCCCGGCATTTGTCGCCGAGGCAGAGCGGCATGCCGCGCCAAACCTCACCGGTGCCGTCGCTGGCGACGCGGTCATGGTGACGTCGCTGGACCATACCATCCGTGACTTCTACCTCATCCCCTTCTCTCAAGAGGGCGAAGTCGTCGCCGTCGCGGAGATCTCAGTCGCCGAGAACAGCACACCGCACTTCCAGCAATGGAGATCTGGCCACTCCGATCCTGCCGCCTCACAGACGCGCCTTCCCTTCGCAAAGGCGACGCGAGCGCTCGGCGACGCGGGGTATACGGAAGGGAATTGGACGGCCCGCGTGGTGAGTATGTTCTGCGACGAACCGATCGGGCCGTACTTCTGGGAATGTGAGGAAGAGAAAGGAGAGAAGGTGTACGTCGGGTACGACCGGTACGACGATCTCGTCAGGGTCTATGCTAAGGTGACGCCGAAGTCGAAGGCAGGATGAGGGAAAAAGCGGAGAGGAGTGAGAGATCTCAAAATAATATGATCCAATGAACCAAAACGTTCGGAACGATTCTGATCTTCCTTGCGGTATTGGTCCTTCTCTTCCTGTAGGTCTTCAGCCCCGGAGATGGTGGCGTCGCGAGCCATCACCCAGCCTCTGATATATCTGAACATGCATGGCGCCCCGGAGGGCCCAGGTCACATTTCGGCGACGAGACGCCGAACTATGATGAGATCTCCAGCCGCCTCTGGAAGAATATCGTCGCGCTCTTCCTCGGATTTGCCTACGTGCGCTTCCTGAGAATAGACCTCAGGTAAATTTTCCGGAGAAAACCATGACCAACGAAAAAAGAGATCGAAATGTCAGAAGAGGGCTGCTCATCATCGGCATCGCCTTTCTCCTCTTCGTGGCCTACGCAGGATACGGGCTGTACCGGGAAAGTACCGATCCTCCTTATTCTATCCATCTCTTCCCTGTGAATGAGAGCGAGACAGAGGACGGCGTCATCGTCCACCTCACTGAGGAAGACTTTGAGAGGTGGCCGTCTCTTGAGAAAGCGATCAAGGAAGACAGGAGTCCGTCTGCACCGGAACTGACAAACTCCTCAAGGCGTAGTGAGTTCGGTGATGAGTATATGCACAACGATACCGTTGACAGGCCGATTTACGTCGAATATGAGGGGAAATATTTCAGAATCAGGATATCAATTCGATAAAATTACATCTGCTGTCTTTTAGTTTTCAGTTCAACCTAGTGGTGATGCCGGGGTCGAAAATGGGACTCTCCTGCCTTCCCACCTTCATCACGATCAGGGGTCCGGGGATTCTGTCCCAGGCGCGAGGATATGATAGGGCAGTTGATTCATGCTCCCACCACACCATCGCGAGCATTTCCATCCTCGGCCGCCTCAACAGAAACACGCGTCGAGGCCCATGCAACAGTGCTCTCAGTCCATCAACGCCCGAAACCGCCGGACCGAGAGATCGAGGTACTCCTTTTCCCGCTCGATCCCCAGGAAACGCCGGCCATGCATCACGGCCGCAAGCCCGGTCGTCGAACTCCCGGCAAAGGGATCGAGGACCAGGTCGCCCTCCTCAGAACTTGCGAGCACCACCCGCTCCAGGAGGGCGAGCGGCTTCTGGGTCGGGTGCTTCCCCTCCCTCTTCTCCGAAGGCTTGGGGGCCGGGACCGACCAGACCGACCGCATCTGTTTTCCCGGCCTCTTGATGACGTCGTACTCCCACTCGCCGTTCTTCATCTCGTCGTAGTTGAAGGTGTGCCGTTCCTCCCCCTTCTTCGCCCAGATCAGGGTCTCGTGGCTGGCGGTGAAGTAGCGAGTGCTGAGGTTGGGCGGAGCGTTGGGTTTGTACCAGCAGATATCGTTGAGGATCTGGAAACCCAGGAGTTGAAGGGCGAAGCCGCAGGCATAGATGGAGTGATATGTCCCACTGATCCAGATCGTCCCCCCGTCCCTGAGCACCCTGCCGCAGGCCTCGATCCAGCGGCGATGAAATGCAAAGTCTTCCTCGATCCCTGCACTCTGGTCCCATGCACCCTTGTCGACCGGCGCCCGCTTCCCGCCCTGGCAGGTGAAGCCGCCGTTGGAAAGATTATACGGGGGATCGGCAAAGACGAGGTCGACCGAGCCGTCGGGTATGGACGCCATGCACTCGACCGCATCGCCGTGCAGGAGCGTCGCCCCGTCACATGAAAAATAAGGCTCTATCCGCTTCATCTCTTTGCCCGGATACATGTCGTCTTCAGGTGTGATGACGTTTCCTATCCGGCCGTGCCTGCCACGATATTCTAATGTAGGAAGCACGACCACCTTTCATGTGGGATCATGGAGAAACACGTAGTTCAGGATATGATGCGGCTGATGGCCTCGAAGATTGCTTCAATCGCCGATACGATCGCAGACGCCGAGGTCGAGTCCTTCCTCCAGGAACTCCTCTGCGCCAAGAGGATCTATGTCATCGGCGCCGGGCGCTCCGGACTGGTGGCAAAGGCCTTTGCCATGCGGCTGATGCATCTCGGGCTCCATTCGTACGTCGTCGGCGAGACCGTCACCCCGGCCATGGGCGAGGGCGACGTGCTGGTGGTCTTCTCGGGCTCTGGCAGGACCAAGACCGTCGCCGAACTCGCCGAGACGGCGAAGGGGATCGGTGGCCGCGTCTGCCTTATCACCTCCAACCCGGACTCCCGGATCGGAAAGATCGCCGACTGCATCGTCGAGATCGAGAGTCACCGCGACGAGGTGAAGGACGAGTCGGCCGAGTTCGAGATCAGGCAGATGATGGGCCAGCACAAATCGTTCGCTCCGCTCGGCACGATCTTTGAGACGACCTCGATGGTCTTCACCGACGCGATCGTCTCGCGGCTGATGGAGATCACCGAGACCAATGTCGAAGACCTCAAGTGCAGGCACGCCAATATCGAGTGACCGATATGGCTGGAGACAGGTTTGCAGAGCGGGTCCGCGGGATCGAGATCTCAGGGATCAGAAAGATGTTCGAAGGGGCGGGCGAGGACGCGATCAACCTCGGCCTCGGCCAGCCCGATTTCCCGACGCCGGTGCATGTGCGTGAGGCGGCGAAGGAGGCGATCGACCGCGGGATGACGGGGTACACAATGAACTCCGGCATCCCGGAGCTGCGCGAGGCGGTCTGCGAGAAGTTCAGGCGCGAGAACGATCTCTCGTACTCGCCTGAGCAGGTGATCGTCACGGCCGGGGCGAGCGAGGCCCTGCATATCATGATGCAGGCCCTGGTGGAGAGGGGCGACCGGGTGCTCATCGCGGACCCGGGTTTTGTCTCGTACGCGGCGCTTGCCACGCTTGCCGGCGGCCGGGCCGAGGGGCTCAGCCTCGACGCCTCTCTCCACCTTGACGTGGAGGCGGCGAAGGAGCGGATGGACGGTGCCCGTCTGCTTGTCCTGAACACGCCTGCGAACCCGACCGGGATGGTCGAGAGCGAGGAGTCGGTGAAGGCCCTCGTCGAGTATGCCGAGGATAAGGGCGTCACCGTCGTCTCTGACGAGGTCTACGAGCACTTCACCTACGGCAAACCGCATGTGAGTGCGGCGCGGTTCGGCGAGGACGTCGTGACCCTCAACGCCACCTCGAAGACCTACTCGATGACCGGCTGGCGGCTTGGTTATATGGCCGCACCCGATGCGGTGGTGGAGGAGTGCATCAAGGTCCACCAGTACTGCCAGGCGTGTGCCACGTCCATCTCGCAGTCTGCGGCACTTGCGGCGCTCACCGGGGATCAGGCGCCGGTGGCGGCGATGCGCGAGGAGTATCGGGCACGCCGCGACCTCCTCTGTTCCGGGCTCGCCGATATGGGGCTGAAGTTCCCGACGCCCGAGGGTGCGTTCTATGCGTTTGTCCCGATGGGCCGCGACCTCTTTGCGAGGATCGTCGAGAAAGGCGTGATCATCGTACCCGGTTCGGCCTTCGGCACCTGCGCGCCCGATTACGCCAGGATCAGTTATGCGGCGTCGCAGGACGACCTGCGGCGGGCGCTGGCCAGGATCGCCGAGGCGGTCCTTGAAGGTTAAGGTCTCAGAAGAGAAAGGTGAATGATATGGTACAGGAAATCTTGAAAAAACTCTCCGATGCCCACGGGATCTCCGGGAACGAGGGAAGCGTCGCCGCGGTCATCAGGGCCGAGGTCGCACCCTTCGTCGACGAGGTCAGGGAAGACCCAATGGGCAACCTCATCGCCGTCAAGAAGGGCGACGATTTCTCGATCATGCTTGCGGCGCACATGGACGAGATCGGGCTGATGGTCAAATACGTCGATGAGAAGGGCTTTGTCAGGTTCGTCACCATCGGCGGCTGGTACGACCCCACGCTGTACGCCCAGCGGGTCGTGCTCCACGGGACGAAGGGCCCGGTCTACGGCGTGGTCGGCGGTAAGCCGCCCCATGTGATGAAAGAGGAGGACCGCAAGCGTCCGCCGAAGGTGGACGATATGTTCATCGACGTCGGTGCAAAGTCTGCTGAAGAGGCCGCAGCCCTCGGGATCGAGGTCGGCACGCCGGTCAGCATCGACCGGGAGTTTTGCGCCCTCGCAAACAAGCGGGTGACCGGGAAGGCCTTCGACAACCGTGCCGGGTGTGCGATGCTCATCGAGACGCTCAAGACGGTCGAGTCGCCGCACACCATCTACGGCGTCTTCACCGTGCAGGAGGAGGTCGGGCTGAAGGGGGCAAAGACCGTCGCCTACAACCTCAATCCCAACTGCGCCATCGCCACCGACACCACGATCCCGGGCGACCACCCTGGCATTGAAAAGAAGGACGCTTCCCTGGAGATGGGAGCCGGTCCGGTGATCACCATCGTCGACAGCAACGGCCGCGGGCTCATCGCGAACCGCAAGGTCGTCGCATGGCTGCGGCAGGCGGCCGAGGCGAAGGAGGTGCCGTTCCAGCTCGAGGTCGGGAAGGGCGGGACCACCGACGCCACTTCCATCCACCTGGAGCGGGGCGGCATCCCGTCGACGACGCTGAGCATCCCGACAAGGTACATCCACTCGCCGGTCGAGGTGCTCGACCTCGCCGATATCGAGAACGGCATTGCCCTCCTTGTCGAGGCGCTGAAGTCCGAACCGGACTTCTGAATCTTTTTTTATCTCTGTCCTTCCCTCGCCGGCGCAACAACCTTACCCTCCGCCGTCCAGTAGAGAGGCATGAAGAGATCAATCGGTGCAAAGACCCTTCTGTATCCGCATCCGGTGCTGATCGTCTGCACGTACGACACCGAGGGCACCCCCAACGCCATGAACGCGGCGTGGGGCGGGATCTGCTCTTCGAACCCGCCGTCGGTCGCGGTATCGGTGCAGAAGTCGAGGAAGACCTACGAGAACCTGACGGCAAAGCAGGCCTTCACCATCTGCATCCCCTCCGCAAAGTATGTGGCGGAGGCCGACTACTTCGGGATCGAGTCAGGCAAAAACACCGACAAGATCGCCGCCGCGGGCCTGACCGCCGCGAAGGCGACGCAGGTGGACGCCCCCTACATCGAGGAGTTCCCGGTCGTCCTGGAGTGCCGGCTCACCCAGACGGTCGAGATCGGCGTCCACACCCAGTTCGTCGGCGAGATCGTCGACGTCAGGGTGGACGAGTCGGTCCTTGGTGAGGACGGCAACCCCGCGATGGAGAAGGTCATGCCCTTCCTCTACGACTCGGCGTGCCGCACGTACCACGGCGTCGGCCCCGAGATCGCAAAGGCCTTCTCGGCCGGGCGTGCCCTGAAGAAATAATATCTCTTTCAATTTTTTTTCTGGAGTATTCATCGGGGATTGGTCGTCCCCCGCCCCCTGTCTAAATGATAGGAGGGGAGGACGGCAGCTCCCTCTCTATGTTCGTAGATTATGCCTCCCCAGCCCTATCGTCATCCCGGGGGTCCGGGCGGCATTCGCCCCCGGCGAGAGCGTAGGGGGAGGCACGAGTTCAGAAGTGTTTGAGCGAGAAGATGGAGGGATCAGACATGCTGCCCTCCCCACAAAATCTTCATCGCCATCTCGCGCTGGGGGGCCACCTCAAAGCGAGATCATGCAGGTATGATCTGGCAGAATAGAGGTTTTTATTTCCCTGACAATTAGAGGATCCGCACAGAGCCCATATATATATCCCGGAACATATTTCGGGCCGTGGACACCTGAACGAGTGTCCCGCCGGGGCCGGGGAACGTGACCAGCGTGCTTCCCGGCCCCAACGTATCGCCCGAAGGCTATGGTGCTGTTGGTTATTGGGCCACTGCTCACGCACGAAGATGTGTCTCGATTCATGAAATCGGGCATATTTTTGATGCGCACCACGAGAACACGGGAGGTTATAACCAGGCCTATTCATACTGGACGGCCGACCTGATGCATACCGTGATGTGGAGTTATTTCTTTGAACACCAGAGTTCACCTGCATTTTCGTCAGATGATTACCAGGGTGACGCCACCCACGACAACGCCCGTGCCATCAGGAAAGCAAAATTGAATGTGTCCCAGTATGTCACATAGACATTACCCATCTTTTCATTTTTTGAGGATAGAACCTCATGTCTGCTGATTGCTAATGAAAAAAGACCCGGAAATCCGGGAGGCATCCATGACCAACGAAAAACGAGACCGAAATGTAAGAAGAGTGTTTCTCATCTTCTGCATCGCCTTTATCCTCTTCGTGGCATATGCAGGATACGGGTTGTACTGGGAGAGTACGAACCCTCTGTTTCTCACGTTATATCCCATAAATGAGAGCGAAACAGCAGATGGTATCATCGCCCACCTCACCGAAGAGGACTTCGAAAAGTGGCCATCCCTCGGGAAAGCGATCAGGGAAAAAGATCACAGTGTCACTGCATTGGATCTGTATGAAAACCGTTCCGCACACCGAGAATTTTATCAGGAGTACATTTACAACGAAACTGCTGAAAAACCAATTTATGTTGAATATGAGGGAGAATACTTCTATATCAGGACAATTTACCAGTGATGCTGTACCTTGTTGATCATAGAGGTCATCCCAAAGTTCTCTAGTGCCCACTCCCCTCCGAAGATAGATGCAGATGATGGGGTAAAATTCACAATGATAAAAAAAAGACCCGGAAATCCGGGAGGCATCCATGACCAACGAAAAACGAGACCGAAATGTAAGGAGAGTGTTTCTCATCTTCTGCATCGCCTTTATCCTCTTCGTGGCATATGCAGGATACGGACTGTACCGGGAGAGTACTGATCCTCCCACTCTCAGGGTATTCCCGGTAAATGAGAGCGAGACAGAGGACGGCATCGTCGTCCACCTCACTGAAGAAGATTTTGAGAAGTGGCCGTCACTCGGGAAAGCATTCAAAGAAAATGATGATAGTGTACCGGCACCAGAACTCAAATCATCTCCAGCGCTTGAAGAGTTTGGTCGGGAGTACGGCTACAATCATACAGCCAATAAGCCCATTTATGTCGAATATGAGGGGCAATATTTCTACATCCGGACATCTATCCACTGAGATCGCATCCATTGCCTATTGTATTCGATTCTATGCGGAGGTGAACCCTCATGTCCAGGGCAGAGGAGGACACCCGGATCTGTTGATAAAAAACTCGGCTTTGTAGAAATTATCTTGATGGTTCTCGTCGACGGGGGGGCCGGCCGCCCCCCGAACGTGAGCATGAGAGAAGGCGATGAATTCAGTTCACCGAGGGGGTTGAGGTGATGAAAAGAAGATGGTCTCTACAGAGCCGATATTCCACTGATTTATACATTTTCACCCCGGCCTCAGGTCATTCTTCTTTGTTGAACGGATTCACTATCTCAAGTGTACATATCCTGGAAAAGTCATCCTCGTTCCGGGTGACAAGTGCACAGTCGTGAACCACTGCAGTGGCCGCAATAACGGCATCAGCAAGTCTCATCCCATATGTTCGGCGCAAATGGATAGAAGTGTCCGCAATTCTTTCTGTCAAAGGGTATACCTCTGCAGATCGGATGAAATCTTCAGCCATATCGTAGCCTGTCGGGGTGTGCTTTTTCCATCCAAGAAACTCGATCTTTGTGATGATCGAGATGCGAAACGAGGAGGTCAACATATCGTCAACCTCATCCAGGCTCTCAGATGGTATGGCATCTGCAAGATAATAGATGAGAATATTGGTATCGAGGAGGAAACGTCTCATAGTCGGTCCCATTCATCCCGCATCTTTCGAAGTTCATCTTTCAGATCGACCTTGAGGGATCGATATATTCCTCGATATTTTTCGGGTTCCCTGATCCCGCACTCTTTTTCTACAGATTTTTCAATACCCAGTGAGTACCAGAGATCAATAGGTACAATCACTCCAGTCCTTCGTCCCTCTGCATCATAGATATACTGCACCCGCATGCCCGGTTCCTCCTCATTATAGGGCAATAGTTCTTCCATGCTGATTATCATATCCCTATGGTGAATCAGAGGAGGAACCAGATCTTAATATCTTCCATTGAACGCAGATCCCAGAGACACTCAATCTACGGCTTTGTAGAAATGATCTTGATGGTTCTCTTCGCCGAGGGGGTCGGCCGCCCCCGGGTGTGAGCATGAGGGAAGGCGACGGATTCAGTTCACCGAGGGGGTTGAGGTGATGAAAAGGAGATGGTTTCTTGCCGCCCCACCTGAAGGGATCTCACCTGCTCCCTCCTGCCACCCGCCAACGAGGGGGAAGGTGATATGAGCGCGAAGCGGCAAGATTATGAGGCCAACCATCCCGAGGGAAGATGCAGATGAACAAAGTCTATGTGATCGGGCACAAGCACCCTGATACCGACAGCATATGCAGCGCCATCGGCTATGCCGAACTCCTCAACCAGAGCGAACCCGGAAAATATGTCGCGGCCCGATGCGGCGGCGTCAACCCTGAGACCAGGTTCGTGCTCGACCACTTCGGCGCAGAAGAGCCGTATTTTATCGAGAGCGTCGAGCCGAACGTCTCCGACCTCCCGTACACCTACCCGATCAGCGCCCGCGCCGACGTCCCGACCATCGAGGTCGTCGCGAAAATGGACGAACAGGGCGTGCGGAACATGCCGATCGTCGACGACGACGACCGTCTCCTCGGTCTGGTCAGTGAACACGGCCTCGCCCGCGCCTATGTGACCAGGACCAGGATCGAACAGCTCTCCATCACGCCCATCAAACTCGAGACCCTCGCAAAGATCCTCAGCGCCGAGATCGTCGTCCCCGGCCCAGACCTCCTGGAGGGGAAGGTCTACATCGCCATTGACGCTCTTCATGTCTCGCTCTCCAGACTGGGCGCACGGGACGTCGCCATCGTCGGCGACAACGAGCCGGCGCAACTCGCTCTCATCTCGGCCGGGATCGCCGCCCTCATCATCGCCGACGCCTCGCCGGTCGGCGACCGCGTCATCCATGCCGCCCAGGCCGGCAACATCGCCGTGCTCTCGACCGCTCTCGACGCCTTCGGCGTCGGGAAGATGATCAACCTCTCCCTCCCGGCGAGCATGGTGATGGCCACCGATATGCCCAGGGTGGGGATGGCCGACCCCCTCGAGTACGTCAAAGGCATCGTCTCCAACTCCAAGTACCGGACGGCCTGCGTGGTCGGGGCCGACGACCGTCTCCTCGGGATGATCTCGCGCAACACCTTCGTCGACGAGATCAACAAACCGGTGATCCTGGTCGACCACAACGAATATTCGCAGGCGGTCGACGGGATCGAGAAGGCTGACGTCCTCGAGATCATCGATCACCACCGCATCGGGGCGTTCACGACCCTCAAGCCGATCCGGTTCCTCAACGAACCCGTGGGTTCGACCTCGACGATCGTCACCCGCAAGTTCATCGAGGCGGGAGTCGAGCCCGACTCACGGATGGCCGGCCTCCTCCTCTCCGGCATCCTCTCCGACACCCTGGTGCTGCGGATGTCCACGACGACGCCCGAGGACCGGAAGGCCGTCGACTATCTTGCCGGGATTGCCGGCGTCGACCCCGAGGAGTACGGGACCGAGATGGTCCAGCAGGGGATCGAAATCAGGGACGTCCCGCTCCACGACCTCCTCCTCAGGGACACCAAGCACTACAACCTCTTCGACCGCACGGTAGTCATCGCCCAGGTGATCGTCCCCTCCTTTGAATACAGCACCGAAAGGGCCGACGAGATCAGGGGCGTCCTCGAGGGGCTGCGGGCCGAGGCCGGGGCCGACATCTTCGTCGCCCTCTTCACCAACGTCTTCGAGAACGCCAGCGACCTCTTCGTCGCCGCCGACGAGGTAACCCTGGCAAAACTGGGAATGACCGGCCAGCCCCTCCGGCTGGAAAACGTGATGTCGCGCAAGAAAGATTTCCTCCCGCAGTTTGGGAATATGCTGCGGGGGCTCTGAATATTTTTTCTCCCGCGTTCTCTTCCCGAGAGTTTTTGGCCGGGTTCGCAACCGCCCGGCGCAAGGTGGGCGTGTCGATAACGGTTCAGTGTTCCTGCTGACTCCAACCGATTTCTCGCACCATTGGTGCGAGTTTTTTTGGAAACCGTTCCCGGCTTACACCTGATACCAGGGCTCTGTGGAATTGTTCATGAAGCGAAAGCATGCCGCTTCATCGCCGCCCCTCTGCTATCTTCGTTGTGGGAGGTCCGGGGGTGCAACTCCCGGCGTGAGACGACGGTGAAGATCCTGCAAGAAGGGCGGCACATCGGATCATCACGCCTTTCCAAACATCGGTGCTGGGGGCGCTGCCCCCGATGCCGGGATGAGGATGGGACCGGGAAGGCAAAGAGGGGGAATCGTTCCCTCCCCCACAGAAGATAGGTCTGAGGACAGGGTATCGTCTTGCAACACAATATGATGATGAGCGTGTGGATCCCGCTGATTTCTCCAACCAGTGGTTGGAGTTTTCGCGTTCATGGTACTCCAGGAAAACAAGAGAAGATTTTGGCCTTGTAGAATTGCTCATGAGGGGAAAGCACGCCTCAAGCATACGTGATGAAAATATCATACCAGAACTGGATCGATTCTTGATCCTCATCCTTGCGTTCGAGGAGTGAATCGAAGTCGAGCATCATGCCGCCCCTCGGCTATCTTCGTCGTGGGGGTCCGGGGGGTTTCCCCCCGGCGCAAGATGGCAGGGAAATCTCGACGATTGGGGGCGGCCGATCCATCAGAAGAATTTTTCTATCCTCTGCGTATTGGCTTCAACGGGATATGGCGAGTTCAAACTCTCATGCAAACACGGAGAGATAATCATCAGGATCATTTTCATGGTAAATCCTCACCTTTTCTTCGTTTGAGTAGATTCAACCGCCTTCCCCCATGCTCACGCCAGGGGCTCTGCCCCCGGATCCCCGGGACGAAGATTGGGCCGGGAAGGTGCCATCAATGACCATGAAGAGGGAATTGCTGTCCTACGCCTATCTTCGCGCGGGGGGTTCGGGGGGCGGCCAGCCCCCCGGCGAAGAGAACCAGCAAGATGATTTACCATGAAAATGATCCAGACGTCAATTCTGGAGTTATGGATGAGAATTCGAAGACACCAATTTCCTTCATACCCGATATACGGAGAACAAAACCACCCTCAGAACGATCAGGCGCTCAGCCTTCACAAGCCCTATCGTCATCCCGGGAGTCCGGGGGCAGCGCCCCCGCCGCGAGGGTGCGGGAAGGCGCGATGATCAGGCGTGCCGCCCTCATCGCACGATCGTTCCTGCCGTCTCGCGAGAAGATAGCCGAAGGGCGGCGATGGATTGAGGTCTCCACCAATTTTCCGGTCTTGAAAAGAGCGATCAAGCGACGAGAGATTTTCATTCCGTATGCTTGAGCCGCGGGTTCATGTCCAATTCTACAGAGCCAGGATTTTCCTCCTTCATCCTCTCAGTTAGTCCTCTTTCTCCCCGATTTCGTAATGTTTCCTGAGAAACTCCCGCACCTTGTCTGACTCGATGTACCCGGCGTCCAGGTCGTCGACGAGGCGGTTGATGCACCTGACCTGCTGCATCACGATCTCGGCGTCATCGCAGGCATTCATTTCGGCGACGGCCAGGATGACCTGGAGGGGGTTACGGATCTCGTCGTTGAGGATGGCAAACTGCTCGAGGTTCTGTTCTATCCGGGCGAACGCCTCTGCCTTGAGATGTTCGGTCTGCTTCTTCTCGGTGATGTCCCTCGCGATGGCGAGGAGATAGGGGCCTGATTGCAGGTCAAACCTGGTGAGAGTGACTTCGGTATCGGCATAAGAACCGTCACTCCTCTGGTCGCGCCACTCGAACGTGGGAGATGCCCCCGCGCATGCCATTGCATAATACTCTTCGATCGCCTCGGCGGACCGTCTGCCGTCAGGCTGAAATTCGGGAGCGAAGTCGAGAGGAGAGCGAGAGATCGCCTCATCTCTCCGGCACCCGAGCATCTGCAGCGCCCTCTGGTTGCACCTTGAAAACCGTTTCTGGTGGATGACATAGATGGCATCGTTGGCCGAGTGGAACAACTGCCGGTATTCTTCTCTGGACTCCTTGAGTTCCTCTTCGTATCGGTTTTTTTCAGCGGTATACTCCTCGAGGAAGGAGAGGAGGTCGTTGACCGATGCTGAGAGCATGGTCATCTCGTTGGTCTTACCGGGAGGAAGGCGGCGGGAGAAGTCCTGGTCTTCTCTGATCGCCGCAACGGTTCTGCTGATATCTTCGAAACGGCGGATAACGGAGTAATAGATGATGCCGACGAGAAGAAGGCCGGATCCTGCGCTGATTGCGATGATGACACCGATGAGGGAGGAGACGACAGCAAGATGGCTGGCGTACAGGTCTCTTGGGACGTCGATCCGTGCGAAGAGTGCCGGTCTACCGGCGATGTCGGTGAAGAGCGTCATCCCCGTGATCGTCGATCGGTCGGCCGATCGGATGACCGCCGGGGTGTTCTCCTGGTCGGGGAGTTGGGGTTCAGCAATGCCGGCGAATGCAGCAGGATCGTCGGGCGGGAAGAATACGACCGGCAGGCCGGTGACCTCCCGGATCCTGGCGATCTCGTCCTCGGTGAAAAACCGTCCGAATACGAGCATCCCCTTTGCCGGACCGTCCCCTGAACTCCTGAGAACGGGTGCGGCCGAGAACATCATCGGTCCCTGGGGGAGGAGGACCAACCCGGAAGCGACCTCTCTGGAAGAACCGTGTGCTGTGGCAAGGTTGTTCGCACGCAGGTGCGTGAGGAGGGCGGGGGCCGGCCGGACAATGCTCTCGTTTGAACGGTTGTATCCGGCCCCATAGATGAGGGTGCCTTCGGCGTCAAAGATCAGGATCGTATCGAGGCGCGATGAGCTGAAGGTCTCGGGGACCATATTCGAGGTGAGATAGGACTTTTCCTGACTCTGTACAAAGGCATAGGTATCGTCCCAGGTAGCGTAGTCCTGACAGAGGAGTGCAAGGTCGTCCTGCAGGGCTTTGAGCCCGTGCTTCACAAGGGTGCAGTCCTCGACCATCGCTGACGTCTCGGAGGTCTCAAGGTTCTCGTCGAGGAGAAGGTGGGTGGCTCCGAAGATACCGGTGACCAGGGCAAGTGCCGTACAGATGGTGACAAGGACAATGAATGTCAGGATCTTCATGATATCTCTGATGCGGCGCACCGATGCTGACAGGCCGGTTTTCAGAGGGGATCGCTGTCAGCAGTGCCGCCTGCCCCCAATACGTCTTAATCGGAGGTTATACTATTTTAAGAATCCGCATATTTTTTCTGGTGATTTAATAGAATTTATATCATATTTGTTGGTATTTGATGTCCCTTCAGAGGATAACTTATAGATCTTCTCGGATTTTCAGGATGCTCGTTCTTCCAGGGGGTCCAGGGGCAGAGCCCCCGGCTAGAAGATGGGTGAAGGCGATTGAATCATACTCGATCCAAAAAATTGAGGGTTTACCAGGAGATCATCCCAAAACTCTTCGGCCTTGCTATGTGACGAGAAGACGTTTCAGAAGTACGGTTTCGTTCAAGAGCGTGCTGCCGCCCCACTCCTATCTTCTTCGGGGGGGTCCGGGGGGTCCCCCCCGGCGGGAGAAAGCAAGGAAACATGCTTTCTTCTCTCGGTGGGTGGCACGCCTGATCAGTCCAGATACTTTTGGGATATGCTCTATGAAAATGATTCAGAAGATCCTCTCTTCAGGTTTGCCTGAGCGTTTGAACTCGCCATATCCCTTTGAAGCCGATACGAAGAGGATAGAAAATTCTTCTGATGGATCGGCCGCCCCAAATTGTCAAATCTTTCCCACAATCTCGCACGGGGGAAAAACCCCACGACAAGATAGCCAGGGGGCGGCGATGGAACACAATCCCCATCGGTTCTTCAGTCTTGAATAAGAGCGATCAAGCGACGAGAAATTTTCATCGCGTATGCTTGAAGCGTTCTCTCGCCTCATGCAGAATTACCATGAATATGATCCTAGCGATGAACCCGAGAGGTCTGCATGGGGATTTCTTCTCACCGGAATCCCTCACAACTGATATACGAAGTACAGAATCTCCCTCAGAATGATCGGCCGCCCTTCAATCGCAGAATCTTTTCCGGTATTTCGCGAGAAGATAGGGCGGGGGCGGCAATGAAGTGACGGTCCCATCTGGTGTCCTGCTCTGAAGAAGGAACACGGATCCAAACACCCTGGAAAACCACGATCATTTTCATCCCGTATGCTTGGGCCCCAGGGTCATGCCCGATTCTACAGAACCCCAGAACCCTCACTCCTCATTTTCTCCGATCTGATAGTGTTTTCTGAGGAACTCCCGCACCTTGTCGGACTCGATATAGCCGCGGTCCAGTTCGTCGACGATCTCGTTGATCGCCCTGACCTGTCTGAGGACCGCCTCGGCATCATCGCCGCCGTTCAGTTCGGTGAGAGCCTGGATGACCTGGAGAGGATTCCTGATCTCATCGTTGAGGACGGCGAACTGCTCGAGATTCTCTTCGATCCTGGCAAATGCCTCTGACTTCAACTGTTCGAGTTGCTTGCGCTCGGAGATGTCCCTGTTGATCGCAAGGAGGTACGATCCGGACGTCAGGTCGAAGCGACTCAGCGTTACCTCGACATCGAGAGGGACGCCGTCTATGGTGAGGTACTGCCACTCAAAGCATGGGGACTCCCCATTATAGGCCCGGGCGATGTACGCGTCCAGAACCTCTTTTGATCGCCTCCCGTCTGGCTGCTGATCAGGTCCGTAGGCAAGCGGCGAGGTCTGGATCATACTCCCCTTCCTGCGCCCGAGCATCTCTGCGGTCATGGAGTTGCAGTCGATGATCCGCTCCCTGTCGATTATGCAGATGGCGTCCTTCGCCGACTCGAAGAGAGTGTGGTACCGCTCCTCGGACTGCCGGATCGTCTGCTCGTAGTTCTCGCGCTCGGCAAGATGGTTCTCCAGATCTGCAAAGAGTTCGTTGACCGAGGAGGCAAGAAGGTTCATCTCCTTCACCTTTCCCACCGGAAGGCGACGTGAATAGTCCCGGTCCGCCCGCACCGCCTCAACGACAGCGGACATCCTCCTGAAATGGGAGATGAGCGAGCGGTCGAGGATCAGGATGATGAGGATCCCGCCGATCGAGGAGATGAAGATGATCAAGAGGACAAAGGTGTAGATGGCATCCAGCCCTCCGAAATAGAGGTCCCGCGGGAGATCGATCATCACGATGAAGTCAGGGGATCCCCTGAGGCCCGGCACGGTGATGACGCCCGATATATTCTTGCGGTCGGCCGATATCCCGATCTCGGTCCTGTTGGTAACCCGTGAACCGGGATGAGCGACACTGAATGTGGTCCGCTCGCCCGGGCTGACGAGAGAGATCGGCATCATGGCGGCGTCCGAGATCTGCTGCACCATCTCCCTGTCGAGTTGCCGCCCCATGACCAGTGTTCCGACCTGAGGGCCCGCACCCGAACCCCTGAGCACCGGTGCGGCGGCGACGATCGAGGGGCCCTGCGGGAGGACGACGATCCCTTCGGTGCTCTCGTCGACCGCCGTCAGGTTCAGACGCCTGGTTTCGGAGAGGAGGATCTGGCGGTCAGGCGTCTCGTTCACCTCCCCGAAGGAGAGATGGACTATCAGCATCTCATTTCTGTCAAAAATAAGGAGCCAATCGATCTGTGATTCGATAAAAGTCTCATTGAGAAAATGATATTCAAAATCGGAGGTTTCGGCATAACCCAGATGGGTATAGGTCTCGTCCCACGTCGCGTAGTCGCCCGCAAGGAGACCGAGATTCTGCACCTCGCTGTCGATATGACTCTCAAGCAGGTCGCAGGCTCTCTCGACTGCGGCCTTCTCGACATCGTCCAGATCTTCGAGCAGCAGATAGTGTGAGGCCAGGACGATGCCGCTGATCAGGGAGAGCGTGATCAGGACGATCACGAGTGCGACATGGGTGCGCAGTTTCATTGAACTGTTCCTCGATTATGAATGCTCTGTCTCCGCCTCCTTTTAGAGAGGATCGACACGACTGCGGGGCGAGTGCGGACGCATCAGCTTAACAGTGCGGGTTTCTGATACTTAATTGAAGTGATCTGAGGGGCTCTGAATATTCCCGGATTCGAGAAAGTCAGCTCAATTCTGCGGATGCATAGGCCCTTTGCACGGGTATCAGAGATCGAAAGAACGAGAAATAACCTCGATGTTCTGGAGAAGAGATCAAAAACACAGACGCCCCGGCTGGGATTCGAACCCAGGTCGAAAGCTCCGGAGGCTCTCAGGATATCCACTACCCTACCGGGGCCTGCTTATACTAGTTGTCTCGCCGAATATAAAAAGTAGTGGGCCACTCAGAGGTGGCGGACATGATAGAGGTTCCAGATCTTGCAGGCGCCCTCGTGACTGACCATGCACGGGCCGACCGGCGTCCGTGGCGTGCAGACCTTCCCGAAGAGTTTGCAGTCGGTGGGTTGGGCCACGCCGCGCAGCACCCGGTCGCAGATGCACCCCGAGTGTTTTTCCACGTGTTTGATCTCGATCCCGAACTTTTCCTGCGCGTCGTACTGCCTGAACCCGGGCTTGAGTTTCAGCCCTGACTTCGGGATCACCGGGAAGCCGCGCCATTCCACGTCGACCGGTTCGAAGACCTCGTACATCAGGTCCATCGCCTTTCTGTTCCCCTCGCGGTCGACCGCGCGCGGGTAGGCGTTCTCGACCTCGTGGCGCCCTTCCTTCACCTGCTTCACCAGCATCAGGAGACCGAGCAGGATATCTTCGGCCTCGAACCCGGCGACGACCTGGGGGACCGGGAAGTGTTCGTATTCCTCGTAGCCGGTGACCACACAGACGTGACCAGGGAGCATGAACCCGTCCAGGGAGGCCTCGCCCTGTTCGAGCAGCCACTGCATCGCCGGCGGGACGAGGCGGTGACAGGAGAGAATAGAGAAGTTCGCCGGAGGGCGGGCGAGGATCGTCGCCGCGACCGTCGGCGCCGTCGTCTCGAACCCGACCGAGATGAAGACGACCTCTTTGTCGGGGTTCTTCTCCGCGATCTCCACGGCCTTGTGGATGCCCTGCACCACGCGCACGTCTCCGCCGCACGACTCAAGAGAGCCTTTCGTGCCCGGCACTCGGAGAAGGTCACCGTAGGTGGCGACGATGCACCCTTTTTCCACAAACTCGAGGGCGGCGTCGATCTCGCCCTGCGGGGTGATGCAGACCGGGCAACCGGGCCCCATCACAATCTTCAATCCCTCGGGGAGGACGCTGCGCAGTCCGGTCCGTGCAATGGCCGCCTCGTGCGTGCCGCAGATATGCATGAAAGTGTAGTCGCGGTCCACCAGGTCATGGAGCGCGGCCTTCAGTTCGTCTCCTGTTGCCATGGAATCCTCATAGTTTAATATGCCTTCCAGAGCATAAGTGTACCTATGGGAAACGCCCTGTACGCCATTCTTCTCCTCTTTACCGGGCTGATTGGATCGGTAATCCTTTACTGGACCTATCACCTGCTGCTGAAGCGTGCCGAGCGGACGGAATCGAAGATCGACGACATCCTGGTCGCGGCGATGGGTAAACCCCTGGTCATCACCGTGCTTGTCGTCAGCATCTACTTCTCGGTCCTCTTCTCGGATCTCATCCCGGCACAGTACGCCTATATCCTGGACTCGAGGTACCTCAACGCCTTCTATATCGTCATCGGTGCCTGGGTGGCCTCGAGTTTCTCGTACAACTTCATCCATCTCTATGGCAGGTGGATGTCGGCGCGGACCGAGAGCGAGATCGACGACCGGATCATCGAGGTGCTCGAGGTCGTGGTGAAGTACGTCATCTGGTTCATCGCCTTTCTTCTCATCCTCAGCACCCTGGAGATCGATATCACGCCGCTCCTCGCGGGCGCCGGGATCGCCGGTGTCGCCGTCGCCCTCGCGGCGCAGGACATCCTCTCCAACTTCTTCGGCGGTGCGCTCATCGTGATGGACAAGCCTTTCCAGGTGCGGGACCGGATCAAGATCGACGGATATCTCGGCGATGTGGTCAGCATCGGGCCGCGCAGCACCCGCATCCAGACCCTGGACTATCAACTCGTCACCATCCCCAACTCCATGGTTGCAAACTCGGTCATCACCAACTACGCCCTCCCTGAGACGCGGCTCAAGATCAAGATCCCGGTCTCGGTGGCGTACGGCACCGACGTCAAGCGGGTCAAGGCGATCCTCCTCGAGATCGCCGACGAGGCCGTGGATAGGTCGGCGGCGGTGCTCAGGTACCCCCCACCGAGCGTCTACTTCCTGGAGTTCGCCGATTCAAGTCTGAACTTCGTGCTGATCGTCTGGGCGAAGGCCTTCAACATGAGCTGGGAGGTGCAGGACTTCATCAACACCAGGATCGACGAGCGGTTCAGGGAAGAGGGGATCGAGATCCCGTTCCCGCAGATGGACGTGCATTTCAGGAAGGACTGAAAGGAGGCTTTATAGAATCGGGCATGAACCTGGGGTTCAAGCATACTGGATGAAAATTTCTCTTCGCTTGCTCTCTTTTTTTCACGACTGGAGAACCCGTGGAGACCTCACTCCATCGCCGCCCCCGCCCCTATCTTCGTGTGGGGGGTTCCGGGGGGCAACGCCCCCCGGCGCGAGACGGCGGTGAAGGGTCTGCGATGGGGAATGGAAAGCGGAAAAGAGATCATGAAGCGTAGGTTGTCATCCCCGTCGCCCTCTTCGTGCGGTAGAATGATGGGCGACGAAAATCCAGGAAGAACGATCGATCAGGACGGTCTCGTCCGGCGCCACCCAATCCTTTTATATCATCGGGACTTCCCATGAACCGGCGAGTCCGATGCACCGTCTCATCAGGCTGCTGGTCCAGGTCTCGAGAGCGCTCTCCTATGTCCTCGTCTTCTCTCTTGGCGTCCCGATTCTCCTCGACCTGGCGCTGGGTCTCCAGGGTGCTCCGCTGCTCGCCCTGGTCACCTCGAGTCTGATTTTCCAGGCGGCCGCGGCCGCCGTCGGGGTCTCGCTCGGCCTTCCCCCGGCCCTCATCCTCCTGGTCATGACCTCCTTCGCCCTCGGGATGGTGCTTGCGATCTTCCAGATCTGCGACACCTTCTCCGAACAGTCCGAACGGGTCAACCGGTGGATCGAGGGGATCGGCGAGAAGGCGAAGAAGATCACGATCCTGGACAAATACGGCGCCTACTCGCTCATCTTCATCTCCTGGCTCCCGGGCCTGGGGCTGTACGCCTGCCCGGTCATCGCCTGGATCTTCGGGTGGGACCGGAGATATTCGGTGCTCTTCATCCTCATCGGATGGATCCTCGCTTCCCTTGCCGTACTCGTCACTTCTCTCGGGCTCGTCAGTATCGTCTTCTGAAGCCGAAGGGCGGAAAGATTTATTCACGGGCATGACCCAGTGAGGCCGTCCATCACCAGACCCGACCGGCACACCGTCTTTCAGCGCTCGACACACCGTTCGTCTGGAAACAGGACGTCGGAGGGAAAAAATGGAAGAAACCGGTGGTCCTCCAGGATACGAGGGCTTTGAACTGCCGTGGTGGGCCGTGGTGCTCGAGGGGATCGCGGCCCTTGTCATCGGGATACTCCTCCTGACCAGTCCGGGCGTCACGATGGTCGTGATTGTCCAGTTCCTCGGGATCTTGTGGCTCTTCGGAGGAGTCCTGGCGCTCATCGGCGCGGTATCGAACCGTGAGAACAGGGGATGGAACATCCTCTCGGGGGTACTCGGGATCCTCGCCGGGATCGTGATCCTGCTCTATCCCATCTATGCCCCGTTCGTGCTCCTGGCCTTTCTGATCATCGTGCTCGGGATCTGGGGGATCGTGTACGGGATCACCAGACTCGCCTGGGCCATGCGGGGCGGGGGCGTTGGGACCGGGGTCCTCGGTCTTCTGAGCCTGATCTTCGGGATCATTCTCATCTTCAACCCGCTCATCGGCGCCGTGACGCTCCCGTTCGTCTTCGGGGCCTTCGCCGTCGTCGGCGGGATCGTGGCGATCGCGGCCGGGATCAGGGCGAGGTGAAAAGATATATGAGATGACCGCATGGCAGAGGCGATCGCGGAGGAGAGACCATGCCTGAACCGTTCAAAGGAGTGATCAACCTGGACATCAGGGACTCGGTCCCTGACTGGACCCCCTACGAAGCCCCCACAGCGCCGAAGGATGCACCGAACGTCCTGATGATCGTCCTCGACGACGTCGGGTTCTCAGCGTTTTCCTGTTACGGCGGCCTGATCGAGACGCCGAACATCGACCGCCTCGCCGGAGACGGACTTCTGTACACCCAGTGGCACACCACCGCCCTCTGCTCGCCGACCCGCGCCTGCCTGCTCACCGGCCGCAACCACACCACCGCCGGCATGGCCTGCATCGCCGAGGGGACCACCGGATTTCCGAACTCGAACGGACACATCCCCTTCGAGTGCGCCACCCTTGCCGAGGTGCTCGTCGAGGCGGGGTACGGCACCTGTATGCTCGGCAAGTGGCATCTCTGTCCCGAGGAGGAGATGCACCTCGCCTCGACGCGGCGCAACTGGCCGGTCGGCCGGGGGTTCGAGCGGTATTACGGTTTCCTGGGCGGCGAGACGAACCAGTATTTCCCGTCTCTCGTCTCGGACAACCAATCGGTCGACCAACCCGCGACGCCTGCGGAGGGGTATCACCTCACCGAAGATCTCACCGACGAAGCGATCACGTACCTCCGCGATCTCAGGCAGATCGATCCGCACAAGCCCTTCTTCATGTACTACGCTCCCGGCGCCACCCATGCCCCGCACCATGTCCCGAAGGACTGGATCGAGCGGTACGCCGGGAAGTTCGACGAGGGCTACGAGCACTACCGGGAGGAGGTGCTGGCGCGCCAGAAGGAGATGGGGATCGTCCCGCCTGAGACCGAACTCCCGCCCATCAACCCGATCGGCACGCCCGAGAGCAGAGAAGGGCCTGACGGAAAACCCTTCCCCGAGACCGACCACACTCTCCCCTGGGACTCGCTCGCAGACGAGGAAAAGCGACTCTTCTCAAGGATGGCCGAGGTCTATGCCGGGTTCCTCAGCCACACCGACCACCAGATCGGCAGGATCATCTCATACCTGGAGGAGGCCGGGGAACTGGAGAACACGCTCATCGTCCTGGTCTCTGACAACGGGGCCAGTGCCGAGGGCGGCCCATACGGTTCGGTCAACGAGAACAAGTTCTTCAACGGGATCCCGGAGAGCCTGGAAGAGAACCTCACGATGCTCGACCTCCTCGGCGGCCCGGAGACCTACAACCACTACTGCAACGGCTGGGCGATGGCCTTCAACACGCCCTTCAAGATGTGGAAACGCTACTGTTATGCCGGCGGAATCGCCGACCCCCTCATCATGCACTGGCCGAAGGGGTTGCGGGCAAGGGGCGAGGTGAGGCACCAGTACCACCATGCCGTCGACGTTGCCCCGACCATCCTGGAATGCATCGGGCTCAAGATGCCGGAGGCCGTGAAGGGCGTCACCCAGTGGCCGCTCGAAGGGGTGAGCATGCGCTACTCCTTCGACGCACCGGGTGTTGAGAGCCGCAAAGAGACCCAGTATTACACGATGCTCGGGAGCCGGGGGATCTGGCACCGGGGCTGGAAGGCGGTCACCACCCACCCGACGCTCTCGGGCTGGGGCCGGTTCATGGAGGACACCTGGGAACTCTACCATACCGATATCGACCGTTCGGAGGTGCGAAATCTCGCGGAAAAATACCCTGAGATGCTCGAACACCTCAAGGCCCTCTGGTTCCATGAGGCCGGGCGGTATGGCGGGCTTCCGCTCGACGACCGGCCGGCGATCGAGGTGCTCACCTCGCCCAGACCACAACCGGCGCCGCGGCGAAACCTCTTCGCCTACTATCCGGGGACAAACCCGGTGCCCCAGGCGGTGGGGGTGAATATCCGCAACCAGTCGTACGCCATCGCCGCCGATGTGGAGATCCCGGACGGCGGCGCCGAGGGCGTGCTCTTCGCCCAGGGCGACACCTTCGGCGGGCATGCCCTCTATATCAAGGACAACCATCTCCATTATGTCTACAATTTTGCGGGCAGCACCGTGCAGCAGGTCAGCAGTTTCGTTGAGGTGCCGGAGGGAGCGGGCATCCTCTCGGCCGTCTTCACCAAAACCGGCGAAGAGCCGAAGGGGACGGCCCACGGCCGACTTGCGCTGTACATCGACGACAGGATGGTGGGCGAAGGGGAAATCAAGACCCAGCCCGGAAAATTCTCGCTCAGCGGCGGCGGGATCAGTGTCGGGCTCCAGCGGGGAAGTCCGGTGACCGCGGACTATCCGGGCGAGCGCCCCTGGCAGTTCACCGGGACGCTGAAGAAAGTGCTGGTGGACGTGAGCGGGGAGCCCTATGTCCACCTGGAGACCGAAGGTGAGGCGATGATGAGCCGTGAGTAAACGGCTCGGAGTCTTATATGGGGGGAATGAAACGATGGCATTCGGACCGGTACAGCTCTTCGTGATCGGGTTCAAGGACCCCGACTTTCACGGAGAGATCCTGGAACAGTTGAGAAAAGTGCGAGAGGAGGGGTTGCTCAGGCTCATCGATCTCCAGTTTGTCTGGAAGGACGAGGACGGGAATATCTCCTCCTTTGAGGCGACTGACCTCACCGACGAGGAGGCGGCACGCTTCGGCGCCGTCATCGGCGGGCTCATCGGGTACGGCGCCGCCGGCCGGGAAGGGGCGCGGGCCGGCGCGGAGGCCGGCGCGATGGCCGTCTCAGAGCGCGACCTCGGGCTCACCGAGGACGACCTTGAGGACATCAGTCTCTCGATCCCGTCGAACTCCGCCGCGGCGATCATGCTCGTCGAGCATAGATGGGCGCTCGAGCTGCGGGACGCGATCAAGTCGGCGGGCGGTGTGGTCCTCACGCAGGGGATGCTGACGCCCGAAGTCCTGATAAGCGTCGGCGCCGAACTCGCCGAGGCGGTGGAGGCGGCCGAGGAAGAAGAGAAGAAGATGAAGGTCCCGCTCGCCGCACGGTGAGGGGGCCGCACGGTAAGGGCCGGGGGGGGAGAGATGGAAGGGCCGGCGGGACTGAAGAAATGGGGCGTTCTCGTCGTCGTCTGCCTGGCCATCTTCATCATGGTCATCGACACGACCATCATGAACGTCTCGATCTCGGCCCTCGTCGTCGAACTGGACACCACGGTCCCGGCGATCCAGTCGGTCATCGCGATCTATGCCCTGATCATGGCCTCCTTCATGCTCTTCGGGAGCAGGATGCAGGACGTGATGGGGCGAAAACGCGCCTTCCTCTTCGGGGTGGTGCTGTACGGCATCGGCACCTTCGTCGCCTCGATGAGCTGGAACCTCGGGGTGCTGCTCGTCGGGTGGTCGATCTTCGAGGGGGTGGGGGCGGTCTTCATGATGCCGGCGACGGCCACCTTCCTCACCGCCGCGTATACGGGGCGGGACCGGGCCGTCGCCTTCGGGGTCTGGGGCGGGGTCGCCGCGGCCGGGGCGGCCTTCGGCCCGATCATCGGGGGGTACCTCACCTCCTTCTATTCCTGGCGCTGGGCCTTCAGGCTCGAACTCCTGGTCGTTGTCGTCATCCTCCTCGCCTCGGTCCTCCTCTCGGGCTCGAAGCCGACCGAGCGATTCAGGAACCTCGACTTTGTCGGGACTTTTCTCTCCTCCGCCGGGCTCTTCCTCATCGTCATCGGGATCCTCCAGCTCAAAAACCTGGGGGTGTGGCGGGTCATCCCCATCTTCATCGGGGGCGGCCTCCTCCTGCTGGCGATCTTCTTCTGGTGGGAACGGCGGCTGAAGCGGACCGGGCGCACACCGCTCGTCGAGATCGATCTCTTCTTCGACCGGATGTTTCTCGTCGGCAACATCGTCGGCAGTCTCCAGACCGCGGTGCTCGCCGGCTTCCTCTTCATCATCCCGGTCTTTCTCCAGTCGGTCACCGGCATCGGGGCCTTCGAGACCGGGATCGCTCTGCTCCCGATCTCGATGGCCGTCTTCATCGTCTCGATCGGAGGGGCCAGACTCTCGACGGCGGTCGACCCGAAATATCTCGTCCTCATCGGGATGGGACTCGGGATCTGGGGTACGGTGATGCTCAGGGACGTCTTCGGCGTAGAGACGACGGCCGCCATGATCGTTCCCGGTTCCGTGGTCTTCGGGGTCGGGATGGGGCTCGTCCTCTCCCAGATCACCAACCTCACGCTCTCGGCCGCCCCTGAAGAGGAGCAGACCGACGCCTCGGGCGTGTTGAACACGACCAAACAACTCGGTACATCGGTGGGGACCGCCCTTATCGGGGTCATCCTCCTCATCTCGATCTTCTCCGGCCTCCTCGCCTCCCTCGACGCCTCCGGGTACTTCGAGGGGATGGAGAAGGAGGAGATCGCGGTCGAGATCGATCGGTGGGTCGAGAAGATGGAGACCGGAACGCCGGAAGAGATCCCGGCGCCGGTACTTGCGGAGGCCGAGCGGGTCGCGGACACCTCCATCAGTCAGGCGATGCGTTCCTCGTTCGATGCGATCGCGGCCCTTCTTTTCATCGGATTTTTTGCCTCTCTCCTGATCCCGCGGGTGGGGAGGGAGAGGGGGCGGTAAGGGTTTGAGTGTCGGCGGAAGGTGCGGCCGGATACCGTTTGAGATGTCACCGGGGAGCTATCGGCTCAATGGATTTACATGACGATTTGAACTCACGCAATCTCATTGAGACCACTACACAGAGGATAGAAACCCCTTCAGAATGATCGGCACTCTGCCTTCCCTCCCCTATCGCCATCCCGGGGGTCCGGTGGCTGCGAGCGATAGCGAGTTTGAGAAGATCTTTGATCTTCGAAGAGCCCCCGGTGCGTATGGTGTGGGAAGGCACGATGATCAGACGGGCCGCCCCCATCGCAGATTCTTTCCTGGAATCTTGCTCCGGGGGGCGTTGCCCCCCGGCCCCTCCCACGACGACGATAGGGGGAGGCGGCGATTGAACACGATCCCTACCGGTTCTTTAGTCTTGAAAAAGAGCGATCAAGCGACGAGATATTTTCATCCGGTATGCTTGAGCCGGGAGTTCGTGCCCGATTCTCCAGAGCCAATCGAGCGATCGTCTCCAGACCCCTCAAAAGTCTTATCACTCCGTGATCCCATTGGACACTTCGAAGAGGATGACCAGGATCTTCATCGACACCAACCTGTTCCTCGGGCTGTACGGATCGGACGAGGATTTTCAGACGGTCATGGGAGAGATCGAACGGCTGAAACCCGACCTGATCCTCCCCGAGACCGTCCTCGACGAGTACCTCCGCAACAGGGACCGGCTCCTCGCACACCACGCGAAAGAGCTGAGGGCCGCGGCTGGGGCCGTCCTGAAGCCGCCCTCTTTTCTCAGGGACTCACCGGAGGTCGCCGTCTTCGAGGAGGCGGCCGATAGGTACAGCCGTTCTCTCCTGGCACTCGCCGACGAGGTCGAGGCGATGATCGCCGAGAAGAGGAACGACCCGGTCTGGGCAGCCATCGAGCACCTCGCCACCGACCCTGAGGTGCGGGTGATCCGGTGGAGCGGCGAACACCTGAGCCGGGCCCAGAGCCGCAAACTCGTCGGCAACCCCCCGAAGAACGAGCGGGGCCAGACCGTTGGGGACGAGGTGATCTGGGAGATCCTCCTCGACGAGGCACACGACGACCTCGTCGTCATCACCCGCGACCAGACCTACAAGAACCACCTCTCCTTTCTCATCCACGAGTTCAGGCAACGGACCGGCCACTGCCTCACCATCGACGACCGGATCTCTGCGGCGCTGCTGGCGACCGGCAGGGAACCGTCCGGGGCGCTGCTCAGGCTCGAAGGTGGCGGGTGAGACCCGACCGTCATCCCCCGCCGCGGTCGGTGAACATTCATATACTCCGGCGTCAAGGCTCTCACACCGGGGGGATGGAATATGAGAGCGGTACTGGCAGAAGAGAGGAGATATGAGGAACTTGTCGACCTGGCAGGGGAGGCCTATCTGTACGGCTACCCGCTGACCGAGTGCGTCCGCACCATGATGAAGATGGCCCGCGGGGTTGAGGGGGGGATGGGTGCCCCGGTGAACACCTTCTGGCACGCCGACCGGTTGCTCGATCCTGCGTTCAGGCAGGTGGTCTCGCCCAACAACGACACCCTGTACTCGGTCGCGGTCGTCGACCTCGGGCCCGAACCGATGGTCCTCCATGTCCCCGACACCCAGGGGCGCTACTATGTCATGCAGTGCGTGGACGCCTGGACGAACAACTTCGCCTATATCGGCCGGCGGGGGACCGGGACAGAGGAGGGTGCCTATGCCCTTGTCGGGCCCGGATGGGAGGGAAGTCTCCCGGAGGGCATGACCATGGTCAGGGCGCCGACCGATCTTGTGGGCATCATCGGGCGGACGGCGGTGAACGGACCGGGGGACGTGCCCGCCGTCCGTGCCCTTCAGCAGCAGTATACCCTCGCCCCGCTCCGCGCCTGGCCCGGGCCCGCCCGGGACGCCGGAGAACGGCGCCCCGGAGACTGGCCACTGCCCGCCCCCCGTCCGGGCGTCAGGGCCGACCTCCTGGTCTGGGAGGAGATGCGGGTCTGGATGCAGGCCTACCCGCCCCCTGCCGGGGAGCGCGAGTTCCTCGACCGCTTCGCTCCCCTGGGGCTCACCGATCCGAAGAGCCCGTACCTCGATCCCGAACCCGAGATCGCCGCGGCGCTGACGATGGGCCGGATGGCGGCCGAGAAAGCGATCCGGGCGTACATCAGGACCTCCCTCCCCAAGATCAACGGATGGCTGTACACCACGCACCTCTGGGACTACAACACCCGTTTCTTCGAGGTCGGGACGGTGCAGGAAGAGTCCTGGACCACCGAGGACTTCATGCGCCGTGCGGCGGCGGCACGGGCCGGGCTCTTCGGCAACCACGGCTACGAGGCGGCGTATCCATGGACCTACGAGGACGTCACCGGCGAACTCCTCACCGGCGAACGCCGCTACCTCCTCCACTTCGACCGCCTCCCGCCGGTCGGCGCCTTCTGGTCGGTGACGATGTACTCCTCGCCCGACTATATGCTGGTCGAAAACCCTCTCGGCCGCTATTCCATCGGCGACCGGACACCCGGACTGAAGTATCATGACGACGGTTCGCTCGACATCTATATCCAGCACGACTCGCCGGGCCCGGAGAAGGAATCGAACTGGTTGCCGGCGCCGGAAGAGGCGTTCAGGCCGATCATGCGGATGTACCAGCCGGACCGGGCGGTCCTGGACGGTTCATACCTCCTCCCCCCGATCCGCCGGGTCGGGTGAGAGGACATCCTGCCGCCGGGTGCAGCGAAACAACCATCATCTCCCCCGCCTCTTCTCCACCATCATGGGGGGACTTCAAGTATGGAACCAGAACGGATCTCATATCATGCGTCGGTGAAAAAGGCGTACGAACGCCTGAAAAAAGACGGCATCTCGAATGTCTGGGACCGGTACGAGGCCCAGGGGTTGGGCGGCGATCCGGACCAACGGTGCGCCTTCTGTACCGGCGGCGTCCGCTGCGACTTCTGCTCCAACGGCCCCTGCCGGGCCGACGCGGCACAGGACAAACGCGGGGTCTGCGGGATCTCGGCCGACGGGATGGCGATGCGGATGATGCTCCTGCGCAACGTGATGGGCGCTTCGACCTACCACTATCACTGCGAGCAGACGGTGCGGACGTTGCGGGAGACGGCCCGCGGCAGGACGCCGTACCGGATCCGGGAGCCTGAAAAACTCGCAGATTTTGCTAGAAGACTTGGCGTCCTGACCGGCGGCGAGGATGCGGAGGTGGCGTTGCGCCTCTGCGACTTCCTGGAGAAAGACTTTCACCGGCACTCTGAGGAGGAGAGCGTGATCGTTGAACGACTGGCGCCGCCCGAACGGAAGAAGGTCTGGCGCGACCTCGGGATCTTTCCTGGCGGGATCTATGGGGAGATGATGCGCACCACCAGTTCGTGCCTCACGAACGTGGACGGGTTCTATCTCTCCCTCGCCAAAAAGGCGCTGCGCCTCGGGGTGGCGATGGCCTACCAGAGCCAGGTCGTCCTCGAAGCCCTGCAGGACTGCCTCTTCGGGACGCCGAAGCCCCACCCGATCCGGGTCGACCTCGGCGTCCTGGACGCCGACTATGTAAACATCCTCCCGAACGGCCACGAACCCTTCCTCGGGTTCGCGCTGGTGGAGCGTGCCAGGGACCCGGCCTGGCAGGCGGC
This sequence comes from Methanofollis formosanus, assembly GCF_019633745.1. NCBI lineage: Archaea > Methanobacteriati > Methanobacteriota > Methanomicrobia > Methanomicrobiales > Methanomicrobiaceae > Methanofollis > Methanofollis formosanus. The sequence continues at coordinate 305,729 of NZ_CP037968.1, read as the reverse complement.
GGCAGAGGAGGTCGGGGCGAAGGGGATCCGGGTCATCGCCAACATCGAGACCGGGCAGGAGATGGTCCAGCGTCTCAAGATGGACGAGGTCTTCTGGGGGTATACCGGCAACTGGATCATGCAGGAGGCGGTGCTCGCCACCGGGGCGGTCGACGTCTTTGTGGCCGACATGAACTGTTCGCTCCCGCTCGACCCGGCGTATGCGGAGAAGTACCGGTTCAGGCTGGTCCCGGTCTCCGAACTCGTCGCCTTCGAGGGGGTCGAGGAACGGGTGGACTATGACCCGGTGCTGGCCGATGCGCAGGCGGCCGGGTTGCTCCGGATGGGGATCGAGAATTTCAAAGAGCGGCACGGCACCGTCGAACCGCTCGCCGGTCTGCCGGTGGGCGAGGCGGTCGCCGGGTTCTCGCCGGAGAGCATCGTCGCCGCCCTCGGCGGAAGTCTCGCTCCGCTCCTCGACGCGATCAAGGACGGGAGCATCCAGGGCGTCACCGCCCTCGTCTCCTGCACCACCCTGCGGGACAGCGGGCAGGACGTCCACTCGGTCGCGGTGGCCAGAGAACTGATCAAGCGCGACATCCTCGTCCTCTCGATGGGCTGCGGGAACGCGGCGATGCAGGTCGCGGGCCTCTGCTCGCCTGAGGCCGCCGCGGAGGCCGGGCCAGGGCTGAAGAAGATCTGCACCGCGCTCGGCATCCCGCCGGTCCTCTCCTTTGGCACCTGCACCGACACCGGCCGGTGCGCCGACCTCGTCGCAACGATCGCCGACGCCCTCGGGGGGGTGCCGGTGACCGCTCTCCCGGTGGCGGTGGCGGCGCCCGAATACATGGAGCAGAAGGCGACGATCGATGCCATCTTTGCCCTTGCCTTCGGGATGTACACCTACGTCAACCCGGTCCCGCCGGTGACCGGTGCGCCGGACCTCGTGGCCCTGCTCACCGACGGGATCCGGGATGTCACCGGCGGCGTGCTTGCCCTCGAGAAAGACGCCGCGGCGGCGGCCGAGGGGATCGCCGGACACATCAGGGAGAAGAGAGCGGGGCTTGGAATCTGAGAGGAGGTGAAATGAGATGAAGATCGTTAATATCGCAGAAGTGCCGGTCCACCCCAACCCCCATCAGGTGGACGCCAGAAAAGTCTATGACTCCAAAGACGCCGTCGGTGTCGTGATCACTCTCAAACCCGGGGAGGCCCTGAAACGGCACATCACGCCGGTGGACGTCTTCTTCTACGTCCTCGAGGGGACCGGCGTCGTCGAGATCGGCGACGAAGAGGCGCACGTGAGCAAGGACCATCTCGTCGAGAGCCCGGCCAAAGTCCCGCACCGGTGGTCCAACGACTCCGGCCGGGACTTCAGGGTGCTGGTGGTCAAGGTGCCGCGGCCGACCACCGGGACAAAACTGCTCTGAGCGTCGCGTTCAGAGGTCGCTCTGGCGGGCGGGAGCGGCGGTCCGCGCGGACGGGGAGCGCCCGGCGGTTGCGGCATACTCCCGCTCCTCTCTTCTTACCGCCAGCGTCTCGAGGTCGTGCCTCATCCAGAGGAACCCGGCCGCATTGCCGAGCACCTCGCCGACGACGATCCCCCACCAGACCCCGTCCACGCCGAGGCCCATGACGTTCCCGAAGAGGTAGGCGAGGCCGCCCACCATCCCGACGCCCAGGGAGGTGACGATAAGCGAGGCGGTCCCCCGGCCCGAGGCCATGAAGAACGCACCGGCCATCACTCCCAGCGGGACGGCCGGGAAAAAGAGGCAGACAGTCCTGAGGAAGGCGACGATCTCGGGGGCGATGGCCGCACAGGCCTCTGAGTAGGTGAAGATCAGGGTGATCTGCGGGGCGAAGAGGAAGACGCCGACGCTCATCAGGACGCCGATCCCCACGCCCAGGCGTACGGCGTACCTGAAGACCTCTTCCACGCGCTGATAGAGCCTTGCCCCGACCGCGGCGCCGGCGACCATCATCACCGCCGAAGAGATCGCAAAGAGCGGGACCAGCGCGAAGGTGACGACCCGCCACCCTGAGGTGTAGACCGCGATGGCCGCATCCCCGGCGATGGAGGTGAGGATGGCATTGATCACGACGACGGTGCCGGAGACCAGGAAACATCCGAGGGTGTTGGGGATGCTGACCCTGACGATCTCAGAGACGACCGGCCACCTGACCGGGGTTCGCCGCAGAGAGAGGGTGACATAGGTATCTTTTCTGACGACAAACCAGAAGATCATCACCAGAAACTCGACGACCAGGGAGATCACCGTCGCCCACGCCGCTCCGGCGACGCCCATCCCGGCGCCGTAGATGAGCACGGGGTCGAGGAGGAAGTTGATCACCTCGGCGGCCACGATGACCTGCATCACCCGTCCGGTGTCTCCTTCGCCTTTCAACACGCCGTAGGCAAGTTCGGAGAAGAAGACGATCGTCGAAGCTCCGAAGATGATCGTCGCGTACTCTGCGGCAAGGACGGCGGCCTCGCCCTCCCCGAAGAGGCCGAAGATCGTGTCGGAGAAGAGCAGCACCGAGAGCGTGAAGACCACGGCGAGGAGTGCCGCCAGGAGCATACCCTGCGCCGCCGCACCGTCGGCCTCGTCTCGATCGTTTCTGCCGATCCGTCGGGCGATCGCGGTCCCGACGCCGACGCCCAGGCCTTCGCCGCACCCGACCATGATCATATAGAGCGGGAAGGCGAGGCCGACGGCGGCAAGGGCCTCCTCACCGAGACCTGCCACCCAGATGGCGTCCACGATGTTGAAGGCCGAGAGGAGGAGCATGGAGATGATCAACGGACCCGAGAGTCTCCGGATCGCCGTTCGAGGATCTCCTTTCAGGAGAGCCACACCTTTTGTCTCGAAATTTTCCTGGTTTTTTTCTCCGTTCCTGGTATCCCTCTGTATCAGAATTTTTCATACCTGACGACATGGACAGGACGGAAACGATCAGGACAGAATGACCGCTTTATGAGGTCTGAAAAATATCGCCGGGTATGGTGAATGTTCTCCTGGATGCCGGAGGTGCAGGGAGACGCACGGGCGTCAAATAGACCTGGACCATGCCACCAGACAGAACTATTGGCAGATGTCTATCGCTATATTTGTGGCTGAACCCATATAGTGATTGCGGGCTTCTCTATCGAGCGGAATTTATTCAGGGGAGGTCATCCCGGGACTCTCCGGCGCGAAGATGTGGGAAGGTGGTTGAGTCACCCTTGTGCCTGGAATAGGTGAGGGCCTCTGCAAAGCCCAAAAATCAACCCTGTAGAATTCGACATGAAGGGAAAGCACGCCTCAAGGATACGGGATGAAAATGTCTCCTTGCTTGATCGCTCTTTTTCAAGAGGGAAGAACCGGTAGGGATCGTGTTCCATCGCCGCCCCCTGACCCCCGGGACGAAGATAGGGCCGGGAAGGCAGAGAAATAATTGTTCAGAAGGCGCCTCTATTCTTTGCGGATGGGTCGTGCCTGGTGCAGGTGTTTTCAAATCTCCATCAAAATCTCAAGGGTCGATATTCGGGATCATTTTCATGGTAATTCAGCATGAGCCCGGGGTTCGTGCCTGATTCTCCAGAGCTGAGATCCGCTCATTCACCGAAGCGATCCGATCGATCGCTCCTCACCCCTCTCGGCGGGGTCGCACCGGCGTATGTACTCCTTCATCTCTTCCCCGAACGCAGAACCGAGAAACACCCGGTCATAGTCGACGACCTGGTTGTTAAGGTACTGCAGGAGGAGACGGTCGTCGCCGGTGGAGGAGGGTTCCACCCCGGCGAAGAAGAAACCCATCTCCTCGATCGTGTCGGCGATCCATCGGGTGATCGGGTCGGTGAGCGGGAGGGAGAGGTAGACGACCTCCCGCCGTCCGGTGCAGAGGTCGCGGAGGGCGGCCCTGAGAGCGGGGAGGGTTCCGGCACCATAGGACCGGACACGGATCCTGGCCGAACCGTAGGGTTCGGTCTCCACCTCGAGGTCGGTGCCGGCGTCGTTCCCCGGCGCCGGACACTCCCATGCCGTCCCGAAGATGGGCGCGGCCCCGAGGCGCCGGTAGATCTCCTGAACCATCTCCTCGTGGCGGGCGGGCACAAAAAAGGTCTGCCGTTCAGGTCTTCTCAGGTACCGGTACAGGACCACGACACTCTCCCTGACCCGATTCTCCGTGGCGATTCCCGTAAACTGCATCGCCGGATAATGGGAGAGGAGGAGGGAGCACTCGCTCATGCCGAGGAAGGCGACCGACTTCTGCGAGTACGGGTGCGTGCAGACGCCCTGCCCGGTCACCCCGAGGAGGCCCCGCCGTTCGGCCTCGTGCACCGTCGTCGCCATCAACCGCTTGAAGATCCCGTGCTTGCGGAAAGGCGGGTCCACGAACCCGAGCGACAACTCCGCAATGCCGGGATCGTCCCCGAAGAGCAGACCGGCGTGGCCGATCACCGTGCCCTCGTGCACGGCGACGAACGAACTGAGTTGTCCGCTCCTGATGAGATCTTTGAGGTGGTCGGGATAATAGACCTCCTCGTAGCCGTACGAGTAGCCGTAGCAGGTGTAGGCGCGCCGCGTGATCTCCACGGCCTCGTCGATGCGCGTCGGCCTGATCTCGCAGGCGAACGGGCGGCCGGGTTCATGTGCCTCTCCATGCTCCGGCTCGGTCACTTCCTTTCGTGTCGGTGGAGAGAGGCGTTTCCAGAGCCGCGTCTCTTTTCCCGCCGTGCCGAGGTTGTGGAACGAGACACCGTCGAGCACCTCCCGCCACCTTCCGAGACCATCGGGATGCGGCTCGACGGCGGGGTCGTAGGGTGCTCCCTTCTCCCTGAGAGAGACCTCAAGCATCTCGCCGGACCATACACAGGCGAGCGTGAGGGAACTCCCCTCGCCGGCAGGGAAGGCATGGGCGATGATATGGGCGGCCGCTTCCTCGACACTCCGGGCAATCTCCCGTGCCTCGTCCTCTTTACATCCGGCACGGGACGAGATGTGGACGACGGCGGACCTGACCAGCGGCAGATATGCCCGATCGTTGGGGATGCTGAATATACACTGCTCGGGCACACGACCACCTTCTGCCCTTCTTGGGTATGAGGGTTCATGAGTGTTTGGTTTTGCCGGTGGCGGAGCACAATACCTTTCATCCCCGGGAGAGAGATCGGATCATCATGAGCAGCGACCTCAAGACCGCCCTCCTCCGGCGGTGCCGGGCGATGGAGATACCCCTTGTCGGGGTGGCGGATGTCGAACGGTGGGAAGAACCGCCTTTCCAGCCCTGGATGCCGGAAGATTTCTACCCGCAGCGTATCTTCCCGGAAGCGCGGTCGGTGGTCGTGATCGGCATCCCGGTCCACCTCCCGGCCCTGGAGAGCGCTCCCTCCATCTGGTACCGCGAGACCTACCTGACAGTGAACGCCCTCCTGGACCAGTACACCTACCGGCTGGCCCAATATCTCAACGAAGAGGGGTATCCTTCGGTCTTCGTGCCGCGGGACGGGTACGGGGGTATCGGAGCGCTCCTGAAAAATCCGGTCGCGTTCTTCTCACACCGCCACGCCGCATACTTCGCGGGGCTCGGGACCTTCGGCGTGAACAACATGCTCCTCACCCCAGAGTATGGTCCGCGGGTCCGCTTCGGCTCGGTGCTCACCGCCGCACCTCTTCCCGCCGATCCCGTGATGACCGAAGCGGTCTGCAACCGCTGCATGCGGTGCGTGGAGATGTGCCCGGCCGATGCTCTCGGCCGCGAGGACTATCCCGCGAGCCTGACCGACAAACAGGCCTGCGCGAGAAACAGTGCCGAACTGGAGAAGCGGCGCCTCGCCCCCTGCGGGATCTGCATCAAGGTCTGCCCGATCGGGAAGGACCGGGCATTTTACGATCGGGAGGACGCCTCGGTCTATGCAAAAGGTGAGCGCCGGCCCGACCTGCACCGCGCCTGGGAGCATGTGCGCTCTTATGGCGGGAAGTGATGCGGGCGGTGAAAACGTGCGGATCAAAATCGGGAAGCGGTCTGGTGAACCGCTTCATCTCAAAAATCTCTGAAATCAGGCGATTTCAGATCAGTACCTGGGCTTTCTGTGCTTGGGGAAGCAGTCGTTGCAGTAGACCGGTCTCCCCTCGGTGGGCTTGAACGGAACTTCGCACTCTTTGCCGCAGTCAGAGCAAACTGTCTTGTGCATCTCACGGGGGCCGAAGTCTCTCCGCCCACCAAAATTGCCTCTTCTCTCCATACGATTAACTCATGCAGACGTGTGTGCTGCACATGAGTGAATGCTCGCTGAGGTTATGAAGGTGTGCATCGGGATCAGGGCCTGAGTGCCGGACGGCCGGGACCGCTCAGCAGATGAAGCGGCTTCGGCCGCCTATTTCCCGTCTTCATCCGCCTGAATGCCCGCCTTCCTCCTCCCCGCCGATATACTGCCCGTGCCAGGTGTGCACCCAGACCTGCCCGGTCCGGTCGTTGACGCTGAGCATCCCTTCAATCTCGCCGCGCCCGTACTCGAAGGTGTGGTAGCCCGGGAAGGTCCGGTTCTCGAGAAGTGTCGCTCCGGGCAGGAACTCTTCCAGAAAGGTCGCCGCGATCGCTTCTGCGGCGTGCAGGTCGTACGTGGCCGCGCCGTTCGGGACCGAGCGCCGCCAGGTCAGGGCGGGGCCCGGGTCAGGGCCGGCCTCGCCGGTGTAGCGGTCGACGACAGCCTCGCCGACTGCCAGGCCGGTGGCGCGGTCGACCAGCACCGCATAATAATTCTGCGTGAAGGGCGTGAAGTCCCTCACCTCCACCTCTGGCCCGAAGGCTTTCGCATAGGTTTCCAGGCGTTCTCGCGCCTCGGCCTCGGAGACGGGGCGGGCATCCGCCTCGTAGAGTGCCACCGCCCCGCCGCCCGCCGACCCGGGCCCGAAGAAACCGGGGGAGGGCGGTCCCCCGCCGATCTGTTCCGGGCTCCCCCAGACCGCGGCACACCCCGGACCGGGCAGGAGCGCGAGCAGAAACAGAGAGATGATCAGAATGACCGACACGGCCCCCCGCCGTTCTTTCATGATACTCGCACCTCAGGGGATGGGGTGTCGGCCATCCATATAAAACACCGGGCACGATGCCCGACTCCGCATATCTTTATATCCGCACTCACCCTATCGGCGTCCGGGTGATGCCATATGGCAGCAAATGAGGGCAACTTCTGGTGGGGTGTCGTCGTCGGATGGGTGCTGATGATGATCATCAATATCTTCATCCCGGTCATCGGGCCCCTGATCGGCGGGTTTGCGGCGGGCTACATCGCGAAGGGCGGGTTATGGAACGGGGGCAAGGCCGGACTGGTCGCCGGGATCATCGGGGCGGTGATCATCGCGATCCTCATCCTCGTCGGGGCGACCGCCTTCCTGGGCGGGATCGGCCTCCTCTCCGGGTTCGCCGTCGGGACGCTCCTGGTCATCAGCGTCTTCATCGTCAACGGGATCCTCGCCTTTATTGGGGGGGCGATCGGGGGAGCGGTTGCGGGGTGAGTCCTCATTTTTTTCTGGATCGGTGGCGATGATTCAGTAGCCTAATGGCCGTCCGATCGGGGCGATTTCCGGCGTTTTTTGAGGGGTCGTGCGTCCCCTCTCCGGGGTGTGGGGTAGCAAAACATCCTGCTCATCTTTTCAGGGCGTCAGGGGGCGTGGAGAGTGCAGGGATTTTAGGAGGTTTTGGGAATGGGGTTAAGAATGGGGGGATTCTTGATCTCGGCGAATTGGGTCGGGATCGGATCGCTCTTTCCCGGAACGGGGCATGATATGCCTGTATTCAACTACCCAAGCGCCACGTCCAGCACCATCATCACCGCAAACCCGGCAAGCACCCCGAGCGTCGCAAGCCGCGGACTCCCCTGCGCCTCAGGGATCACCTCCTCTGCCACGACGAAGATCATCGCCCCGGCCGCGAAGGCGAGGGCGTACGGGAGGACCGGTGCGGCGACGATGACCGCCGCCGCTCCGACGACCGCGGCCACCGGCTCAACGACGCCGGAGAGCTGGCCGTACCAGAAACTCCGCAGACGCGAGACGCCCTCGCGCCGCAGGGGCATCGAGACGGCCATCCCCTCGGGAAAGTTCTGGAGCCCGATCCCGACGGCAAGCCCGACCGCCCCGGCAAGAGTCGCCGACGGGTGGGCGGCGGCCAGGGCGCCGAAGCCCACCCCGACCGCCAGGCCCTCCGGGATGTTGTGGATGGTCACCGCAAGGATGAGCATGAGACTGCCCCGCCGCAGTCCCGGGTTCCCGGCGCCGGGGGCACCGTCGACGGCGTCGAGGTGCAGATAGGGGAGGAGCGCCTCGATTCCCCACATCACCAGGCCCCCGGCGAGGAACCCCGCGGCCGGCGGGAGCCAGACCGGCACCCCGAGTCCTGCCGAGAGTTCGATTGCCGGGGCCAGGAGCGACCAGTAACTCGCGGCGATCATCACGCCAGCGGCAAACCCGAGCATGAGATCGAGCGCCCGCCGGTCCACCCCGCGCGTCAGGAAGACCGTCCCGGCCCCGAGAGCGGTGAGCCCCCAGGTGAAGCACCCGGCAAGCAAGGCCTGCCAGAGAGGGCCGAGGCCCTCCAGCAGGGGCATCATCTGCATCGAATCTCAGCGCATGAACTTCGAGACGAAAGGCGACGTCTCCCCTCTCCTGAGAAAATGACCCGACGGTCCCTCGCCCAGGAACTCAGAGAACCAGGACTCGTGCTCCACCTCCTCGTTGAGGATCGCCAGCGCCAGGTCATAGGTGCGGTGGTCCTTGCCCGCGGTGTAGTTGCAGATCTCGGTATACCCATGGACCGCACACCGCTCGGCCTCGACGAGCACGGTGAGCATCGCCGTGATGTCCGATGGGTCAGGGGGCAACCTCGCCGGCCGGCAGGCCGAGATGTTGTGGAACTCCACCATGTCGTCGGGAAGCTTCCCCCCGAGTTCGTAGATCCGCGGGACCAGCGCCTCGAAGTGATTCCTGTCCTCGATCCGTGCGGTCTCCGCGATCTCCTTGATCGTCTCCCCCTCCAGGCCGATGAGGTTGGCCCGCAGGATGGTGTAATAATAAAAGGTGGTCAACTCGGCCGCGGCGTTCTTGACCAGCATCTCCAGCAGTTTGTCGACGTCGATGCCGGCCTTCTCCACCATTTCCCGTGCAACTTTTGCCACTTCATTCCCCTCCCGTGTCCCTGACAGGACTGGAGGTGGAGAGGTGGCCGCCGGATATATGGGTTGCGGCGTTTAGCCCTGCCGCCGGGCCGCGAAGACGAGGGCCAGCGCGGCCATGAGGGCGGCGAGCGAGGCCGGGGACTCCGTCGTCGGCGCCGGCGGCGGCGTCCCGTCGCGCTCATAGGTGAAGAGCATGACAGAATTTCCTTCTTCCCAGACGATGCGGTTGCCCGAGATGGGGTCGTCGCTCATGGAATGAGAACCAAAGGGATGGACGATCATCTCCTCGCCGGTCGCGAGGTCGAAGAGATGGGTGTCGGCGTCGGGGACGTCGCTCTCCCTGAAGACATACTCGGTCCAGACAACCAGGTCGCCCGAGATGGAGGGGCCGCTCTTCGTGGCCGACGAATTCGCGAGCACGCACGTCCCGCCGGTGGTGAGATTGTGGAAGCGCACTTCACCTGACGATGATACCCAGACAACCCGGTCGCCTGAGATGGAGGGTCCGCTCTCGTCGGTGGGCGCAGAGGTGAGCGCCCGCTCCTCGCCGGTCGTGATGGTATAGAGATAGACGTCGTCATTCTCACAGCGCCGGTCGGTCCAGACGATCCGATCGCCTGAGACATCGGGACCGCTCTGCGAGGCCCAGTCCGTGCAGACCGCCCGCTCCTCCCCGGTGCTGATCTGGTAGAGATAGATATCCCCCTGCCGGTCTCGCAGGTCTTCCCAGACAACATAATCCCCGGAGATGGCAAGACTCCGCGGCCCGGCGGTCTCGGAACTGATGCAGGTCGTCTCCCCGGACGAGATATTATAGAGATAGACGTCCTCTCTGCGCCCCGGCGGGTCGCGCTCGCGCTCGCTGTCGTCGATCCGGACGAGAAAATCTCCCGAGACGCGGGGATTGTTGTTCGCACGGAACCGCCGGGAGAAGTTCACCTCCTCGCCGGTCGAGAGGGTCCGGAGGGCGATGCCGGTCCGGTCCTCTCTGTCGTACCATGTCCAGACCACATGGTCGCCGTCGATCGCCGGCCAGTGCCTGCCGACGAGGTCGTCGCCGTCGGTGAGGGCGACGAGGGTGCCCGGCGCCTGAGGCAGGTCGCCGGCGGCAACAGTGCCGACCAGACCAGCCAGCAGGATGAAGGCGGTCCAGATGAGAATGATCTTCATACCCATACGCTTCAGAGTGCCCTCTGCCCGCAGCACCATATATCTTCTGAAATCGACCCGCAGTTCTTTCCCGCCCCTGCGCGGGGATGAGAAGAACTCCGGTGAGGGGTCGGTCTCCGGCCCCCCCCGCCGCCGCCCGGATCCGGGCGATCTTTCAGGGTCGGATCCACCTGCATGCCCGGAGAAGCGCACGCCATGCCGGCGGCCCGGCCCGCCGATCAGACCGATAATCAGGGAGGTTCCGGCAAAGAAGATGCATAGCTATATTCATCACGAATCGTAAAAATTTCAGCAGGAAGTATGGGAGCACCGCGTCTGATGCGTCATGCCGGTGCAGACTCGTTCCTATTCACAGTTCATCAGACTGAGGTAATCCTATGGGCCACGAACGAGTGACTATAAGTATCAAAGAGATGTGTCTGGGGGTTCAGATCCTTTTCGTCGCCTTCGGTGCGCTTGTCATCGTCCCGCTCCTCACCGGGCTGGATCCGAATGTCGCGCTCTTCACGGCGGGTATTGGAACCCTGATCTTCCAGTTGATTACACGAATGAAAGTACCGATCTTTCTTGCCTCCTCTTTTGCGTTCATTCCGGCGATCTCCTATGGTGTCGCGGCATGGGGCATACCCAGCACCCTCTGCGGCCTTGCCGCGGCCGGTCTGTTCTATGTGGTGCTGAGTTTTGTCATCAGGTTCTCCGGCGTGGGCCTCATCAACAGGCTCTTCCCGCCGGTGGTGGTCGGTCCGGTCATCTGCGCGATCGGTCTTTCCCTCGCTCCGGCCGCCGTGAACATGGCACTCGGGATCGCCGGCGGCGTCCAGATCGTGCCGGTCGAGACGGCGCTGCTCATCTCAGGGTTCTCGCTCCTGACGACGCTGGTGGTCTTCACCTTCACGAAGGGATGGCTCAGACTGATCCCGATCCTCTGCGGGATTGCAGCGGGGTACGCCCTCTCGGCCGCGCTCGGGATCGTCAACTATTCGGGGATCGTCAAGGCGGCCTGGTTTGCCGTCCCAGCCTTCACCCTGCCTGAGTGGAATCTTGAGGCCATCCTCTTCATCGTCCCGGTCGCGATCGCCCCGGCCATCGAGCACTTCGGGGACATCCTGGCCATCGGGTCAGTCACCGGCAAGAACTACCTGGAGGATCCCGGTGTCCACCGTACCATGCTGGGCGACGGGATCGCTACCTTCGTCGCCTCGTTCATCGGCGGACCGCCGAACACCACCTACTCCGAGGTAACCGGTGCGGTGGCGCTGACCAAGCAGTTCAACCCGCTTATCATGACCGCCGCAGCCGTCTTTGCGATCTGCTTTGCGTTCGTCGGCAAGATCGGCGCCGCCCTGCACAGCATCCCCATCCCGGTGATGGGCGGCGTGATGATCCTCCTCTTCGGGCTCATCGCAAGTCTTGGTATCAACCAGCTGGTCAGGAACCATGTCGACCTGACGACCCAGAAGAACGCGGTCATCGCCTCCATCGTGCTGATCACCGCAATCGGCGGGCTGTTCATCCCGTTCGGCGAATTCAAACTGGCCGGGATCGGGCTCGCGGCGATCATCGGCGTCGTCCTCAACCTGGTGATCCCTGAACCCCAGGGGGTGGCGGCAGAATGACCGTCAGGCCAGTCTCCCACCCGGTCATCACACACAAGATCAATATGCTCCGTGACGCCGGGACAAGGCCCAAGGACTTCAGGCAGATCGTGACCGAGGTCACCTCCCTGCTGACCTACGAGGCGACCCGCGACCTCGAACTCGAGACGACCACCATCGACGGGTGGCAGGGCCGGAAGATGGAGGTCGAGATGTTCCTGGAAGAGGATCCTTCCATCGTCCCGGTCTTCCGTGCCGGTATCGGGATGCAGGAGGGGTTCCTGAGCATCATCCCGAGTGCCAAGATCAGCTACATCGGCTATTACCGCGACGAGGACACGCTCGAACCGCAGCTCTACTATGCGAAACTGGCCGAGAACGTGCATCTCAGGAGGAACTATGTCCTCGACCCGATGCTCGCCACCGGCGGGACCACCTCCGCGGTCTGTTCGATGCTGAAGAAGGCGGGCGTGAAGAGCATCAAGGTCCTCTGCATCCTGGCGGCGCCCGAGGGGCTTGCCCGGATGAAGGCCGACCATCCCGACGTCGAGATCATCCCGGCGGTGGTCGACGACCACCTCAACGAGAAGGGCTACATCATGCCCGGTCTCGGCGATGCCGGGGACCGTCTCTTCGGGACAAAATAATCTTTTTTTGGCTCTACCGAATTGCCTGAAACAAAGGTTTCATGAGCGGTTCTCCGGGGCCCTTTTTCCTGAGATCGAGTGCGGGCTCACTGCACTATTCAGGCCGCCGCAGTCCCTGCATCGTCCATCTCTTCGTCTGTGCCTCCTCTCATCTCTCTCTTAATCATCTCCCCGGCGTCGGGCGCAAGCCGGTAGTGCAGCATCCGTCCTTCTCTCCTGGCCTCGACGAGCCCGTCTCTGATGAGCCGCTCCATGTGCCAGGCGACCGTCGGCCTCGAGACCTCGATCGCCTCTGCGGCCTCAGACTGGGAAATCCCCGGTGCCTCCAGCAGGAGAGCGAGAAGGTTCTTTTTGGTCCGGTTCTTGAGGTGCATGAGAAGGTGCTCCTCTGTTGCGTCGAGGTCGTCGGTGTATGCAAAGTAGCCGAAGGTGTTCCCCTGCCCCTTCCGGTGGACAAGGCCCCTCCTTTGCAGACGGAAGAGATGGTAGTTCACCGTGCCGCGACTGAACGCGGTTGCACCGGCGATCCCCGGCACCGTGATGCCCGGGTTCTCCCTGATGCAGGCAAAGATCTGCTGGCGGGTGGAGCTTTCGGAGGGGCGTTGACGCGAGGCGCGACGGTAGCCGAGGAATGCCAGGATGCCGGATGAATAGAGGAGGCAGACCGGCACGGCGAGGGCGGGGCAGTAGATGAGCGTGTAGTACGTGAGCAACCGCATCGGCGAGACCTGCCAGAGCGGTACGAACTCCTCGTCGTCGATGTTGATCCCGTCGGTAGGGATCTCCGAGGGTCCGGGTTCGACGACGATCTTCGCCGCCGCCGGGCTCCAGACGAAGACGAGTGTCAGGAGGAGGGCAAAAACGGCGGCGGTACTTCTATGATGCATGGCTCTATTCCCGGTGTTGGGGGGGGGCGGTCGCGGCAAAGGGTCTGCGCGGTATCGGCATACTCTGAGTCGGGACGTCGGCCCTTAAACTTTATGGGCCGATCGTCTAATTGTTCCCTGATTGATGGAGAGCGTTCTCGGGAGAGAGATATTCTTAAAATTATATCTCCCGCGCCGGCGCGTCGAGAAAAGGAAGGTATTCATATGGCACCATCACACATTAGTGTGCAATGCACGATACTGTGTCTCGCACGCAACAGTGCATTGCACGGATATGAGCACGAGATGAGTCCATGAATGTCCAGTTTAAGAAAGGAGTCCTCGACCTCTGCGTCCTCTCGCTCCTCTCCAGGAGAGCGTGCTACGGGTACGAGATCGTCCAGGAGATCTCTGAGACCGTGGAGATCTCGGAGGGTACGATCTATCCGCTCCTGCGGCGCCTGAAGAAGGAAGGGCATCTTGAGACGTACATCCGGGAATCGACCGGAGGGCCGCCCAGGAAATATTACCGCCTCACCGAGAGCGGGAGCGCCTTCGAGCATCGCCTGCGGGAGGAGTGGTTCTCCTTCGTCGGAGAGGTCAACCGATTTCTCGGGGATGAAGATGAGAGAACCTTCGAGTGATACTGAGAGATGAGATAGATGGAAAAATCCGAATTTCTTGAAAGACTGAAGTCGCGCCTGAACAGTCTTCCCGACGACGAGGTGCAAGAGATCGTCGCCGATTACGAAGAACACTTTGCCGCCGGCGTCGAGGCCGGACGGACCGAGGCGGCGATCGCCGCCGCCCTCGGAGACCCGGACGAACTCGGGAAACAACTGCTCGCCGCCTCACATATCGAGACCGCCGAGCGGACCGGATCGTTTTCCGCCCTCTGCCGCGCCGCACTGGCGACGCTCGGCCTCGGGCTCTTCAATTTCTGTATCGCCCTGGTGCCGATCGTCGTCGTCGCCTCCATTATCTTCGCGATCTTCATGACCGGCGTCTCCCTCGTATTCGGCGGCATCGTGGCTCTGGTCGTCACGGCCGTGCCCGCGGCCATACCGGCCGGCATGACGGTGGTCATGCCCTTCGAGACGCCGCTTGCCAGGGTTGCAACGGCCGTCGGGCTCATCGCCCTCGGCCTGCTGGTGAGCGTCGGGAGCATCTACCCGGCACGCTCCTTCGTGCGGGCAATGGCACGATACGCCGGGATGAACCTCTCGGTCGTCAGGAGGGCGTACGGCAATGAACGGTGACCCTGCTGCGATCGAGTCCGAACGTCAATCGTCTCGTGATCTGAGGGGGTTTTATCCCCTCGCCGCCGTCCTGCAGGAGTGATCGTCTGGGGGAGGGATCGGGACGGCGAGGTACACCTGACCCGCGCTCTCCCGCCAGACCAACCTTCCGTCGGCGATCGTCAACGCCCTGACCGTGCCGTTCCGTGTGATCCTGCTCTCCGCACCGTCAGAGATCCGGCGCACCACGATCGCGGAGGTGCTGGTTTTGCCTGCATACGCTCTCAGCACCCATGCGGCATGGTCGCCCTCGATCGCGGCATACCCCAGGTCGGCCCCGTTCATCAAAAAATCTCCCGGCCCTCTGCCCTCGCCGGAGAGCGAGGCGGCTGCCAGGTCAATGATGCCGCCGTCAGGGAGGGAGATGAGGGAGAGAACCGAGTCTATCGAGATCCTCTGGACGGCGCATGGTTTCCTGCTGAAGAGTCCGTTGATGTCTTTTTTCACCCAGAGCACCCGTCCTTCTGAGATCGAAAAATCTTCGGGGTTTCGAACCGGGCCCGAGAGGACGACTTCGCTCCGGTCCGTGATATTGAGGGCCACGACCGCGTTTTTCTGTTCCGGGTCCGTACAGACGACCCATTCTCCCTCGATCTCGCCGAGGGCCGCAGAGCCCTTGAAGGTCTTGACGCTCCAGGTCCGATTCTCCCGGATCCCGTGCACCCTGAGCGTCGAGACGACGTCCGTTCCCGAAGACTCGCGTTCCATCCAGCAGACGCGATCGCCCGCGATCCTGACCCGCCCGTCGTACCGGTGCCCCTCGTCGATCACCTCCTGCGTGCCGTTCACGAGGTCGGCGAGGACTACTTCGCCGCCATCGGTCGTGACGTTCCCGGGAACCCTGACCCAGACGGCATAGTCGCCGGAGATATCGGGCGCACCACTCTCGAAGCCGTCGGTCTCCCGGTCGAGGTACTGAATCTCGCCGGTCGAGAGGGAGCAGAGGACGATCCCGTCGGCCGGAAGCGAGGCCTGTCCGACAAGGCGGTCGCCGGAGACCGCCACCTCATCCCAGGCATAATCGTGTGGGGAGAGTCTGGTGACCTCCCAGGGGTCTGCCGCTCCGGGGGATATCAGAACGATTGAGGCGATAATGCAGGCGAATAGAGTTTTCTTTGATGAAATAACAGGTGAAAAGTACCGCTCCGGCGATCGCATTGATTAGAAAACAATTATTATGATATTTATTTGGATCGATCGAATATCCCTTACATCCATAGAAGTTCAGGGGCCACCGTCCCCTGCACCGATGATACGTACCTATAAATGCACGGCCATGCACCGTCCCTCCACTGCGGACCGAACACCAGAAAACGAGATGACGAGAGATGGTCGAAACCGTGAGTTTCACCCAGTTTCTTGAGAGTATCGGGTATCTCGCCGTACTCGTCTTTGTGGTCTGCAGCATGCTGGCGATGGGGTTCACCCTGACTGTGCCTGAAATCCTCGAACCGCTCAGAGACCTGCGCCTGGTGGCGAGGGCTTTGGCGGCAAACTTTGTGCTGGTCCCTCTCCTTGCGGTGGTGCTCCTGGTGATCTTTCCACTCACCGAAGGCCTCGCCGTCGGTCTGCTCCTCATCGGGTGTGCCGCAGGTGCGCCGTTCCTGCCCAAACTCGCCGAGGTGGCGAAGGGGGACCGCGCATTCTCGGTGGGTCTGATGGTGCTCCTGATGGTGGTGACCATTGCCTACCTCCCCCTCGTCCTCCCGCTGGCATTGCCTGGAATCGCTGTCAGCCCATGGGAGATCGCACGGTCACTTGTTTTCCTGATGCTCCTCCCTCTCGCTCTCGCCCTCGGCGTCAGGGCCAGGTATCAGGCGATCGCGGAGGGTGTGGCGCCGGTCATGTCCCGGGCGTCAGGCCTGGCCCTGGTCGTGCTGATGGTCGCCTTCTTTGTGGCCTATCTCAGCGACCTCGCCGGAGTCGTCGGCAGCACCGCCGTCCTCGCCGCGGCGATCTTTCTCCTCATCTCCTGCGCTGTCGGGTATGTCCTCGGCGGGAGGAAGGGCGAGATACGGCGGGTGCTTGCCGTCGGGACGGCGCAGCGAAACCTCGCGGCGGCGACGGCGGTGGCGGCCGTCAACTTCACCGACCCCGACGTCATCGTCATGGTGCTGGTAGTCGGACTGATCGGACTCGTGATCCTGATGGTCGTCGGCGGCGAGATGGGCAGGCGGGCCTGAGAGGCATATGCCTATATATCGTGCCGGCGCGATCCGCATTCCTATCCGGGTTGACCGGAGGGGAGATCATGAGTGATTTAGTGGTCGTCGCATTCGACGACGAACAGACGGCGTTCCGGGTCAGGGACAAACTTGCCCGGATGAGCAAGGAGCATCTCATCGGGCTCGAAGACCTGGTCGTCGTCGTCCGCCACCAGGACGGGAAGACCGACGTCAAACAGTCGATGAGTCTTGCCGGCCTGGGGGCGCTGAGCGGGAGTTTCTGGGGACTTCTCATCGGGATCATCTTTCTGATGCCGCTCCTGGGCCTGGCGATCGGGGCCGTCACCGGGGCGCTGGCCGGGCACCTCACCGACTACGGGATCGACGACGCCTTCATCAAGGAGGTCTCGGAGACCGTGAAGCCCGGGGGTTCGGCGGTCTTCATGCTGATCAAGGAGGTCACCCCCGACAAGTTCCTCAAGGAGATGGAGGAGTTCAGGGGCACGGTGATCAAGACCTCGCTGACCGACGAGAGCGAAACAAAACTCCGCGAGGCCTTCGGGGAGGCGCCCGAAGAGAAGGAGAAGGTGGCCGCACCTGCGGTGTGAGCGGATCATGAGAGGAAGGGAAGGGAGAGGCGCGCTGGTCCGCCGCTCACGGGGAAGTCATCGGTATAAGATGCGCGAGAGACTCGTCTCCATCGGAGACGACTATTTCATCGAGGACGACGCGGGTGCGCGGGCCTATTCTGTGGACGGCAAGGCCCTCAGACTCAGGGATATGCTGGTCTTTCGCACCGTGGCGGGAGAGGAACGCTACACCATCAGGGAGGCGGCGCCCGGGGTGCGGGAGACGACGGCGATCTATCGGGGCGACGAGGTCGCGGCCACGGTGAAAAAAGTGCTGGTCTCCCCGCTCCGCCACCGCTGGACGGTTGAGATCGCCGGCGGGCCCGACCTGACGGTGCAGGGCAATATCCTGGGCCACGAGTACCAGATCAAGCGAGGACGCGAACGGGTCGCGGAGGTCTCCAGGAAATGGTTCCGCATGAGGGAGACGTATGGCGTGGAGGTGGCGCCCGACGAGGACGCCGCCCTCTTTCTCGCCGTTACGGCGGCGCTGGACCTGATGCAGTGAACGAGACGCGGAAGAGAAGGGGGTAGGCAGGTCGCCTCCCTTCCATTTCATCGTCAGAAGCTCACGGACCGGTACGATGAGACCTTTTTTCTCGCCCCGAGAACAGATAGATCGATCGACGGACCACGCCGATGACCGCACCTCCATCCACCCCGATCGTCTTCAAGACGCCGACCCCTGAAGAGACCGCACGCCCGGGTTTCCTTGCCGCCGACCTCCACGTCCACACCAACCACTCCGACTCCTCCACCAGGGTGCAAGACCTCCTGCAATCGGCCGCAAGGCAGGGGATCGGGTGCGCGGTCACCGACCACAACCAGGTCGGCGGGGCCGTCGAGGCCTGCCGGGCCGGGAGCGGTGTTCCGGTCATCCCGGGGATCGAGGTGAGCGCCGACGACGGCCCCCACCTCCTCCTGTACTTCCCGGCACTCTCCGACCTCACCGACTTCTACCGCCGCCACATCGAGAGGAAGAAGAGAGAGGGTCCGTGCCTCGCGATAAAGATGACGACGGCAGAGGTCCTGGACGCCCGGGAGGGCTATCACTGCGTCGCCGTCGAGGCGCACCCCTGCGGCTACGCCTTCCTGAACCGCGGCATGCGGCAGGGGATCGAGCGCGGGTGCATCGAGGCCGAGACCTTCGACCGCCTCGACGCCCTGGAGGTGATCTGCGGCGGGATGGCCCGCGCCCACAACCTCGCCGCCGCCGACCTCGCCCGGAGCCATGGCCTTGGTCGGACCGGCGGGACCGATGCCCACCTCCTCCGCGAACTCGGCGGCGTCGTCACCTGTGCCGAGGCGGAGAGTGTGGAGGAGTTTCTGGAGGCCGTCGTGCATCGCAAGACCGTCGTGGTCGGGCGGGAACGCACCCTCGCCGAGAAGGCGATGATGGGGGCGGCGGTCCTCCCCCACCACATCCCGTACGCCATCCCGATTCTCAGGAGCCGGATCAGGGAGACGTTTTTTGAGGGGATGGGGAAGTAGAATCGGGCATGAGCCTCGGGCTCAAGCATACGGGATGAAAATTTTTCTGATGAAATCTTCGGGTGTGGAATAGTCCATGATTATTCCGTTGCGATGGTGCGGTGAGCGTGAACACCACTCTATCGCCGCCCCCTGGCTATCTTCGTCCGTGAGGGGTCCGGGGGGCAAAGCCCCCCGGCGCGAGATGACGGTGAAGAGTCTGCGATGAGGGCGGCCCGTCCGATCATCAAGCCTTCCCACACGCTTACGCCGGGGGCGCTGCCCCCGGTCCCCCGGAATTGCGATTGGGCCGGGAAGGCAGAGGATGGAATCATTCAGCGGAGGTATTATTTTCTCTGCGTATCTCCCTTGAGGGACCCTAAAGAGGCCAGGTCATCATAAAAAATCTGGAGAGCCGATCATCTGGATCATTTTCATGGTAAACCCTTGATCCCTTAACTCAAGGGCATCGGGAGGAGCACAGCGCCGTGCCGCCCCTCGGCTATCTTCATCCGTGGGGGTCCGGGGGTGAAACCCCCGGCGCGAGACAGCGGTGAAGATTCTGCGATGGGGGCGGCCCGTCCGTCCGATCGGTTCTCAGGATCTTTTAACCACAGACCCCTACCCCAGCGGGGAGAAGAGGCGGGAGACCGACTCCTTCATCCTGACCCACCTGGGCCGGGCGGCATAAAGTTCAGGCGTGATCTCGGTGCAGACCTCGAGGTCCCGGACAAACCGCCGCTTCATCTCGCCCCCGACCGTTGTATCGTAGAAGAAGGCGTTCGCCTCGAAGTTCAACTTGAAACTCCGCACATCCCAGTTGGCGCTCCCGACCGAGCCCGCCGTCCCGTCGACGACGATGGTCTTGGCGTGGATGAAGCCGTTGTCGTAGGTGTAGGCCCGCACGCCGGCGTCGAGGAGGTCGCCGACAAAGGAGAGACTGGCCCAGTAGACGAACGGATGGTCGGGCTTGCAGGGGATCATCACCCGCACGTCGACGCCGGAGAGCGCCGCGAGGCGGAGGGCGTCGGTGACGCTCTCGTCGGGGACGAAGTACGGGCTCTGGATATACACCGACGACCGGGCCGAGTTGATCAGCTTGATGTAGCCCTCCTTGATCGGGCTCCACCTGGTGTCGGGGCCGCCCGAGACGATCTGGACCGGGACGGTGCCGGGCACCTCGGGGTCCGGGAAGTAGACCGGGTCGGAGCCGTGGTACTCGCCGGTCGCATGGTTCCAGTCGAGGAAGAACCGCAGCTGCAGCATGTTTACGGCCCGCCCGGTGATCCTGACCGCGGTGTCCCGCCAGTATCCGAGCGGCCCGGTGCCCAGGTACTCGTCGCCGATGTTGAACCCGCCGATGAACCCGACCGTCCCGTCGATGACGGCGATCTTTCGGTGGTTGCGGTAGTTGACCCGGTACAGCGAGGGGAAGAAGACCCCGATCTCGCCCCCGGCGTCGGTCAGTTCGCGGAAGGCCTCCTTCGACCCGCCGCCTGCCCGCGTCCCGACGGCGTCGAAGAGGAGACGGACCTCGACGCCTTCCTTCGCCTTCTCCGCGAGGGCATGGACGACCGAGCGCCCGAGTTCGTCGTCGTTGACGATGAAATATTCCAGGTGGATGTGGTGACGTGCCGCACCGATGGCTTCGAAGAGGGCGGCGAACTTCTCTTTCCCGTCGGTGTAGACCTCGACCTCGTTCTTCTCGGTCACGAGCGCCTGGTTGTTCCTGAGGAGGGCGAGGATGGTGTCGCGGTATTGTTCGGCCGCCGGGTTTGCAAACCTGAACTCGCGGTCGACCAGGTCCTGGTGCTGCTCCTCGAAGAGCCCTTTGAGGTACTGGTCGGCCTCCTCCTTGAGGGTGAACATCTTCTGCCTGGTGAAGTTCTGCCCGAAGATGAGGTACAGGGCAAACCCGAGCGGGGGCAGGAGGAAGAGCACCATCAGCCATGCCAGGGCGGCGGTGGGGTTTTTGCGTTCGAAGAAGACGACGACGATGGCGAAGAGGATGTTGAAGAAGAGGATGACGCTGAGGATGAGTGTCCAGTCCATTATCATCCTCATCGGTGGGAGGCGAGATATGGGTTTCGAGAGAGGGCCGACACTCGCCGGGAGCGCCGGCGCCCTCCCCCCTCTCATACCGTGATCTTTCTGAAGAGATAGGCCCCGACGACGGTCATCACGACGGCGCACCCGCTCAGCACGATACCGCAGAGGAGCGGATCGATCTGGGCCGAGCCGGAGAGCCCGTAGCGTATCCCCTCCACCCCGTAGGTGAGGGGGTCAAGGAGCGTGAACGGCCTGAGCCAGGACGGGAGGCTGCTGATGGGGAACAGCGCGCCCGAGAGGCCGAAGATCGGGAAGACGACAAAGTTCATGACGAGCTGGAACCCGTGCATGTCCTCCATCCTGGATGCGATGCCGATCCCGAAGGCGGTGAAGGTCACGCCGATGAGGAGCATGAAGAGAAATGCGATGACGAACCCGGCCGGATTGGTGAGTTGCAGCCCGATGAAGAGCGAGAGCACCAGGATGATCACGCCCTGGATGAACGCCGTCGTGGCACCTCCAAACGTCTGGCCCAGCATGATCTCGATCCTGGAGACCGGGGCGACCAGGGTCTCCTTGAGAAACCCGAACTGCTTGTCCCAGATGACCTGGATGCCTGAGAAGATGGAGGTGAAGAGGACGCTCATCGAGACGATGCCCGGGATGAGGAATGCGACATAGCCCTCCTCGGCGCCCGGGATCCGCACCACCTCGTTCAGCCCGAAGCCCATGATCACCAGGAAGAAGAGGGGCATCCCGAGGCTGCCGACGATCCTGCTCCGTGAACGGAGGTAGAGTTTGATGTTTCGCAGCCAGATGGTGTAGACGATGTCCATGTTACCGCCTCATCCGATGACGCATCAGCATCTGGTTCGTGCCTGACGCGTGTTCGTCCCGCATCGCCCGCCCGGTCATGTGCAGAAAGACGTCCTCGAGGGTCGGGGTGTGCACCGAGACCGACCTGATCCCGACGCCCTGCGCACTGAGAAGGTTCACGATCCCGGGAATCTCCTCTTCGGCGTGCCGGAGGCGTACGGTCACGGTGCTCTCCTGGCGTTCGACCTGGCCCGGCCACGCCGCATCGATCCTGGCATATGCCTCCTCCGCGTCTGGCGAGTCGATGGTGATGATGTCGCCCCCGATCGCGGCTTTGAGATTCTCCGGGGTGTCCATGGCGACGATCCGGCCGTGATCGATGATCGCCACCCGGTCGCAGAGGCGGTCGGCCTCCTCCATGTAATGGGTGGTGAGGATGATCGTGATCCCCTCTTCGGTGTTCATCTGCTCGATGTACGCCCAGAGGTGGTTTCTCGTCTGCGGGTCCAGGCCGAGGGTGGGTTCGTCGAGGAAGAGGACAGCCGGCCGGTGCAGGAGACCGCGGGCGATCTCGAGACGCCGTTTCATCCCGCCTGAGAAGGTCTTGACCTGGTGGTCTTTCTTCTCGCCCAGGCCGACCAGGTCCATGAGCTCGGCGATCCGCCGGTCCCGCAGGTCTCCGGGGATCCGGTAGAGGCGGCCGTGAAAGTCCATGTTCTCATAGGCGGTGAGTTCTTCGTCCAGGGTCTGGTCCTGGAAGACGATCCCGATGGACCGGCGCACGCCGTCCTCGTCGGTCAGGATGTCGTGACCGTCGACGGTCGCCCGGCCCGACGTCGGTCTGAGCATGGTCGCCAGCATCGAGATGGTGGTGGTCTTGCCGGCGCCGTTGGGGCCGAGCAGGCCGAAGATTTCTCCTTTGCGGATCGCAAACGAGATCGCGTCGACCGCGACGAAGTCGCCGAAGGTCCTGGTGAGTTCCCGGACGTCGATGGCAGGGTTGGTCATTTGATCCTCCGCAGGTCGTCGAGGCATTGCCCGAGAATTTTTTCTGCCTCTTCGTCTTTTTCAGGTGGGAGTGCGTCGATGACGCTTCTGATCTCGACGAAGAGGGCGTTCACCTCGCGTTTTTCATCTCCAAAGATCTCGACGAGCAGATTTTTCATCTGCAGCATCTTCTCTCTCGACTCTCTCCGGTGCTGTCGGTGGGCCCGCAGCGTCTCCTCGCCGCTCTTCGTCAGTTCATAGACCTGCTTCGAACGTTTTCCGGTCTCACAGACGCGTATGAGTGCTTCTTCTTCGAGTTGTTTCAGCAGGGGATAGAGGGTCCCCTTGCTCGGCACCCATGTCCCTTCGGTCTTTTCCTCGATCTCCTTGAGGAGGTCGTAGCCTGACTTCGGGCCCCGGGCGAGAGAGTGGAGGATGTAGAGGGCGATGAGCCCCCGCTCCCGTCCGTTCTTTGATGGAAACTTCCAGATGCCTGTCATGGTGGTGGTCGCGTGATGTTTCGGTTCCGAACCGTTCTATTCCACACCATGTACCCCCATGAGAAGATATAATCCTTTCGCCTACGGCTCCAGACCGCCATCGTCCACAGATCAGAACCCTGAAAACCTCTCCACGCCCACGTTTTCCAGAGCCAACCCGGCGGTGCCACCATGGACAAAGGCTACGACGAGACCATCGAAGACTACCCCCTCTCTCCCGTCCCCCCGCATGCCCGCCGGGGTTTTCTCCCGACCGTCGTCATCCTCCTCGGCTTCACGTTCTTCTCGGCGACGATGTGGGGCGGCGGTGCGATCGGCGTCGCCTTCCCCTTCTGGCCCGACCTGATCGCCGTCATCCTCCTCGGCAACCTCCTCCTCGCGGGCTACGTGGCGGCGCTTGCCTATGTCTCCCAGAGGAGCGGACTGAACACGGCGCTGATGGGCAGGTACTGTTTTGGCAGAATCGGGAGCCGCTGGCCCGACCTGGTCCTCGGCCTCACCCAGGTCGGGTGGTACGCCTGGGGGACGGCGACGATCGCTATCCTCTCTGTCGACCTCCTGGGCCTCGGCGAAGGGTGGACGGCGCCGCTCATGATCCTCTTCGGCGTCACCTTCTGCCTGACCGCTTTCATCGGGTACCGCGGGCTCGAACGGCTTTCCCTGGTCTCGGTCCCCCTCATGTGCCTGCTCATCGTCGTGAGCATGGCGCTCGCCACGCGGGACGCCGGGGGCGCGGCCGGGATCCTCGCCATCGCGCCCACGGCCACCATGGGCGTCGGCGAGGCGGTGACCATCGTGGTCGGAACCTTCATCGCCGGGGGGACGCAGGCGACGAACTGGACGCGGTTCTCCGACACCCCGCGCACCGCCGTGGGTGCGGCGGTGATCGCCTTTCTGCTGGGAAACGGCCTGATGGTCCTGGTCGGTGCTTACGGTGCGCTGGTCTATGGGGAAAGCGACATCGTGCAGATGCTCGGCCTCCAGGGCCTGCTCGTCGGGGGCGTCGTGATGCTCTTCATGAACATCTGGACGACGCAGGACAACACCATCTACAACTTTTCGGTGGCCGGGTGCGACCTGTTGCGGACGAACCGGCGCCGACTGATCACGCTCGGCGGAGCGGGGGCGGGCACCGTCCTCGCGCTTCTCGGGATGTACGACTGGCTCGTCCCCTATATGCAGATGCTCGGCATCCTGATCCCGCCGATCGGCGTGATCATCCTCGCGGACTTTGTTCTTGTTCGGAAGGGCCGGTATCCCTCTCTCGAGGAGGCGGACCGGTGCGCCGTTCGCTGGGCCGGGGTCGTCGCCTATATCCTGGCGTCGGCCGTCGCCGTCTCTTCTCCGGGCATCCCCCCGCTCAACGGGATCGTCGCCGCGTTTCTGCTCTACGGCGTCACCGCCCGATACCTGCAGCCATCCGCCGCCTCAGTTCCGCGCCGTTCTGGATGAAGACGATCCCGAGCGCGACGAGGATCAGCGCCAGGAGGTCGAGCATCAGTTTCAGGAAGGCCTGCGGCGCGAGGAAGATGAGCGAACCGAGGACGAGCGAGAGGATCCCGAGGGCGAGGCGTTTGAAGAGGCCTTCGGGTACGGCCTGCCGTCCCCTGGAGACGCGTCTGAACGAGACCAGGGCGCTCGCAAACATCCAGACGGCCAGGACGACGAAGATGATCATGGTCCAGAGCGCGACCGGGAGGGAGGCCGAACTGGCGCCCAGCGCCACGACGCACAGCCCGAGGAAGACGCTCCCCTTCGAGGCGACGGCCGGCGGGTGGAGGGAGACGCCATTCATCACGATGAGGAGGCCGAGGCCCGCGATGAGGAGAGGGATGAGGAGCGAGACGAGCACGGCGAAGATGTGGACCGGGTGGGCGAGGATGGCGAGGGCGGCGAGGATCACCGCACAGCCGGCGATGACCATGAACTGCCAGGTCCTCCGCTGCCCTTCGAGGACCAGACGGGTCTCGTCGCTTCTGGCGGTGCGGGCGCTGGTGACCAGGGCGAGGAAGGTCTCGCCGATCATCAGGATGAGCGGGGCGTCGTCGATGAGGTGGAGGAGCGGGTGCTGTTTTGGGTCGTAGCGGTCGTAATGGACCCGCCACTCGGCGGCGGTCTCATGGAGGTGGTAGTTGCCTTTCCGGTAACTGGCCAGGGTGCCGGGCGAGGGGACATTGATCCTGGACCGCTTCCACCCGCCGTCCAGCGGTTCGGTCACCGCCTCTCTGGGGACAGCGACTTCCCATACGCCCTGGTCCAGGGGTCCGAGGAACTCTTCAAGTCTGGTCATGGTCTCGTTCGTTGTGTACCGGGCAAATCGTATCAGTACACTCTCAGGAGAGGGGATATGTCTTGTCTTTTCGAGTGGGGGAGGACGCCGGTGTCCCGCGCCCCTATAAATATCACGCCGCCCATCTCAGCCATGACCTGACCGATGCCGCCGGACGATCCCGCCGCCTTCGGGCACACCCTGCGTTTCGCACTCGCGGCCGTCCTGCTTGCGGTGGCCGCCGCGGGAGCGATGGTGCTCTTCCTCGCGGTGCAGTACGGGGGGGTGGCACTGATCTGGCCGGAATCGCCGCCGGTGCCGTACTTCACCCTCCTCCTCACCACCGCGGGCGGCCTCGCGGTCGGGCTCTGTCTCCATCTCTTCGGCGACCACGTGGGCCTGCTCCAGGAGACCCTCGCGACCTTCGAGAAGACCGGCCGCTTCGAACCGCAGTATCTCCCGGCCGGGCTGCTCACCATCTACCTCTCCCTCGTTTCCGGCGCCAGCCTGGGGCCTGAGGTGGCCGCCGTCGATATGGGCGGCGGGATGGGCACCCGCCTCGGCGACCGGGTGGCGGCCCTGAAAGACCGCGTCCGAGACCTCTCGACGGTCGGCTTCCTCGGGTGCCTGGTGGGTTTTGCGATCTATCTCCTTCTCACCGGTCCGCCCGGCGCCCTGTACCCGGTCCCGCCCTACACCTTCGTCGCCGTCGACCTCCTCTACGCGGCGGTCCTCGGTCTCGTCGGCGCCGCGGCCGGGGTGGGCTTCATCTATTCCTACCACCTCTTTGCCCGCCTCACCGCACCCCTCGCCGACCGCCCGCTCCTCCGCGGCCTGCTCGGGGGTCTTGGCCTCGGCATCCTCGGCACCCTCGCCCCGCTCGTCCTCTTCTCAGGCCAGACCGAGTTCCGGACCGTGCTTGCCGAGGGGGCGGCGATGGGCGCGGTCATGCTCCTCGGGATCGTCGCGGCCAAGATCCTTGCCAGTACCTGGTGCATGGCCACGGTCTTCAAGGGCGGCCCGGTCTTCCCGCTCTTCTTTGCGGGCGGCACCCTCGGCATGGCCGCGAGTCTCCTCGCCCCCGGCGTCCCCATCGCCCTCGCCGTCCCCGCGGCCATGGCCGGGATGACCGTCGCGGTGCTGAAGATGCCGTCGGTGGTCCTCGTCCTCCTCGCGATGGTGTTTTTGCAGTGGGATATCGTGCCGGCGGTGGTGGTCGCGACGCTGGTGGGGTACGCGGCGACGCGGGGGGTGGTGTTGATTGAGAAGGGGTGATGGGGTGGGCGGCCTGACCGTCCTGTTCGACCTGAATTCTGAAAAAAATCGGTGGCATGATCACATGCCGGCGCTGAGCACAGTTACACTATGGAACCGTCAGGACCGTTTGTATTTGAGCGGCCCGTCTCTGTCGACAGAGTGTATTGAGCGCTGATCATAGGCACCATATTTTCGGAAATTTTCTCTTCCTTCTCTCAGTGTCATATGATTGGGGCCGCTATATTCATGGTCCTCGTTCACGCCGTCGTCCTCCCAGAAACAGACGTCGCAGATCTCATACATCCCTCTCTCACCCAAAGTATGATACCCGCAACAGGGACATCGCTCAAGTTCGTCCTCGTCGCCTACAATTGCGTCGATCTCCGGATTGATCGTTTTCAGTCGTTCAAGGACGTATTCGTTCCTGGCACCACAGTACTCGAAGGGCCGATGGAGGTACACCAGATAATCATACCTCGGGTTATCAGGGTCTCCGGGCACTTCTTTCTCAATGATCTCGACTACAATGTCTTCGGGAACTTTGTCCTTGAGATATTCTCTGGTCGCGGCTGCAGAGATCGTATGGTAATAGTCCCAGAAGCTCAGGAGTAATTCTTTCCGTTCACCAGCAGACAGCCCGAGGATATCATGTTTGGTGAGGAGACATTCAGCATCTTCCCGGGAAATATCTCCGGAGAGATCCATGATGTCAGGGAGATTGGCGTACTCTTCCAATGACAGGAGGCGGGGTTCGTCGTTTGATACCATGTCATATCATGGAATCAATATTCCGATAAATATGACGGGTTTGAATTTATTTCGCTGACATAATAACCCTTGATTAAAACGATCTATAATTTTTTTTCTTTTCACAACCGGCGGTTTGCCCTCCCGTGGGATTCTGGAAATGGGTCTGCACCTGATTCCTCTCTCGTCAGTATGTACTTATCCGGCACGTTCCGCACCTCCAGGTTTACACAAATCCCCCATCATACCACAATATTCATACAAATCACTGATATACGAATAGAGGAATGCAAAACGGGCACATCGAGGTCTTACCCTCCAATATCGTGATGGAAGAATACCTCACTCCGGCAATAGCATATTACCACGAGATACTGGACAAAATCACCCCCTATTTTTTTGTAGACAATAAACTCGTCAAAATGATCGGGCTCCAGCAGCTGGTCGTCTCAAAGGAATACCAGATCAAACGGAATGACGCACGGTCGGCGAAGGGGGTCGATTACGTCAGGGAATGTGTCGCCCGGATACACTCGCCAGATCATCTGCTCGATATCATGGAACGCTGGGGAGCCTTCGACCTCTGCTTCTCGGCCCCGTCCTTCAAAGACCCGGGTCTCGGGACACAGGTGAGAAAAACATTCTGCAAGGTTGGCACCCGGCTTTTTGACTGCGATAACTGCCCGAACACCACCTGCAAACACAACCTCCTCTGGTCGGACTCCTCGATGGTCTTTGATATCGACACCAGCGAGCCCAGACTTGAAGAGACGTTCCACGCCCTCACCGCAGCGATGGAGACGCTTGGCCTCGACTACGCGGTAAAACTCTCTTCCCTCAAGGGATTGCACATGAACGTGGGCCTCCCGGCAGATGCCGGCACCACACTCTTCGACCGGAGCATCTGCCAGTATTGCCTCATGAAAGAGTTGCAGGCGCAGGGGATCCCGGTTGACGACAACTCCCTCGACCCGGTCCCGATCATCAGGGCGCCCTACTCTCTCCACTACCGGCGTCTCACCCCGTCACTCCCGGTGGACGAGGAGACCTTCGACGAAGCGAGAGAACATCTCCGGTCAATTGAAAGAGAGAACCTTATCGATCGGATCCCGCGCTCCCTTGAGGTTGCCGGCGACTGGGATCTGACCTGGGACGTAACCCCGTGCACCGACGATCGATTCGACCGGATTCTCGGAAGATGGAGAGAACAGGCGGAGCGTGCAATCCTTCGCGAGAAGAGTACCCATGAGAAGAGCAGATCGTCGGCGGGGATCTTCCTGAGAAAAGGGCGGGAGATGACCGACGAAGATCAGAGAAATGCCGCCCGATTACTCCTTGAGACCGGCAAGAGCAGGGAGCAGGTGCAGGCCATCCTCAAAGAATGTCTGAACAATCCACCCAAGGCGGAAAAAGATCACCAACCGGGACGCACAGGAATGGTCAGACTGGAGGCCCAGCAGGACATCCCGGGCTATATCATGAGCATCCCCCCACCGCTGGTTCTTCTTCTGATCGACAATGCGACCCTTGAGGATATGCGCCGGATCACCGGTGCACCCCCGGTCCCGGTGAAGGCGCAGTGCACGAACACCGACGAAGGCATGAAGATGCTCTTCCAGGAACCAAAACTCTTCAGGCGGTATCCCAGAAAATGGAACTGCCGCAGCATCTTCATCGGAGGTCTTTATTCATCGTTCAAGTATTGTTCGGCTGCCGACACCGTGGTCTCCGTCAAGACCAGGCATGTCTGGGACCGGGACATGAAGGTCCTCACCGAACTTGAGCAGGTGCTCAACGAAGGGAACCACGACTTTGTGACCGCCCATCTCCTTGGCCTGGACTATTGCAAAGATCATGGCCTCGATACCGACGGGGCTCTCCTCGTGTTCGAACGGATCATAAAAGCCGTGTCGTCCTCAACATCGAACGTCGTCCTGATCACCGATCATTCGGGGGAAGAGATGGTCCCGTTTTTTGCCTCTCTGGTGCATGGGGACGAATATGCCTGACTCGGAAGAGAAGATGTACACCATGGGAGAATCAGGATCTTTGAAGGACAATTCGTTCAAAGATGGAATCAGAAGGCTCTGAAACCCGCCGTCCCACCTGAAAAACCCCCCGTAGAAAAAGATCACAATCTTCAAATATCGTGATGGAGACTGGTGCATAGTTTACAAAATCACGAACATCAGAACTTTTGTAAACTTCACGGCAACCAGGTCGAAGAGGAGTGAGCCATATGAGCATTGCCGAGCGGATAAAAGCGGCCCGAAGAAGTGCCGGGATGAACCAGCGGGAACTCGGTGCAGCAGTTGGGGTAAGTGCGACGGCGATTTCGAAGTACGAACGAGGAGAGGTGGTCCCGGGTTCGGGTACGCTCATCCGCCTCAGTGAGGCCCTGGACGTCAATATCGACTTCTTCTTCCGGCAGATCACGGTGCACCTCTCAGCACCGCAGTACCGGTGCCACCGACCGCTCACCAAAAAAGAGGAGCATATCATCCACGCGAAGGTGACCGACTGGCTGGAACGCTACCTGGAGATCGAGATGATCTCGGGCATCCGGGCCGATCTGGACCTCCCGCCGCGCGAAGAGTGCCGGGCATCCGGCATGGAGGAGGTGGAAGCAGTCGCCTCGCGGCTACGCGAGGCATGGGACCTTGGCCTCGACCCCATCGAGAACGTGATGGACGTCCTGGAACAGCACGGGATCAAGGTCGGGACCATCGAGGCACCCGACTCCTTCGACGCCCTGACATTTTACCACGACGAGAGGACGCCGGTGATCGCAGTCAACACCGCCATGAGCGGGGACCGCCAGCGCTACAACTGCGCCCACGAACTGGGGCACCTGCTCCTCCAGGTGGAGCACCCACTCGATGAAGAAGCGGCGGCGCACCGGTTTGCCGGTGCATTTCTTGTGCCCCGCGAGATGGTCTGGAAAGAACTGGGGAAGAAACGCCATGCCATCGATCTCCGGGAACTCTATCTCCTCAAGCACAAGTATGGGATGAGCATGAAGGCCTGGGTCCGTCGTGCCCTGGACCTCGGGGTCATCACCGGGGTGACCGCAAAAGGGCTGGATGCCCGGCTGAACCAGGTGAAGGCCGGCAAAGAAGAGCCGGCGAAAGCGGTGAGACATGAAACGCCCACGTACATGCATCTGCTCATCCTGCGGGCCATGAACGAGAAGAAGATCACGCAGTCGCGGGCCAGGGAACTCTTCGGGGGCGACCTGCCCGGGATCGCCGCAGGGGCTGAGTAGGTGCGGCGGACGCAGGGCATCCCCCCGACCTGCGCCGTCGATGCAAACGTACTCTTTGATCTCTTCGCCGGGGGAGTCCTGCACGATCTCTTCTCCCTTGAATGTGTCTTCCTGACCACCGACATCGTGGCCCATGAGGTCAGGACCATCCCGCTCACGGACCTGCTCTGTCTTGGGCTCGAGATCCGGGAACTTCCCGGCGAGCAGGTCCTCGAGATGCTTGAACTCAGGAAGAACTATCCTGCTCTTTCCATGGAGGACATCTCGGTGATGGTCCTCGCACGCCATAGCGGGGCCGTCCTTCTCACCGGGGACGGCACGCTGCGAAAAACCGCACGGGAAGAAGGAGTTGTGCTCCACGGCACCCTCTGGCTCATGGATCTCCTCGTCGCCGGCGAGATCGTGACGCCGAGCAGGGCGGCCGGGGCGATCGAGACGATGCGGCAGAACGGGCGCTGGCTGCCGGGCGAGGAGTGCGAACGGAGGATCGATGGGTGGAGAGAGACGGAGTGAACGAGGTTGGACGACCCCCAGGTCAGGGCGCCTGTAAGGTCTTGCACTTCGTCCGAAAAAAAGAAATTATCCGTTCAACGCAAACCACGCGTCCCGCAGCCCCACATTGTACTGCGCGATGAACATGGCGTCGCCCACCTCGATCACGCCGTTCCGGTGGACGTCGGTCTTCTGGAACTGTTCGGTCCCGGGCGCGGGTTCTGCCGTGATGCCGACGACCTCTTTCAGTACCCTGAGCGTGTCGGCCTGGTCGACCACGCCGTTGTCGTTCGCGTCGCCGTAGAGGAGCGGCGTGACCGTGATGTAAGCGGCCTTCGTGCAGGTCTCCTCGCCGCCGTTGACCGAGAGGGTCACGGTGTAGTTGCCGGGTGCGGTGTAGGTGTGGGTGGGGTTTTGTTTGGTGGAGGTGGCATCGTCGCCGAAGGTCCAGAGCCAGTTCGTCGGGGCGCCTGTGGATTGATCCGTGAAGTGCACGGTGAGGGGAGCGGCGCCCGAGGTGACGTCGGCGGAAAACCGGGCGGAGGTACCCGTGCCGCTCACCGTGATCGTGCCGCCGGAGGTGTCGGTTCCGCCCGGACCGCTCACCGTCAGGGTGGGGGTGTAGGTGCCGGCCGTCGCGTAGGTGTGCGTGACAGTCCTGGCGGTCGCGGTTACCCCGTCGCCGAAGTCCCAGAGCCGGGCGGTGATATCGCCGGACGAGACGTCGGTGAAGGTCACCGCGAGGGGTGCGACGCCCTTGACCGGATCGGCGGTGAACGAGGCTATCGGTCTCTCGATGCCGACCAGGACCGTGGCGGTGCCGGTGGCGGGCGCGTACCTCCCGCCCGCGTCGTCGTCGACCTTCGCCCCGGTGATCCCGCAGGCAGTCACGCCCTTCTCCCCGCCCTTGAGGGTGAAAGTGCAGAGGGTGACGTTCCGGTCACCCGGGCGTACGGCATTGTTCAGGTCCGCGGCCTTCACCCGGACCGAACCGGCGGGCAGGGTGTCGTGTGTCTGCATCTGCGCCCACTCCGGGAATGCGACGGCGGCGATCTCGGCCATCGCCGGATCCCGGACCTCGAAGGAGAACAGATACCCTGACAGCCCCTGCGGCACGGTGTCCATCACCACCGAGACCGTGGTCGTCTCGCCGGGCGCCACCTCCGCGACCGAGGGTTCGATCTCAAGGGAAGTATCTGCCGCGGGCGCGACCGTCACCTGGCACCCGCCGGTAGCGGGAGCATAGCGCCCGCCGGCGTCGTCGTCGACCTGCTTGTGGGTGATCGCGATCTCCGCCGACCCGGCCGCGACCCCGCGGAGGCGGAGGGTGCAGAGCGTGACATCGGTCGCACCCGCACCGACTTCATGGTTCAGGTCCGCGGCCTTCACCTGGATGCAGCCCGCGGGCACCGTCCCGTTCCCGGTCATCCCGGCCCATGCCGGAAATACGATCCCGTCGATCACCGCCACGTCGGGATCGTCCGAGGCCACCGTGATCTCATAGCCGGAGAGGCCCCCGGGCACACGGTCCATCGTCACCGCGACCTCGACGACCTGATCAGGGAGGAGGGTGGCGCTGGCCGGGTCCATGGCGACCGATGTCGTCGGCCCGCCGCCCACGACCACCGTCGCCGGCGCGGAGAGCGGCGCATACCTCCCGCCCGCGTCGTCGTCCACCGCCATCGCGGTGACCGTAAGCGCGGTCGTGCCCGCGGTCTCACCCCTGAGAGTGAGGGTGCAGAGGGTGACGTCGGTCGCACCCGCCCCGACGGCATTCTCCAGGTCCGCGACCTTGACTTCCAGGGCGTCTGCCGGCAGAGGGCCGGCGGCCGTCATCCGGGCCCAGTCAGGGAACTCCACGCCGGCGATCCCGGCGACCGCCGGGTCGTCGATCGCGAAGGTGATCGCATATCCGGACAGCCCCTGCGGGAGGGTGTCGATCACGACCGCGACCGTCGCGTTCTCCCCTGATTCCGCCTGCACCTCGGCAGGGCTCATGCCGACCACCGGCGCCGCGGCGCATGCCGGTGCGACGAGGAGGAGCGAGAGAAGGAGCAGCGCTCCGACGGCCGCCCGACCGGTGATGCGGGTCATCGCTCCCTCCTGCAAAAGACGATGCCGGCAACGGCCAGGCCTGCACCGACCAGGAGAGCCTGATCGGTGCCCGCCGCCTGCTCTGTCGTGGCTGTTGGCACAGAGGTCGTTGCGGCGGCGGCCGTGGCCGGCGTCCTGGCGACCGTCTCCGTCTCCTGCGGTGTTTCGGCCGGGGCGGTGGTGCCGCCCGGGGTCTCGGTCACGGTTGCCGGGGGCGTGGTGACGGGTGCTGTCGTCGCCCATTCATCATCCCCGGAGTCCCCGGAGGAAGAAGCCTCTTCTCCCACGCTCAACCGGCGCTCCACAACCGCAAGCACATACCGTCCCCCGGTGTCGTCGTCGATCTTTTCGGGGGTGATGACCAGGGCGGTCGTCCCCTCGGCGGTCGGCGTGACCGTAACGGTCAGCAGGTCCACGGTATCCGCACTCCCCTCCACCTGCCGACCGATGTCTACGCCCGAGGCCCAGGTGCATGCGGACGGCAGGGTGCCGTTGGAGTGGAGCGTCGCCCAGGAGGGGAAGGAGACGGCGGTGATTGCCGCCACGTCCCCGTTCTCCACGCAGACGCTGATGTTGTAACCCGAGACTCCCTTCGCCGCGTCGTTGAGGCTGACCGAGACCTGGACCGGCACGCCGATCCCGGCACCCGAGAGGTCGCCGTCCACGACGAGGGCGGGTTCTGCGCTCGCCGGGACGGCGAGGAACACCCCCAGCGAAAGAAGGATAAGAACGATGGTTCTCGACCACATGGTTCTTCCCTCAGATCGACCTGAAGAGTTCGACGACGTCGTTGAAACCGATAAACCCGCTTGTATCATAGTCAAAGGCGCCGCAAGGCTGGCTCTTCTCGATGAACGTCATCCCGTTGAAGTACAGCACCACGTCGTTGAACCCGGTCCAGCCGTTGCCGTCAAGGTCTTCATACCTCCCGTCCCCGTCCGGGTCGGTCGGGATGGGATAGAACCCTCCTTCCGGGTGCGGGAAGGCGTGGATGGCGATGACCTCCAGGAGGCCGTCCTCTGTCTGCGGGGCATACCTGCTCCAGGCGTCGCTCTCGACGGTCCGCGGCGAGATGGCGATGCCGGTGCTCCCTGCGGCGTCGCCGCGGACGGAGAGGGTGCAGAGCGTGACCTCGCACGCTCCCGGCGTGACCATGTCGTTCAGGTCGGCGGCCCGGATCGTGAGAGTGTCGGCGGGCAGGTCCCCCGTCTTTGCGAGGCCGGCCCATGCGGGGAGGTCGACCTTCACGATCTCGGCGGCCCCGGTCTCGGTCAGGTCGACGGTGATCTCAAACCCGGAGAGTCCCTGTGGTGCACGGTCCAGGACAACCGAGAGCGTCTCGGTCCCGCCGACGGCGACGGTGCTGTTCCCGGGCCTGAGCCGGAGAGTGCAGGGGACCGAACCGCTGACGGTGAAGGTGGCGGTCTGCTGCACGTCGATGTTCACGGACTCCACGCAGACGGTGTAGGTGCCGGGCGCGAACGCCGAGGTGTCGATCTCAAACGACCACTCGTTCCCGCCGTCCTCTCCTCCGACCACCGTCGCCGTGCCCGAGGCGACGGAAGAGTTTGCGGCGGCGACGTCGACGTAGAGGACGTTCCCTTCTGCAAGGTTCGTCGTGCCGGTGATGACGAAGCGGTCGCCGACCGGCCGCTCGCCGATCTCGTCGACGGAGATCCGCGGTTCTTCGATGGTGACGACGCAGTCGGCATGGATGTCGTCACAGTTCGGTGAGTCGAGGGCGTTGACGAGGGCGGCCACATTCCCGGAGGCCGAGAGTTTGCCGAGGTCGATGAGGTTGCCGACGGCGTCACGGATGACGAAATATGTCGGGTTATGGAGCCTCCCGGTGGCCATTGCCTCCTCGATCTCAACCTGGGTGGCAGGGCGGACGTTGAACATCCCGTCTTTCATCGGGTGCTGGACGATCACCGAGTAGTTGCCCGGGCTCAGATAGGCGGTATCGGCCCGTTCAACAATGAACGTGAAGGTGCCGTCCTCACCGACGGTTGCGGTATATCCCAGGAGATTGTAGTTGTTCCCGAGCATCCACACCAGGACACAGTCCGGAGAACCGGTCGCCGTGCCGGTGATCGTGAAGCAATCGCCCTGTGCTACCTCTTCACCGGATGTCCCGGCGACAAGGGTGGGGTCTTTGAGTTCGAAAGAGCAAGCGTCATAGATGACGCCATCGAGATGGCCGGCATCGACCCAATATCCGTCTGCATCGGTGCACGTACCCGCCGCATAGAGCGTATAGGTGCCGGCGCTGAGGACCGCGCCGCAGCACGGGGAGGCCCAGCGGTATTCCCAGGTGCCGTCCGACTCGACGCACCGGCAAGCATAGTGGCCCCACGACGCCATCCCGGTGACGTCATTCGGACTGACACCCCTCCCGTCGCCGAGGTTCGGCCCGGTCAGGAAGAGGTAGACGTCGTCGCTGTCGGTGTTGGTGCCCGTGAAGACGATCTCGTCGCCGACAGAATGGGACGTCCCTTTTGCAGCGAGGGTGACCTTGCCCTTCTCGACGGTGACCTGCACGCTGTCGGCGGCCGTGGCGTCGCCGGTGTTGACGACCGTGAGCGTGTAGACGGTGTCGCTGGTGGAGGCGTTGGTCGCGAACTCGATCACCCGCGTGCCGGTTGCATCGGTGGCGACCGTCGCCGCCGTACCGGAGACATAGATGTCCCCGGCACAGGCGCGTTCATCATTTGCCCTGGTGTCGGCGGCCGCGTCGGCGGCGCCGGAGAAGGCGCCTTCCGTCATTATGACCCCGGGTTGGGCCGGGGAGATGAACGGGTACGCGGCGTCCCCGGCGTCCTCGATGTAGAGGTTATAGCAGGTCTTCGCGTCTCCGGTGATGCGGACCACAAAGGGGTTGCCCCGTATCACGCGTTCCCTGTCGGTCTCGATCGTCGTGCCGACGGTGGCGACCTTGAAGGTCACGATGTTCGAATTGTCGGCATAGTCGTTGAAGCCGCGGGGGCTCTCCCACTCAGCCCGGGCGGTGTAGGTGCCGTCCTCCATCTCGCCGACGTCGAGGCCGGTCACGTACACCTTCGGGCAGTCCAGTGCGATCCCGGTGAGACTGGTACCTGCGATCTGCGTGGTGGTCGCACCGTCCGGTGTGGTGAGTTTGATCCTCACGGTGGCCGTCGGCAGGAAGGTGCCGACCTCGGGGGCATCGAGCACAAAGGCGATCCTGCTGTTTCTGGAGACAGTGCCGCCGTCGATCGAGGCGCTCCTGTCCACATCGAGCACGGCGTCCAGCGAGACCGACGGATCCCTGATGTAGATCTTCTCGACGGTCGGCGCCGAGTTCTGGTGGAGGTAGTAGGTGCCGTAGTGGCCCGCCAGGTCGATCTGGACCAGGTCGAGATCTGCAGCATTATCCACTCTGAAAGCATATTCCTGGCCGTAGGATACGTCATCGTACTGATATTGTGCGAACAGGTCGCCGTTCATAACGAAGGAAGAGAGGTCCAGCCCCTCCTCATAATCAAAGACAGTGTCGCCGCTTGCGACCGTCCGTGCGGACACCGGCATGGCGATCGCCGAGAGGGTCAGCACGACGACGAGAGCAACCACGCAGCCGCCTGTCAAGAATTTTTTCACGTCCATGGAAATCACCTAGATCCTCTCGAAGAGGCCGACCACATCGTTGAACCCGATGAAACCGCTTCCGTCGTAGTCGAAGGCATCGATGGGCTGGTTGTGCTCGATAAAGTCCATCCCGTTGAAGTAGAGCACCACGTCGTTGAACCCGGTCCAGCCGTTGCCGTCGAGGTCCTCGAACACCCCGTCACCGTCCGGATCGGTGGGTGGCGGATACGCACTGCCGTCCCCTCTCTGGAACGGGACGACCGTGACCACGTCAAGGGTTCCCTTGACGGTCTCGGGTGCATACCTGCCGCCGAAGTCGGTGTCCACTTTGGTGGGGACAAGGGTGATCCCGGTCGTGCCGGTCGCCGTGCCCCTGATGGTGAGGGTGCAGAGGGTGACGTCCGCGGCCCCGGCCGCGACCTCGTCGTTCAGGTCGACGCCCGTGATCCAGAGGGTGTCGGCGGGCAGAGCGCCGGTCGAGGAGAGGGCGTTCCAGGTGGGGAAGGAGACTCCGACGATCTCGGCCACGGCGGGATCGTCGAGGGAGACGGTGAGGTTGTATCCTGAGAGTCCTTCCGGCGCGGTGTTCAGGACGACGGCGTACTCCGTGGTCGAGGAGAGGAAGGCCGTGCCCGTGGCCGGGGTGAACGAGAGGGTGGGGGTCGGTGCTCCCCTGACGACGAAGGACCCTGAGGCCGAAGTCTCCACCTCGACCCCTGAGACCTGGACCTCATAGCCGCCGGGTGCGAGGCCGACGGTGCTGATCACATGGGACCAGCGGTGTTCGCCGTTCACGTCCGCAACCTCAAGAACGCTGGAGAGGTTCACTGAGGCCGA
The DNA here is from genome assembly GCF_019633745.1 of Methanofollis formosanus. NCBI lineage: Archaea > Methanobacteriati > Methanobacteriota > Methanomicrobia > Methanomicrobiales > Methanomicrobiaceae > Methanofollis > Methanofollis formosanus. The sequence continues at coordinate 267,837 of NZ_CP037968.1, read as the reverse complement.
CCTGACCGTGAGCGCCAGATGGTCGCCGGCGGCCAGGGTGGTCGTGCCCGTGATCGTGACGTTCTCACCGATATCGACCTCCCCGATCTCGTCGATCACGATCTCTGGGATCTGGACGGTAAACGCGGCGCCGGCACAGATGTCGTCGCATGCGGGTTCCCGGATCGCTTCCAGCACGGTAAATGCGGCGTCAGAGGCGGTCATGCCGCTCAGGTCGAGGACGGCGCCGGTGGCGTTGACGACCCTGACGCTCCCGCCCTGAGGAACAGTCGGGTCGGGCCTGACCGCATAGGTGCCGTCGGTCATCGGGTGCTGGACGATGAGGTAGTGCTGGCCCGGGTACATCAGGGCGGTCATGTCCCGCTCGAAGGTGTGGAGGAAGGTGTCGTCTCCCTGGACCGGGAGCGTGTAGGTCTCAACGGCACCGCCGTCCCCGAATGCCCAGAGGGCGACGGTTTCGGGGGATCCAGTCGCCGTACCCTCGATGGAGACCTCGTCCCCTGCGGCGATGCGGGTGGCCGAGGCCTGCACCGATACGGATGGGCCCTGGACCCGAACAACAGCGGAGTCGTATTTCACGTCTCCCAGGTCTCCAGCGCAGACATATCTGCCGCTCCCGTCCACAAAGGAACTGGCGGCGTACAGGGTGTAGATGCCGGGGGGGAGAGCGTCGGGGTACATCCCGGTGTCCCAGCAGTATTCCCAGGTGTCGTCGGCCTGCACGTCCACCGTGAGGTAGGCACCGTTCGCCGCCGATGCCGAGAGATTGTCGAGCGGCACGCCGTTCTTGTCGAGGTTCGGGCCGGTCATGAAGAGGTAGACTGTGTCGCTGTCGGTGTTGGTGCCGGAGAGTGCGATCTCCTCTCCCGGATAAGAGGTGCCCGCCCCTCCGGCGGTTATGGTGACCTCGCCCTGCTCGACGGTGACCGTGACCTCGTCGGACCTGGTGGCGTCTGAGGGGTCGACGACCTTGATCGTGAAGGTCCGATCGTCGGTGGCGGCCGTCGTCGAGAACTCGAGGGTCCGGGTGCCGGCGGAGGTGGTGGTCACGACGGCGGCGGTGTCGGGCGCATAGGGACCGTACCCGTATGCACGCTCACGATTTGCGATCTGGCTTGCTGCCGGGTCGGGGGCGCCGGTGAATTCCGTCGCCATCAGGGTGACGCCCGGTTGGCCGGGTTTGATGAGGGGGTACCCGTCGGGTGGGATGGCTGCGTCCCTGACATACAGGAAGTACGCCGCTTTCGGTTCGCCGGCGAGGGTCACGGCAAAGGAGTTGCCCCTGACAAGGCGCTCCTTGTTGGACTCGATCCCGAAGGGGAAGGTGCCGACCGTGAAGTTCACCGTGTTGGAGTCGGCGGCATAGTTTGCGAAGCTATGGGGGCTCTGCCACGTTGCCTGAGCGGTATAGGTGCCTTCTTCAAGCCCGAAGAGGTCGATGGCACCGATATATGTCAACGATCTGTTCAGGGCGTGGTTCGTGAGGTATCGGTCCCCGATGACGAACGTCTTCGCCCCGTTGGGTTTGGTGATCTCGACCTTTACCGTGGCGTCCAGGGAGGAGAGTGCGACCTGGGGGGCGACGAACTTGAAGGCAATCGGGGTCCGGGGTGAGACCTTCATCCCGTCGATCGAGGACGAGTGGTCATACTCCAGGACCACGTCGAGCGTTACGGTCGGTTCACGGACGTAGACGCGCTTGCCGGTCGCGGCACCGCCGGAGACGAGGTAGTAGGTGCCGTAATGGCCCTGCAGGTCGATCGCCGTCAGGTCGAGAGATGCCGCCTGGGGGATCGGGATAACGTAGACCTGAACCTTGCCGGGATCGTCGTCGGTGTACTGTACCAGTCTGTCGCCGTCCGCTGCGATGGCGGTGAGGTCGAGGTCGGTCTCATAGTCGAAGATGAGATCTCCCTCTGCGACGGTCCTCGCCGCGGCCGGCATGATCAGCAGGGCCGCAATAAGCAGAAAGACAATAATAACATGGTTGAAGGGGGGTTTTTTCATCGATTTCACTCCGTTACCGATGAGATCTGGAGACGGTGCGGCACGGTACGGTCCGCGCCGGGATGGAACGCTCCATATCAGGTATGATCCCCCAATAAGGATGGCAATATTATATTCTTTTCTATTTTTATCTTGAAAATTTGTCGATATGGAATATATAATGAATATATGCTCAATATTTTCATAATTGTGGGTTTGTCCCAGGGGTCTCAAACAAAGATCCGGGACGGTGTCCCGGGCAGCGGAACCGAATCGCAGGCCATGGCAGACGCGGTCCCCCCTTCCGGTTCGGGCGAGCGCCCCGGGATCTCTGCGTCTACAGCAGGACCGTCCGTTCAGGTAGCCCTTCACCAGGTCATGGGGGGACGAACTCGGTGCTCCCGACCGGCCGGTGCGGGGGCGTCGCATTGCCTGCCGGGATCTGCGGGTTCTTCTCGCCGATGAGCCCGGTGTACCGGAGAGGCATCCGGCGGAGAGGAGCGTGCAGATGAAGTTGAGCGCGATCGTCCTGTGCATGGGCTCGAGACTCGACCGAAAAAATAAATCTGATCTTCCGGAAGCGATCGTCTCAGACCTGCCCGGTGTTTCCTCTGCGACGAAATTAATCTTGAGAGAACACCAATGTATTACCAGGATGTGCCAGGGCATGAAAAAAACCATCATCACGGTCGTGGGCAGAGACACCGTCGGGATCATTGCGAAGGTCTGCACCTATCTCGCGGAGAACCAGGTGAATGTCGAGGACATCTCCCAGACCATCGTGCAGGGTTACTTCAATATGATGATGATCGTCGACACCGGCAGGTCAACCAAACCCTTCGGCGAGATGGTCAATGAACTCGAGGCGCTCGGCGATGAGATCGGGGTCAGGATCCGGTGCCAGCGCGAGGACATCTTTACGAAAATGCACCGGATCTGAGAGGCGTGCCGATGATCAATCTCTTAGAGGTCAACGAGACGAACACGATGATCGAGCAGGAGAAGCTCGATGTCCGCACCATCACGCTGGGCATCAGTCTTCTCGACTGCATCGACGCCGACCTGGACACCCTCAACCGAAATATCTACGAGAAGATCACCCGCGTCGCACGAGACCTCGTCTCGACGGGCAGGGAGATCGAACTTGAATACGGCATTCCGATCGTCAACAAACGCATCTCCGTCACCCCCATCGCCCTGGTGGGAGGACGGGCCTGCACCTCTCCCGAGGACTTCGTGACGATCGCAGAGACCCTTGACCGGGCCGCGAAGGAGACCGGGGTGAACTTCCTGGGAGGCTACTCCGCGCTCGTCTCCAAGGGCATGACGAAGGCCGACGAGAATCTCATCCGCTCCATCCCGGAGGCCCTCGCATCCACGGAGCGGGTCTGCAGTTCGGTGAATGTCGGGTCCACCAGGACCGGCATCAACATGGACGCCGTGAAACTGATGGGCGAGATCGTGCTGGAGACGGCCGAGGCGACGAAAGAGGACAGTTCTCTTGGGTGTGCAAAACTCGTCGTCTTCTGCAACGCCCCCGACGACAACCCCTTCATGGCCGGGGCCTTCCACGGCGTGACCGAGGCGGACGCGGTCATCAACGTGGGCGTCAGCGGGCCGGGCGTGGTGAAGCACGCCCTCGAAGGCGTGCGGAGCGAGAACTTCGAGGTGCTCTGCGAGACCGTGAAGAAGACGGCCTTCAAGGTCACCCGCGTCGGGCAACTGGTGGCCCAGGAGGCCTCGGAGCGGCTCGGGGTGCCGTTCGGGATCGTCGACCTTTCGCTCGCACCGACACCGGCGGTGGGCGACAGCGTGGCCGGGATCCTGGAGGAGATGGGCCTGGAGTCGGTCGGTGCGCCGGGCACGACGGCGGCGCTCGCGCTCCTCAACGACCAGGTGAAGAAGGGAGGGGTGATGGCCAGTTCGTTTGTCGGCGGACTGAGCGGCGCCTTCATCCCGGTCAGCGAGGACCAGGGCATGATCGACGCCGTCAACCGCGGGGCCCTCTCGATCGAGAAACTCGAGGCGATGACCTGCGTCTGCTCGGTCGGCCTGGACATGATCGCGATCCCTGGCGATACCCCGGCCACCACCATCGCCGGCATCATCGCCGACGAGGCGGCGATCGGCATGATCAACCAGAAGACGACCGCCGTCCGGCTCATCCCGGTCATCGGGAAAGAGGTCGGCGACACGGTGGAGTTCGGCGGGCTGCTCGGGTATGCGCCGGTGCAGCAGGTCAACCCCTTCGGCTGCGAGGCGTTCGTGAACCGCGGCGGGAGGATCCCGGCGCCGATTCATAGTTTCAAAAATTGAGAATTTCTCCGGGGGCTTTCCTCTCGATAGACGGGGATGGGAAGGACTCCCTCTCCTCACAGCGGTTTCGGGCTGAGGAGAGGAGGTCCTCTCCCATGGGCGTCCCCATTTGTTATATATAGTTATACACCAAACGATCGCCCATGTCCACCTCCACCGCCTCGCACTCACCCACCCTGGAGACCATCCGCATGATCGAGGACTTCGCCCGGGAGCACAGCGGCGAATACCGGCGCCGTGCCATGTGGTCCAGTCTCCCCAGAAAAACCATGTACCAGACCTTTAAGACGGTGATCGACTATCTCATCGAGTCGAACAAGATTGCAATCGATGCAGGAGGCAAGGTCTGCTGGATCTTCGACCCCGACCTCACGCGACGCTACCTGGGGCGTGACGACCTGCAGATCCGATGAAGGCGAAGATCTTTTTTGCCGACGAGAATGTCAGGGATTCTTTTGTCGCCCTGAAACATTCACGCCGCTCCGAGGACCAGAAACTCTCGGCGATTCTTGACCGGGCGTTCGACGCCCTCTCAGAGAACGCCTTCCGTGGCGTCCAGATCCAGAAAAAGCAGGTGCCGAAGGCGTATCGGCGGTGCCATTCTTCGATCCAGAATCTCTGGAAGTACAACCTGACCGACTCCTGGCGCCTGATCTATACCGTGGCCAGCGACGGGGAAACGATCGTGGTGATCATCGAGTGGCTGGACCACACGACCTATGAGCGGCGGTTCGGATACTGACCGTTTTCCCCAGAGATAGCCACCCAGATGATTTCAACAAAGCCGTTCGAAGATGAACCATCCCATCGTTTTTGCATTTATTCGTCCCTGAAACAAGCGTATATCACTTCGTCCATGATCGCCCCGTTCTTTGTGATCGCTTTTTTATGCACGGCCTCCCGTTGAAAACCGCATTTTTCAAGGACACGCGCTGATGCACGGTTGTTCTCAAAGATTCCCGCCTGAATTCTGACAACGTCCAGACGCTCGAAGGCAATTGGTACGAGAGCCTTCACTGCTTCGGTAACAATTCCCCTGCCCTGATAGGGTGCTGCCAGCCAGTACCCGATCTCTGCCGTATTTCGGTACACGTCGTCCAGAGGGGTGACACCGATCCCTCCGGCAGCCTCTCCGTCCACCTCTATTGCGAGCAGGATCGCGGACGACGTGCCGGATGCCATATGTATGAAATTTTCGGCATCGTTCAGGGTATAGGGGGAGGGGAAGCCGTCCCGCATAGAACCCGCGATATCCGGATTGTTCGCATGGCGTGCAAGGGCGGGTGCATCATTTCTCTCCCAGGGACGAAGAGATGCTGATTTTGTCTGGATACAGAGGGGCGGTTTCATTGTATCATATCTCGTGCACGTATGGTTTCTTTTTATCTGGTCGATATTATTCGATCGGTCTTTGCCGGTGTTCTCATCGCCTGTTGTGTGTGGAAGGGGCGATCCTTCTGCTTGTTACCGGGGAGCGAACAGATATCAAGTGTTGAGCCGCCCCCACCGATCTTCATCGGGGGATCGGGGGGCACGGCCCCCAGGCACGATATGGCGATGAAGATCCTGCGACGGGGGCGGCCAACCCCCCCACTCGCACTCCGAAAAAGCAATTTTACAGAGTCAAAAAATGTTTTTGATCCTGGGGATGGTTCAAGCGTGAATACTTTTGGGATGACCTCTTATTGTGAATGAGGGGATTAAGAGGGTATAGTTTTTGATCTCGGTCTATCGGTTATGTACTTTTTTGAGGATGGATTTCGACGAAATCAATTTTCAATTTATTTGATTTCGCTAAGGTGTATTATCCAAAACTTCAAAAAGAGCATATAATCTTCAGAGTCTGAGGATATTTCAAATTCGATTACTTCGCGCTCTCCTTTCTTTGTTGTATTTATTTCACTTATGGCAAATCTTTTATCTAAACGATTCAGCTCGATGTTGACGCATAACGTATCTGCTTCGTTCACGAAACTTGCATCAATGAATGGACGTTTTAAAAATCGATCTGTATAACCCACAAAAAGTTTTGCAACATCAAGAGCATCTTCTACAACATCTGCATTTGGGTTCAGATATTCATGTTCCAGTAAATTTCGATTTTTATTTATTTTTCCTAAGATCCGTGGTGTTATTACACCAATTTGTTTTAAATGATCTACTTTTTTTGGAAAATCCCATCTTTTTTCAATTGCATGATCATATAAGTCGAAAACGTACAGAAGAGAGTCTATTTGACAGTGGATTGCCCGTTTTACATTTGAAAGACAGTTTATATATTTGTGTATTAAATCGCTGTTTAAATCGTCTTCAGAATATTTTAGATACTGATGAGATGTTATTTCAAATGGTATTTCAATATCTTCTTGAGAACCTCCGTCAAAGTGCAACTTTTCACGGTAATACCTTGCTAGGGATTCTTGTTGGCTCTCTTGCATTATCCGATCAGATGTTTTTTCTTAATATATTCCTTTCTTTTTGCCTCTATTTTGTAATTTTGGCCATATTATTGTAATATTTGTACATGGGCAACATACCCTGCCAGTAAAATGTCAATGCCCCCCTCTAGATTGACCATCGAAATCGTCGTCTCCTCACATCTGTTCGCGATAGAGAGAAAGAGGAATCGTTATCTTTAGATTCCTATTGTGAATTATCCGGGGCCGCCGATACCTGCATGACCGTCGGTGTGATTCAACATGCAGATGATGGAACTATCACAAATTCGTGGGCACACCCGATTTCCATGATGGGCATCATTATCTGTCAGATAATATTTCTAGTTCATTTTATGCAAAGAAAATGTGATATTTGCGGGAATGACATTGGTGATACCAATTCTTTTTGTGGCATGTGTGGTGTCGATTTACGGGAGGCAAAAAGCCCGGACGAACCCGAGATCATGATCGAAAAATCTCGACCCTCCCGAAACGGAAAAAAATCCACCTTGCAAAAAGATTCTCCGAAAGACGGGGACGTCATTCACTGGTGTGCGATCCGTACTCTCTGTGACTCGCATGAGATGTCCTTTCCACTCTTCATGAATCTTATTCTGGTTTTTGCCAGCGGTAAAAGGAAACTGGGTTTCTGTGATTGTCCCGCATGTCACCAGGGATACCGGGAGATGTTGGCGAATATCATTAATGTCACCGAGAAAAAGAAATTGACCGCACATAGTCGGGTGATTGTAATTCAAACTCGCGGGGCTCAGATCGACGGCGTGAAGTTCGACATCCCGGAATATGTAGGTCCTCTCACCGAAAAGAGAGGGGAGAAACCAACTCCTCAAATCGAAGATCCCGTACCTCACCCCGCAAACAGGGGGAAGATCACGATCGAAATTGATAGCGATGTGCTTGAGAATGCAGTGCTCACGGTATTAAAATCCGAGAAAGGCCGGGAGATCATTCAAGCTATCCCGAGAAAGTACACAAAAACAAAAGGTCAGGACGGAAAGGGGAAGAAGGGGTAAATCCCCGCGGCACTACCGAACGGATCAGGTGAAATCCTTTATCTCACCCAACTTTTCGAGCGCCTTCTCGACCGGCGTCTCCGGGGTGTGAAACGTCCGCTCCGTGATGGAGGCGAGGACGACTTTTTCGGCAGGATCGGTCACCCGTCCGCTCCACGAGGCGTCACTCTGCCAGACACACTCGAACTCGTCCCGCTCCCGCGCCTTCTGCAGGGGCCCGATCGCACGCCTGTCCCCGATCTCGCCGAGGGCCCAGGCCGCGACCCAGACATAGTCGGAGCAGGCGCTTGAGAGGCCCCGGATCAGGGGTTCGACCGCCCGAGAGTCTTTCAGTTTTCCGAGGGTCCAGGCGGCGGCCATATTCAGGGTGAACTCCCCCTCCTCCCTGACGACAGGAGCGGTGAAGTCCAGGGAGGCGATGAGAGGGTCGACGGCGCGGGGGTCGCCGAGATGGCCGAGGGCCCAGGCGGCCTTCCACCGCACGGCGATATCGTCGTCGGAGAGTTTCTCTATCAAGGACGCCCCGGCGTCGTCGCCAAGGTCGGTGAACTCCTCTCTCCAGTCCCAGGACTCCTTCTCAAATGCCCGGATCGTGCGGTCCATATGCCGCTGAGATATGGGCCATGCCATATATCTCTTCCCCGGACCGGACCAAAGGCTCATGGTGTTTCAGGGAGAGAGAAATCGCGAGATGCGGCGAGAAAGCTGTCCGGCCGTACTGGTCCACGGGTGGAGGAGTCATCCCGGCGTCTGGAAACGCCTGATACCGCACCTTGAGGCGGCAAAGATACCGTACTGGATCTATGACCACAGCGAGATGGGCGACGCCGTACCCGGCGAGACCGCCGCGGCGTTCGGGGACTTCCTCGCCCTGACGCGGGACGAGACCGGGTATGCCGGACCTGTGGACATCGTCTGCCACTCGATGGGAACCTGCATCGCCCGCTACCTCCTGGAGGTGATCGACGGGGGACGGCGGGAGGAGCGGGTCGGGCAGTTGATCGGCCTCGGGCCGCCGAACAACGGATCTTCCATTGCCGAACTCTTCAGCGATCCCGAGTACGGCCCCGAGGTCGTCGACCGCCTGGCCGGGGTCTTCGTGCCCCGCACCTTCGACCCCGAAGACGACGTCATCGTGCAGGAGTTCAGGCCGGGCAGCAGGACCATCGCCGCGCTGCGGGGTGCGAAGGGCCGCGACGACATTGCGTACAGGCTGATCCTTGCCGCGAACCTCACGGCCACCCCTGCCTTCTTCCCCTGTTTCGAGGGAAAGACCTGGACCCTCGGCCCCGACGGCGAGTGGCTGACGACCTATGCTGGCGACGGCATCGTGCCGCTCACCGACTCGTACCTGCGGGGCGCAGGCATGGACATCCTCCCGGCAGACCCTGTGGCCCTGGCAGAGCGGCCCGAACAATACTGCCATATCGGCCTGCCCAGGAACCCCGAAGTGATCGCGAGGGTGATGGAGTACCTCCAGAACCCGGCGACCCGCCCCGGGTCGGTCTGCCCGGAGAGGGAGTAAGAGGTTGAAAAGAACATCAACAGGCACATTAGGTGCGGCGGCATTCTCTCATCAGAGTTGATGCATGCCGTCGATCAGAAGATGCCCCTCCTGTACGATCTATTATGACGAGAGCCTGCCTGCATGCCCGTTCTGCGGGGCCCCGAACGATACCCTGCCGCACGGGCCGCTCTCATCGCCGGACAGGGGAACGGTCCGCAACCCCCTGGTCGCCGCCCTCTGCAGTCTCCTCTGGGTCGGGTGGGGACAGTGGTATAATGGGCGGACCGACGACGGCCTCTTCTATCTCGGGGCATACACAGTCACGGCACTCCTCGCCACCTTCCTCGTCGTGCCGCTCTTCTTCGTCTCGTTCTGGGCATCCGCGGCAGTGCTCCTGCTCGCCGTCGCGGCCGTCGTCGGGATCCTCGGCCATTCCATATACGACGCCTACAGGACGGCGGACAAAATCAACCGGGGCGACGCGGCATTCACCGGGAAGAGCAGGCTCTTCTGGGTGCCGGCCTCAGTGTATGTTCTGGTGATCGCCATGATCGCGGTGATCCTGCTCATCGGGCCGGTGCCTCCGGCAGAAGAACATGCCGATGACATCATAGATGCCCCTGTACCGGTGGCGACCACGCCGCCGGCGCCCGACACCCAGAGAACAGAGTTCTTCGACCTCTTCCTGACAGAAGACGATCTTCCCGCAGATTATGCCCCGCCCAGATACAAGTTGATACCCGAGTCGGACCTCTCCCCGACCATGAGAGAACTCGGGGCGAACGTAGGATTTGTAGAATTTTTTTCAGAAGAACCGGCACCAAAGCCGGGGGACCTCGTCATCTCGCAGAAACTCATCACCTTCCCTGAAGGAAATGCCACCAGAATGGTCGACTCCGACTACGAGACCTACTCCATCGGACGAAACGAAGTGCTCGACCCGCCCGCCATCGGGGAGAACTCCGCGGCATTCAAACTGATCGGACGTGACCGGAATGCGACCGAGGACCACATTCATTACGTGATCACCTTCTCGCAATACGATCTCTATGAGATGTTCGTGACCGTCGGGCCTGATCCCGATTATGAACTGCTTGAGGATCTCGCCGTGAAAGCCGCGGCAAAGATTCCATGAAGGGCTGGATCGGAAATAAAAGTTCGTATCCCCGTTCTGGAGTGTGGAAGGAACTGATCCTTGATCCTTCTCCATGTGACCAGGGAGCGAACAGAAATCAAGTGTTGAGCCGCCCCCACCTATCTTCACGCACGTTGACAGGAAAGATATTGCAATTGAGGGCGGCACTGTCGATCAACGTGCCTTCCCCCATGCTTGTGCCGGGGGCTCTGCCCCCGGACCCCCGTGATGAAGATAGGGCAGGGAAGGCCGAATAAATGATTCTGAAAGACGGGATGTCGTCCTCCCCCTATCTTCGCACGGAGGGTTCGGGGGGCGGCCAGCTCCCCGGCGAAGAGAACCATCAAGATGATTTCTACAGAGCCGTATCAAGAGCGTTTCTCCAGAGTCGGTGTGTCAATATTTCCGGTAAACCGTGCTCCGGTTTCCAATCTCAATCACGGCGATAACCATCGTATTATCTTCAATGATGAGAATGACCCGATAATGTCCCACACGAAGAGAGTACACCGGACTGCTCTGGTGTCCCCTCAATTTCTTAACGTGAGATCGAGGATACGGCTCGTCTGCCAGGGCATAGAGTTCCTCTTTGATCTGTCGGGCATCGGGATCCGGGATCCTGTTGAAGTCTCGCTCGGCACCCGGCAGGATGATCAGCCGCCAGATCATTCAAGGCCCCGTTCCCGGACAACCCCTTCAAAGGGGCGACCCCGACCGGCCCGGATATCTGCGATACCCTCCTCAATCTTTTTCAAAGTATCTTCGCTCAAGGGTTCAGGGTCATATGCCATGTCCAGAAGACGGTTCAACGTCTCGTCGTAGGTCTCTCGGGGGTGGATCTTGATGCCGTCCAGACGGGACTTTGTCTCGGGCCGAAGCTGGATCGTCGTGACCATAGTGATCCATAGAGGACTATAGGGCATAAAGATTGTGGGACGTGCTCAGAATAGAACCGAAGATCGGGGAGTGCTCCAGGCAATATCTGACACCAAAAAAACTCTATCTGTGCGAGTTTTTGTTATGAAGCCGTCCCAGAACTCGCCTTGCCCTGACAGGCGAGTGGAAGAATTATCGGAAAGCACGGTGTCGTTCCAGAGATTATTGCCGCCCCTCCCCTATCTTCGTCGTGGGGGGGGTCCGGGGGGTCTCCCCCCGGCAGGAGAGAGTGAGGGAACATGCTTTCTACTCTCTGTGGGCGGCACGTCGGATCGGTCCGCCTTCCTCCGTCAATCGCGCCGGGAGTACCGACTCCAGAACCCCGTGATGCCGGTTAAGGCGGGGGAGGAAGAGGAATGGCCAGGAAGAGTCTCGATCCTGATGATGGATCGAAACCTGGATACTTCTGGGATATGGTCTATGAATACAGGTCACTGCTCAACGTAACTCAGTCAGATTTCCTGAAATTTATTTTCAGTTACATTTTGGGGCACTACCGAAGATCGACTCAGAAAATCTGCAGGGTAAAATCCCTGATCGCTATCCTCTGTCCCCTGCTTATTCTCTGTTCGCGGGAGGACGTGAGGAAGGCCCCCGCCGAAGACCTCCGTCAGGAAGATCTTTTCCAGAGCCGATCAATCCTCCCCGTCGACCTCGATCCCGAGGTGCCGGCACAGCGCCTCAGGCCCCGGCTCTCTCCCCAGGAAATTCTCCAGAAGCACGGTGCCGTCTTCCATATTGCCCCGTGAAAGGATCTCGTCCCTGAACTTCATCCCGGTGGTCCGGTTGGTCATCCCGCCCTCCTTGAACTCGTCGACGATATCGAGGGCATAGACCTTCGACCAGAGATACCCATAATACCCGGCATCGTACCCGCCCATGAGATGGCCGAACGACGCGGGCTGATGGGTACCGGCAAGAGGCCGCGTACCCGTTACATCCTCATAGGTCTGAGACCAGACCTCGGTCACGTTGACCGGTGCGGTCGCGGTGTGGAACCGCATATCCTCCAGAGAATTGACAAGCAGACGACCGGTATAGAGATTCCCTGCCCCGACATCCCTGGCCGCAATGACGCGGTCACGAAGTTCAGGCGGAATTTTTTCGGACGAGTTGGTATAATGGCCTGAGATCGATTCCAGGACCTCGGGATCCCAGGCCCACTCCTCAAGCGTCTGGGAAGGCGTCTCGACAAAATCCCACTCCACATTGAACCCTGACAGAGAGCCATACGGTGCGGTCGTCAGGAGATAGTGCATCGCATGCCCGGTCTCGTGGAAGAGCGTCTCGATCTCGTACATGGTCAGAAGCGACGGCTTCTCCCCTTCGGGCGTGCGGAAATTACCTATGATCGCAACGACCGGCGTCGAGTACGTCCCGTCCTTCATCCTCCCGCCGATCACCGGCGTCGCACAGAAGTGCCCGAACTTCCCCTCACGCGGATAGAGATCAAGATACAGGTAGCCGATCAGATCATCGCCGGTCTGGTCTTTCACCGCATAAAGCCTGACATCTGGATCCCAGACAGCAGCGTCCTCGACCTCGGAGAACTCGACGCCGAAGAGCGTCCCGTAGGTGTCGAAAAGGCCCTGAAGGACGGTGTCGAGCGGGAAGTATTCCCTGACCTCCTCCTCGTCATAGGCATACTCCTCCTGCTTCTGGATATCCTGGAGGTACGCGACATCCCAGGGCTCGACCGTCGTCGCCGCCGGGTCCATACGCGTCTTGATCGCGAGAAGGCCCGCCATCTCGGCGGTGTATTTTTCCTTCAGGGGTGCCTGCATGGAGGTGAGAAATGCCATCACATTGCTCGTGTTCCCTGCCATCCTGCCCTCGATCCGGTAGTCGGCCCATGTGGCGTACCCCAGTTCCCGTGCAATCTGCTGGCGGAGCACGATCGCCTCTTCGAGCAGGGGGGTGTTCGCCTCCGCCTGCCGGTTGTGGTATGCCTCGTACATCCGCTTGCGTGTCCCGGCATCGTCGGCATAGGTCATCACCGCGACATAGTCGGGGCGCTTCGCGGTGACGAGATAGGCCCCCTCCGGCGTCTGCGAGAACGCCGCCATCGACGACGACGGCACGCCGGCAAGTTCGTCGGCGGTGCACTCGATCGTGGTGTTGTCGTTGTTCAGGTTGGCCGAGTACCTCGTCTCGAGTCCGCTCAACTCAGTCCTCATCTCCCGAACCTTCACGAGGCGATCTTCAGGGAGCTTCAGCCCGTTCTTCTCAAACTCCCTCATGGTCACGTCGTAGAGCCGGGACTCCTCGGGAGTGCGCGGGATCCGGTCATGGAGAGCGTCGTAGAGATCGCGCCGGGTGTAGACACCGGTAAGGAAGACCGATGCAGATTCTTCACAGGCCATGCCCTCTGCGGCGATTCTTTTGTCGGGGTACACCGAGCCCATCAGCATGAGGGGGCCGACGGCGTCTGAATAGTCTGCGAGTGTCCGGTCGAATGCGAGGACCGTGTTCTCGAAGGTGCGATCTTCAGGAGGGATCGCGGCAATGGCGTCGAGCGAAGCGTTTGCCTTCTCCTCTGCGGCCTCGTTCAGTTGCGTGATCTCGCCGGGGGAGTAGTGGCTCCGGATGGGGTCGACACCGTTTGCGGGCTCTTCTTGCCGTGCATTCTCAAGACATCCTGCGGTCGTGAGGAGGAAGGCGGTCAGGAGGATGAGCCACGATAGACGGTGAAGACGGATAGGGGGGACGCGGGTATGCATGGAAATCAGGTTGTACGTCGCTCTGACGGAAGATAAAGGCGCAAGCCCGAGAGGGCAAAAAAAGGATCAGATCCTCTCCAGGATCTGATCGATCGACGCGTTTCTGGGGACCCAGACATTCTCGCCGGTGTAGTTCAGGCCCGGCGTGGCGCGGAGGCGCTCGAGGTCGTAGACCCTCGGGCCGTACTGGTAGTCGGCCTCCTGGTACCACCATGCCGGATACCCGGGTTCGTCGACGTCCTCGGTCGCCGGGTCGGTGATGAGTCCGTTCGAGTACTTCACGACCAGCATCGCCGAGAGATCCTGCCACTCGTCGATGATCTCGTCGCCCCGCTGCACCGTGAAGTCGGTGAGGAGACGGCGGGCACCGGCCTCGTCGCCCGCGGCGATCATCGCGGCCGCCCGTGCGTCGGTCTCCCCGACCTGCCGGATCGAGTCAGCTTCGAGTGCGGCCTGTTCTGCCCGGATGTCCTCGATCATCGCGTCGTACCTGAGCATCGCCCAGTTGGTCACGAAGTCGAAGGTCCAGTAGGCGGCGTCGGGGTCGTACTCTGTCCGCGTCCCGGTCGTATAGGCGGTTGAGACATTCTCCGATCCGGCGTACATCGGTGCGTACACCGTCTCGTAGGTCACGGCCGGACCGAACCAGAGGACGCCCCCGACAGGGTCGGGGAGGCTGGACCGCGCCTCGGCGACATAACTGTAACTGCAAAAGACCGCCGATACCGGCCGCGGGTTCGCCCCGGCCCGCACCTCGATAGAGGACTCGTTCTGGAAATCGGTGTGGGCGTCGGCGGGCCCGAGATAGCGGTACGGGTTCCCGAACGGTCCGGCGGCGACGCCCGCCGTCAGGTCGAAGTCGGTGCCCTCATAGTGGTCGCGGAAGAGCGAGAGGGCGGTCGTGCGGTTGACGGGCGTGTCGGGCACGACCGTAAAGGGCAGGGCCTTCGTGTACGAGTCCTCGACATAGGGGCTCAGGTTCAGCGAGGGCGCAAGCCGGTCCTGGATGCGCCAGACCCTCATCAACGAATAATAGGGATGGGAGTATTCGCCGTAACTCGTCGCCTCCAGCCAGTCGAAGTCGCCTTCAGAGGACGACCGGAGCCCGTACTCCTCGGCGATGGCGAAAAGGTCGGGGGTGTACAGCATGTCCGGGTCGCCCTCCGCGAAGGTGCGGATCCTGAACTCGTTCCCGGCCACGAAAACCTCGCCGTCCGGGATCTTCTCGGCGACCCAGAGCCCGCCGGTGCCCGCCGGACTGGAGCACATCTCGATGACCCACGCCTCCTTCGGGTCGGCGAAGATGAGCGTCTCGCCGGTCCCGTAATAGCCGTAGGTGTCGATGAGGCTGCCGACCAGTTCGACCGCGTCCCGTGCGGTGGTGCAGCGTTCGAGCGCCACGTTCGAGAGTTCGGACGAGTAGAAGATCCGCTTCCCCTCCTCGGCGTCGAGCTGGACCTTCGCATAATCGGTGCACTCGGCGCTGAGCAGTTGGTGCTCGTTCATCATGGCGTAGGAGGCGGTGTAGTAGGCGTAGGTGTGCGGCACCTGTTCGATGGAGCCGAGGACGAGCCCGGTGGCGTTCCCTGCTTTTTTGCCTGCGGCGTCAGAACCGCTGTTCGGATCGAAGTAGATCGCCCTCGTCGCTCCCGGGGCATGGTCTGCCGCCGGGACATAGGTCAGGGTGATGTCGTCGATGTTTCTCCAGTCGGGCCCGACGCCGTCGTTGGTGTGGCCGACATACATCGTGCCGTTCTCTGAGGCGCCCGGCGTGACCGCAAAGATGGTGCACGCCGAGACGGGCGCACACGCAAGAAGAATCAGCAGGACCAGAAAGATTCCCGTACGTCTCATACGGAAAAGTGGAGATCTGAGAAATAAAAGTATCGTCATTGTGTGTTTCACCACTTCCGATCCCCATGGACCGAATCGGAGATGTTCTCCTCTCGGTGTTTCCCCATTTTCTCCGTGCGTCGATTTCTTTTCCTCCCCTGTCGACAGGTGATGTATGAAATCACACGTATGGACGATCGCTCTCGTCCTGGTGGCGGCCTCCCTGCTCTGTGCCGGCTGTATGACCCCCACAGAGGACGGTGCCTCTGATGACGCCGCCCGCGTGGAGATGCTCTCCCTCCTCGGCGAGATGCAGGGGACGGTCACCGGAAGCCTGACGGCGATCGACCGGGCGGCGGCGGAGACGGCCGCGGGTCTTGGGAGCACCGGGCTTTCGGGGCCAGAGGCTGAGGCGCTCCTCGACGGTGCGCTGGCGGCCGATCCGTCCGTCTCCACGGCGATCGTGGTCGCGCGCAACGGCACGGTCACTGCCGCCAGGCCCGCCGCCCTCGGGCTTGTCGGGAGCAACCTGGGCGAGCAGGCGGTTGTGCAGCGGGTCTTCGAGCGGAAGGTGCCGGTGATGTCAGACCTCTTCCCCCTTGCAGAGGGCGGGTACGCGGCGACGATCGAGTGCCCCGTCTTCTCGCCGGATGAAGAGATGATCGGCATGGTGAGCGTCTCCTTCCTGCCCGACCGTCTCGTCGGCGAGCACGCAGAGTCTGCCATCACCGGGACGCCCTATACCGTGATGGCCGCCCAGGCAGGCGGTCTGGTGCTCTACGATGCGGACCCCGAAGAGATCGGGAAGGAGACGCTCAACGAATCCCTGTATGCGGACTTCCCGGAGATCCTCGAGACTGCACGATCATTTTCCGGGAACTGGTCCGGGCATGCGACCTACTCCTTCTATGACACCGGCTTTGGAGAGGTCGTCGATAAGGAGATGTACTGGACGACGGTCGGTCTGCACGGTACGGAGTGGCGCCTGGTCGTCATCCGCCCCCTCGTCTGAGGGCGTGCCCGACCAAAAGATCACTTTTTTTCACGATCTCTCTCAGGAGAAAAACGGCCGGTGCGGCCGTTCACTCAGAGGTCGTCCTAGAACTCCCCCTGGCCTTGATAGGTGACCTGAAGACGTTTCTGAGGCACGGCGCCGTTCAAGAGCGTGCTGCCGCCCCACCCCTATCTTCGTCGTGGGGGGTTCCGGGGGGCACGGCCCCCCGGCGAGAGAGAGCAAGGAAACACGCTTTCTTCTCTTTGTGGGCGGCACATCGGATCATCACGCCGGAGGCAGCGCTCCAGGAATCCCCGGGATTGTGATTGAAGCGAGGAAGGTAGAGGAATAATGACTGAGAAGAGTCTCGATCTCGGGATTGATCGAGCCCCGGATACTTCTGGGATATGCTCGAAAAATAATGGAGAGGCCGGTCACTCCAGCATCTCGGTCCGTTCGGGCGTCCAGGCCGGGTCGACGAAACTGAGCATCGTCGAGTTCGTCGCCGCGACGTTCCGGTAGCCTTTCACGCGGTCGGGCGGGACATAGGCCGCACTCCCGGCAGGGACTCGCACCGATCCGGCGTCCGGGGTGAAGACCTCGACCTCGCCGTCGAGCACATAGACCAGTTCGGACGATCCGTTGAGCCGGTTGTATCCGATCGACCCGCCCGGGAGGAATTCGACGTACGCCACACTGTACTCGATCGGGAGGTTCATCTCCTCCATCAGCACCGGGTTTGCGAGGGTGTAGATCATCATCTCAGACCCGAGATCCCACTCGATCCCGCCCCTGGGGTCGGGGATGACGACCGGCACGCCGTCGGTCGTCCCCGCGAGAGCCGTCAGGTCGTCGCCCGAGATCTCATTTTCCGCCGCGAAGGGCGGCTGGATCACGTCGACGTACCTGAGGTCGGTCGCCCCGACCGAGGCGATCGACTGGAGCACCCCTGCGGGGAGGAGCACGACCTCCCCTGCGCGAGCGGTCACCGTCTGGTTGTCGCACTGGATCTCGGCCTCGCCCTCGATGAGATAGACGAACTCGGTGGTCCCGACCAGCCGGTGCGGGGGCGTGGCGTTGCCCGGCGGGATGGTGACCATTCCGATGCTGTAGTTTGCCGGGATATCCGGGGTCTCCTCGCCGATGAGCCCGGTGTAGGTGCCCTGACCCCCGAAGAGGGAGAACGGTTCGTCTGGCGTGACCGGGATGACGCCTTCCTCTGCCTGCGGAGGTTCTGGTGAGAGGCATCCGGCAGAGAGGAGGATGGAGATGAGGATGAGCGCGATCGTCCTGTGCATGATGGGCATAAAGTTAGCGTGAATTGATAAATCTGATCCGATGCGGTGGTCGGATGGTCCCGGCCCCGCCGGCTCTTGCATCATTCCAGCAGGTTTGCCGCAGGATTACAGCGACGTCTGCGAAGATCAAGCGGCCGGGAACGGTTCTGGATCTGCCAGTACGAGTACAGATAGAGAGACGCGTCTCTCTCTTAGTACTGAAGTACAGCAAAACGCACACGCACCCGGTGGCACCGGTTCCCCGGTGTCCGGGTGTGGGTGTGGGTGCGATCCCCGGAATGGTGGAAACGATCCGGCGATGTCCCCGTTTCGGGGTGCGAATCGTGATCAGCCCTCTCCTCATCGTCCGTTGAGTGACGCCATCATCCGCAACCTGCTGAAAACCGATGAAAAAAGAGGGGGACGGCTGCAAGAGACGTTGCCGGGCGTCCTGGACCACCGGGAGTTTGCCCGGGTGGTGCAGCAGGTGTGGAATATGGGGACGGGATCACACCTCGCCCCGGATCTCTCCGATCTGACCTTTTTTTTCGATTTCCGCTCTGCTGATCCAGGCAGGATGGGCCGCATTTGGGAAATTGTTATTCTGGGGATATTTTGACGGGTTGAGCGTGGAAACTGCGGGTATATCGGCGTCAGAACGGGAGGTAGAGGGGGTGTCGGACTTCGCATGAGGGATGGTGCCGGTGCGGGCGAGGAAAGGGCGGGAGAGATGGGCGGAAATCGGCGCGTTTTTGGGGTGAAATGGCGGGAAGAAAGAATGAATCGAATAATATCGACCGACAGATATGTGCAATCATCAAATTTCCACATATATTCGTATTGGTGGAGGATTTGAGAGGAATGGAGAAGAGTGCAGATGAATGGTGCCATGAAGGAAACACGTTCTTTCATGAAGAACAGTATGAAGATGCCATAGGGTGCTATGATCGGGCGATTGCAATCGATCCAAACAATCCAGCAGCATGGGATGGCAAAGGAGCCGTCCTCATGAAACTCAACAGGTTCGAGGACGCCATAGAGTGTGATGACCAGGCTATTGCCATCGACCCAGGCTACTCCAGAGCATGGAATGGCAAAAGACTTGCCCTCATGATACTCGGCAGGTTTGAGGATGCCATTGAGTGCTGCGATCAGGCACTTGCAATCGATCCAAACAACCCTGAGACATGGCATGTCAGAGGACTTGCCTTTAATGAGCTTGGACGGTATGAAGTCGCCATAGAGTGTTATGATCGAGCGATTGCAATCGATCCGAACAACCCCGGGGTATGGTTCAGCAAAGGATTCGCCCTCAATGAACTTGGACGGTATGAAGACGCTGTAAGGTGTTATGATCAGGTGATTGCGATTGATCCATACGATCATCAGTCATGGCTCAGGAAAGGATCTCTCTTCAATGAACTCGGTCGGTATGAGGACGCCATAGAGTGCTATGACCGGGCGCTTGCAATCGACCCAAACAATCTTGAGGCATTGCTCGGCAAAGGATTTGCCCTCACTGAACTCGGACGGTATGAAGACGCCATAGAGTGTTGCGATCAGGCGCTTGCAATTGATCCGAACATCCCTGGAGCATTGCTATGCAAGGGATTCGCCCTCAATGAACTTGGACGCTGTGAAGACGCCATAGAGTGTTATGACCGGATGCTTGCAATTGATCAAAACAACCCCGGGGCGTTGTTCAGCAAAGGATTCGCCCTCACTGAACTTGGACGGTATGAAGACGCCATAGAGTGTTATGATCAGGTGATGGTAATTGATCCGAATGTCTCGGCGGCATGGTGCTTCAAAGGACTCGCCCTCGATGAACTTGAACACTATGAAGACGCTATAGCGTGTTATAATCAGGCGATTGCGATCGATCCAAACGACCCTATGGTATGGATCAAGAAAGGAAGTGTCCTCATGAAACTCGGTCGACATGAAGAGGGTCGAGAGTGTCAGGAACGGGCGGTTGCAATCAGTCCTGGAATAATAGAATGAAATAAATTCTTTCATACTTTTTCGGATCTAATTCCCCTACCTGTGGCGATTGTTCCGTCTTTTATCCAACACAGCCCCCGCTGAAGAGGGACATCGTCCACCGCTTGCAGGCCTCGACTTGCTTCTCCAGAATGGGCCCTCCTCCGACCGCTCGATCGAAACCGAATCTTCCAAACAACGCTCCGCTCGACAACGCAGCACTCCAACAACAGCAAAAAAAGTGAAGTTCAGTGAAGGGTGAAAGATTCGGACCCCCGTGAAGAGGCCGAAACGAATCTCTCCCGGACTCATCGGCGGTACACCGGCGACGCGGCGGTAACGCATCGGCGTCGGTGAGGAGTCCGGGGCCTTTTCCTGCAGGAGAGGCAGATGCATATGCCCTCTCCGGGTTATTCAGCCACATCTGCGTGGCACAGGTGATCATGATACGAGATGGGTGATATATACGGGCCGTGCGGCGTGAAAGTGAACGCGTGCCTTTGCGGGTGCGGGTTGGCGGGCCACCGTGGGCCGCTCGCACGCTCCCGTCCCACCGTGGTCCGATGATCCAGGATCCTTTTCCGTCTCCTCCGACCGCCCGCGGCTTCGTCGCCCTGCTCCTCACCGCCGGCTCCGGAGAGGGCGGCCGGTCCCCCATGCTGCGGCACAGGCCACGTCGGGCATGCTCACGGCCATTCTTCATTCGTGTGGTGCCTCCTTTTCTTCGCGGGGGCAATCCGCTCACGCTCTGGCCCTTAAAAAAAGAAAAATCGTTGAAAATTTCAGTGGCTCACTTGATCTTTTTGTTGAGCTTCTTGAGTTTCTTCTTGGCGGCCTCGTTCCCCCCGGCCGCCTGCTTTGAGAGAACTTCTGCCTTGGCCTTCTTCACTTTGTTCTGCTTCTCCAGTTGTTTCTTGCTCATTGCCATACCGTTTCCTCGTTCAGGCCGAAGTCTGGTTTAATTCGTATCTTTTTCTTCTTATAAACCCGTATCGCTGTAAAACCCTGAAAAATCTTCGAATAAACGAAAAGCAGACCAATACAACTGATATTTTTACAACTTTTAACAGTCGGCAATGTGTAATTTAAAAATATTTTATCAACTCTCAAATCTGACATAATCTGCCAGTCTGAGTTTAATCGCCTGAGGAAACTGTCCGGTACAACAATAAAGATTTTCATTTTTTGACAGTTCGCAGACCTTCCCTCACCAGATCATGAAATTCCCCACTATCAGTAAATGGACAATTCCAGAAGTGAATTAACTGTAACCCTGAGAATAAATGCGAGGGATGGGATTCGAACCCATGGACACCTTCGTGACCGGATCTTAAGTCCGGCGCCTTTGGCCAGCTTGGCTACCCTCGCTCTCCTACTAGAAGGACACCTGACAACAAAAAGGTGATGGAGGCCAGGGGGGTTGAGAACGTTCTTTCCTTGATTTTTAACAATTATAATGAATAAACATGAAGTAATCTCTTTAAATATGGGCCTATTTTGAAATTGGAACGCGTGAAAACAATAAAATACCCAAATGATCAATTCTATTGGCCGGAGGTGCAGTCCACACACCATATCCCGATAGGGATGACGACATCTCCAGACCGTGCGGCGCCGTGCTGCAATCAACACCATGCACACGCGCACCTCTTAACGTCCATCCTTTGGCGCCGCACGACCATCTCCTGCCCGAAATGAACATTTTGCTGCGGCGTGACCGCGAGGGAGCGCGACGGTCGGTCATCCCTGCAATGGCCTCGACCCGGCATCGGGGTCAAAAAACGCCGCCTCTCCTGTAAATATTTCCTAAAAAATCACAAGACGTTTATCGTTCCCTGAAAAACCTTTGAGAAAGAATATATCCGAGGTAGAGATCATGAAAACACCATCCGCCTATCGCCTCCTGGCCGCCCTCCTCCTCCTTGCAATCGCCATGATTGCCGCAGGATGCGTCCAGACCCCGGCGCCGACAACGCCGACGACACCAACCCCCGACATTCCCATCCCCACCGACATCAGCGCCGAAGCGCAGGAGATCCTCAGGACCACCACCGCCGTCACCGTCCCGGCCAACATCCCCCTCGAAGAGGTGCAGAAGGCCAGGGCGATGAGCGCCGAAGCAAAGAAACCGGCCCTCGACGCACTCCGCAGCCGGATGGAGAGCACCGAGACCGGAGAAATCGCCGGCGTCCCGGTACTGGTCATCACGCCCGAAAACGCCACCCCGACCGAGACCATCGCCATCTACATCCACGGCGGCGACTGGATCTTCAACAACGCCGAGTACCCCATGGCCTACCTCTTCGCCCAGGACCTCGGCCTCACCGTCTACTCGGTCGACTACCGTCTTGCACCCGAACACCCCTACCCCGCACCGCTTGACGACTGCTACGCCGTCTATGAAACCCTGATCACCGAGCACGGCCCCGCACACGTCGTCGTCATGGGCGACTCGGCCGGCGGCAACCTCGCCCTCGCCACCATGGTCAGGGCCCACGAGAACGACCTCCCCATGCCTGCCGCCCTCGCCCTCCTCTCCCCGGCCGTCGATCTGGCCGGCGGCAGCGACAGCCTGTACACCAACGACGGCCTCGACCCGGTCCTCTCCCGCGAGACCCTCATCACCGGGTTCACCATCTACGCCGCAGGCCATGACCACACCGACCCGCTGCTCTCGCCGCTCTACGCAAACTTCTCCGCCGATTACCCGCCCACCCTCGTCGTCACCGGCACCCGCGACCTCCTCCTGAGCGAGTGCGCACGACTCCACCAGACGATGACACACAACGGCGTCGACGCCGAGCTGACCGTCTACGAAGGCATGTGGCACGTCTTCGAGGGCTCCACCGTCCCCGAGGCCGCCGCCGCCCGCCAGGAGATCGCGGCCTTCCTCCTCGAACACCTCGGCGAGGATGCCCGGGCGTAACTGAAGAAACCATCGCCATCTTTTTTCACGCCCCTCCGTGAAGGGAGCGGTATAAATACCAGGTCGTCGGGTATGCCCCAACATGGGAGGGGTCAGGATGAACTATCTGCTGATCATGCTTTTTGTTACGATCGTGATAATCGTCGGGTTGACGGTGGTCTTCTCCGCACTGCAGACACCGGAGGTCGGGGCGCCGGCAAACGAGAGCGAGGCGGAGAGCGTACAACTCCCGGCGCCCCGCGAGAACGGCGGACGATCGATCGAGGAGGCGCTCGCAACCCGGCGGTCGGTGCGGGAGTACGCCGACGGGCCGTTGACCCTTGCCGAACTCTCGCAACTTCTCTGGGCCGCTCAGGGAGTGACCGACGAGATGTCGGGCTTCAGGACCGCTCCGTCGGCCGGGGCGCTGTACCCGCTTGAGGTCTACGTGGCGGCCGGCGAGGTGACCGACCTGCCCGCCGGCGTCTACCGCTACCTCCCGGCAGAGCACCGACTCGAACGAGTGGCGGAGGGGGATGTCAGGCGCGACCTTGCAGGCGCGGCCCTCAACCAGTCGGCGGTCCGGGACGCCGCGGCCGTCATCGCGATCGCCGGCGTGTACGAGCGGACCACCGGGAAGTACGGGGAGCGAGGGATCCGGTACGTGCACATGGAATCAGGGCATGCGGCGCAGAACATCTACCTCCAGGCCACGTCCCTCGGACACGGGGCCGTCTCCATCGGGGCGTTCCATGACGACGAGGTCGGGCGCGTCCTCGGGATGAATGAGGACGAGCGTCCGCTCTACCTGATGCCGGTCGGAAGACGATAATAGAACGCTGACGCTCAGCGTTTAGACTGGATGTGACAGATCGCACATCCTAAAAAAGGAGAAAGAGAGAAACTCAGTATCTCCGGTATTCGTTGCGCGGGCGCGGCGGGCGGGCCTCGTCGATCCGAAGCGTGCGCCCTTCAAACTCGGTCTCGTTCAGGGCTTCCTTGGCGCTCTCGGCTTCCTCGGGGGTGCCCATCTCAACGAATCCGAATCCCTTGCGCTCAATGACGCGGACGCTCTTGACGTCGCCGTACTGGGAAAACAATTCTTCCAACTGATCTTCAGTTACCGAATATGTCAGGTTTCCGACATACAACTTGCTGGTTTCCATTACAGGTCTCCACTTATATGATGATACTTATAGGTGATGAATCCTTGGGTGGGGAAATGCAGAGCAGTAATGCTGAGCCCTGATTCTATGCAGATTCCACCTGTGTTTGGCAGGGGAAACCAGGTCTGCGGCATGGAAGCGCCGGGGTGGAGAGGGGAAATCCCCTTCAGTCCCGCACGATCTCCCCACCGGCGTCCCGGACCGCCGTCTCGATCCCGGCCAGGAGTTCGGCGTCATGGAGGGCATAGTCGAGCATCGGAAACCCGGCCACCAGGGCGATGGGTTTGAGCACGAGCAGGGGCGCTCTCCCACCTTTTTCAGGGTTCGATCCCGGCGCCACCACCTCGGTGGATCCATCCTCCCAGATGGCGAGGTTGCCGTATCCCTGGGCATCCCAGAGTTGTTTGATGATCTCGCGGGTATGCAGCATTGTCTCTTCCTCGATGATTGAGAGTCGGGGGCGGCAGGTATCAACCTTGTGGCGGGTCGTCTTCGTCGGCCAACGGCACCTTCATGCCTCGCCATGGTGAGTGATCTCCGGGAATATGATGCAGGACGACGATAGGACGATTCTTCTGACCGCCGACCTGGAGAAAGCCCTGGCGGCCGGGGACGACGAGGCGGTCCATGCCGCCCTCCACGACCTCCTCCTGTACAAGGCGGTGCACCCGCTCACACCCGCGGACCTCGACATAGTCGCCGCGGTGCTCGACCTCGGGGGGCGGGGGGCGCGGACGGCCCTTAAGATTGTGTACACCTCGGCGAT
This sequence comes from Methanofollis formosanus, assembly GCF_019633745.1. Taxonomy (NCBI): domain Archaea; kingdom Methanobacteriati; phylum Methanobacteriota; class Methanomicrobia; order Methanomicrobiales; family Methanomicrobiaceae; genus Methanofollis; species Methanofollis formosanus. The sequence goes on along the minus strand of NZ_CP037968.1, from coordinate 242,841 downwards.
GCGGCAGGGGACGCTGCCGGGAGACCGCGACGCGGCGGCCGTGCGGCTTCGCGCCGTTCTCGAACGTGCCGGCGACGACCGCACGGCGGTGAGGCACGCCCTCCACCTCCTCGCCGTCCTGGGCGACGGCCGGGCGGTTGTAGAGCACCTGGCCGCCGAAGGCGATGCGGTGCGAAAAGAGGACTACCTCTCGCCGGTGATGGCGGCCGTGCTCACGCGTTCCGACGCCGACCTCGCCGCGGTGCAGGCCGCGTTGAGCGGGCGGGCGGCAGAGGAGATCCGGGCCATCAGGGAGTACGCCCGCGATCCCGACGCCTACGAGGAGCGGGTGCGTATGACGCAGGAAGACGAGGTCGAGATCCTGTAGGGCGGGCCACAAAAAAAGTGAAAAGATCGGCCGTCAGTGTTCGGGCACCATCAGCGCCAGATCTTCGGCGACGGTCGTGTTCGCCCTGATCCCGAAGTTCTCGACGAGCACCTTCAGCACGCCGGGGGAGACGAAGGCGGGGAGGCGGGGGCCGAGGGTGATGTTCTTCACGCCCAGGTTGAGGAGGGCGAGGAGGACGAGCACCGCCTTCTGCTCGTACCAGGCGATGTTGTACGAGATGGGCAGGTCGTTGATCCCGACGTCGAAGGCCTTCGCGAGCGCCTGTGCGATCACCACCAGGGAGTAGCAGTCATTGCACTGGCCGGCATCGAGGACGCGGGGGATGCCGCCGATGTCGCCAAGGTCGAGGCTGTTGTAGCGGAACTTGGCGCAGCCCGCGGTCAGGATCACGGTGTCCCTGGGCAGGGCCTTTGCGAACTCGGTGTAGTAGGAACGCTCGCTCTGCCGCCCGTCGCAGCCTGCCATGACGATGAACCGCCGGATCGCGCCCGCCTTCACCGCATCGACGACGGTGTCGGCGATGGAGAGCACCGCACCATGGGCGCACCCGGTGATGAGATCCCGGGGCCTTACCCTGCCGTGCAGGTTCTTCGGGGGCCGGCAGTGTCGTGCGTGCTCGATCACGGCCGAGAAGTCCCTGGTGCCGTCCGCGGCGTCCGGGATGTGGGTGCACCCGGCAAACCCGACCGGGCCGGTGGTGTAGATGCGGTCCCGGTACGACGCCTTCGGCGGGATGAGACAGTTGGTGGTGACGAGCACCGGGCCGTTGAAGGCCTCGAACTCCTCTTTCTGGAAGGGCCACGATCCGCCGTAGTTGCCGATCAGGTGTTCGTACTCTGTGAACATCGGGTAGGCGTGGGCGGGGAGCATCTCGCCATGGGTGTACACGTCCACGCCCGTCCCCTCGGTCTGGTCGAGGAGGTCCTTGAGATCTTTGAGGTCGTGGCCGGTGACGAGGATGCCCGGCCGCGTGCCCGGCGCCGTCCTGACCGCGGTGATCGCCGGGGTGCCGAAGGTCGCGGTGTTCGCGGTGTCGAGGAGGGCGAGCACCTGCACGCCCACGCCGCCGCACTCCAGCACGATGCCGACCATCTCGTCGACGGTGAGGTCGCGGAGGGTGGACGCAAGCGCTCTCTGGATGAAGGCCGTGACCTCGTCGTCCTCATACCCGAGGGCGGCGGCGTGGTAGTAGTATGCGCCGACGCCCTTCAGGGCGTAGACGAGGAGTTCGCGCAGAGACCGCACGTCTTCGTCGGCGGTCGCGAGCACACCCACCTCGTCTGCCTTCGCCGCGATCCCGGCGTCGTTTGCCGGTGTCCAGGTGCAGGCGTCGGGCTCGTCCTCGCCGGCAGGCGGGAGGGCGTCGCGGATCGCGATCGCACGGGCGATATAGTCGCGGAAACGCACCCGGTCAAAGTTCACGTTGGTCAGGGTCGCAAAGAGGGCCTCGGCGATGAACGTCCCGGCCTCTTTATTCCCCACCCCGTGTTCCATCGCCACGAGGTTGCGCACCGCGATTCCCCTGGTCAGGTAGATCAGGACGTCCTGAAGTCCGGCGGTCTCGGCGTCCTTGCCGCAGACACCGACAGTCGTGCATCCGCACCCTCGTGCGGCCTCTTCACACTGATAGCAATACATGCTCTGGCTCCTTCGCTGTATCTTATTGATACAAAGTATACAATGTATACCAAACTATATGAGGCAGAAAGTTTCTACCACTATACCATGCAGGAAGGGTGCACCGTCAACGCAACGCTCACATATCTGGGAAAGAAGTGGACGCTCCTCGTCCTCCTGGAACTCTACAAGGGCACCGAATACACCCGGCGATTTTCAGAACTCAAAGACGCACTCCCGGGCATCACCTCGAAAGTCCTCTCCGCCCGGTTGAAAGAACTCGAAGAGGAAGGACTGATCTGGAAACAGGTGGAGGCCTCCACGTTCCCGGTGAAGAGCGAGTACGGCCTGACCGAGAGCGGCGTCGAGATCATCGACGTCATCAGGGAGATCAAGCGATGGGCGCTGAAGTGGAAGATCGACAACATCGCCTGCGGGTCGCAGGACTGCCGGGACTGTGTGCTCTAGACCGACGAAATACGGGATGAAAATATGATATAACCTCGTCCTTCCCCCGGATCGATTCCCAAAGATGATATCCTATCGTCCCCCAGTACGACGCAGAGTTATACTATGGACCGTCCTTTAGAATTCTCCGGCACACTGCAGTCCCTGGCCATCATGGCGGCACTCGTCGTGATCGTCATCGGAATGCGGTATTGTTCATATATCGTCAACCTCCTCCTCATATCCCTGATCCTGACCATCCTGACCCTCCCGGCAATGGAGATGCTCAGGAAACGGGGTCTGCCCGACCTCGCCGCCATGGGCGTCATCTCGGCCGTCGCCGCCGTGGTGCTGATCATCGGGGTGGTGATCACCGTCCGCTCCTTCGAGACGCTGATCAACGACCTGCCGACCTACCAGGCCGACCTGCAGATGCGTCTCGCCGACCTGCTGGCGCTCTTCCATGACGTCGGCATCGATACCTCCGCGTTCGCTCCCTCGTCCTTCCATCTCGCAGACGTCGTCACGTTCGTCGAGCCCTATGCCATCGGGCTCGGGAATGCACTCATGTACCTCTTCTTCATCCTGATCATGACGATATTCGCCGTCCTGGAGATCCCCCAGATCTCCGAACGCCTGAAGCGGGGGCTGGTGCGTGAACCAGGGGCCTTTGTCGGGATCGAGAAGATGAGCGGACTCATGATGGATTTCGTGATCGTCAGGACCGAGGCGAACCTCATCCACGGCGTCCTCTTCGGCCTCTCGCTCTGGCTGATGGGGATCCATTCGGCCGTCTTGTGGGGGACCCTCACCTTCATCCTGGCCTTCATCCCCTATATCGGCCTCATCCTCGCTGCCATCCCGGCAATCTTCTTTGCCTGGCTCCAGTACGGTCTCTGGGGGGCGGCGGCGGTCGTGGGGATCGTCATCCTCCTCAACGCCGTCGTCGAGAACCCGGTCTATGCCAGGATCGCGTCGAAGCGGTTCGAGATGCCGCCGCTCGTCGTCATCCTCTCGCTCATCGTCTGGGGCTGGATCCTGGGTCTGCCAGGCATGATCTTTGCCGTGCCGATCACGCTCCTCCTGATCATCCTGTTCCAGTGCAGCGACGAGTTGCGGTGGATCAATGGTCTGCTCGGGGTCTCCGGCATCTTCGGGGAGAAGACGTGCAAAAACGGCCCTGAGTGAGGCCATATTTTTTTCGGGGCCGGTCGCCGTGTCCGGTCCCGTGCCCTCTGTCTGACAAGCATGGCGGATGCCGGCGTTCGTCACCTCTTCTGCCCGGACCTGACCGTCAGCAGGTATGCCCGGCCAGGAAATACTACGGATATCCGTAACATTTATTGCCGGCATCGCCGTACACCATAGTATGGGCATGCCCACAATCGCACGCATCCGCCTCTCGCTGGGAATGGTGCAGATCGCCATGAATATGCTCGGGGAGGTCGACCGGGGACGAAAAAGTCCCCTCTCCCCTGCTGCCACGGAGATCCTCTACTCTGCCTACTTCTCCAGGATCTGCATGGGGGATGTCGCCGGCATGCTCGGTGTCTCCCGGAGCACCGCCACCGATCACATCAACCATCTCGAAAAAGAGGGATATGTCCGCAGGGTCAGGAGCCCGGACGACCGGCGGGCCTACTATATCGCCCCCACCAGAAAAGGGGAAGAGTGGCTCCTTGCGATAGAAGGGCGTCTCTTCGCGTACCTCGAAGAGGGGATGGCGCAGCTGACAGGGGAAGAGCAGCAGGAGTTTGCCCGGCTGTGTGCGAAGTTCACCGGCGTCCATGACGAGACGTCGTTTTCAGGCGTGCTTCAGGATCTGAAACGATCCCGGGACCGCCTGCATGTGCCGATGACGGTCGTGAAAGAGGGCAGACTCCTAAGGCTTGAAGAAGTGGCCGATGCACGATATCATGCAGATGAAGAAGAACAGGTGAAACAGATGTTTGAAGAGAGAATACCGGAAACCGATGACGGCATCCAGGACGAGATGATCGTCGAATTCTATGAAGAGATGCAGAAGAACCTGAGGGACGCGGGGCACCTCCCTCTTGGGGGGCTCCTCGAATCCGGGATCAGGGCGGGTACGGCCCTCGAAATTGGACCGGGCCCAGGCTATCTCGGTCTGGAGTGGTTGAAGGCAACCGAAGAGACCAGGCTGGTCGGTCTTGAGATCAGTCAGGCAATGATCGCCTCTGCAGAAAAGAACGCCGCCGGCTACGGTCTGACGGCGAGGGTCCGATACCAGGAAGGCAACGCCCTTGCGATGCCGTTTGAAGACGGCGTCTTTGATGCGGTTTTTTCGAACGGTTCCCTCCACGAATGGGAGTCTCCGGAAAGGGTTTTTGATGAGATCTCACGGGTCTTGAAGGTGGGCGGGCGATTCTGCATCACCGACCTCAGGCGCGATCTCTCACCCGGGATCTACCGGCAGATGTACGACTCCTGCGAACCGCCGGAGATCAGGCCCGGTTTTGAGTCTTCGGTCAGGGCGGCGTATACCAGGGAGGAGATCATGGATCTGCTCGGGCGTTCGCACCTGACCGGCTGGCAGGTGATCGCCCATCCTTTCGGGCTGGTGATACACGGGAAAAAGGCGTGACTCGATACGCTCGAAAAAATTCTTTTTTCAGGTCGGTCGGGCGATCCCTTGATTGCTTCTCCGCCGAAGAACCGTCTATGGATGGAAACTTCTGCCGGTGCTATCTCGGCGACGGCACGCCGCCGTCGAACCGGTTTTGCCGGTCCTGTCCCGACGCGGCGAGCGCCTGCGATCCTCTGTGGCGGCAGGTGATCGCCCTTGCCGGCTCGAAGGACGGGGCGCCGGTCCCGCTCCCCGGCACCCGTGCACTGCTCTCCCCCAATCCGAAGAACCCGGATTTTGTCAGGCTCCAGGTGAACTGCCGGTGGGGTCTCCCGAAAGAAGATTTTCTGTATTATATCGCCACCGGGCATGAGAAGATGGGGCGGAAAGGAGGGCGCGATGATCCGCGTGCGTCTCCGAGTATGACGCGGCAGGAGCCGTACGTGCAGGCGATCGTCGCGCTGCTCGGCGGCATGGACGCTCCTGAGATCGCGGCCGTACGGGAGGTGCAACGAGGTGGGGACCGGGAGGGACCCGACCCGCCTACCGGGTCTGCCCGGCCCTGAAGGCCCTGAGGCGGTTGAGCGCCGCGGCAAGTTCGAAGGGCCTGAACGCCGCAAGTCCGCCGACCGGGTGTGAGGTGAGGGCGTCGAGGCCGTTCTCTTCGACCTCGGCGGCGACGGCCCTGACCACCTCGGCAAGGGTCGAACGCCCGTTCATCTGGCGCTTTGCCCTGAGCATGCCATGGGCGATGGCCGCCGTCTGGGCCGGGTCGACGACCTGCGCCACGGCCGAGAGGTCGACCTCGTGGACGCCGAACCTGATGCCGCGGACACCGTCGGCCGCCACTTTTGCCTCCCGTCTGCCTTTGCTCGCGTCGATGCTCCGCGCCTCGGGCACCCGCCGCATGAAGGTGCCAAACCCGTCTTTTGGTGAAGTGAACCGTTCCGAGGCGTAGCGTGCGGCGATCGCCTGCGCCCGTGCGGTGGCGTCTTCGGAGCGGTAGGCCTGCATGCAGACGACGGTGTCGGCGATGTCGAAGTAGTCGCCCGAGCCGCCGATGACGAGCACGGTCGAGACGCCGAGGTCGCGGTACAGCGCCCGTGCCCGGTCGATGAAGGGCGTGATCGGTTCCTGGTCGTCGGCGACGAGTTCCTGCATCCGTCGGTCCCGGATCATCATATTCGTGGCCGCGGTGTCCTCGTCGATGAGGAGGAGGCGGGTGCCGCTCTCCAGGGCTTCCATGATGTTGGCCGCCTGCGAGGTGCTCCCGCTCGCGTTCTCGGTGGAGAAGGCGCGGGTGTCCCGGCCGTCGGGGAGGTCGGCGATGAAGGGCGAGATGTCGACCTGCTCCACCCGGCGGCCGTCTTCGGCGCGGATCTTCACGGCGGTGGGGTCGGCGACGACGTACTCCCGGCCGTCGCCGGGGACGTGGGTGTAGACGCCCCGTTCGATCGCACGGAGCAGGGTGGACTTGCCGTGGAAGCCGCCGCCGACGATGAGGGTGATGCCGGCCGGCACGCCCATGCCGGCGACGGTGCCTCGGTTCGGGAGGTCGATCTCGACCCGCAGGGAGGGCGGCGAGACGAAGGGGACGGCGCCTTTGAGGGGGCGGTCGTCCACGCCGCTCGCCCGCGGGAGGACGGCGCCGTCGGCGACGAAGGCGACGAGGCCCCGGTCCTGGAGCGCGGACCTGAGATGGTCGGCGTCCTCGGTCACCTCGAGGTGGCGGTCGAGGGCGGCGGCGTCGACGGCGGGGTACAGGAGCGAGGGCCGCACCAGGGCCGGGACGTCTTCGAAGAAGATCGCCTCCGCCTGCCGCCCGAGCACGCTCCGGCCGCGTGCCGGGAGGCCGACGGTGAACCGCACCTCGACGGCGTGCTCGGCGGTGACGACGACGGATGAGCGCTCCAGCACCTCCTGGCCGGGGCGGGCGACGGCGATCTGCCCGCTCTTCCCGCTCCCCCGGCGGTTCTGGCCCGCGGCGTCGATGGCCGCGGCAAAGCCCCTGGCAAGGAAGTCCCTGAAGGCCACCTCGCGGGTCTTCGTCGAGAAGCACCCGGCCGGGAAGTTCGCGACCTTTGCCGCCACCCGCACCCGCACGCGGCTCGGGGCGGCGAAGGGATCGCCCTGGGCGTGGTCGATGATGAGGGTGAAGTCGTCGAAGGCGTAGGCCCCCTCGCAGTCTTTGTATGCTTTGTATCCGCGGCCGTCGATCCGTCTCAGGATGTCCCTGAGCCGTCCGGCCGGTTGTATCGTCTCGCGGGCCATGGTTGGGGTAGGTATGGGGGAGGGGGGTGATAGGGTTTTGTGTCCGTGGTGGAGGGGCAATTTTATGGGGTGGCTGAACGTTCTCCTCATCGAGGAGAGACCCCATGCCGTTCACGTGCATCCAGTGCGGGGAGTGCTGCAGCCACCTGGGCGACGTCCACGTCGTGACCGAGGCGTGCGGCGACGGACGTTTTGTGATGCTCAACCGCTACACCGGGGAGGAGCACGCCGTCAGGATCGATCCCGACAAACTCCATCTCTTCCCCGACCGCAGCATCTCCGAGCGCTGGCCGCAGGCCTGCCCCTTCCTCAGAGACGATCCTGCGCAGAACCGGATCTGCTGCATCATCCACCTCACGAGGCCCGAGATCTGCCGGGAGTACGCCTGCTGGCGTCTGCTCATCCTGAACGCGAGAGGGAGACGGGTGGGCCGAGTGATGGAGCGCCGGCACCTCGCGACCGACGACCCCGGCCTCGCAGCGTTCTGGGAGAGATCGATCAGGACGATCCGAGAGGACGACGATGCCGGGTGGGACGAGCGGGCGATCGAGGCGCTGACGCAGGCGGGGTATCGGGTCAGGCGGTAGCGGGAAAATGTTCACCGTCGCCTCGCGCCGGGGGGCGGCGTCACTCTCTTCGGGATCTTTTTTCTCTGCCTTCCTGACTCTATCGCAATTCCCGGGGGTTCCGGGGGCAGAGCCCCCGGCGCGATTCATGGAGAAGGCATGAGATCGATCGGTACAAGGATCAGGTACGTGATGATCCAACGTGCCGCCCCCAATCGCAGAATATTTCCTGCCGTCTCGCGCCGGGGGTTGCGACCCCCGGACCCCCCACGACGAAGATAGCCGGGGGGCGGCACGATGTTCTTCAGGATTTTTTTGTCTTCGTCATGTTCTCTGTTTTCCCAACCCAATCCTGTCGCGGAGGTCCGGCGGGTCTCCCCCCAGCGCGATTCATGGAGGAAGACATGAAATCGATCAGTACAAGGATCAGGTCCGTGATGATCAGACGTGCCCCCCTCACCAAAGAAATTTCACCTCCGTCTCGCGCCGGGGGCACGTGCCCCCGGAACCCCCACGGATGAAGATAGCCAACGGGCGGCACGATGTTCTTCAGGATTTTTTTTGTCTTCGCGTTCATGTTCTCTGCCTTCCCGACCTAATCCTGTCGCGGGGGTCCGGGGGTCGCAACCCCCGGCGCGATTCATGATGGAAGGCATGAGATCGATCGGTACAAGGATCAGGTACGTGATGATCAGACGTGCCGCCCTCATCGCAGAATTTTCACTGCCATGTCGCGATTGAGAGGGAGCAAGAATTCCTCCACACATGGAAGCGCTGCTCGGAAGGATTTCATATGGTATGCCTCTGATGTGTGCTCCCGGCACATGGCCAACCCCCCACAGACGAAGAAAATCCCGCCCCTCCCCTCGCGATACCAGCATCTAAGTCCTCTTCCGCCCAATGTCTAACGACATCATGGACTTCCCCATCGTCTGGCTCTACTGGATCCTCAGCCTCACCATCGTCACCTACGCCTCGGCGTACATCATCAGGCACCACCGTGAGTACGGCTACCCCGCCCTGGTCGGGTTCTATGTCGTCTACCTCGCCGCCTCCCAGGTGCTTGCCGCACGATTCATCGAGTTCGACCTGGGCATCGCCGTCTTCTTCGCGCCGGCCGGGGTGTTCATCTACCCCTTCCTCTCGCAGGCCATCGACATGATCAACGAGGTCTACGGCGAGCACAAAACCCACATCGCCATCGGGATCGCCTTCCTCACGCAGGTGCTCCTCGTCGCCTTCATCGTGATGACCAACACCCTCACGCCGGCGCCCTTTTTCGCCTACGAAGATATGTGGCAGGACGTCTTTGCCCAGAGCCTCAGGATCATCCTCGCCTCCTGGGTCACCTTCCTGGTCGCCCAGAACATCGACGCCTGGATCTTCGCGAGGCTCAAGGAGCGTTACCCCGACCGCGTCCTCCTCAGGAGCGTCTCCAGCGACCTCTTCAGCCTCACGGTAGACAGCGTCATCTTCGTCACCATCGCCTTCGCTGGGGTCGCTCCCCTCGTCCCGCTCATCATCGGTCAGATCGTGGCGAAGAACGTCATCGGCTTCCTGGATACGCCGTGGTTCTGGTGGTATAAGAGATATTTAGAAAAATAGGCGCGGAATATCTCCGCTTTATTTCTATTTTCTTTCTGTGGCCCATTTCACACCGCGAAGATCATGGGGATTGATGGGGGAAGGGATCGAGCTGAAAAACCGAGTGATTATACTCGTGGGGTCTACCGATCTGCCTTCCCCGCCCTATCTTCATCCCGGGGGTTCCGGGGGCAGCGCCCCCGGCGCGAGTGCGAAGGAAGGCATGAGCTTCCAGAGAATTACAAAAAAAATCGGGGCCTCAAAAGAGTTCCTCACCCCCGCGCCGCCAGCTCCCGCGCCAGCCTCGAACGTTCCAGAGCCAGCCCCAGCTGGAGCCCGATGGAGGAGAGGTTCTCCAGACTGGTGCGCATATAGCGCTTCTCTCTGCCGCTCCCCATATTCAGCAGCCCCACCACCTCGCCGCCGATCTTGATCGGCATGATGAGAACCGTCTTCACCCCCTGCGCCCTGACGGCCTCGTCGAGCGCGGCATAGGCCGGAGTCTCGGGGGTGATGTACACGACCTTCTGCTCGGCAAACGCCCGCTCGAAGAGGGCATCGAAGACGCCGGAGAGACACATCTGCCGCAGGCTCTCGGGCATGTTGCGCTGCACCCGCGGCACCATCTCGTCGGCCTCGTCGAGGAGGTAGACACAGCCCATCTCGAACCCGAGCGCCCCCATCACTGCCTCGATGGAACGCTCCAGCATCGACGCCTCGTCCTGTGCGTCGTTGAGGATCCCGGAGAGGCGGTTGAGGGCCAGGAGCGTGTTGACATACTCGCTCCGCTCCCGGTCGAGGCGCTGCATCTTCAGGGCGCTCGCCAGTTCGTCGGCGACGATCTCCAGGCTCTCGACCAGCGTCGCGCTCGCCGCTGAACCGAGGAGCAGGAGGACGGCGCCGGTCGCCTCCTCCTCCTCGATGATCGGGACGGCAAGGGCGGATTTTACCTCCCCCTCGATGCCGGGGAGGGCGAGCGGCCCGGCGGTCGCGGTCTCGAGATTTTCCATGCTCTCCCTCACCAGCGGAGTGACGGCGGCCAGGCGGTCGGCGGAAGGCTCGAAGGTGGCGTAGGCCGGGTGCCCGCCGGGCGTGAAGACCGCTGCACCGAGGTACGGGGCCAGTTTCTCCCTGATGCCCGTCATCGTCCCCTCAAGAAGGTGCTCCTCGTCCGGTGCGGTCCCCACGCTCCTGATGATATACAGCAGCGCCTCCAGGTCCCGCTTCGTCCGCCGCCGACTCGAAAGATCTTCCCCGATGACGGCCACGCACCCGGCCGGGCCGGTGGCGGGCGGGGGGACGAGGGTGACGGCATAGGGGCGGTAGACCCCGGCCTTCTCCCTGAGGTCGAGTTCGACGGTGGCGGCCCGGCCCGCTCTCACCGACTGGAGCGCCCCGTCCACTCTCGTCTCGTCGGTCGGGCGGAGGAGGTCGCGCAGGCTCCCGGCCTCAGGAAAGAGGGAGGCGAAGAGACGGTTTGCGGCCAGCACCCTGAGGTCGTCGGTGACGGTCAGGACGATCGTTTCCGGGAGGGCGAGCCGGTCGGCGAGGTCGGCCTCCTGCCGCCTGACCTCGTAGAGGGCGAAGGCCAGGGCCGCGAGGTCGGCCTCCTCTTCGGCAGGCGCCGCTTCAGGTGCCGCCTGCTCCCCCGCTGCCGCTCCCTCCTTCACCATCCAGAGTTTGCTGCGGCCGACAAAGGTGTACTCCAGGAGCCCCCTCGCATGGAGGATGCCGAGATATTTCAGGACCGTGGCCCTGCTCTTCCCGGTCCCCCTGGAGATCTTGTCGAGCATGCACTCCTCAGGCCGGTGCGACCTGAGGTAGGAGAGGATCACCTGCTCGGTATCTGAGTACGTCTCCATGATCCCCTCTGAGTCTATACTATATCGTCTAATATCTTTCGCCACAGGGAAAAGTATATATCAAAACTATACTATACAGTATAGTTAGACCACACAGTCTAAAACCATGAGGTGAAACGACCATGTCCTACGAGACGACCGCAACCGAACTCATCGAACTGCTGGGGCTGAAGGGCAGCCCCGTCGCCGTGAAACTTGCGAAGACCGCCGACGACGTGCCGGCAGGCTATGCAAAAATCGAGAAGAGCAGGCACTGCCAGTTTGTCCAGGACGCCAGGCTCAAAGGGGCCACCGGATATGCCACCGCCGAGGAGCACCTGTGCAAGGGCGGCGCCGGCGTCATGGGCATCGGCCCCCTCCCCGAGCACCTGGCCAATGGGAGCACCTACCACAAACTCGGCAACTTCAAGACCGCCGAAGGGGCGCTCGAGACCGTCGCCGCGATGCCGAAGAGCACCGAGGACGTCTACGCCTCGGTCTACGCCCCCCTGGAGACGGCCGCCTTCGAGCCCGACGTGGTCGTCATCGTCGCCACGCCCGGGCAGGCCCTGCGGCTCAGCCAGGCCTCCCTCCACGCCCACGGCGGCCGGGTCTCCAGCGACTACTCGGGGATCCAGTCCATCTGTGCCGACGCCGTCGTCGCCGTCATCCAGCGCGGCGTGCCCAACATGACCCTGGGCTGCAATGGCTCGCGGAAGAACTCCGGGATCGCCGAAGACGAGGTGATCCTCGGCATCCCGCCCGCCCACCTCGGCGGGATCGTCGAGGCCCTGCGAGTCTTCAAGGAGAAGTGGGGGTGAAGATGGCAAAGACCGTCAGCGCCCTCGGGATCAAAGCCCCGAACGCCTCCATCCTCGCCGACAACGTCGTCAAACATCTGGACGACCCGGCGGAGACCGTCGTCTTCCTCCTCAGCCCGGGCGCCGAGGAGGGGATGGAGGCCGTGGCCGGGAAGCACGGCTACACCCTGGAGATCACATCAGCAGAGAACCACACGGAGGCACGCATGACACCCGCCGGCAATATCATGGAAGAGATCGACGTCAGCGGGGACTTCTGTCCCGGCCCGGTGATCACGGTCGGCACCATCCTCGCCACCCTCCCGGTCGGGGAGAGGCTGAAAGTCACGAGCGCGAGCGCCGACTCGATCGCCGACATCGCCGCCGCCGTCGAGTCGTCGGGCTCGAAGGTCGTGAAGCAGGGCGCCGACGGCGAGAAACACTACCTCATCGCCGAGAAGGCCGAGAAGCAGGAGGGGACCCAGGCCGTCGTGAGCCGCGACCGCGTCCTCATCGCCCAGAGCAACGGAATCGGCAACGCCGAGCGGGCCTACGCAACCTTCCTCTTTGCGAAGGCGGCGCAGAGCATGGGCAAAGAGGTGACGATCTTCCTGCTCATGGACGGCGTGAGCATGGCGCGGCAGGGGAACGCCGCGGTCGTCAAACACCCGGCCTTCGACCGCCTCGACCACCTCATGGACGAGGTGATCCGGGGCGGGGCCACGGTCTATGCCTGCGAGATGAGCGCGAAGTTCAGGGGGATCGGTGAGGCCGACCTCGTGGACGGGGTCAGACTGGCCGGGGCCGCGACCTACATCCAGCTCCTCAGCGACCCCGCGAACGCCGTCGTCAACTTCTGAGGTGATTACACAATGGAAACGATCTATCAGGTGCTCGCCCTTGCGGTCCTCGCAAGCAGCATGGTGACCGGGTTCATTATCTTCAGGATGCTCGGAATGAAACTCGCTCTCCACTTCGGGGCGCTGATGCTCGCCCTCGTCGCCACCCTGGCCGCCCTTGCGACCGGCATCCCGGCGCTTGCCCTGGCCGCCGCCGCCCTCCAGGTGCTGGCGACGGTCACGGCCTTCACCCAGGTCTGGGCCACGTTCAAGTATTCCTTCCAGACCTCGCCGGGTTTCGCGCCGCACCTCGCCATGGTGACGATGCTCCCGGTGCTCGCGGCGGCCTCGGTGCTGCTGTGAACTGCAAGCCCCACAAACGTCCAGCCTCGTTCATCCCCCAATACTTCTTTTTTGCCCGGGCCGGTGGGGCCGGGGTCGATTTGGAAAACTATACCTCTCAGCATGATGCACCTCCACGTATGAAAAGCACCTTCCACATCATGCTCATCCCCACCCTGGGCTGCCCGGCCCACTGCAAATATTGCTGGAGTTCGGATGAGCACTCTCCCCGGATGAGCATCGAGACGATCGAGGAGGTGGTCGCGTGGCTCAAGGACTTCAGGGACGACCAGGTCACCGTCACCTTCCACGGCGGCGAACCCCTCCTGGCCGGCGAGGCATTTTACCGCGAGGCCCTCCCCCTCCTCTCCGATGGGCTCAGCCACCTCAACCCCACCTTTGCCATCCAGACCAACCTCTGGCTCCTCACCCCCGGCATCGCCGACCTCTTCGCGGAGTACAACATCCCCATCGGCTCCAGCATCGACGGCCCCAAAGAGATCTGCGACGTGCAACGGGGCGAGGGCTACTATGAGCGGACGATGCGGGGCTACGAGATCGCCCGCGAGCACGGCCTCGACGTCCGCTTCATCTGCACCTTCACCTCCGACTCGGTGGAGCGCAAGGAGGAGATCTTCGACTTCTTCCTCGAGAACAACCTGACCCTCAAACTCCACCCGGCCCTCCCGTCGCTGCGCGACTCCAACCCGGACCGCTGGACGCTTTCCCCGGAGAAGTACGGCGAACTCCTCATCTACCTCCTCGACCAGTCCCTCGAACACCTGGGCGAGATCGAAGTGATGAACATCAACGACCTCTGCCGGGGCGTCTTCACCCGCCACGGCACGGTCTGCACCTACGCCGACTGCATGGGCAACACCTTCGCGATCGGGCCGGACGGGAGCATCTACCCGTGTTACCGTTTCGTGGGCATGCCGGAGTTCGTGATGGGCAATGTCGCCACGCACCCGAGCAGGGAGGAACTCGAAGCGTCCGCGGTCTGGAAGCAGATGGAGGCGTTCAGGGCATATGTGGACGAGCACTGCAAGGACTGCGCCCACATCAAATACTGCCGGGGCGGGTGCCCGTACAACGCCATCGCACCGACCGGCGGTGAGGTCATGGGCGTCGACCCGCACTGCCCGGCCTATGCCAGGATCTTCGAGGAGATCGGCGGCCGGATCAACAAGGAGATGTTCGAGTCCTCGCCTTTCTTAGAGATGGGCGGCCCGCGGTCGCGGCGATCACGGGCGACGAAGCCGGGCGTGATGGCGCTGATCCGGCAGATTGCGATGCGGTGAGAGGGTCGACGACCCTTCTTTCTTCTCTGTCTCGAGAACGTCTCTCAACGCTATCGCATGACACAACAGGATCCACAGACCGCCATTTCAGCGATCGTATCGAATATGGGCAACAATTGAAAGACGATCCCAACGCAGAGAAGGAGCCTGAAGAATCCGGCGCATCGGTCCGCCCGGGGGCGGTCACCAGGAAAAAAAGGCGAGATCCCGGGATCTCAGAAATACGTCCCCCCCTTCTCGAACGCCTCCCGACGGTCACGCGCCATCTGGAACAACCGCTCTTCCACCTCGCGGTCGCCGAGGACATACCCCTTCCAGACATCGGTATTCGGGTCCTCGGGCACGATGATGATCCCCTTCTGCTCCGCGACCCGGTCCAGGATGAAAGCCGCCGCTTTCTCCACAGGATAGGCGTCGTCCGGGATCCGCAGTTCGCCGTGGGTTTTGCCGTCGATGCTCTTGTTGAAGATCGCGGTCGCGATATTGGCCGGACAGATGGTCGAGAAGTGGAGCCCTTTCTCTGCAAACTCGTACTTCAGGCACTCGGTCATGCCGGTCACCCCGTACTTCGTGAGAGAGTAGAGCGCCTGGAACGGAGGCGGGATGATGCCTGCAATCGAACTGGTGTTCACGACATGGCCCGACCCCTGCCTGAGCATGATCGGCACCGCGAAATGGACGCCGTAGATGACGCTCCAGAGATTGGTATCGATGATCGTCTTCCAGTCCTCCAGGGTGACCTGCTCGAACGGAAGGGTGCCGCCCACCCCTGCATTGTTGAAGAGGAAGTCCAGTCTGCCGGCCTCCGCCGCCGTCTCTTCAATACCCTTCTGCACCTGTTCCTGCTTTGTCACGTCCATGACGAGCGTGCGGACGCGCTCCCCGTACGCGGAGAGTTGTTCT
Organism: Methanofollis formosanus; assembly: GCF_019633745.1. Taxonomy (NCBI): domain Archaea; kingdom Methanobacteriati; phylum Methanobacteriota; class Methanomicrobia; order Methanomicrobiales; family Methanomicrobiaceae; genus Methanofollis; species Methanofollis formosanus. Next base: position 227,355 of record NZ_CP037968.1, on the reverse strand, counting down.
GCGGCTCGTGCGATCTTTTCCGGGTTGCGCCCGGCCATGTAGACGGTCGCCCCCCTCTTCAGCAGTTCCTCGCTCACCGCATACCCGATCCCGGAGTTTGCGCCGGTGACGATCGCGATCTTACCTGTGTAATACTCATCCATATGGTCCACCTCTCTCATTCGATGACCCTCGCACCCATCGCGTGCAGGACGGCCTTTCCCTCGGTCAGTACCGCCTGCGTCACCCTTTTGACCGGGAGGGCGGCAAGGCTGTTGACGATGTAGTACTGGACAGGGTTCTGCATCGGGGTCAGTTCGGTCCACCGGAGACTGCCAACGCCCGCCTGTGCCGATTCCACCTCCACGCCCTGCGGGTAGAGGACGAACTGGCTCAACTCCGCGCCCGGCGCCCCCACCTTCGGGATATACCGCCACCCCAGGGTGTTCATGGACGCCATCTGAGTTTTCACGGCGTCCAGGTCCCCCCCGGTGATCGCTCCCGCAGCCTCGAAGTCCAGGGTGAGGAAGGTGTTCCCCTCGTAGCTGACCGTCGTGGCATAATGGGGCCGGACGATGTGCAGGTCCTCGATATCTGCATAAATTTTTGGAATACCCGTCTGCTCCCGCCCTCCGAGGATGGGGGCGGTCTTGTTCTCCCAGACCACCAGGGTGTACGCACCGTCCAGCTGGTCCTTCTCGCCGTGGAACCTGACCGGCGCCGCCACATTGATCAGGTTGTACTGGCCGCCCTGCATCCAGTTGATCTCGGTGAATTTGCTGAAACTCACCTGCACCTCAGGGGCCAGGAGTTCAAACCCTTCAGGGATGTACTGTTCGAGAAGATCTCTCTCGGTCTCATAACTGAGCGTCAGGGCCGTCGATCGTTGCGTGACGATCGTCCCGGGATCAAACTTGCCGCCCCCAAAATGGACCGGCATCAGGTACGTGAAGTCACTCCGCGGTTGGAACATGAATATCCCTCTCCGCTGGATCTCATCTGATGAGATATATATTGTTTGATTTCTATCAGGCCTGCCATGAATTCCGACCTTGGAGAAAACATCCTTTTCGCATCACCACAACACCTGGAGAGAGGACTGGTGGGGGCGGGCGAAGGATCAGGGATCCTTCAACACCACAAAAATCTGCGACAAAAAATGTTCGATCGCATATGCCTGAGGCCGGGGTCCATACCCGATTCTCCAGACCTCCATCCCGAGCCGAAAATGGGCACACTTAAATATCATATGTACGATAGTGCAACAACTCAACTGATGAGCCCTATCTCATCGCCCTCTTTCAAATCCGTCCCTGGAGGAATAGACCTCTGGCACCTGAAGGTCAGCAGAACGACAAAGCCTCTTCACCAGCAGGAGCGGTGTCCGACCTCTCCCTCGAGGTCGTCATCATCCTGATCTTTGGCATCTTCATGCTCCTCTTCGGCCTGCTCCTCTTTTGGATCCATACCGGCGACCTCCCCTATGCGCCGGACAGCACCTACGGACTCTTCCTCGTCATCGTCTCCTTTCAGGTCATCACGATGGGGAAGACTCCCTTCGGCGACCTCCGGCGGTCCTGGGCGGTCGTTATCCTCGGGATCTGCACGGCGATCATCGGGATGGTCGCCTGTTTCATTCCCGGCACCCTGTCCGTGCTCGTCCGCGTCCTTGTCGGCGTCATGCTCTCTCTCGGCGGGACCGCTCTTCTTCTGCAGTTGTTCCTCCCTGAAGAGAGGGCGAGGACCTGGATGAAGATCTCAGGGGTCTTGCGCCACCTCACCGTCGCCTGCACGCTGGTGTATCTCATGTCGGTCATCCTGGGGCTTGTCACCCTCTTCCCCGGCATCACCACCGATCCGCAGACCGCAGTGCTCCTCATCATCTACGGCATCGGCTTTTTCTATCTCTCGTGGAGTCTTCAGACCGTTTATCGGGTGTACCCCCCTGAGGAGACACCAACGCCCGGATGATTCCCATGACGTCAGAGAACCCAACGGACCGTTCAAGCCTGTTCAGGGATGTCTCCTTCCCGCTCACGATCGCCATACTCATCATGGTCGGGACGCTCCTGGTACTCCTGGGACTCCTGCTCTTCCCGGTAAACCTGGGGATGATCCCCTTCTCCCCGGACGGCCAGCTCGGTCTGCTGATGGTCGTCATGGCCATCCAGATGATGGCGCTGGGAGAGACGCCGATGGGCCAGTATACGCGGTCGTGGTTCCTGATTGCCGTCGGGATCGCATTTGCGGCGATGGGCGTTGTCTCGTGTATCGTCCCGGGAGTCCTGACCGATCTGCTCAGGGTCCTCCTCGGGCTCCTGAACATCGTCGGCGGAGGAGTCCTCCTGACAAAACGGTTTTTCCCGCTGCTGCACGGCACCGGAACCCCTCCGGCCGGCCCTCTTCCTCCGGGCCTGAAAAATCTCATGGTCACGCAGACGGTGCTGAACATCGTCGCGATCGCGTTCGGGATCAGCATGCTCGTGCCGGGTCTTGTTTCGGGTCTGGTGATTGCAGGAGTTATCGTGATCAACGGGATCCTGCTCTTTGCGCTGGGAGGCATTCTTCTGAAGTTATCATAGGTTTTCATCCCCCGAAATTGAGTCGACCCATCGGACTCTATCCTTCTCGTCTCGGGGGGGACCGCTCTTCATTCCATGACGGCAGAATCTTGTCGTTCTTTTACCATTGCACGGATCGTCTCATACCCCTGCAGGTGGAACGGGCAGACCCGTATGCACACCCCGCAGCCATGGTGCTCCTCGAAGTACGGGTGGCATTTCTTCGCGTCGATAAAGGGGCGGCGTCTCTTCGAACCCGGATCGATCGCCCCTCCCGGACAATGTCTGGCGCATTCCCCACACGTCATGCAGAACTCACGGATCCATAGATGCGGGTTCTCAGAACGGACCGGCAGGTTCGTGATGCTCGTATAGACTGCCGCAATTCTCTGGCACGGCCCGTTCTGTGGCGATATCAGAAGCCCGTGCCTCCCGCGAAGACCGATCTTCGCGTTCTCCGCGAGGTTCGGGAACGACACTTTCCCGCCCAGTGCGGGATCTGCCTGGGCTCCAAACCCGTGTGCCCGTAGATGATCGGCGACCCGGTTCACGATCTCCCCGAGCATGGCATAGGATGCAAAAAATGTGTCCGAACCATCAATGCTCGGAACAGTATCGATCTTCGCTCTGTCCATCGGGGCGGTGATCACGATGGCGTTTGTATAGAGGATCCCTTTCTGTTTGAAGATCTCATCTTCGCAAACCCTCGCATAGCCGATCTCCGAGAAGCCCATCCCGGTCAGGGTGAGTTCGAGATCCCGGATAAAGTCGTCATCGGCAATCGTCCGGGGGTTTTCAGGATTCGTGTCCAGTGAGATGACGCTCTGCTTCTGGGCCCTTCTGATCCGTCTCATGTGAGGCATTATTCGTATCAAGAACAGAACCCGCTCTTTCAAACCCGAGGGGGGAGACATCGGTCTGTCCGGATCTCGGAACTCGTCTCTCTGCGGGGATCCGGGGCCGGAGAGGAACACGCCTTCATATCCCAGGATTGTGCTCTCGTCGTCTTCGAGTTCGGCAAGAAAATCCTGCATCTTTCCCCCTTTCATCCTCTTTTTTGTCATGGTCCCTCCGGATCTCACCTGAACGTTTCGGGATGAAATAGCATTCGATCCTGTCGTTTGGGATCGGTAAAGGTCAACATAAATAATTCCTCATCAATAATTCCCTTATGACATCTCAGAACCCCGAACAAAACCCCGACCCGCCGATCTGCCTCCCCGCCTACCTCATCCCCGGGAAAAAATCCATAGTGGCAGTCTGGTGCCCGCACTGCGGCCTCCTCCACCATCACGGCGAGGGGCCGGGCCGTCTCTTCTTCCACCGGATGGCGCACTGCGTTTGCCCCGCAGACGGGGAGGACGCCTCCCCCTACCGGGCCTCCGGCTACTTTGTCATCCCGACCGGGCGGACGCTGTCCGTGGAGAAAAAAACCCCTGGAGCGTGGGCACGGCCGTTCTCCTATACCGAGGCCGTCGGCCATATCGTCGCCTGGTACCTGCGGGCGGGGTACCCGGACGAGGAGATCACCGGCGCACTGGCAGGATTTGAGCGGATGTACGAGAGTACCGCAGAGAAGTACCTGGCGCAGGGCGAGATGCCCGTTCTCTAATCCTATCCCTTTTTCTGGTTTCTTCGGGAATGTCGGCATTGGACCGACTTTATGGCTCTCCAGATGCCGATCGCCCCCCACCCGGACAGAAATACGGCCATATCGCCCTCCGGTCGGGACTCGATCCCCCGGATCCGGGGGCAGATCGGGCGTATCCGGAGTGCCCGGCAGAATGGCGTTTCTTCAGGAAATACCGGAAAATCCGTGGATTCTACAGGCCATTTCAGGGCTCTTATGAGCGTGAGAGATATCAAACCATTCTGACCTGTCGGGGCGCCGGTATATAGGCCGGAGAATTCGCAGGAAATCGTCGCGATTCTGGCGGCCCCCGGCATTTGTGAGAGGCAGCGGGGTCTCTCTCTGTCGGGTGCCTGTGTTTGTTGAAGATGGCCTGTTTTGGAAGAAGATGTACGAGGTGTTTGATCGAGAGAAAGATATCGGAGAAACCAGTACGAGACAGCCATTTAAGTCCTTAAAAGGAGATTCAACGAGGATATAGAGGTGCTGAATCTTCATATTTAGGCCAGGGGGATCCAGATTGAACCCATCACACACCATCACGAAGGCGGTTCATAAGAGAACCAAAACGTCACATGGCCGAAAAATGCCGCTCTTTTCCGGTCGGCAGAAAGTATTGAGAGGTGTTCGCCCCCTCATCCTCCGGCCATCCTGCGGATCTCTTCGAGGTTGGGCCGGATCTCCTCTGCCCGTCTCTCCAAACCGCATGATGTGGCGGTCCTGTACGCCTCCTCGATGAGTGGCAGGGCTTTTTCGGGGTCTTCCCTGTCGAATGCCAGTAGAATGGCCTGGTTCGAGAGCGCAAACAAAAGTCCTTCGGTAGCGCCGACCTCTCGACAGATCCGTTCCTGTTCCCGGTAGAGTTCCATGGCGCCGTCGAGGTCACCCCGCTGATAGATGATGTTCCCCTGGTTTCCGAGGCATGTCTGCAGGGAGTCTTTCAACCCGAGTTCCCGGCAGATGCGTTCCTCATCTTTGTGGAGTTCCATGGCGCCATCGAGGTCACCCCGATCAGAGAGGAGATTTCCCTGGTTTCCAAGGCATGTTTGTAGGCTGTCCTTCAGGCCGAGTTCCCTGCAGATCCGCTCTTGTTCCTTATAGAGTTCCATGGCGCCGTCAAGGTCGCCCCGATCAGAGAGGATATTCGCCTGGTTTCCAAGGCATGTTTGTAGGCTGTCTTTCAGCCCCAGCTCCCGGCAGATGCGTTCCTCCTCTTTGTGGAGTTCCATGGCGCCGTCAAGGTCACCCCGATCAGAGAGGATGATCCCCTGGTTTCCGAGGCATCCCTGCAGGTAGTCTTTCAGCCCCAGTTCCCGGCAGATGAGTTCCTGTTCTCTGTAGAACTCCATGGCGCCGTCAGGGTCACCCCGATCAGAGAGAATGATCCCCTGGGATCCAAGGGCTACCTGCAAGCTATCCCTTAGCCCGAGTTCCCGACAGATCCGCTCCTTTTCCTTGTAAAGCTCCATGGCGCCGTCAGGGTCACCACGAGCAGAGAGAATGTTCCCCTGGTTTCCGAGGGATCTCTGTAATTCGTCCTTCAACCCGTTTTTCCGGCAGATCCGTTCCTGTTCCTTGTAGAGTACCATGGCGCCGTCAAGGTCACCACGAGTAGAGAGTATGGCACCCTGGTTCCCCACAGATCTCTGTAGCCTCTCCATCATCCCACGTTCGCAGCAGATCTGTTCTTCCTCCCTGAGAAGGCCCATAGCATCGTCCAATTCGCCCCTATCATAAAGAATTAATCCCCGATTTGCGAGGGATCTCTGTAGGTCAGTCTTCAACCCGAGTTCCCGGCAGATCTCTTCCTCTTCACGGTGAAGGTCCATGGCGCCGTCAAGGTCACCACGAGCCCGCAAGATAAGTGCTTGATTCCCAAGGGATGCCTGCAAAGAATCCTTTAGCCCGATTTCCCGGCAGATCTGCTCCTGTTCCTTGTAGAGATCCAGAGCGTTGTCAAGATCTCCCCGATCTAGAAATATATTCGCCTGGTTCCAGAGAGCTTCCTGCAGGCCGTCCATCACCCCTAGTTCTCGGCAGATCTGCTCCTGTTCCCGGTAGAGTTCCATGGCGCCGTCAAGGTCATCCCGCAGATAGAGAATAGTCCCTCTCTTCTCAAGACATTTCCGCAGATTATCCTTCAGCCCGAGTTCCCGGCAGATCTGCTCCTGTTCCCGGTAGAGTTCCATGGCGCCGTCAAGGTCATCCCGCAGATAGAGGATAGTCCCTCTCTTCTCAAGACATTTCCGCAGATTATCCTTCAGCCCAAGTTCCCGGCAGATCTGCCCCTGTTCCCGGTAGAGTTCCATGGCGCCGTCGAGGTCACCCTGTGTTTGGAGGATAAGCCCCTGGTTTCCAAGAGATCTCTGCAAACCGTCCTTCAGCCCGAGTTCCCGGCAGATCTCTTCCTGTTCCTTGAAGAGTTTCATGGCACTGCTGATGTCATCTCGAAGATAGCAGACTCCCGCCTGGTTCCCAAGAGATCTCTGCAGGCCGTCCATCAGCCCGAGTTCCCGGCACATTTCTTCTTGTATCTTGAGGAGTTCCATGGCGCCGTCAAGGTCACCCCACTTCAGGTACACAGTCCCCTGACTCCCGAGTGCTGCTGCCAGGCCCTCTCTGTCCCCACTCTCCCTGCAGATCCGCTCCTGTTCCTTGAAGAGTGTTAATGCCTCATCGAGATCGCCTGCCTCAAAGAGTGCAACGCCTCGGGTCCGGATCTCATGCCAGTCTGCATCCTCAGTTGACGCACCGACCCCCTGATCTGTGCCGACGCAGCCAGCGCCACCACTCATGACGATGACAATGAAGAGGATCGTTCCTATGGTCAGGAGCCCTGCGCCCCTTTTCCCGGCTACCATGTCCTCCCCTCCCTTATGGATCTCAGAATGCGTCTCTCTGGTTTGACCCGTTTTCTCATCGGACTCTCAACGTGTGCCTTCTTCATTCTCCCTCGCTCGGCGAAGTTGTCCACACGTCGAGAGAGAGATCGTGATTTTTCGGCATGTAGGCGTCAAGTCGATGACCGATACGGATGATCTGCGGCATGGGGGTACTCCGTATTACTCACATATTTTTTAAAGTCCATATTAATGAATCGAAATAAAATGGAGACGGTATCCAGTGGGGAACTTTGCTTTCGGGTGATTTCTTTAGAAGAGCATCTCGAGAGAAACGATCTCATCGAATTCTCTCTCTCCAGGAATGTACTTATGACGAAGGACGTCGGTGAAAAGAGGTGCCGAATGGCCCATACGTGACGGAGGACGCGGTCTCTCCTCAGGTGTCGCGAAGACCAGTGGCAGGTTCCTGTACCGGGTGAACGACAGAGGCGATACGGCACTTGCGACGATTGATCGATCAAAGCAGGAAAAAATGAACCTCTGGATAAGATAAGTCCAGACTTTCACTTATTCAAATTTTGAGAATGATTCCTGAATATTCTTCTCAATTGTAGATTTGGTTTTTTTCCAGATCGTTCCCCTCGATCTCAACCATCAAACACGCCTGGTTCCAACGGGCGTCCTCCAATCCTTTAGAGTTACCGATCTCACTGCAGACCTGTTCCTGTTCTTGGAAAAGAGCCATTGCCTTATCGATGTCCCCCATCTTGTAGTAGACCTTCCCCTGGTTGCCAAGCGATGCCTGAAGGCCGAACCGGTCCCCGATCTTTCTGCAGATCTGTTCCTGCTCGCGATACAGATCCAGAGCGCTGTCAAAGTCGTCCTTCAGAGCGAGAATCTTTGCCTGGTTCCCGAAGGTGTGCGCCAGACCCTGCTCGTCCCCCATCTCCCTGTAGATGAGTTCTTCTTCTTTGTGAAGCGCCATCGCCCCGTCGGGATCACCCTGCGAGAGGATGAGGATTGCCTGGTTGCCGAGCGATGCCGCAAGGCCTGCTCTGTACCCTGTCTCCCGGGAGATCTGCTCCTGCTCCCTGTAAAGATCAAGTGCGCCGTCAAGATCTCCTTTATCTGAAAGGACGTCCCCCTGGTTCCCGAGAGAGTCCGAGACCTTGTTCATATCTCCGTTCTCTCTGCAGAGTTTTTCCTGTTCTTTGTAGAGTTCCATGGCCCTGTCGAGGTCGCCCTGGGCTTTGAAGATGTTTGCCTGGTTCCCGAGAGAAGTTGCAAGGTTTTGTTCGTCCCCCGTTTCCCGGTATATCTGCTCCTGTTCTCTGTAGAGCGCCAGGGCATCGTCAAGGTCGTCCCGTTCTGCAAGGATGACACCCTGGTTTCCAAGGGATGCTGCAAGATCATTCTTCGATCCGATCTCTCTGCAGATCTGCTCCTGTTCTTTGTAGAGGGCGAGCGCACCGTCATAGTCGCCTCTATTTTTGAGGATGTTGCCCTCTATCCCGAGAACCTGCATCAGACCGAATGCATCCCCGATCTCCCTGCAGATCTGCTTCTGCTCATTATAGAGGGCGAGCGCACCATCGAGATCGCCCCGGCTCTTCAAGATCATCCCCTGGTTGCCAAGGGAATATGCGATGTACTTTTTGTTCCCGATTTCCCTGCTGATCTGTTCTTGTTCTTTGTAGAGCGCCATGGCCGCGTCAAGATCGCTCCGTTCTGTGAGGAGGTTCCCCTGGCTGCCGAGTGCGGCCGCGAGAGTCTCATTATATCCATTCTCTCTGCTGATCCGTTCCTGCTCGTTGTAGAGCGCCAGGGCACCGTCAAGATCGCCTTTGGAGTGGATAACAGTACCCTGGTTGCCGAGTGCGGCTGCTATCCCTTCCTTGTCGCCACTCTCCCTGCAGACCCGCTCCTGTTCCTTGAAGAGCGCGAGTGCGCCGTCAAAGTCGCCTGCTTGATAGAGTTCGACGCCGCGGTCGCGAATCTCCTGCCAGTCGCTGTCTTCGGTTGCCGCACCGACGCATCCGGCACCACCGGTCATGACGATGACGGCAAAGAGGATCATTCCTATGGTCGGGAGTCTTTCGCCTCTTTTCCCGGCTACCATGTACGCCCCTCCATCACGGGCACCAGAGTGTGCCTCTCCGGTTCGATCCGTTTTCCCATTGGACTTTCAGCGTGTGCCTCCCTCATGCTCCCTCGTCCTGAGGAATCATTCGCACGACGGCTGAGATGATCATGGATCCGCGGCACTATACCGGCGAACCTGGTACTGCTATGGATGGTCTGTAGCATGGTGATGCTCCGATATGATTCACATATTTTTTAAAGTCCATATTAATGAATCGAAACAAAATTGGAGATGATATGGGCGGAAAGATCCCCCCATGTGTAGAATACAGATTTCAGTTTGTTTTTGCCTGAAAATTGTACTTCGGGTCGATAAGGGAGATCAGATCCCTGGAAGAATTACAGATCAACATAATTGAGATCTGAATCGTACGTGAGGCACAGAAAAAATTGTATCTATTTCTTCAATCCTGAAGGCGGCATCCTGTCCGCCCGCCCCCCTCCGTCACATCTGAGAGGATGGCCGGGTGGAGTCCAGAGCCGACTTCACGCTCCGGCCAGAGCCCGGATCTCCTCACACTTGATCTGGATCATCTCTGCTTCTGTGTCCATCCCGCATGACGATGCGATCCTGTACGCCTCTTCGATGAGCGGCAGGGCATTGCCCGGATCCCCCCGCTCGTATGCCATCAGGTATGCCTGGTTCCAGAGCGAGTACATCAGGCCTTCCTGATATCCGAGATCCTTGCAGAGTCGCTCATGCTTTTTGAACTCGATCATGGCACCCTCGGGATCGCCGGTGTTGAGGAGGACGACTCCCTGGTTTCCAACAGCATCAGCTTCCCCCTGCGGATCCCCTATATTCCTGCAGATCTGCTCCTGCTCTTTGAAGAGCGGCAATGCACCGTTTTCACCACTATAAAGGAGAATGAGACCCTGGATCCCAAGAGATCTGGCGCGGCCTCTGGCATCCTGAATCTCCCTGCAGATCTTTTCCTGTTCGGTACAGAGCGCCCTGGCCCCGTCATAATCCTCCTTCTTCCAGAGTATGAATGCCTGGTTTCCAAGCGATTTCGCGAGTTCTTCTCGGTCTCCGATCTCCCTGGAGATCTTTTCCTGCTCCTTGCAGAGTGCCAGTGCGTCGTCGTCGTTGCCCCGGGTACATTCTATGAGGCTTTGCGTTCCGAGAGACGCTGCAAGGCCCGCTTTATCTCCGCTGTTCCTGCAGATCTCCTCCGCTTCTGTGCAGAGCGCCATGGCCCCGTTGCGATCGCCTTTCATGAGGAGGATCTGCGCCTGGTTGTCGAGCGATTGCGCGAGGCATTTCTGGTCTCCGCTTTCTCTGGAATACCGTTCCTGTGTCTGGAAAAGTTCCATGGCGCCATCGGGATTGCTCCGGGCCATCAGGATCGATCCCTGGTTGCCGAGGGATTTTGCCAGGCCTGCTTTATCGACAGTCTCCCTGCAGACCCGCTCCTGCCCTTTATAGAGTGCCATCGCCCCGTCGAGGTCGCCCATCCTGGCGAGCGTGAGTCCCTGGTTTCCAAGTGAGTCTGCAATACCTTTGTTGTCCCCGATCTTTCTGCAGATCTGCTCCTGCTCTTTGAAGAGTGCCAGTGCGTCGTCAAGATCCCCCTGAGCGAAGAGATCAAGACCGCGATCCCGCACCTCCTCCCAGTCGGTCGTACCTGCCTGGGCGATCGCGTCGGCATTCGTTCCGGCGGTGACGGTTGAGCCACCGCTATCAGGAGGATTCGTATTGGTGTCTCCCGAGAATATGGCAAGGCCAACGACCCCGGCGAGGAGGACGATCGCCACGAGGGCAAGAGCATAATATGTCTTTACCGGCCTTTGACCCGTGAGGCCGGTACTTCCTGCGGGCTCCCTCCTGAGACCGGAGTAGTTTTTCCCTGCCCGTCTCCCTGCTTCCTCCTCCGGCAGGCTCTGAGGCGCCTCCCCTATGCCCAGGGTATTGGCAAGATGGTCTGCAAGTTTGTGAATATGATCCTCGACCGGGGGTGTCAGAGCATCGATCCAGTGGATCCTGCTGATATGATAGTCCATCTCGGGGGTGGGCACGGCGTCTTCGATGCGGAACGGAATGACGACGACGTGCCTCTTTGATGCCTGCTCGAGCTCCCGCATCACATGCTCCGAGTTGCAGGCATTCGAGGAGAAGATGAGGACCATCGCCTTTGCGTCGCCGATGGCCTCCACGAGAGCCCGGGCATAGGGCGTCCCCGGCGGCACGTCCCGCGGTGCGATCCAGCACCGTATCTTCCGCTCTTCGAGAAGGTGACAGACCGCATCTGCCACCGCTTTGTCAATGCTTGAATAACTGATGAAGACGTCGTGGGGCATCGGGGATCACCGTTCTGGATTTTACGGTGGGGAATATATGAATATAAGCGTGTTCTTTTTCTTCGAGGGACGATTGTTGTCTGGTGTTTGGAAATTGGGGTAAAAAACAGACCTGAGGTCCGAGTGCCATTTTATCGGCGTGAAGTTCCGGCATTCACGGTGAAAGATCTGGGAACCTGTCGTTCACCCGGAACCTAGTGACTTCAGAACTCATAGTGAGATGATCATCGTTTGGCGCAGGGATCGCTCTGGTGGCGAGGGAGGCGAAGTGGATCAATGAGGGAGATCCACCTCTTCCCTCATCAGGTTTAGAAAAACCTCTATAGTCCTCCCCAGAAGGCTTGCTGTGAGATCTCTCGGTTTTTTGGGCAAGCGAGTTTCGGGATCGATTGCAAGTACCAGGTCATTACACTCTATGGCGTCCACATACTATTTACATGAAATATTTTTTCTTCAGAGCACCGTTCTTCTCCACTATTCTCCATCATTGTCAAATCATCCCTTCAGACAGATTTATGACCAAAATTACTGATTTTATATATATAATCACAGGAATTATTCGAAAGATTCATTTTGTACTTTGTGGTCGATGACCCTCGCTTTCTCCATCAGTTCGTATGGGATTTCGGTCACCCCTTCTTCAAGACAGCACCTGATCTGATCGGTCAACTCCCGTGTTCCCTCCCTGACATCTCCCCGAACATAATTGCTTAGATCGGTTGCATACCTGTACGCCCCGCCCGTCTCTCCGATCATCAGATTGATCAGCATCAGTTCGCTGCAGTACTGGGCCGAACGACCGACGTCATCTCTGTCGATACTCAACTTCAGCGACTCGGCATAGTTCATATTCAGGTAGCCCGCAAGGTCGCGCTGGAGGTTGAAGATCGATTGATAGCGGCGGTTGGGATCCTTGTGTAGACATCTGAGAATGATCAGCTCGAGGCCTGCTGTCTCTGGGTTGACCTGGACGGGCGGGACCGGTTCAGAGGTTGTGATCTTCATCCCGGTCTCTACCATGGTCTTCCCCGTGAAGGGAGGGTCACCGCAGACCAGTTCGTACAGGATGACCCCAAGTTGCCAGATTTCAGTTCGGGTGTCCATTTTCTTCTCCCCAATCTGTTCAGGTGAAGTATACTCAAGAGTGAACACGTCCATAACCCGACTCAGGCCCCAGTCGGCCACCTTCGGGACGCCGTTTTTTAGCATGATGTTCTGGGGTTTGAGATCTTGGTGGAGGATGAACTGAGCATGGGCGTATTTGAGCCCTTCACAGACGTTGAAAAGGATCCAGGCGGCCTCATCGCATACCATAGGTCGGTCCACATCGTTGAGGGAAGAGTCGCAAAGTTCCATTTCAAAGTAGGGTACCGGCAGGATATTGTAATCATAGACTTTAACGATGTTTTCATGGTCCAGCGAGATCCACTTCTGGATTTCGTTCAGGAAGGCCGGGGCCGTGCTTTCGTCAAGGGAGATGGGGATCTTGACAGCCACATCCAAGTCGTTCTTTTTTCTCGCCCTGTAAACCCGTGCAAACCCACCCTTCCCGATGTAGGTCCAGTTATGGTAGCGGTTGGCGATTTCGGAGACCAAAGGCTCCCCTTCACTCGGAGGTCGGGGCATCGTGCCCATGCCTGGCAAGCCGTCGATCACCTCAATCCAGAACTCTTGCTGGTGATCGTATTTTTTCCCGTTTTCGTCGGTGCAGTTTAGTGATATCTCTAAAGGGATCTCCCCTTTCGTCCTGGGCCTGACGCCGAACTCCAGAGTTGCCGTCGTCCCGGCCCGCACTGTCACTGGTTTGATCCATTTGGTATCGAAATCCTCGGAGAAGATGACATACGTCTCGAACGCGTGGGCGTCGCCGGAGTTGGTGATCTTCAATTGCGCTCGAGTCCATTCGCCAGCGTTCAGGCGGGTCCGCTCGAATTGGACAGTGAGTTCAGGGCGATCACATACCTCAACTGCTCCCATATGTTGTTTTTGCTTACGGTACGTTTCTCCCTTTTTAAGCCACTCATCGGCGTTCCTGCCGGGGGGTGTCGTCTCCCTCTTAGGCGATGCTTCCACGGCGATGAGATGTTGTTGGATCTCCTTCGCAAGGCGGCTGACGTGTTCCTCAAAGGGCGGCGAGATCGCATCCATCCAGTGGACTGAGGTGAGGAGAAGTTTCACACCCTTGCTTGGCATCACGTCCTCGATCCTGACCGGGAAGATCTTCTTGTCGAGGGTAATCGCTTCGGTCAGTTCGTTCAGGGTGAATTTCGAACCATTGGAACTTGCCGATATAAGATAGACCACGGAGGTGCAGTCATGGATCGCGTCCATGATGTCTTCAGCCCAGTGACCACCGGTATCAGCGTCTCGCTTGGCGTACCAGCACCGGATCTTCTGCTCTTCGAGGATGTGACAGATCGCCTCGACTGCCTTGATGTCAACTGTCGAATAACTGATGAAGACGTCGTGGGGCATCAGGGATCACCGTTCAGGATAGTATGGATGAGAATATATGGAAAGTGCAGATATAAGTGTGCCTTTTTTTCTCCGACGAGATAATGCCGACTGGAAACCTGGAAACATTTGACGTCCAGAATACTGCTCTGAAACCCGTCGAATGAATACCTCTCTGCCATCGCGACAAAGATCGGGGAACCTGTCGCTCACCAGGATCCCGTGATCGCATCAACAGGTATCGCCGGGACGAACGACGGCCGGACTGATGAACCCATGGACGGGCATCTCATCCGTCATGCCGCCCCTCTTAATACCACTCGGCCTCGATCACGAGGCGCAGCCATTCGCGGTGTTCGGCTTCGAGGAAATTCTCGCACTGCCAGAGGATTTGCAAGATCGCTTTCCCATCGATTACGTCTTTCCCTAACTCGTCGCTCAGGTTCCGATCATACTGAAGGAGCGCCCCGTATTTGGCGCGGTAAAGCGCAGCACTCCGGCCGAACTGATGGGCCGTGCGATAGGTGCGGAGCCCTGCCGCCAGCACGGGAAACGCGATCGCCAGGAAGATCATCACGATGCTGAGCGTGTGCATCGCATGGCTCGAAACAAGGAAGAGATCGATGATGAAGTGGCAAAAGACCGCTACAATGCCAAGGAAGAAGAAGATCTCGGGCACCTTCTCGGTGTACCTATTGATCTTCTCGTTCCGTTCGGCACGCTTTTTGAAGTAGCCGTTCGCCTGATAGTAAAGGCGTTTTTTCCGGTAATAGTCCACCAGGTTTCGGAGGGCACTATCGTCACATCCACACCCGGTGAGACCGGAGGGAAAGAGGCGGACCTCTTCCTCGGTGGCCCACCGGTGGACCGACTCCCTGTCCAGATTGTGGAGTGCATCGCTCTCCGTATTCACGAAGGTCTTCCAGGCCTCCAGAGAACCCGACGACGAATCGCCCCAGAGAGAGGGGGGGATCAAGGCGCGGAATTTCAGGAACCGGTACCGCTCCGCCTGGTGTCTCTTTAAAAGCCAGCTCTTCTGGTGGGCCCCCCACAGACCTGCAACCACGGCGAAGAAGGTGAGAAGGGTCAGGACGATCTCGATCGAGAGCGGCAGATGTACCGCCTCCCCCATATCCAGAGAGAGAAACGAGAGCTGAATCGCCGCAAGCAGGACCGCGGCGGTGCCGGCGATCGCCGCGACGGCGGTCAGCCTATTGTGGGTCTCCTGGTTCGTGATCGCCTCTTTGTCCGCTGTGTTGTACGGCTCCCACAGATGCACCTGAAGATATGCAAGAGCGCTTCCCAGAGGCTCGGGACGTGCCTCCTCTTTGGGGTCGTCCCGCATGTCGGAATCTGGAGAAAGGTCCACCGTCTCGACACTATTCATCTATTTCACCCTGAAAAAGAGGATAAACACATTTCAACCTTGAATGATCACGATTTTTTCTTTTCAATCGTATAACCAAGGGAGATTATCATTTTCAATGTTTCTATTGCTGTTCTGCGGTCGTAGTCCTTCTCGGTCTCAGGAAGATCGTTGTAGGGCACCAGGTCGGGCCTTACTCTCTTTTCCAGGTCCATCTGAGGGCCATAGTGCCATCCCTCTGCCATACGCCCTCTGGCCCAGGTGTCATGGACATGCCGCGCCAGCAGTTCCACCAGCTCGTCGACCTCCTCGGGGAGCTCGATGCCCGCAGTGTCGATAGGTTCAGGGGTGTAGGTCATCGGTGTTCTCTCCGAGGATCATCCCTGATCCATCCGGGTCTTCCTCGTCATGACGTCCAGATACTCCCCTGCCTCGATCCACTTCATCAGTTCGGCGGCCCGGACCACCGTCCAGGGGTGGGTCATCTCGAACGCGGGGTTGTACATCACATACATTTTGATGAACCTGTTCATCGTCTGGTAGTCGTATGCATCAAAGTCCCGCGCCTGTTTGATGAAGTCACGCGGGTTGACCTGATCCATGTACTTCAACGGCACGCCCGCGATCTTCATGCTGGCGCCCGCGGCGACATTGATGTCCTGGCATGCCAGGAGCCCGGCCCGGTCGGCGGTGAACTCGGTCATCCGGGACCAGTGGAGGAGGGCGACCTTGAGGCCGGTCATGACGACGTCGCCAAGGCCGAAGGTTATCTCGCTGATGACCCCGCCCATCACCTGCAGAATGTCGGCTGTCTGTTTGTACAGCAGGTGGCGGCTCT
Source organism: Methanofollis formosanus (assembly GCF_019633745.1). Classification (NCBI taxonomy): domain Archaea; kingdom Methanobacteriati; phylum Methanobacteriota; class Methanomicrobia; order Methanomicrobiales; family Methanomicrobiaceae; genus Methanofollis; species Methanofollis formosanus. The sequence continues at coordinate 211,241 of NZ_CP037968.1, read as the reverse complement.
TGATGTGTCCCATCTCGTGACCGATGATATAGAGGAGTTCGTCGTCGGTGAGGGCGTCGACCGTCTGGGTGTTGAGGATGATGACGGGCTTTTCTATGCCGGCGGTGCAGGCGTTGATCCACGGGTTCTGCTGGATGTAGAGGTCGATCTCATAGTTGACGTTGAGGATCTCTCTGGCCTCGGAGAAGAGTTCGTGGATGTGGGGGAAATTCTGCGGCGTGACCCGGACGCCATTGCCGGTGTACAGCACCCGGAGTGCGTTCTCCCCGACATGCTCCCAGAGTTTGGTGATGAAGGTGTTCAGGCCGGGAGTCGCCTCCAATGCCCTGAGAGCCTGGTGGTCGAAGGGATGTTCGTATTCGTCGTCGTGCAGGCCTGCAATGATCTCTCTGGGCATGGCATAGAGATGGGCATTGATTGTTTTAAATATAGCAGATTCGTATTTGGAGTACTTTTATACCCGGGATAAGGGATCCCTTTCACCCTGCCCGTCGATCCGGTTTCCTCGTGGCCGTCGGTCGGCCGGGTGCGTGCCGGGTACTTTTGGAGGGGGAGATTTTCCCCCTTGCCCATGCTGTGCGGGCTCGATCTCGGGAACTGATCCCCGTACTCTGTCGGCATCGATGAATCCATGAATGGGTCGGCTTGGGTTAAATGCAACATCGAAAATAGTCGGATCCATATAGATATCGTTAATATGTCCCGAGAGGATGTTTCCCATATCCAGAAGGGGCTGTCATGCGGATCTTCATCAGTTACGGACGGAACGACGCGCTTGAGTTGGCACAGAAAATTGCTTCCTGGCTTCGTGACCAGGGCCACGAGCCCTGGCTTGACGTCGAAAACGGGATCCCTCCCAGCAAACCATTTGACGTCAGGATCGAGGTGGGTATCAGAGAGAGCACCATGGTCCTCGCGCTCCTCTCCCCCTGGAGTGTCCGTCCGGAGGGTTTCTGCCGGAATGAAATCCTCTATGCTCAGGCACACAATATCGACATCCTCCCGGTCCGGATTGCCGACGTCACCCCGCCGATCCAGATCATTTCCTTAAATTATCTGGATGTGAGCGCGGATCCCGGGAAGGTGTTCGAGCTCCTCCCCTCCGCACTCGATCAGATTGCCCGTAACGCCTTCCCCTGGCAGACCACATCGACCGTCGGCAGCACCGAAAAGTGGTGGGAGAAGATTCGCACCCTCACCTTTCAGGAAGAGCTGAAACGCTATGGTGGTGAATTTACCGGGAGGGAGTGGCTCTTCGATCAGTTGAATGACTGGGCGTCCGCTCCGGAATCGCGTCTCCTCCTCCTCACTGGCGAAACCGGGATCGGAAAGAGCGCCCTTGCCGCCCAGACGACCGCCCGGATGGACGTGAAAGGGATCCACTTCTGTTCCCGGTCGAACCCAGAGTCCTGCCAGCCCGCGTCCCTGATCTCAGAGATCGTCTTCCAGTTTGCCCACCAGTTCCCTCCCTACCGCGAGATACTGGACCAGATCTCTCCGCCCCATGCTTCGACACCTCCCGAGGCGCTATTCAGAACTCTTGTGACCGACCGACTCCTGGCCTGCGAAGATCGGCTCGGTGTCGAAGGGCCGTGGATTATGGTCGTCGACGGCCTCGACGAGGCCGGCGCCGGGTCTGCGATGGTCGACTTTCTCATCGAATCGGTGGAACGGTTCCCGCCCTGGTTCAGGGTGATCGCCACGGCACGGCCCGACCGCGAACTCCTTGCCCGGTTCCGGGGGAGCGGGATGAGGGTGCTGAACCTCGCTGCCTCTTCGGACGACAACCTCGGGGATCTTGCAAAATATATCGGAAAACGGGTGGATTCCGGGCCATTGAATGCCCTCCCTGGCATCAGAAAACAGATCGAGGATCTGGCCGCCGGGAACTTCCTCTATGCCAGAACGGTCCTGGACGCGCTGACCGATGCCGATCCCCTCTACCGCCTCGCACCCGAAGACCTGGGTACGCTCCCGCCCACCCTCGGCGGGCTGTACGATCGGATGTTCAGAAAACGGTTCTCCGATCTGGATACCTACGAGAACGAAGTCGCCCCGCTGGCGGCGTGCCTTGCCGCCACACGAGGCCCGATACCGGAGGCCTTCCTGATCGCCGCTTCCGGCCTCGATCCGATGACCGCAGCCAGGGGGTTGCGCATCCTCTCACAATTCCTGACCCATTCCGATGCAGGGCTCCGCTTCTTCCACCAGAGTCTCGTCCAGTGGCTGACGGACGACCCGGTGGGAAACCCGTTCTCGGTATTTATGGAGGAAGGAAACCGGATGCTGGCGGAGGCGTGCCTGCAGGAACTGCGTTCGGGAAGAGAGGAGTTGTTGGATTATGTTCTGTTCACCGCACCTTTTTACCTCATGGACCTTGGGCGCTTCGCCGACCTGGAGGAGGTTCTCCGCGACTCCCGCTATATCACACAGTTCTGGGAGATAGATAGCGAAAAAATGCTGGCCCTCTGGGCGCTGGTTGAGCGAACAACTCCGCTGCGAATCACGACGGTGTATAAACCGATGGTCGAGTCGCCGTCTCGATACGATCTTTCAGTTTTGAGTAACGTCGCGATAATGTTCTATTCTGCCGGTCATTTCAACGAATCAGCTGAATTATGGGGTCATATTGGCGAGTGCTACCAAAAAAATAATGATCTCAAGGGCCTGCAGGTCTCCCTCGGAAAACAGGGGAATATCCTTCTAACTCGGGGTGAGTTAGACGGTGCCATGGAGTTCTATCGGGAACAGGAGCGGATCTGCCGGGAACTCGGGCTGAAGGCTGACCTGCAGACATCTCTCGGGAACGAGGGGATCATCCTCAAAGAACTGGGCGACCTTGACGGCGCCATGGAACTCTACAAGGAACAGGAGCGGATCTGCCGGGAACTCGGGCTGATAGACGGCCTGCAGAAATCCCTTGGAAACCAGGGGAACATACTCTCTGATCGGGGTGACCTCGACGACGCCATGGAACTCTACAAGGAACAGAAACGCATCTGTCAGGAACTCGGGCTGAAGGCCGACCTGCAGGCAGGCCTCGGAAACCAGGGGAACATCCTCAAGACTCGGGGTGACCTTGACGGCGCCATGAATCTCTACCGAGAACAGGAACGGATCTGCCGGGAACTCGGGCTGAAGACCAGTCTGCAGGCATCCCTCGGAAACCAGGGGATCATTATGTGGGCTCAGGATAACCTGGACGGTGCTATGAATCTCTACCGAGAACAGGAACGGATCTGCCGGGAACTCGGGCTGAAGACCAGTCTACAACGATCTCTCGGAAACCAGGGGATCATTATCTGGGCTCAGGGTAACCCGGACGGTGCTATGAATCTCTACCGAGAACAGGAACGGATCTGCCGGGAACTCGGGCTGAAGACCAGTCTACAACGATCCCTTGGGAACCAGGGAGTCATTCTCTGGGCTCAGGATAACCTGAACGGCGCCATGGAACTCCACAAGGAGGAGGAACGGATCTGCCGGGAACTCGGGCTGAAGGCTGATCTGCAACGATCTCTCGGGAACCAGGGGAATATCCTTCTAACTCGGGGTGAGTTGGACAGTTCCATAGAACTCTACAAGGAACAGCAACGGATCTGCCGAGAACTCGGGCTGAAGGATGGCCTCGCTATCTCCCTCGCAAAACAGGGATCTATTGAGGCCCAGAGAGGAGACTTCAACCAGGCACGAGCATTAGTCAAAGAAGCACACCAGATTGCCGTGCAGGATGGGTACGTAGCGCTTGCGAGACAAATCAAGGAGATCCTTGAACAATTGAACCAATGAAACACCACATTGAGAGCAGCCACCATGACGAGTGAAATAGACCCATATGACTGGGAGGACGAGTACAACACCAATCATTCAAATATACATCAATACCTCAACGAAAAATTTTGTAGAGTGTGGGTGTGACTCCGGGGATGCTGCCGGGGAGTTCCGGAGCGACCTTGATAGTGATGGCCAGTTGGATGTGCCCGATTCTGCAAAGGAGAAGTTGAACGAAATGTTTCTCTGCTAAGAACCCTGGCAGAAAATGATCATCTCCTGATAGGGTCAGGATCCGTTGCTTCAGGGCCTGGTTCCAAGATCCTGGAAAACCCGGATATCCGGTGCCAGAAATCGAGAATAAACGATCTCGACCCCTGTGAGGGTTGCCCGAAGTCCTCTCCCGATAACAATTCAATCCGAACACAAACCGCAAGATATACTACCTCATTCTGCGAAAAATCGCCATAAGAATAAACTCGTCCTGAATCAGGTGGTTTCTGAGGGCTTAAGATGTCTGATAATATCATGTGTCCCAAATGTGGTGCTCACGACGTCCATTATCGGAGAAAACGCAAGGACTGGATCTGCGACGAGTGCGACCACGTATGGGTTCGGGACGAGGATTCGATCCATGAAAAGCCAAAAAAATTCAGGATCTTTCTGAGTTATGGACATGATACCTTCGCCCCCCAGGCACTGCGGATAAAGGCGGACCTGGAAAAGAGGGGGCATGAAGTCTGGTTCGACCTGGAACGGATCAAAGAAGGACGCGACTGGGAGGCCTACATCGAAGAGGGCCTGAAGAGATGCGACAAGGTGGTGCTCCTCATGACCCCTTACTCTGTGCGGAGACGCAACCCCGTAGATCCAGGATCCTATGACGGTTATTGCTTAAACGAGATCGCCCTCGCGATTCAGCGGAACAAACTCATTATCCCGGTGCTGCTGGTCGAACTGCCCGAAGGCCCGCCTACCTCGATCTGCAGAATTCAGTACCTCGACCTCCGCGATGCCGTACCGATCGAAGAGCATGAAGAGCGATACGTGACCCGCTTCGATCGACTGATCCATGCAATCGAACATGACGACCTGGATTTTGAAGGCGGGCAGGCACGTTTGCATAACCTGCTCATGCCACTCAATTTTGATGCAGAAATCAAGCACCATATTGCGCGGTTCACCGGGAGAACCTGGTTGAAAGAGGAGATCGATCTCTGGCTGTACGAAAAGCCGGACTCACGCGTATTCTGGTTGACAGGCGGGCCGGGGATCGGAAAAACGGCCATAGCAACTCATTTATGCCACAGTCACGGCGATGTCGTCGCCTATCACCTCTGCATACATGGAAACGAAGACAAAAGCGATCCGCGCCGGGCCCTGCTTTCTATCGCCTACCAGATCGCTCAGCACCTGCCGGAATATAATCAGCGGCTGAATACACTTGATCTCGAAAGAGAGGTGTTCAAAAATACCCAGACGCTCTTTGACAATCTTGTCGTCCAACCTCTGACCTCTGACTTCCCTGTGCCCGACCGCCCCTGCCTGGTGATCATCGACGCGATCGATGAGGCAACACGGGAGGGCCAGAATGAGATTGCAACCTTTATCCGCGATCAGTGGGGGAAGACGCCCTCATGGCTTCGTCTCATGATCACCAGTCGTCCGGAGGCCGAGATCGTTACAACGCTGACAAATCTCAATCCATACGTCTTCGATGCCAGGAGGGCTGAGAACCTGCAAGATCTACGGCAATACCTCGTCGAATCTCTGAGGCAGATGGGTTTGAAACCTGCTGACGGATCTGTTGAGGAGATCCTGAAGAGAAGTGAAGGGGTGTTCCTCTATGGCGTAGTGGTCCTCGAAGAGATCGCTCTTGGCAGGATCGATCCCGATAGACCAGACGATCTCCCCCATGGCATGGCGGGGTACTACCAGAAGTTCTTTGAACGCCAGTTCCCGGATCTCCTCCACTTCAATCACAAGATCAAGCCGATTCTTGAAAATATTTGTGCGTCACGCGAACCCCTTTCAATCGCCTTTCTTGCCGCTTCGGTCGGCATCGGTGAGATCGAACTGCGTCACCGGCTTTCACATCTCGGATCTCTTTTTCCGATCCATACCGCCGCATCATCCGAGGGTTTGATCGCGACGGTAACGCCTTTCCACAAATCCCTTCTGGACTGGCTTGTGGGGATAGACGAAAACACAGGGTATCCCCTTGCAGGGCGGCATGCAATCGACGTGCAGGCCGGCCAACAGAACCTTGCCGACAGATGCTGGAGAGAATATCGGGACGGGCCGACACGGATGGGCCGCTATGCCATCCGCCACCTCCCCTCTCATCTGGCCTCGCTGAACCGGTGGGAAGACCTGACAGAACTCCTCACCGACTTTGAATTTATCGAGTCGAAAGTGCGGGAGAGCGGGCCGAATCCGCTGATCGATGACTACGACTTTGTCCTTCAATCGGAGAATAATGCGTCAGAAAACCTTTCTGGGAGCATGGCAGAGAGCCTCCGTCTCATCCAGGGTTCGCTCAGACTGTCATCGCATATTCTTCAAAACGATGCATCGCAACTGGGTAGCCAGCTTTTCGGGCGATTATGCCATCGCGAAGAACCGGAAATTCAGGACTTTTTAGATCGTGTGAAAGCATCAAACCAGAGACCCTGGTTGCGGCCGATCGTTCCCTCGCTCACCCCTCCGGACGAAGCCGGAGCTCTGATCCGCACCCTCACTCATGTAGGATATGTTCCAGTGGCGGTGATGCCTGATGGCAAATCTATTCTCTCGAAATCTTTTGAAGGAATATATATCTGGGATCTTGAAACGGGTGATGAGATATATCGGGTCTCTGATTTTGGACCACATATACTCGTGATCGATGCCGCACCGACACCCGACTACCAGAATGTGGTATTTTTATTACAGACATATGAACCTGAGACAGCAAAAATCGGGATATGGGATCACAGGGACATCAAGATAATCCATACGTTCACAGGGCATATCGATTTCTTCTCACGAATTCTCGTAACTCACGATGGTCGCCATGCAATCCTGCATATTAAGGAAGAGGAAGATTATCTAAAAATCATCGACCTTGAGACCGGCCAGGAAGTCCAGACGCTCATCGGACACACAGCACGTATAGAGGCAATAGCCCTGGTTCCTGACGGTTCGTGTCTGGTTTCAGGATCTGCAGATGGAACCCTGAAGGTCTGGGATCTTGCAAGCGGTCAAGAACTGCATACGCTGTCCGGTCATAGTAAGAGCGTTACCACCATAGCAGTGACTTCTGATGGCCGGCGAGCGGTATCAGGATCCCGGGATGAGACTGTCAGGATCTGGGATCTAGAGAGAGGGTGTGAATTACGCATGCTCTCTGGCCATACTGGAGGGGTCACAAAAATGGCCATAACCCCGGATGGCCGGCGAGTAATAGCAGGATCTAGTACAGGATCTTATCAGAGCATCCTGAAAATATGGGATCTCACAAGCGGTCAGGAACTGCACACGCTCTCTATTTTCCTAGGGATCAAGTCAATGGTGTGTACCCCTGACAGCCGATATTTAATTACTGGCTCTCCTATCGGTACCGTGACAATCTGTGATCTTGAAACAGGTCGAGAATGGCATACTCTGGGTCACCACACTGAAGATGTTTTGGACATCGTTGTGACATCTGATGGTCATCGGGCGGTTTCGGGCTCCTTGGATACCACCCTGAAGATATGGGATCTGCAAATCAATTCAGAACTGCAAACCTCTCTTGACCATTATATAATGGGCGTGGATAAAATCTCCGTGACTCCTGATGGTCGCCAAGCGTTTTCGGTTTCCTCTGATGGTTTCCTGAAAGCATGGGATCTTGAGACCGTTCGGGAACGTGGTACACTTGTGGAGGATGCTGATCCTGTCATTGTGGTTGTCATGTCTCCGGACGGATGCCTCGCCGTTGCTCGGTCGCGCGACGAAACCATGAAGATGTACGATCTTGCAAAAAACGGTCGGCAACTCGATACACTGGTGGATCATGTTGACAAGGTCAATGTGGTTGCCGTGTCTCCTGATGGGAACCTGGTCGTTTCCGGATCGCGCGACGAAACGTTGAAAATCTGGGATCGTGAGAAGGGCCACGAACCACCCTGTACCCTTGCGGGATATAACCGGTCCATCTATTCCGTCGCAGTGACGCCCGATACAACGACCGCCGTAACAGGGTCTGTTGACGGTACTCTGAAGGTCTGGGATCTTGTAAATGGTCGTGAAATGCAGACTCTTGCCGGACACACCGACTGGGTAAGTGCCGTTGCCGTGACACCTGACGGTCGCCGGTGTATCTCGGGGTCGCTGGATTCCACCCTGAAGGTCTGGGATCTGATAAATGAACACGAAATGCACACCCTGACTGGGCATACGGACCGGATCACGTCGGTAGTGATGACCCGGGACGGTCTACGTGCCGTATCCGGTTCTGTTGACGGAACCCTGCGGATCTGGGATCTTGAGGACGGACGCGAGTTGCATCTTCTTGCCGGCCATACCCGGGGGATCACTGCCATTGCCCTGACCTCCGACGAACGGCAGGTAATTTCTGGTTCGAACGACACCTCCCTGAAAGTCTGGGATCTTGAGAGTGGTCGGGAACTGCATACCCTGAAAGGACACACTCTCGGGATAAACACGGTTGCCGTGACATCTGACGGTCGCCGGATCATTTCAGGATCCGACGACACGACCCTGAAAGTCTGGAACCTTATGAGCGGTCGGGAACTGCATACTCTGAAGGGGCATGCTAAGGGGATATGCACGGTTGCGGTTACCTCAGATGATCGAAGAGCCATATCTGGTTCAGGTGAGACTATTATAAGGGTCTGGGATCTGGAGAGCGGTCTGGAAATACAGACATTGGAGGATGGAGATGAGATTTGCACAGTTGCAGTGACCCCTGACGGTCAGCGGGTCGTAGTTGGAAGTTGGTATGGTCAATTCAATGTTCATGATCTAAAATCAGGGGAAGTTCTTTATTGGACAGTGGAACATAAAGGCCCTGTCATTACGATAGCAGTCAGCACGGATGGTCTCCGTGGGGTCTCTGGATCCCGCGATGAGAGTCTCAGGGTATGGAACCTTGAAACAGGGGAACTGCTACGCACTCTCACCGGTCGGAATAATGGATCTGCACTATTCTCAGAAAATCCGTTTGAGTCTGTATCCAATTCACTTTGGATCCCAAGATCAATATCTGCAATTGCAATGACTCCAGATTCGCGTCATCTCATCTCTGGGTTTGATGACGGTTTCCTGAAAGTATGGGATCTTAAAACGAGAGAAGAAAAGGCAATTCTTGGTTCCCACCGTGGCAGACTATTATCAGGTCAAGTTGCCACAATCCTTGTGACCCCCGATGGTCAGCACGTTGTTTCTGGGTCCAGAGATACTCTGAAATTCTGGAACCTCTCAGACTTTGAGGAGGTCTACTCATTGAATAGTCAGATAGAAAGATTCGATTCGATAGCCCTCACACCAGACGGTCGCCGGATCGTATCAGGATCAAACAACCATACCCTGAAGATCCGGGATCTTGCAACCGGCAAGGAGATCTTCACTCTTGCCGAATCTCGTCCCGGCGATCAGGAGGAACAACCGACCTCAACGAGAGATCCCGTCACCGCGGTGGTACTGACGTGGGACGGCAGATATGCCATATCAGGATCCGAAGATCGTACCCTGAAAATCTGGGATCTTGAGAAAAGAGCGTTCGTCACATCATTCGTCGCGGAAGGAGAGATTAACGATCTCGGCTTTTCAAACCATCTCGGAGTCGTCGTCGCCGGCGATGCTACGGGACGGGTCCATCTGCTCCACCTGGAGAATCTGCCTTTAGGTTCCCCGATCGTCACTCCCTTCCATTCCCCGGACGAGAAGAACTGTGCGTTCGGGTGCCTGTGTTGCTGCACATGGTCTGAGATCCCCCCTGACGCCCTCGGAACAGCAATCCGATGCCCGCACTGCAACGAAGAACTCCGTTTGAACCCCTTTGCCATCGAGTCGGACTGGCGGCCTATCGCACAGGCATGGATGCACGAAAAGGAGGAGGATTAATCCCCCCCTCTCTCCAGCCTGACGATCTTCATATCCACGCGTGCGAGGAGAGCAGGGATGATCCGCACCGCCACCCGGTCGTACTCCTTGATCTCCTCGGAAAGGTCGACGTACGGCACAAGATATGGCGAGATCTTCCTCTCCACATCTTTCTCCCTGCCGTACGTCCAGCCCTCCGCAACCCGCTCATCCATCCACCGCTCATGCTCCATCTCCGCCAGCATCTCGATCTCTTCTTTACTGAAGGTAAAGGGCCGCTCGTCCCAGTCGGTGAGCGGAGCAATGCTGCAGGCGATCGCGGCAAGTTTCTTGCGGATCTGGTCGGCCTGTTTCCGGTTCGACTCGCGGAGATCGGACCTGAGTTCCCTCCACGGCTTCATCGCCTCGTCGGCATCCCGGGCAGAACCGTCTTTGATTCGCAGCTCGCGGTAATGTTCGTGAATCGCCCGTCCCAGGATCTCGCGGGAACCGCCGACGATCATCTCCATGCAGCACTCGCTTGCAACGAGGGGGAACGAGAATACATTCGAAAAGATCGGGGACGTCCTGAAGGTCTCGAACAACCGCGTGATCCCGTCCTCGTGCGTGGACCTGACCACGATCGGGACGTCTGCAAATGCAGGCCTCTGGTTGAGCGTCAGGGCGGTGGATACACCGATCGAAGAATCGTCGATACAGATATAGACGCGGGAAAAAGGCTTTTCCTCTCCATAGCAGAGGAAATCACCCCTCTGGAATTCGAGGGAGGCGAGGTCCATCTCCACGACCTTGAGATCGCAGTATTGCGCAAGCGAGGGGTGCCGCCAGAGCATAAGATCCCGCTTCCTCTCCGCGTCCCTGTCGATGCAGGTGACGGTTATCCTCGAGGAATTCTCAGATGTCTTCTTCCATTTTTTCACCGTCTGCACGATGAGAGTCTCGCCCATCCGCCCGAGGCCGAGCACCAGGAGATGGGCAGTGCTTCCACTCTGTTCTTCGGCGGTGAAAGATGGGTGCTCCTTCTGGATGCAGTACCCCGCGATCTGGTAGAGATTGAAGAACTCCATCGCAAAGGGGGCGCCATGTCGGTCGACGCGGGCGGTGGAGAGGAGAAAGGCCCGGTACAGAAGGGGATCTTCCAGATGGAGGTGGCACCGCACCCGGGAGTTTCCGGCGATATCCCGGCACTTCATCGCGATCTCCGTATTCACCTCGTCATTGCCGGTCACGACGAAGATGTCCCGCGCCCTGTGGACCCGTGCCTTTTTCAGCAGATCCTCCCTCGTGGCGTCCCCGATAAACACCTCCGCCCCCAATGCCCGGCACGCCTCGATCTCTCGGTTTAAGGGATCCCTCTCGATGATCGCGACGAACACTCCTCGGTCAAGGTAATGCCGCGCGATGGACGGCCCGAGGTATCCGCAACCGCAGATCACCACATGACCCGGGTAGAAGAGGAGTTTGATGGTGCGGAGACGGTCCATCAGCATCCACAGGACGATAAGCAGGGTGGAGAACGTCAACAACGGGGCCAGAAACCGTGCCACGTCCAGTTGCCAGTTATTGATCAGCACCTGCCCGCCTGACTGGAGCACGAAGAGTTGCAACGTATAATACAACAGGTCATTGGCCGTGTGCGCCTCCCCGGCCGCGGCGTAGGCAATGGAAAATCCCCAGTACCCGAGCATCACGATAAATGCCGCAAGGGCGATGATGATGCACCACCCTGTCGGAATGAAATCGTCCAGGTCGGATCCAGTGCTACGCCCCATGACCGCTCCTCTTTCCCGCCCTGAACCGCACGGCCCTCCAGCCATGTGCGACCGGTACGAAACTCTCCACCTTCATCTTCTTCAGCCTCAGTCATCATTCAGGATCCCGAGAGACCCGGTCTTCTCTGCGGGCCCATGTGGTACCCCTGCGGAGGAAACACACGTCTCTTCCACTCTCTCGGTTCAGACAGGGAATACCCAGCAGAGCCCTGCCTTACGGAGTGATGCGCATCATCGGTGTTTCTATTCGAATGATTATAAAAGAGATGATTTATGATCCCGGATATATCATGGACCTATTCTTGAGATCAGGCGGCTGTACCCCTCGTCACTGTCGGATGTCACCGCATTGATCCAGGTAGGTTCTCCGATGAGACACCTGATCTCCCGCGCCATCTCCACCTCCTCTGTCCGGAAAAATATGACCTCGATACCGCGAGCGACGGCCCTGGAGAGTTGTTCGGTAACCTCTTCCGATCGGTTTGCATGAGAGGAGAAGACGAGGACCATCCGGTCGCACGTATCCAGCCCTGCCGATTCGGGATTCCGCACGCCCTGCATGGCGGCCACGTCCCGGGGAGAGATCCAGCAGGGGATGCCCCGTGATTCAAGAGTTGCGCATAGCCCCTCTGCAGTATCGTTGTCCTCAGGCACATAACAGATATAGACTGGCGGATAGTCCGCGCCTCCTTCAACAATACCTCGTTGATGCCCAGCCTCTTTCAGTGCGGTAATCCGCTCACTCTGTGCCGACGCCGTTTCGATCATCGTCGCATCAGGAACAAAGTATGGCCTCGCCTCCAGTATCCGCCGGGTGGATGAGAGGATCTCCTCTATATTTGCCTTGTTTTTACCGAATAGATCAAAGGCATACCCGACGTCGATGGGAGGAGCCTTAGCAGTAGATGTGATTGTTACCTGGCAACAATCCGGTGTGGTGGGGGTGGCGGTTATCAGGATTTGTTCTCCCCAGGTACAGAAGTTGATCCCCCGGCTGGCCTGGATCAATCCTTCTTCTCCGAGACTTTTTTCGATTGTGATGCCGTCCATTGTTTTGAGGACTTCCAGAAGAATTTCAAAGACATAACCGGCAGGAGCAGGGACTTCGATTGATTTTTTTTCTTGAGAGTAATATCCCATATATTCACCAGCCTGTATATTGTGTAGGAGTGTTGCGATATATCGGCAATGAATGTAACGAAACATGTTCTTACAGGCCCAAAATGAATGGTCGTGCAATTTTTGTTCCCCGCAATCCTCTAAACATGCTCGACTGGGAACTGTGTACTTATCTTGATATTTGAACAATTGCGACCACCGCAGATCTATGTAATGGGCCATTTTGCCCGGATAAATCATTCATTCAATAAACAGGTTGGCAAATTATCGGAAATTAAAATAGTAAAATCTATAACTAAACAATTCATCTAGAGTATTATGGCTTTAATCGACATGCTGAAGAACCGAAATCAAAAAATAGAATCGAATTCAGTTGCTTCATCGAAAAATGAGTGCTATATCTGCAGGCGGTCCGAAGAAGAGATCGCCGCACTGACCGCTACAATGACCGAGGAGGTCGATCAGAAGATCCAGGTCCTCCAGGCCAGGATCCGATCGAAAAAGGCCGAGGTCACCGAATATTATCAGTCCATCATCGATCAGCTCGAGGGAAACCAGTACCTCGACTTCAAGATCGAGACGATCAAGACCGACATCCCGCAGTTCGGCACCAAGATCCCGAACGTGAACGAGATCGTCCAGAAAAGTTGCTCGGACTCAGAGACCGTTTTAAACGTGGTGGAGAGATTGAACGAGTCGATCCACCAGATCGCCACCGACCCGGCGTACGACATCGGTCAGGACCATCCCGAGATCAAGGAGGCCTACGACGAGATCCGGTCTCTTGAAGAGGAAAAGCACCTCATCGCCGACACCCTGAAACTCAGGAGCAGAGCGGTGCACCCGGGCACCGGGGGGCCGGGCCAGATCTCGATCCATCTCTGCGGGATCTGCTCGGGGCTGCTGGAGGAGGCGGGCAGGGGATCGTACGCGGCCGCCGATGATCCTGCTGAAGAGTGATCCGACCCCCTCTTCTCAATCTCTTTTCGGGAAGACCGATCGCCGGGGCCGACGCGTGCTCCTGATTTATATCCTCGCGGCCCCTGACCGCCACCCATGGACGAGGTGAAGGCGGCGTTCGATGCCGGGGCGTTGGAATACGACGCCCAGCGACGATGGATCATCCCCGAGATCGAGGCGTTCTACGGCGCCGCCGTCTGGGCGGCGGCGTGGCCCGGGGAGGCTCCGGCCATCCTGGACGTCGGTGCCGGCACCGGTCTCCTCTCCGCCCTGCTCCTGCAGAGGTACCCGCAGGCGTCCGTCACCCTCCTCGACAACGCGACGAAGATGCTGGCAGTGGCGGAGCGGCGTTTTGCCGGGAGGAGCAGGGTGCACTATCTGGTCGGGGACTACCGGGAGGAACCTCTACCCCGGCGGTACGACCTGATCGCATCGGCCCTCTCCATCCACCACCTTGAACACGAAGAGAAATACACCCTGTATCAGCGGATCTTCGAGGCCCTCCACCCGGGCGGCGTCTTTGTGAACGCGGAGCAGGTGAAAGGCGAGAGCGCCTGGCAGCAGGAGCGCAACTTCGTCTACTGGGACACCTTCGTGAACGACGGCCCCCTCCCCCCGGAGACAAAGCAGGAGCTCCTGGGAAGGCGGGACCGCCTGGACCGGATGGAGAAACTCTCGGTCCAGCTGCGGTGGCTGACCGAGATCGGGTTCGTCGACGTGGATGTCGTGTACAAGAACCGACCCTTTGCGGTATTTTCAGGGAGGAGGGCGTGACCGGGAACCCCGTTCAGTTCATATCGAGAAAGAGCGAGGCATAACTCTCCGCCACCGTTGCCGACACCAGGGGCTTCTCCTCGTTCAGCCACTCATAGAACCCTTCCATCGAGCGGGTGGGCGTCCGTTTGCTCTGGTAGACGAGGTCCCCCGAGTTGTTCTGCACGATCTTGAGGTATTCCTCCTTCCCCTTCACCTTCAGATAGATGACCGGGGTGTAGGCCGGGATGTCGAAGGCGATCACCACTCGGCGGAACTCCCGGTTCACGTCGTCGGCATCATAGACCGCGTCCTTGACCCTGACCGCCCGGTCATGGAGCATCGCCTCGACCCCGGCATCGTCCAGGGTGCCGAGCATGATCTTTTTGGAGAGCGGGTTGACGACCGCGGAGAGCGCGTCCATCCCGCCGTCTCCCCCGGAGAGCATGGCCCTGACGACCTGCTCGCGGTTGTGGTCATGGATCGCCCGGTAGTCGAAGGCATGGCCGGGCCTGATCCCGGCAAGGTCGAGGAACTTCGGATGAGGCGCTGGTTTTCCCGGTCGTTTTCGTATCGACCCCTCGTAGATGAGGTCCCTGATCTCCTCTATGGGATCGGTGATCAGGACGAGGTTGTCGGGTTCGGCTGCGATCTGCTGGATGCTGCTGTACCGGGAGACGTCCGCCGACGAGACCAGGACGAAGGGCACGCGCCTCTGCCCGAGCATCGAGCCCAGCAACATTTTTTTATAGGAGATCTCGTCGTGAAACTCCTTGAGGCCCATCGCCGAGGTGATCACCTCGAAGAAGCCCAGGTCTCCATGATGGTCCACAAAAAAGAGGTCCATCTCGGCGATCGTCTGGCCGTTCCCCCGGACGGTCAGGTTCCCTTTCTCCGAATAATAAAATCCGTTCTGATCGGAGTGCGGTCTGATATGGGGCCCTTGAGCGTCGGCGCCCTTCCTGACGACCGCCTTGAGGGTGTCGGTCCTGAGGGAGAGGGCGAGCAGGATCTCATAGACCAGAAACTCGTACCACCGCCCTTCGGCGGTGCGCTGGAGCACATAGTCCTCGGCGAAGAGTTCCGTTTTCTCAGGGATCCGGAGGTGACGGAGGGCCTGCTGTGCAATGGTCTCGTCGAAGAAATCGCGGGGAAAATTGTCGTCCAGCCAATCCAAAAATTCCATTTTGTGATTAGAGGGTGATGGTATCGGAATATTATATGTTTCTATCTTCGCAATCTTTTTCTCGGTATGCCTTGAGGCCGCCATCCTTTTCTCGTACCCGGCCCATCGCCTCCATATGGATGTCGCAGCCGCAGCCGTCAGAAAGGCCCGGGACCTCGGCGCCACGGTGGCGGGTTTTGTCCCGGCACAACAATTGAATGACTGTCCTTCCGCACGGGGTGCCGGTCCGCCGGGATTTTGCGCCAGGACCGGGTCGGTCCTGGTGCTGGGGCTCTATCATGACCCCGACCGCCCTGAGATGGACTGGTGGGAGGAGGGAGCGAGCACCCCAGGCGACCGGATGCTGCAGCAGATCGCCGAAGAACTTCGCCGGTGGCTGGGAGCAGTGCACGGGGTCGATGCCCGCGTCCTCCCCTACCAGATCCAGGACGGCGGGATCTACCTGAAGGACGCCGCGGTGATGGCGGGCCTGGGCTACATCGGGCGGAACAACCTGGTGATCGTCCCGGGGTTTGGGGCGAGCATCCGGTTCAGGGCGCTCTGGGTCGACCTGGAGGTGCCCTTACCCGATGCCGGGCGTCGGCCCGCCTTCTGCGAGGAGTGTCCGGCCCCCTGCCAGACGGCGTGTCCCATGCACGCCTTCGTCGACGGGCGGTATCACCGGGCCGAGTGCCTGGAAAGGATCGATGTGAACAAAAAAACCGCACGCGGGGAGCGGCGGTCGACCGACCACTGCCGCGTCTGCGAACTGGTCTGTCCGGCGAAGTGAACGGATTCGATCCCGCTCCGCAACGGTTATCGGTCGGCGCGAAGAAAAAGAGCATTCGAGGTGACCGGCATGGAAGAAGCGCATCCGGAGAGCGACCGGCGACAGGCCGACGCCGCGGTCCGGCGGGTCGCGTTCATTTCGCTCGCCGTGAACGTCGGGCTCGTGCTGGTGAAACTCGGTCTTGCCGGAATCTCGGGAAGCCTGGCGCTCGGCACCGACGCCGTCCACTCGTCCCTGGACGTCCTCGCCTCGCTCGCCCTCCTTGCCGGCATCTGGATCTCCTCGCGCACGAGCCGGGAGTTTCCCTACGGGCTGTACAAGGTCGAAAACCTCGTCGCCGTGGTCATCGCCCTGCTGGTCTTTTTCACGGCATGGGAGATCACGGCCGCGGCCATCGGCGGCGAGGCGACGGCCCTGCCCTTCGACGGATGGGTGCTCATCGCCGTCGCCGCCCTGATCTCGGTGCCCTACTTCCTCGGCACCTACGAGGTGCGGATGGGCACCGCCTACCACTCCCCGAGCCTCGTCGCCGACGGGAAACAGCACCGGGTGGACGTGCTCTCCACCTCGGTGGTCTTTTTTGCTCTGCTGGGCCGCTCCTTCGGGCTGCCCCTCGACCACCTTGCGGCAGTCGTCATCGCCGCCCTCATCGCCTACTCAGGATGGGGCATCCTCAAAGACAGCATGCGCACGCTCCTCGACGCCTCGATCGACCACGAGACGCGGGACACCATCAGGGCGGCGATCCTCGCCGAACCGATGGTGACCGGCGTGCGGGACCTGACCGGCCGCAACTCCGGTCGGTATATCTTTGTCGAGGCGAGCGTCGCGATGAAGCAGACCGACCTGGCGGAGGCGACACTGGTGAGCGAACGCATCCAGGCCCGTATCCGCGGCCTGGTCCCCAATGTGGAGCGGGTGGTCATCCACCCCGAACCCGGCGAGCGCTCACAGGTGCGCTATGCCGTGCCGCTCAACGACCTCGACGGCACGCTCAGCCCCCACTTCGGGGAGGCGCCCTATTTCGCTCTCCTCGACTTCGGCGTGAAGGAGGGGAGGCTGCAGCGCAAAGAGGTCCTTGCCAACCTGGCAAGCGGGATGGAAAAACAGAAAGGGCTGCGGGCGGCCGAGATGCTCCTCGAGCAGAAGCCCGACGTCGTCTATGCACAACAGTCCTTCGCCGGGAAGTCGCCGGAATATGTCTTCGAGTCGGCAAGGGTCGCGATGAGGACGACCGGGGTGGAGACGCTGCGGGAGCTCACGGGAGTGATCGAGGCGGAGATGGAGGAAGAACGAGACGAGTGAACGGCGCTCGGCCGCAGATGAAAATCCCAACCTATTTCCTGCCGTGCGGAGCATCCATTCCTGAACCCATGCACACCCATACACTCTCCGGCCTGAACCCCCGCCAGCAGGAGGCGGTCACGGGCCTCGGCAAACAACTCGTCCTCGCGGGCCCGGGATCCGGCAAGACCCGCGTCATCACCGAGAAGATCCTTCACCTGATCAGAGACGCCCATGCCCGTCCCGACGAGGTTCTCGCCCTCACCTTCTCCGAGAAGGCGGCCCGCGAGATGCAGGCGCGGATCGACCGGGCCGGCGACCTCACCGCGGGCTGCACGGTCCAGACCTTTCACTCCTTCTGCTTTGCCCTCCTCAAAGACCACCCCCTCGAGAGCGGGCTTAACCTCAGAAACGGCCTGATCAGCAGGACGAACCAGATCGTCTGGGGACAGCGCACCATCGACGCCTTCGGCTTCGAGGCGATCGAGGTCGGGAACAACGCCGCGGGTGTCATCGAGTCGGTGATGGACGGGATCAGCAGCCTCAGAAACGAACTGATCGCCCCGGTCGACCTGGAAGCCTATCTCGGGACGCGGCCAGACGACGACCTGGAGGCCTGCCGGCTCGGCGACCTTCTCTCGGTCTACCGCGCCTACGAAGCCTACAAACGGGACGAGCGGCTCATCGACTTCGACGACATGATCCACGAGGCTGTCGCCCTCCTGGAGAGGCACCCCATCGTGCGGGACCGTCTCAGGGCGCAGTACCCCTACATCCTGGTCGACGAGTTCCAGGACACCAACTATGCCCAGCTCGCCCTGGTCAAGTCCCTCTGCAACGGCCATCTCTGCGTCGTCGGCGACGACGACCAGACGATCTACCGGTTCAGGGGCGCATACTTCGGCAATGTGAAGGACTTCACCGAGACCTACCCGGACCGCTCGCTCACCGTGCTGAACCAGAACTACCGCAACTCAGGCACCATCCTCGCCCTCGCCGGAGAACTCATCGACCACACCCCCGACCGCCCTGCAAAGCACCTCCGGACCGGGAACCCGGCGGGCGAACCGGTCGTCGTCGCCGAGTGCGAGACCGAGGCGGCCGAGGCGGTCTACGTGGCCGACGAGATCCGGCGTCTCCTTGAAACGACGTTCAGCCCGCGGCAGGAAGGGGCGCCGCGGCGGTACCGCTGCAGCGACATCGCCGTCCTCTGCCGCCAACGCGCCCAGGGGCAGAAGGTCTACCGCCAGCTCGTGAACGACGGCATTCCTGCCGAGTTCGTGGGCGAGATGGAGGCCTTCAGGTTCCCGGCAGCCAGGGACCTCATCGCCGCCCTGCGGGTGGTCGACGACCCCCTGAACGCCGGCATCCCGATCAACCGTCTGCTGCGCCGGGCCGGGGTCTCGGAACTGACGGTCCAGCAGATCAACCGCGAGGCGCGGGCGAGTGCCGATCCCGAGACCGACACCGACGGCGTCTACGAGGTGCTGCTCAGGCACTCCGACGACGACCCGGCGGTGCGCGAGGTCGCCGACCGCCTGGCACGCTTCATCGAGATGAAGGCGACGCTCCCGGTCCCCGACCTCGTCTACACCCTGATGATGGAGAGCGGGGGGCTGTACTATGCCGCGATCAGGGGCGGCGCCGCCAGGGAGCGGCGGGTGCTGGACTGGCTCTACCGTCTCGCCACCGAGTACGCCGACCTGACGCGGGAGCCGACCATCGCCGACTTCCTTGTCTACCTCGACCAGGTGGGCGAGCTCTCGGTGGAGATGGACGAGGCGCCGGTGGAGGACGCCGTCAGGATCATGACGATCCACCAGAGCAAGGGGACCGAGTTCCCGGTCGTCTTCCTCCTCGACCTCTCTGAAGGCAGGTTCCCGGTGCGGCACCGGGCAAAGGCGTTCACCGTACCCCGCGACCTCGCACGGAGCATGGTCCCCGAGGAGGACGAGCGCGAACTCTCCCTGCAGGAGGAACGGCGGCTCTGCTATGTGGCCATGACCAGGGCCGAGGAGCGGCTGTACCTGACGCGGGCGGTGATGTACGGCCAGAGGAAGACCGCGGCAAAGCCGTCCCTCTTCCTGACCGAACTCGACTACCAGAAAAACCCGCTCGTCAGGCTCGTCACCGTCCCGGCCCCGCAGACGGTGGCCGACGGGGTGGTCGTCGGCGACCAGGAGCAGGCACGGCAGCGGCTGCAGCAGGAGGCGATCCGGGCCGTCGCCGAGATGCGGCTCTCGACGGCGGTACAACGCCTCGCCGATCTGGAGAAGTGCCGACTGCTCGCCGCGGGAGCGGACCCGGGATCATTCGATCCGGCCTCCTTCTTCTCGGTCCCTGCGACGTCCTTCGACCCCGGGGTGACGGCGAGGACGCGGCCCGAGCCCTGGCTGGCCGACGACCTCCGGCTCTCGGCCTCGGCCCTCACCACCTACGAGGACTGCCCTCTCAGGTTCAAGTTCGGGACGGTGCTGCGGGTGCCGACGAGGCCGAAGACCTTCTTCTCCCTCGGGACCTCGCTTCACGCCGTCTGCGAGCAGATGGGACGCCGGAAGATGGCCGGGGAAACGGTCACGCTCGACGCCGCCCTCGCCGTCCTCGACGCCGTCTGGTCCTCGGCCGGGTACCCCTCGAGGACGAAGGAGGAAGAGGACCTCGCGAGGGCCAGGGAGATGGTCGCGACCTATGTCGCCTGGGAGGCGGCGAACCCCAACGAGGTGGTGGACGTCGAGCGGTGGTTCGAGTTCTTCATCGACGGCGTCCGATTCGTCGGCTCCATCGACCGCCTGGAGCGGACGCCCGAAGGGCGGTATGTGGTGGTCGACTACAAGTCGGGCGGCACGACCTCGATCACCAAGAAGCGTCTCCCTGAAAACATCCAGCTCAACCTCTACTCCCTCGCCGTCAGGGAGATCTTTGGCGACCTTCCCGAGCGGGCGACTTTCTTCTTTGTGCGGGAGAAGAAGGAGTGGAGTTATCTCCCGACCGAGGAGACGGTCGGGGCGTTCAGGGCGCGGGTGTCGGCCGACATCGAGCAGATCCGGGCGGGGGCGTTCCCGGCGGTGACGGGGTACGGGTGCAGTCGGTGTGATTATCGGATGCTCTGCGAGGGGACGGAGGGGGAGCGGGAGTGGTAATCACCGGGTCCTGCGCAACCATTATTACTAATCCAGATTAGTACTAATCATGATTAGACCCTTCGTCGACCGGGAGGAGGAGCGCCGCCTCCTTGAGGAGGAGTGGCAGAAGCCGGGCGGACGGATGGTCATCCTGTACGGTCGGCGCCGGATCGGGAAGACCAGGCTCCTCGCCGAGTTCGTGCAGGGAAAAGAGGGCATCCTCTCCTTCTCCGAGGACGTCGCAGCGCCGCTCCAGATCAAACAGTTCCAGGCAGCGTGTGCGGCCTTCTTCGACGACGACCTCCTCGCCTCCCTCCACATCGAGACCTGGGACCAGATCTTCACCTACCTCGCCCGAAAACCTCTCGCCACACGGGCCTACCTCGTCATCGACGAGTTCACGTACCTCATCAAAAACGATCCCTCGATCCTCTCGGCACTCCAGAAGGCCTGGGACACCGAACTCGCCGGCTCGAACTGGTGCATCCTCCTCTGCGGCTCGATGCTCGGGCTCATGAGCGACCTCGCCCTCTCGGCCACCTCCCCTCTCTACGGCAGGCGGACCAGGGACATGCTCCTCGAAGCCCTGCCCTTCGTCCATGCCAGAAGATTCCTTGACCAATCCTTCCCGGACGCCCTGCGGACCTACCTCGCCATCGGCGGCGTCCCCGAATACCTGCTCAAGGCCGGGGACTACGATGCATTCTCCACATTTGTCGAGCGGGAGTTCTTCTCCCGCTTTGGCTACTTCTACCGCGAGCCCTACTTCATCCTCTCCCAGGAGTTCCGGGAACTCAAGACCTACCAGTCGATCATCAACGCCATCGCCGAGGGCAACACCGCACCGGGCGCCATCGCGCAGTTCTGCGGCATGGACACCCGCCAGATCTATCCCTATCTCGAGGGCATGATCCGCCTCGGGATCGTGGAGCGCGAACTGCCCATTCTGGTGGATACCAGGCGCGGCGTCTACCAGATCAAAGACACGGTCTTTGATTTCTGGTACTCCTTTGTCTTCCCAAACCGCGAGGCGATCGAGACCGACACCCTCCTCCCCTCCTCTCTTGCGATGGACCGCTACTTCGGGAAACCGTTCGAGAGATTTGTGCGCCGGGAGGTCGTGCCCGCGATCCTTCCGGGCAGCAGGACCGGGCGGTGGTGGTGGAAGGGCGAGGAGATCGATCTCGTGGCGGTCGACGATTCCGTCCGCCGCATCGTCTTTGGCGAGTGCAAGTGGGGCGGTCTTAGCCTCCGTGAGGCGCGAGGGGTGTTCTCGCGCCTGGAGAGGAAAGCGGCGAAGGTGCGGCACGAGCACTACCCGGAGGAGCGCTATCTCCTCGTTGCAGGGAACGTGGAGGGGAAGGAAGAACTGCGGGCCGAGGGCTACCTGGTGTACGACCTCGCCGATATCGAGGTTCTCATGGGGGGTGCGTGATGGACCGCCGCTCCCGATACCGCGGGGTGCCTGCTCGCGGTGAACCTCGGCGACGACGCCGACACCACCGGCGCGGTGTATGGGCAGCTCGCGGGGGCGTACTATGGCGAAGAGGGGATCCCGGCGGCGTGGGTGGGGAGGCTCGCGCTGCGGGAGAGGATTCTGGGGCTGGCGGATGGGTTGGTGGACGGATGTTCTGGGTGAAGGGGGGGTGCCGGTGCTCAGACAGATTTTTGAAAAAAGTGGGGTCAATGGAAATCTTCAAAGGGCTTATTCACTCAGATCTGAAAGAATCCCTATAATTTTATTGATGATCGTCACCATCTCCCTCCTCTTCTCCATCACCTCATCTCTGCTGTAGAATGATAGATGGGCGGCACCGTTCCGCTCCAGAGAAAGGTCCCGGCAGAGACTCCCGATCCGGTTAATTACCTCCTCGGAGAACCCTTTCTCCTCCATCATATTCAAGAACTTCAGGCTCAACGGATTTTTGTGTGTTTTTCTTATATCTGACACCAATTTATCCCACTGACCCAGAGCAAGGGATTTCTCAGGGGTGCCAAGCACCGTCTTCAGCGTGAACGGCAACGCCGGGATCTTTTTTTCATCAGATCCTTTCCAGAAAGCAGATCGGATCCCGATGCCCGGCGTGGTGCAGAACCGGGAGTCCTGCCGGATCTGTTCCCTGATAGGGAGGAGAATAGTCTCATACAGCATTTTCTCCACCCCTTTCCCATACTGGATGACGACCGGGCCGAGGTCGTAGGACGCACGTTCGGGGCCGGTAAATACACTGTACAACAACCAGTCGCCGGTCCTGAAGACCGAACGTACCTCCTCTGAATCGATCCGTGACAGGGAGATCACGTTCGCAGACATTCTGGTGATCTCCTCCTCCATCTGCCGCAATCGATCGTTCTCAGGATCGATTTCACATGCCTTTTTGATTGAGGCGAGTGCCCGGTCATATTCCATCATGCAGGTATGACAGCGTGCCAGTCCTGCATGTGCATCCAGTGATTGCGGTGCCTCGGCCGTTGCCCGCGCAAACCATTTGCACGCGCTTTCGTGGTCTCCCTCGGCGAAGTAGGATTCGGCGATCAGATTGAAGATTGCTGCCCGCTCAGACCCGGACTCTGCACCCTCAGCGGCTCTCTGGAACCACGCACGGGCCTCGGCACTCATACTGTTCAGGAGATATGCTTGTCCAATAAATAGAGCAGGGTTGCCAGGCAGACCGAGAGCAGAAAACTCTCTGGAAAATGCTTTCAAAAACCGGGTCGAGAGAGCCGGGTCATCCCATCCTGTGGTATCAAAGATGACTGGCTTGAGGATGCCGATATAGCCGTTCTCAGGTCCGGCCATATTCCCTGTACCGGCAGAACAGAGGGCCGAGCGGATCCCTTCAGAAACCTCCTCATCAATCTCTCTGGTATCCCGGGCCTTCAGCAGGGCAAAGGAAATCCAGCAGAATGATTTTGTATATGACCCTTCGTCAGAAAGTTCTGCAGCCCTTCGCAGAAGATCGATTGCCTCGGTATTTTTTCCGAAATGTCTGAGAAGGCTGGATTTTTCTGAATACGTAGTAGGAGTAGGGCGAATGTCCAGGAGACACTCGATCCAGTGCATGGCATCCATATACTGAAACGATAGTACTGCATTCCTGTATCGGCGTTGATAGATCTCCACCCTTTTCCTGGATTCGGTCTCACGGATCGTTTGGAAATCGGGATCATCCATAGTTCGGGTGAACAGATCGAGTCTTTCAAGGGCGATGGAGAAGTGCGGATCCTTCGGATTGGCCAGGTTGACATACTCGGTCAGATGTTCGTATTCCTGATCATGTTCGCCTGTCCGCCTGGACGCCTCGGCGAGATTGTATTCTATGGAACTCAGAATTTCTGAAGGAAGATGACAGGTATCTTTAACGATTCCGGCAATATCTTTTCGGAACCGTTCGCTGCCGTTAAGATAATGCTGCATCTCAGCGCAATTTTTCCGCTCGACGAATTCTTTGTATTCACGAGTGCCCTGTTCCAGTTTTTTCGTCAGTTTTCGTGCAGTCTCGTACCATCTCAGGGCAGACTGGTAGTCTTCATATTCCCGGTATGACGTTGCGGTGGAACTCGCGATATAATATTTCGCCTTCCTGTCCTTCTCATGGGAGAACGCATGTTCACCAATTTTTGCCGCGTGTTCATAAAAACCGGCATAATACAACTGGCTGATCCTGAAGAGATAATAATAAGATTGATTCTCAGGAACATATCGGTCGATCTCTGAGAGATACTTCTCACCGATCGAAAACGGATAGTCGCCATTGAGGATCTCGATCTTTTCTTCACGTGAAAGATGTGAGAACCACTCATACGCCGCAATGGTAGAACTATCTGCCTCAAACTTCCAGAGTTCACGGACCACATTGATGTCGGTGCCGGAATCAACGACACTTTTCCCGAATATCGCCTTTTCAAGGATTGTCAGGAACGGCAGGATCGGAATAGTCCACTCCATGAGGGACATGTCAGGCAGTGCAGAATCACCGGATGCAAAGTATCTCCCTTTGAATTTGAGGTTCTGCACCGAAAACCGGTTTATTGCATGCAAAATATCGTCGGTAAATCCGGCCGCTGGAAAGAGAGGATCGTCCACTCCCATCATTGGTCCATAATAGAGTCCACTCGCTTGATCGCTCATCTGTTGGCGTATCGCAATGATCTCAAGATCATTGTCGATTCTGCCTTCCGCGGCTTCGAGGCGCGTCTGAAGGTATCTGAGTTTGCTCTCTCCCTCCCTTTGGGAACGGTCTCTGTTATAATCAGAGATCATGAAGGGATCCTGGGAAAATCGTATGGCCTCTTCAAAGGGATCCAGTCCCTTTTCAGCGGCTGCAGAAACTATTTCTGCCAGACCCTTGGGCCCGGGCACATCAGGATCTGAATATGGTATGCTGGATGTCTCTCCAAAGAGCAGGAGAATTTTCTGTCGAATCCTATCCTGAATTGCAGAGCTTTCTTCCACTCTCTCGAAAGCGTACTGTGCAAATCCCGGGTCGCGCTTTAGGCGGACCAACATCTGGTTCGTGAGGGCATGATCGATGAATCGGTCACGCTTCTCCTCATGGGAGAGGTCCTGCACTGATTGGAGAAATTCTTGGTCCGCCTGAATAACATATGACTCCCAGAGAAAATCCCTTATCGGGTGTGTATTAAGCATCATTGATCAATCAAACTCGTATTATGTGTTCAATAAATTTTCTAACGTTCCTTATTCCGAAAACGGTGATATTGCTGTGAATTTTTGCAAAATTATCCAGCATCTCGGTACAGCAGCAGATCACCATGCATACACTCCTCCCCTCCCAAGATACTGCATTTCGTCGACATATCTTGAGACACCAGCCCCAAGTACATCATCCAACGAGAACTTCCTGATCACTCTCCCGGTATCGGTCTTCACACGACCACCAGGGGTGATCATAAAATACGAGCCCTCGATCATTGCCGATGATTCAAAAACGGGCCGTACACCTCCACGGAGGACGACCCCGGCATGGCGGTCGGCGAAGGCCCGGAACTCAACATCGGTCACCGAGAGATCGGCCACCGCTTCATCATTTTCCCCTCTGATATGAAGCATCTGCAGTACCTTCCAGCGGTCGGGGTCGGCCCTCCTGATGAACGCCGTCATGTCTTCATCCCAGGAAAGTGCGGTGACGGTCGTGTTGATCTTCAGCCTGATCCCGGCGTCCCTGATCGCATTGGATAGACAAATGCAGTGACTGACATGGTGGCCGTCTCCCCGGCCGAGGCGTGCTTCGGTCTCCTCGGAGGCGGAATCGACCGAGAGCGCGATCCAGTCGATACAATTCCGGTGGGCCAGGATCAGTTCAGGTGTCAGCCTCGACCCGTTCGTCGTGATCGAGACAGTCATCCCGAGGTCATGGGCGACCTGGCAGTAATCAAAGAGGCGAGGATGGAGGAGGGGCTCCCCGCCGGCAAAGTTGATCTTCTCCATCCCTGCATCGGCAAGACGAGAGAGAATTCTCGATCCATCCGAAAAAGAGACCGGACGTTCCCCGAGGTTCCGGGCGAAGCAGAACCTGCAGGAGTAGTTGCAGGCAGGGGTGAGGTGCCAGTTCACAGACCTGATGGTGGGTTGGGCAGGCATGCAGAATGGTCCTCGTGGAACAGCCATCATGGTGATGTGAAATTGTTTCAAAAATCGGAAACAATTTAATGTTCACTGTTCTTTTTGATGATATGGCTGAACCGCACCTCCTTTTCATCAGTGCAGGGGAACACATCCACGAAACCTTCCCGGCCTGCATCAAAAACCTGAACGAGATCACCCATGCCGTCGTCGTCGTAGAGGAGAGTGTCTACCACGATCTCCCTGGCGATCCCGGGCACATGAAGACGGTCAAGCCCCAGATCCGGGAGGCGATCTCTGGGGTGCAGAAGATTTGCGAATTGATGAAGATCGAATTTTCAGAAGCCAGAACAAAGGACACCGGGATCTCTTCAGTCCGTGACACCGTGCTCACCGCCTCCCGTCAGTACCCGGCGGCACGTATCTCTTTCAACCTGAGCGGCGGGACAAAGATGCTCTCCCTTTCTCTTTTTATCATGGCGCTCTGGCTGGATGCACAGGTGTACCTGACGCCGAGAAACGATCAGATCGAGCATATCCTCATCCCGAAGATGCATCTCGACGATATCAGGAGGAACCCCAACTACCCCGCGGCCCTTGAAGTTCTCTCCACCAGTTCAGGGAACTGGATGACCCGCCAGAAATTCGAGACAGAGATGAAAAGAGTCTACACGCCGTCACCTTTTTCCGACGATACAAAGACGAAACGGACCCCAAACAAGGCGACTTTCACCAGGATCCTGCAACAACTCATCGAGTGGGACCTTGTCGAGGTGGCACCCTGCGAGAATAACAAAAAGCGAAAGCAGTACTGCCTGACGCCCCACGGAGAGTTTGCGCAGAAGATGCTCCATGCCGAAGGCAGAAACGATGGCCCTCAAATGAAATAGTTGCAGAGTTCTGAGACCATTTCCAGATACGTTCACGAGATATTCCTGCCAATCCCTGAAAAAAAGGAGGTGAAGAGATGGGAAAGAAAGGATCGATGACTCCCGGTGCGGCACGCCGGGTCCAGGCCGCTGCCGACCGGAGCGGCACCAACCAGGGCTTTAAGTCCCGGGCTATGTCCTCGGCTGCGAAGAACAGCAAAAAATAACTCTTTTTTTTCAGGCTGATTGTCTGAATGACGAGGGTCTTGTGATGATCTCCGTGTTTTTCTCTTCATGGTACTTCTGAATGTGGAGGAGGGGTTGCATAATGGTCTTTGAGGGTTGAGTGTTGTATCGGCAGGGGGCTCTGCCCGGATCGATCCTCCCGTGAGGGCCCTCCCGGCCATGACGACGCTTACACCTTTCCAGCAGGTTTTCAGCAGATTTCCAGCAGGTGCAGCGAGGATCAAACGGCGAGGAGAGGTGTTGGATCTGCCAGTACTTAGTACAGAGAGAGACGCGTCTCTCTCTTAGTACTATATTACAGCAAAACCCACACCCACCCGGTAGCTGGAGTTCTCATGGGTCTTGAGGGGGGTGTGGGTGTGAGATCTGAAATGCTGCAACCGATCTCCTGATCTCTGGGGATGGCGGGTTGAATCGGGATCGGGGTGCTTGAGGTGGTTTTTTGGGCGGCAGCACCTGCTGCAACCTGCTGCAAAGAGAGGGGATCTGCTGCACATGTGGGTGAGGAGATGGTTAGCAGTTGAGCATAAGATGAAGTGACGTCTCAATAAGGAGATGAGTAGAGTAAAAAGGGACATAAAGGGGATGACTCGATTGACCTGGTGGAGCAATGCTGCCCTTCATCAGTTCAACCCAAATGGCCAACTGACATGAATTTTGGGCTCTGTAGAAACCCTCACCTTTTCCGGGTGCGAGCGCGATTCAACCACCTTCCCCCATCTTCTTGCCGGGGGCTCTGCCCCCGGACCCCCGGGATGAAGATAGGGACGGGAAGGCAAAATCAATGGCCATGAAAAGTGTATTGCTGTATCCCGCCTATCTTCACGCGGGGGGACCGGGGGGCGGCCAACCCCCCGCAGAGATAGCAAACCTGAGGAATTCTACAGAGCCGATTTTTCATACTTATTTTGGATTTAATTCGCGTCCAATCTCTTCAATAATACAATTTGGTTCTTTGAATCCGTATACTTTCATACGGCGGTCATCTTCTAATCGACGGGAAAAAATCCAACCCGATTTAACAAGAATAGGAAGTACCTGGCCGGCATATGACCTTGAGATATTGAGTATCTCCTGAGCATCTGTATGGGTGAAATTTCCACCTTTCTTTACGTAATAGAGTCGAGCAAATTTTTCGAGGAGGTGTTTCGGGATCGATTGGGCCATTTCGTATGTTGAATATAGGGGAAAACTTACTTATACACATGAGTAGTCTACCTATTTAGTGGACTAATTAGATGACGAGCATGACGAATATTAGAATTATTGATACAGCAACAAGAGAGCTTGAAACACCTGCCTTTTTTCCGGTCCATAACGGAGGAAAAGGAGGGGAGGGGAATACGCCGAGATACTGGGAAATGATTCCAGATATGAATACAATGATGATCAACGCGTATTCTATCTACTCCAGTCCTTTGTATGAAAAAATGGGTGAAGGCGGCCTTCATGACAAATATTCAAATAATGGGGTGTTTTTTGTCGATAGCGGAGGGTTTCAACAGAAGAATCACGATCTGACTCTTGATCCCATAGAAATGCTTAGAGTTCAGGAGAATGTTGGCGCCGATATTGCTGCGACACTGGATCTGCCGGTATTTGCTAAAGATTGTATCTATAATCAGAAATATTCTGATGCTGTAAAAATATCTGTTAAAAATGCACTTATTGCTCTTGATAATCGAGAACGTGAAGATATGCTCATATATGCATCATTACAGGGGAACGATCCTATAATGATGATGAATACTATCGATTATCTAAAGAAAAGAGGTAACTTTGATGGTTTTGCCATCGGTGGATGCATTTCCAAACGTTCGGACTATCATGCAATCATAGACATCATACATGCCGTCAGAAAACGAATTGGTGACCTTCCACTGCATGTTTTTGGCCTGGGGGGTCCAACAATGATTCCACTCATGGTCTATATGGGGGCTGATACATTTGATTCATCTGCTTTTCTCAAGGCTGGATCTAAACGCCTCTACTATATGCCCGGCAACGGATCTATAGAGTTCTCAGATATTCCTGAGACAACGTACCTTCCCTGTACGTGTCCAATCTGTAGCATACACCCCTATGAAGAAGTACGCTCTGAAAGAAAACTCATCGGAATGCACAATCTCTGGATGATTACACATGAGATCCGGAAATTAAAAATGGCAATCGAAGAGAATGAGGTTGAACAGTATCTAGAGAAACGATTTATGAACAGTCCAGCAATGTACGAGGCCTTCCGATATGCTAAAGCAAAAAAGAGAGGTCTGGTATGAGGAAGAGTGCGCGCCTTGTAACATTTAGCAAAGTTGTCGAGACAGCGTTCTATGTGGTGCAAGAACAGGAGACATCATATAGTCAACTACAGGAACATTTGGGCGTTTCAATGGACCGATCAAAGGAGATCCTCCGGGAAATGGCTAGAATGGACCTTATATTGCAGAATGAGGATCATTTCAAAAAAACAGCCACAACAATAAAATTCGTACAGGCCATCAGAGAAGATGATTGGAGAACTGTTCACCAGATAATGATGGGATATCCACACTATGCCACATTCTATTATGGAGTTAGGAAATATGGGCCGATCGAATTAAACAACCTCCCTAACCTCATCTCAGATGAATATTTCAACTTTAATTCAGCGACTCTCCAATATATATCAGACTTGACATTACGGGTCGGAACAATTCAGCAGAATGTGTTCAACAATCATTACTATGCTATAGATGACACAAATGAGTCCTTCACCGTGGCATTGTTGAACATCTACGACGAACTCAACCGATCAGGGGTCGGAAACCTAAAACAGCGATATGTTGAGATCCCGAAGATCAGGGAACACGTATGTGAAAAATTAAAAATTCAAAGAGAAACATTCGATAAAAAATTTTTAGACCTCTATGTAAAGAATATTGGAAGATTGGAATTATCTGGAGCACCCATCACAACGCACGCAAAAAAATCTGATAAGAAGATAAAGTCGGTCAACTTTTCAGAGATGCCTGATAGAATCACGATGGAACTCACCTCTGATCAGTATTTAAACGGGATCGAGTGCGGAAGAAGGCAGTACTATTACCTTGCCATTCATAAGAGGGATTTATCATGAATAATTTGAATATTGTCACATCTAAGAAGGATTACACGATCTTTGGGTTAAATGCGAATCCATTCCCCTATTCGGGAATACCGGAGCAAGTTCCGGACATATATGTTGGCCAGCAAGAAGTGATGGACAAGGTTAGCAATGTACTCTCTTCCGTGATATCGACTGGACAGTCAAATCACCTTATCCTTACAGGATCCTATGGCAACGGGAAGAGCCACACACTGAAATATATTCAGGCTCAGATCAGGGATCAATTTTGTGAAAATTCAGTCCTCAAACCGGTCACGGGTTATGTTGCTCAACCGGGTGAGTCTTTCTGGGATATCTATAGAGATTTCATCTACGATCTTGGTTCGACCTATCTTCGAGAGTGTTCAAGGGAATATATCGCGAAAGTTTCAGAAGAACTCTCGAAAAATGGCAAGATCGAAGAAGACATCGAGCCTGGAATGGGGTGGCGAGCCGTTGAGAGAGGGAAAGTTCTGCTTTCAGATATCGTTCCTCAGGCTTATGTCCTCCTCTCTGAATTGACAAAGTACCCCGACTTTTCCCGGGCATTTTTGAACCTTGCATATGAAGAAAACGCGTATACATCCTGGGAGTGGTTGAGTGGAGAGGCGATTGAGTATTCACGTCGGAGAGAACTGCATCTGACCTCGAACATCACTGCAAATCATGCCCAGCGTGCATTTATTGCATTAAAAACAACCTTGGAGCAGATCAATCACTCGCCTGTGATCATGCTCATCGACGAGTTTGAATTTATCGAGACGCTTCAGGCACGGACAAAACAGAATATGCTTAATTCTCTCCGGCATTTGATCGATGTCAATCCGACAGGGCTCTCTGTGATTATCGCGTGTGCACCCGAGGTCTGGGAAACCCTTGTTGCCGAATATCATGCATTTTCAGATCGTATCGCAAAAGAAGCCAACTTAAAACCGCTGGATAAACATTCGGTCACCTACATGGTCACAGAATACCTCAACACCTGCAGAACCGCCCCCTCCGATTCGATCGAGCCATTCACAGAGGAAAGTATCCAGAGGATATTCATAGAGGGGAACGGGAACGCGCGGCGGATCATTACGATATGTGGTCAGGCGATCGATGAGGCTCTTTTGCATGAGATGAAGTGTGTTGATCTGGGAGTGTTTGAAGGTATAGACGAGATATGATAAATCTGGTGAATCAACCATGAATCCCAATGAGAGCAGTCCGTTGAAAATACGACGAGAAAAAAGGAATGATGATCCATATGAGATGGGAGAGGGCGTGTTATATCGCCTGTTTTGGATCTGATGTGTTTCAGATCCAATATTAATATCTATTGGTTCAGAATCCTCTCAATCTCCCCTCTAACAATCTCCATTTGTTCCTTATTAAGATGAGTTTGAAGAATCGCAACAGCCTGTGGACTACCAATCACTCCCAAAGATCGAACACATTCCTCTCGAACCAGAACATTAGAATCTGAAAGTCCCTTTTCAAGGGCCATGATCGACGCTGGAGTGTTCTGATCAGACAAAGCCTGTGCGGCAATTACGCGGGCCTTAGGATGTGGGGTGGATTGCAGAATATCAGCAAGTACCTCGGACGTACGGGAAAAAGGGAACGATTTAATAGAAGTGGTTGCACAGACCGCGACTGACTGAGTGTATCTCAATGCGACTTTGTGCAATAAACTCAGAGATTTATCGTTTTTCATGAGGGATAGTTTTTTTATGGCTCTGATCTGGACTAAAGGATCTGAGGAGTGGAGAGACGGGATGATTGAATTGATTTTTGAATCAGGGTCTTCTTTTGTGTGATATTTATTTGAGTTCTTAGTTGGAACTAACTCGTTTTGAATGTATTTTTTTGATGTTTTGGTCGGGGTTGACTTCTTGTGAACCGTTTTTTTCTGAACTTTCTTTGGATATTTCAGATTTTTGCTTTTTCTTATCGTCTCTGTTTTTCTATGTGTAAAATTAGCTCGGGGAAGTGAACTCGCATCTAGATTCAGAGTGATCATTTTGAAGAGACACTTGTTGACTTTCTGAAATCGCGAATACTCGGCCCCAAGGCCATGATATCTGCAATAATTCATTGTATTGCAAAGATTTACAACACAATACTGAAGATCAGGTATCGAACCCAGGCCTTGACTCAAAAATGCCTGGTAGTATTGATATTCGGTTTTTAAATTCCGATGGCCATATTTTCTTGCCAAAATATCTGCTGTATCTGTAAATTTATCCCATATCTGTTGATAGAGTGTACGATCGCTGAGCACAGGGAGGGGTCCATATAAGGTGTCAACAAAGAATGTCTTTTCAGAATTGAAATGTTTCAGAATTATATCTTCTGGAATCCCCCAATATAAGGTTAAATTCTGAAAGAATGCTTCTTTTTGGATTTCATATGGAGTGGTACTGGATTTGTCTTCATCATTTAGAAACTCGGACCATTTTAAGAGGCTAAATCCAAGTGTGGGGTCAAAAATACGGCCTCGAATAGGGATAGGAATGAGTGAAAACCTATATTTCCTATGGCCCCCGTTTGGATCATTGTAAGCAGTTCGAAGGGGGATATATCCACCGTCAAATGCTGCAACATCGCCCATGAGTGGATTGACTATTTTTCTAACATCTTGTTTCTGTATTCCATATTTTGATGCAAGCTCTTCAACGGTCCACGAACCTGCTATCAGATCATCAATAAGCAGTTGAACAAGGGGTCGCTCAAGAATCCGATAACTGTTTGGATCAAAGGATTTAAAATGACTCACAAGACGACCGTTTGAGATTACCTGCTGAGAATCAATCAAATCTTTCATCTGCTGTTCGCTGATAGAGACATTCACCTAAATCACCAGTTTAACAATGTATATAGTGACAATAATTTCTGATTTGTTTCAACTCTTCTAGAGGTTTATTTTCTGCTACTATACATCAATTGCCTCCTGAACAAGAAAAAGATAGGGATGACATCTAAATCGCCTGTGATTGCGGTAAATGTTCTCCTTCTGTTCCAATATTGAACAACGGATTCGCTGATTCCAGTCCATCGGATCATCTTTGATTAACATCACAATATCTCTGTTCCATTCTGAAATATGAAAAGGCATTATACCCCATCCTGAATGCAATTTTTAGAAATAATCTCTGCAATCAATCTATTCTGTTCAATTGTATCTTTATTGCCGACAACAATGAGATTCTCTTCGGCGGAGGTGAACATCGTGTACAGCAGACGAGGGTCTGTCAATGGGGATCTGATGACCCGTTCTGAGTTCGCACTCACAAGAGAGAGAATGCATGAACGGAAACTCCGGCCACTGATCTGGAAGGGGAGCCATACAGACACATCGCTGATCTTGTTGGTGTACAACTTCTCCTTCAGAAGCGAGGCCTGAGAAATAGATGGGGTGATGACAACTGTCTCTTCCCGCTCATCGGTGGACATCGCCTTCAGAAGCGCAACGACCTCATCTGCTTCCTCTTCGTTTGAATAAAGCAGTTCTTGAAGAGTTTCGGACAATGAGATAGGAATGCGGATCACAAGAGAGACATTTTCCTTCGGATCCGACGCATTCATGTTCCCGAGTGGATCAATCCGAACAACCGTATATGAACACTCTCCAACTGAGAACGAACTTCCAGTGCTGTAGTCTTTGATGGAATATTTTGGAAGGTTTTCAATGAGTGCCTCTATCATTGTAGCATCCAGAATACGGTCTGGTTCAATGACCATCTGGTACTTCATCGGTTCATTCCCCATGCAGATCTGATAGAGACAGTCGACACGAGACACTCCCTTCTCATGTCCCTTTACATCGACGAATGTGAGGTTCCCATCGATCCGCTCAGAAGATATCTCCGAATCGATCTTATCGAAGGCTTGAATCACACTTCCCGGGAGTCGCTTGAAGGGCTCGTGGTAGATTGCATAATCCTGTGACTCAAAAAATGAATCATAGAGGATGAGTCGTTCAAAGGGTCTTTCTCCAAGTCCGAGTGTTCGTGCCTCTCGACTCCTCACCGGATATGACATTCTGAATGCATCGCCGATAAGAAGCGTTGAATATCCGAGATTTTTGATATAGTAGAATACTGGCTCAAAAAATTGTTCGGCGCCTGTTGCAAACACATAATCAAAGTAATGCCGTCTTTCAGGGTCTGAAAGAAACTCAAAGAAATGAGAACGTTGAAGAAATCCGATATCGGTTACTATCAAACGTGACAAAGAAATTTTGTCCTGAATATCTTTGGGTGAATTTTTGTTTCCGATCTCACAGACCCTGGGTTCTGGAGGGAACTCTTCTTCTCGATCAACAATGAGAATATCGTGTTTCTTGGGATAAAGTCCAATAAAACCCTCTATTTCAGATCTATTCCTTAAAACAACAAGAATTGAGAATTTTTGAGAGAGATGTGCAAGAACTTCTACACATCGTCTGACGTCAGATGTCTGGGATGGGGAATGGAGTGCAACCAGACGTTTTCTAAAGAGATCGTCGGCTACATCCTTTGAATTATACTCTTTGACTGCACGTTTTTCGAGAATTTTATTCCGGGAACCGGAGGAGAGTCTCATCTCCCGCATGTTGCGCTCTGTATAGTCGATCACTCTGAGCAGATATCGCATGATCCATTTCTCAGAATAATCCTTGGAAAGAGCATATCCGGATGATGTAAAGAAATCTTCACAGGGAGTGCCTCCGAAGAGAACATGGAGATCATTGAGCCCGATCTGGGTCAATGTTCCAGAATAGGTGTGTTTTCCATCCTCTGTGGATATATTAACTCGTTCGCCGGGAATACAGTCGAGGCACGGGAGAGCCTCATCTGATCCAAAGACACAGACCTGATCTGATAGTTTCGTGAGTTTCAGGCTGTCAATTTTCTGACCGCTCATCCGAAGTGTCTCATCAGTGAGGTTGCGGACCTGTCTGAAAAGAAGATCAAGTTCTTCGTTCTCTGCCGAGACAGCCTTGCGGATCTTGTTCCAATGATCGATGATCTCCGTGTTGAAGTAGGAGAACTTCAGTGTGCAATCATCAAAAAGGGGGCATAATGCAGTTACCTTGCCAGTTTCATCATACGCATAGCAATCCCAGTATCGCTCGGTCTGACAGTAAAATGAACATGCTGGATACATTTTTCGGAGAGAATAGGGAGAGGGATGCCGGTACCTGCACTCATCACAATCCATGCCTTGTGGAGACGGAAGTTGCATCCCCCTCCTCATGACCAAGACGCGGTGACGGGCGTACAGGATAGTGTCGATATCGTCATCGGTCAACTCCACAGGATGGATGTGACGATATTCACCAGAACTCCCTGATTTTACACACTTTGAAAACATGAGATATCCCATGCGATTGCCTGAGTCCAGATAACTCACAAGGAGGTAGACCTTGAGTTGTATCAGGTGTTCTTCATGAAGATTCGAGGAAGTTTTGAGTTCTACCGGAACAGATCCATTCACGAAAAAGTCGATCACACCTGAAAATCCGTAGAGATGGTTGACCATCCGTTCAGTGGCGACAGGTTTGCCTCTGAAAAAATCTGCCACCTCGGTGTCCTGTGTGAGATCTTTGAGATGAAAATATATGTCTTTCTGGACATTATCGAGGGGAGTACCTGCTAGGAGGTGGAGAGCAGAATCCATTCGAAATGTCGTATTCGTCTCATGTTCTACGATTTCACGTAAGATCCTATTTTTTTCTCCACTTCTCATCTCAGAAAGATGAATGATCTCCCCTGATGTAGTGAGTAGTTCGCAGATACTATGGACAACATTGCCTCGGGAGATATGTTTCACAGGTCTTTTGAGGACGTTGTCCATGGTATTCTTGATATATTCAAGATAATAGATCCTCGGGCAATGAAGAGCACCAATGATCTCTCTGGGCCCGATCGCGATGGAAGGATGAGCGATAAGAATCCGTTCAACATTTATCCAAACGATACCAGAAGAACATTTTAGATAACCCTCGAAGAACACCTCCTCACCTTGACTGAATAGATGAGACATTTTTTTATGCTCTTCGTCATCACCTGAGAAAATTGAGACAAGCTTCGATGACGTTTCGGTGTAG
Organism: Methanofollis formosanus; assembly: GCF_019633745.1. Lineage (NCBI taxonomy): Archaea > Methanobacteriati > Methanobacteriota > Methanomicrobia > Methanomicrobiales > Methanomicrobiaceae > Methanofollis > Methanofollis formosanus. The sequence continues at coordinate 174,516 of NZ_CP037968.1, read as the reverse complement.
GGGAGCCAGGAGGGAGGATGTTCCCAGATCGCAATTCTGATGTCGTGTTGGTGTCCTGAAGGAACCTCAAGATTCAGCAAATACTTTGGTCCACCTTGAGTTGTTGAATGGTAGGGCTGTGACGATAAACGTGCCCTACTCTGGATCCATTCTTCTTTGTATGCCTCTGGTTCTTTCACGAGTTTATCAAAGGGAACATATGTTCCAGTCATCAGATCACGTCCAGTAGATTCAGGAGCACGCGCTTATCACGATGTTCATAGCGAGCAGATGTAATTCCATACTGATTGTCAAGATCGATGCACTCCGGGCAGGCATTTATGCAGACAGGCATGATCTCATCGACCCGTGCGGAAATTTCGGTAAGATCCCCTTTATGCCGTGTGCGGAATACTTCAAACAACCGGAGGGCCCGAGGGTCATAGAACGGGTGGGCGGAACAGTAGAGAAGCATGTCAGTGCTGTTTGGTGTCCTCTTCAGGACAGACTTCACTTTGTCATAACCGAGCACAAGTTCCCGATAGAATGCAATCAAATCCTCAGAGGTGGTAAAACGTTTAAGATCAAGCTTGACAAAAGTGCAAATATCGTCTCGTTTTTTGTTGTCGAGTGATATGTGCCTGTTCTTTTCCAGATCATCAAGCGCATTGTTGACCACCTGTTCCTGCAGATCTTTATCCTCTAAAAAGACCCCCGAGAGGAAATGCGTATTGTATTTTTTAAATATCGACCTGATTATTGCATCTCCTACATCTACATCGCACAGGATGGCTTGTCGTATCTGATCATTGATGCTGTCGGCAGGTTCAGCGACAAGAGTTTGTATTTTTGCATAAAATTCACGTGCGATCCCTGTTCCCCCCTGGTAAGTGTCATAGGCATAAACATGCAGTTGCCCATTATCCATGGAATCAGACCAGAATGTAAGTCCCTCACCAACAATACTGAAGACCTGTTGGCTCCAGACCTGAATCGCCTTTTCAATAGTCTGTGAGAGAACCTGTTGAATGAATCCTCTAAAGGAGGTCTCGTTAAATGCCTCTTCAATAAGACCACGTAGTTTTCTCTGATGCTTTTCGAGGATCTCTATAATCTCAACTCGATGTTCAGGGGTGATCCCGGCGAGTCGGAGTCTAATCTCGCTCTCCTGGGGGATCAATTGCGAGACTATTCTTTTCTGTTCATCCAGATTCTTTCTGAAAAATGCACCCAGATCATGGTCTGGGTTCATTTCTTTGAGAACATAATCCACACCACACAGAAAATTGAGGAACCAGTCCACATCATAGAGTGACCCCAGCAGTCCCTCTTTCTGGAGAACAGATGAGTGTAACAGCGTGCCGAGATAGGCTAGCCTCAAATCGTTCTGTAACACTGGTTGTGACGCCACATCTGTCATCACCTTTTCAAGATGTGGTCGGAGGTCAATCGAGAAAATGACAGCCTGGGAAATATGCTCTGTACCGATAAGGGCATATTGATCATCCTGATCATGGTAGAATGGAATAAGTCTGGTGAGGGATTGGCCGTTGGTGAAAAGTTGAAGGCAGTTTGCATAGTAGCAGCGTGCCAGTCGAAAATCAGGAATGTATGCTGCCGATTGCAGAAGAGAGTCCTGCTGGAAAGTTACAGCGTTGGTGTCTCCGCTCCCTCCTGTTGTATCGAGAACCGAAAGAGGTATGGTCTCCCATAATGGTGAAGAAATCGGATCTCTTTTGGCTTCATGGGTGGTACCTTCGGTACGGCGTTGTGTCAGCAGGTGGATCGTATCGTCCCAATAGAATATGCCATGGGGTTCAATCTCCTCGACATAGACGGTTTCGGGGAAATAGATCGACGTCTGGTCTGTTGGAAGATCAAGAGGTGAGAAGGTTTCTTGAGAATAGATCTCATTCAATGCGACGACTTTTCTGCAGTCAAACGTCTGCTCGATCTTCGAGGCGCCCTGTACACAACTGCTCGGTTGCCAGATTGCACGGAAATGTTTGAATCCCCATCGTTTTTTGTAGCCTCCCGGTAAAAAGTTGCTCAAAATGAACTCTTTACCTTCGGCATCAAGCGTCTGTTGCCTTCCCTCTGTGCGCTGAACAATGGCGATCGTTCCACCAACCCGTTCTGGAATAAAATTCGCCGGAACACAACAGGGCTTGACCGTTGCCGGATCCAGGTTGAAGAGATCAGGGGGGTGCATATAGGCATAATTGAATTTTCCAGGTCCAGAACCGAATTTCTGCCAGTAATTATGGGCCGCCCGTAGTCTGGCAATCTTTTCTTCTCGATTCATATTTTCCCCTCCAGTCGAACTATTGTCCTGAGAATATCGTTTTTGATCTCTTCAATGCCTCGCCCCTGATTCTCTCTGTCGTAACGGCAGAGATCGATAAACGACCTGTCTTCAAGTCCAGGTTCGATGGGTTCAAGCAAAGATTGATAATATTCACAGAGAGACTCAAGGATCTGGTTGGCATCAGTTTGGCTGATTTGAAATGTTTCTATTACCTCTCTGATGATGTGGTCTCTAATTATGTGGTCTTTATCATCCTTAATCGCCTGGAGCGTCTCATTCACATCGAGATTATAGTAATGAGACCGGAATAACTTATCTTTATAGAGATTACTGATATAGTCATAGATGAACGAAACCACATGCATGGTTTTGATATACATGTTCCCGGGATCGATGGGAATTTCCAGTTTATCAGATCCAGGATTTGTCAGAAGCGAGGTGTGGTGGAAGTAAAACGTATCGAGGGGGTGTGATCCAAGCACAACGACGGAGACAGGCATATCCGAAGGGGAACGCCCACCCCGTCCGATCCTCTGCACAAATCCTGGGATATTCATCGGGGCCTTGTACTGGAATGTTCCAATGATAGCCGGATGATCAAACCCCACTTCCAGCGAGGAGGTGGTGATCATTATGTCCCAATCGTCGGTTTCAACCTCCGTATTCTCGCAATTGCAGGTGTTCCCTGATTTGTGGATCTGAATATCCATCGGAGAGGCGTCATGGTTGTTCATTGTCCACCAGCACTCTCCGTCGAGATAGGCCCGGCACCGATTGGTGTATGGATTTGGTGGAAGAGTCTCACAGGCCACATGAGGACAGTTACGATTCAGAGCCGTCCCCAACTTTTGATCTGGAGTCCGTAACTGATAGAGTCTCCTCCGCCGTTCGGCATCGCAGAGTTTGTCTCCAAGGCGCTTGATGATATCAATGGAGTCGACGAATCCGATGATCCTATCCTTCCCTTCCATCTTAAGCATCGTGTGGTAAAAACAGAAGGCGATCTGTATCATCGCTGAAAGGTTTGTAGCGATGGTGAGTCGCTCCTTCTCCTCCCCGGGTTTTTGGATCAGGATCTTGCGGGGATTGGTGGCTTTAACAAAAACCACATATTCCCGCCCGGTTTCCTCCAGGTCTACATCTCTAGGACGGATGATCATGGCACTGTCGGTCGAGAAGAGTTGGCAGGCAAATGTTTCAGGTGCCCCAACGGTTGCACTTGATGCAATGAATATCGGTTCTGATGACGTCTTCGATCTGATCTTATGCCTGAGTCTCTGTACGATATTTGCGACATGCATCCCTGACTGGTTTGAATAAATGTGGGCCTCGTCAAAGACGATAAATTTCGGAAAAGTCCCTTTAACGTCCCAGATATTCTTTTTTCCATATTGATCCATCAATCTCCGGTGTATAGAGTCCGGCGTTGAGATGATAATGTCAGCCTGTTTGGTTTTATCGACAATATAACTAATGAGATGGTCAGTGTTATGGTCACATCGGAAAAACCGGTCATCACCCTGTTTGATCAGTTTGCCGGTGCATCCATCATATGGACATGCGAGCGAAAGTTCCTCTGTCCTACTGTGATGAATGCCAATTTTAATCCCTTTTTTCCCAAGCAGTCCAGAATCATTGATGATTGTAACATACCGGAGGAGGCGCTGAACCTGATCATTACAGAGATCGATCCGCGGGTAGAGGAGCAGTGCTTTTGTGCCTGATTTCTTGCTCATCAGTAACGTATAGAGCAAAATCGGAAAGAGAAAAGTCTCGGTTTTTCCAGAACCGGTACTGGACTGGATGATATATGAGAGATCGTCGGATGAATAATCCTTCGATATAGCTGCTTTCAAGATCTCTCTGAATCCTTCGACCTGGAACCGGGAAAGGTAAATATCGGAAGGATTATTTTTAAAGTTACTCCTGATCATCAAACGGAGCCACTTGAACGCCTCTTTATATGTTCCGTCCTGAATAGCGCCCTGGATGGATTCATTCAACCGTACTTCATCTTTGACGCTGAAGACCGTCTGGAGTGCGTCTTTGAGTGGTATATCACGTTTTGGTCTTTTACGACTCTTGGTCTGCAGTTTTACCATCTGCGTCAGACCGGGTGACGATTCATAATCGTCATCAAAACGCTGTTTCAAATAGGAAAAATATCGGACGAGTTCTGCAATCTGACTCCGTACTCGTTGTTTATCGTATACATAAAGGAGTATCCCATCATTGACCATTTCCCTGAGGCACTGGAGAATGATCACATGATAGATCTCTGTCAGATCCTTCTCATTGCAAGAACCACTATCAAATCCGCAACGGTTGGCGAGAAAGGTGAGCCTGACAGACCCGTCTGTTCCCTTGATATTATGAAGAATGTCACAGATCGGGACGTAACAATCATAGTTCCCTCTATTGATGTCCCGCTCATTTCTATCTTCAACGTACTTTAAAAGAATATATTTAAGGGATTGGATATCCTTTTTTTCCTGAGATTCGTCATTCTTCCTGAAGAATGAAGCCCAGGAAGCATGAAAGTCCTCAAGGATGTCGCCGTCCATTGGATCACCACGTTATTTGAAACTGATCTCGATATCCGAGATTTTCCCCTTTTGATAGAGGTTTCTAATATACTCAAAAGTTTCATCGATAGAATGAACTCCTTTTATATCCTGGAATGGGACTTTTATCTGCCCTCCGTAATCATCTAACAGTTTTTCTTCAGGAGTCTTGATGACCTCTTTGCGCGAAGTCCGAAGATCATTATATTTCCTTAGTTCTATCTCGACATTGGCAAAATTCCATTCATCAAGGAAATTTTGTGCTTTTTTAAGGATATCGATGAGACCTGTATCTTCTCCAGAAATGGTTCGATATTCTTCAATTTGCTTAGAGTAACTAGTATACTGGGTATGAATATTCTTTAGATCCTGATTGAGATTCTGAAGCTCAGTATAGATTTTCTTGATGCATTCTTTGGCTTCATTGAATTTACCATCGTTGAAGAGTGGATTATATCTGTCTTTGTACTGTTTAGTAAGATCGTTAAAAATGGTCCTTTTTTCTGTAGCTGTATATCCCCCTTCTTCCATAGAGGCTAAGGTCTTCTCACAGGTACTGCTTAGGTTACTGTATCTTTGCGCATAGGCGATGCAAGGTTCTTTACTGTTCTTTCTGTCGTCGATCTGCTTTATGTATGTCTTAATATGTTCATCAATGTCGTTTGATGCTATAACAAGATGGGTATAATCTTCTGATGTGAGATCCTCTTCGATGTCAGAAATGGTATCATTCAGCGTTTTGATCCATTCATCTTTCTCAATTTCAGAAATATACCCTTCATTGCATCCCCTGTTGATCAATTTGAGGAGTTGTTCTACCTGGGTATTCTTGTTGTCAACACCTGAGGTGAATTCTTCTTTTTTGTTTTTTATTTCTCGATCCAGTTTTTTTCGCTTTTCGATAATAGTTTCAATGAGATTCTTACACTCTTCGACGTTTTGTGCATTGTATTCAAATTCATCCTGGAGAGAGTCCAGGTCTGATGAATATTGTGCGATAGCACTTTTGTCATTAGATACAGAGATCTGGAACTTCTCGGCAAGAGGTACTAGTTCACGATAGGTTTCGAGCTCGGTTTCAATCGTTGCAAGGTGCTGGTTCACCTGGCCTGAGAAGTCCATTGGTTTATGGAATATTTCGCCATGGTCTGATTCTGAAGCGATCATGTTCTGTTTTTGCAGTATCTCGAGGTACCAGGAAACCATCCGCATCTCGTCTCCGGGTGGGGTCTGGACAATATAGTTGTCCTCGATATACTCCCAGATCTCTCTAGCTGTGGCCCTTGATTTTTTGCCAATAAATGTAAATATCGACTTCCAGGGGGGGTTCTGGTCCAGTGTGGCGATTTTCCACCTGCTTCCCTCAGTTTCAACAAAGTGTTGATGCTGCAAACCCTGCATGAAGGCTCTATCGATATAATTCAAGTTCAGATTTTTATTTAATTCTTTTATTGAGAATGATTTCAGGGATTCCGATGCAAGGAAGTCGATAGTTTTTCGACGATTTTCTTCAGGGAATGCGATCGCCTTTTCTTCGATCAGTTCAGTTATCTTCTTATCCGCTCCGATGGTTTCAAAGAGTCCAGTTGTATCAATTTCTTCGATGGCATCGATCTCTCTGTTTCCAAGGAGTTTGATCATCCCCATCATTGTGTCCCGGGTATCAGAGAGTTCCTGAACTCCTACTGAACAGATATTTTCGAAAAATCTTTGATTTTCAGTATTCCTGATGGTATTTTTGAATTTTATATAGTTTGGATCTGAGCCAAAGTGAAAACCTTCATAGAGTACAAACCCAACTGTAGCATCTTTTTTATCAAGGAGATCAAGAATTCCGTTATATAATTCAGGCGGGAACTCTCTGCCCTTATAGGCTGCAAACGCCACACTCACCGGTGTCGGCGAGTTCTCCACACGTACATTCCCAACAATTACTTCATAGGAGCTACATGAAGTATCTGTTTTATATTCGGCCATCCATTCATTTTGCATCAGAGTCCAGAGTCCTTTGGTCAATTGACTTTGGTAGTGTTCAGGATTCTGCATCAGTTCGATCAATTCACGATCAAGGTTTTGTTCAATATCAGAGTCGTATCTTTTTCCCTTGAAGATCTCATTTTTAATCTCCTGATGGATGACGTATGTTGTCTCACCATATTCACTGAATTTCCGCTCAAGAACGCGAATCCCCTGAATCGGTTGGGTCAATATATCAGGATTCGAATCCCGGTTGAATTCATCTACAGAGATCTCGGCCTCTTCTCCGATCAACTTCCCTTGTAATCTCTCAAAATCTGTAGAGAGATTTTCATCTCTCTCCCGAATTGCAGTCGTGATCCGGGTGAGAGCACCAATATCAAGGACCACATTCTCCTTATCAAAGAATGAGGTGTGGGTCGCAAGAACCCAAAGGATACATCCACCATCTACCTCTTTTATTCCACTTTTTTGTGCATATAGGAGGCCTTTGTTCAGGATAGAGAGGATCTCTCTGGGATGGCCCCCGGTCAATCGTGCAACAACATTTACAACGCCCTCGTGAAGCGGATAGAGACTATCATTGGGAGTGACTCTGGAGCTATTGAGTCTGTCGCGGACCATGGCCAGCACGTCTTTTTCAGAGAGATAGCCAAGGACGATTTCGTCATTATTCTGAAAACGCTGTATTAATGCATCTCCAAGTCTGTTTTCAGTAGTTTCAGTCCCATTAACTACAGTAATTTTTGCAAGAGCCTCTCGTGAGAAACCCATAATGAAATGGAGAGGGGTTCCTGAGAAATAGTTGACAAGATGAAGTAACGTCTGGACGAAGTACTGGATCTCATCATTGTCACTGGATTGAACAATATCTTCTGCTTCATCGATAAGGAGAAATATCCCCGTGTAACCCTTTAACTGGGAGGCGGCGACAATCTCTTCTATGTTGGCGATGACGTTGTCACGGAGTCTCTCTTTTTTGTACGATTGATCGATGCTGTCATCTGGTTCTACGGGAGGGAGATCTGCGAGGGTATCCTGAAAATCAGAAGCATATGGGCCAAATGACTCTATGAACTTCTCATAAAACCTTCTGATACTGATGCCGAGATTCCCTAGATAGACCGCGATTGCACCGTCCCCATAGACCCCCGAGCGAATCTCATCCTGAAGGCGCAGAAGGTGATGAGTCTTTCCTGTGCCGTACTCTCCTCGCACCAGCATACGCTGCTGCCTTTGTTCTTTTATGGCTCTTTTTACGAAGAATTCCGCCTTTTGCAGTTGGTTTTCCCGTCCGAACAATCTGTATTTTTTTGAGGATTCCTGGTCTCCGATGATTGTATCAAAGGGGTTGGAATTCAGTCCAAGGTCTGAGAGGTCAAGGTCACTCATAGAGGTTCAACTCCTGTGCAATATCCATGTTGATTGAGAATTTTTCATAACTTCCACCGACAATGAGGTCTGGGAGAAGTGAATTTTTCAGAATCGAAAATCTTTCATCAAATTCAGGGTAGTTCATGTTATATTTAAGGGAAAAGCGCTCTTTCATCGAGCGTAATGGGACGGTGCCATCTTTATCTTTTAATTCACAGTATTCCTCAACGAGAAGTTGAGCAAAAATCAGATTGTGAAGATTTACAATGATATATGAGGGAGCAGTCTCTCCAATCTTGTGTTTTTCGAGGAGGGAAAGTCTTTCCAACTCCACAAGCGAGGTATCAATTGTGAAAGGATTGAATGAGTGTCCGAAAACATTCTTCCTGTCATATTCCATGCCGATGTCTGATTTGGATAGTTTTTTTCTGCGGAATATGAATGCAGCTAGATCTCTGATCTCCGGTGAATAATAGAGTGCGTTTGTCTGCAGCATGAGCAACGCACCCTCTTTATCATTACTGAGATAGGCGGCATACACTTGTTTTCCAGAATATAGATTGATATGATCATTGGTGAGAGAAGATGTTAGAACCAGATTCTTATCATCTCCTGTAACAAACTGGAGAACCCTTATGTTGTAGAGGACATCGGTTGTCGCACCAGCTAAAGATTTTTTCCCCTTCTTTTCGAACTCTTCTTTGTCAGAAAACTGAGTGAGATAATCAAAGAGTTTTTCTTTGGAAATAGGACCATTTTTTCCAATATAGTGAATCGCAAGAATCATTCGATTCGGATCAGCATTTGATCGACGCATGAACTATCATCTCACCGATGAGATATTCATCGGAGAGATTAGATAAATAGGTTTGGAATTAGCCTTTTCAGACCAATGTCTAAAGTATTAACCAGACTAGCAACACATAATAAGAAGAGCATGCGGTACTTTATTCCTGACTGGGACGACCGGGTCGATCCCGAATATGACTTTCTCACTGATACTCATTCAAATCTTCACCGCGAAGACCCAAACAATGATGCGTACATGTGGGATCTTCTCGGAGTGGAGAATGTTCCCTTTGACGGGGTATTGGTATCGGTAGCCACAGCTCAAGAGAATAAGAAGAAATATGCAGCAATAAAAGAAAAAGGAATCCACCAATTTTTCGGACTGCCGGATTCATTTCCAATTATGGCTGACTGTGGGGCATTTTCATATATCAATGAAGAGGTTCCGCCATATCAGACTTCTAATATCCTGGAGATATATTCAGAATTAGGCTTTAACTATGGTGTCAGTATCGATCATCTCGTCGTAGAAGCATTTAAAGAAAAAAAAGACGAGCGAATGAAGATCACATTCCAGAATGGTTTAGCAGCCTTCGATGAATGGAAGAAAAAATATCGTGATGATTTTCAACTTCTTGTATCTGTCCAGGGATATGAGATTAATGATTACCTCAGGATGTACCATAAGTTCCTTGAATACGGTATTACTCACATGGCAATCGGCGGCCTCGTGCGGTCGCAGACATCTGAAATAGTCACATTGATTGACCGTATCATCGCCGACATAAAAGAAACTAATAAAACACCGGAATATCTTCACTTCTTTGGAGTGGCTCGACCGAACTTGTTTTTCAGACTGAAAGAACTGGAAGATCTAGGTGTAAACGTAGCCTTTGACTCCGCATCATATCTGAGACGCGCATGGCTTAGTTCTGCTTCGAGTCAGATGAACTATATCACCCAAGAACAGAGAGGATATGCTGCGATACGTGTTCCCCAAGATAAATCTTCGAAAAATCAAGAATCTGAGGGACAAAGAAAGACCCTAGGACTGGAACAAGCATGTCTCCGTGCCCTTCGTGCGTATGATCGTGGCGAAATGATCCTTGAAGATGTAATGGACGTTTTGGAGACGTTTATTATTGTTAATGATGGAAAGCTAGAGCTACTCGAGTATTATCGACGTACCCTTCGAGATCAACCCTGGAAGAAGTGTCCTTGTCCGATATGCCAGAAAAATGGGATTGAAACGATCGTCTTCAGAGGGAACAACCGCAACCGTAGAAGAGGTTTCCATAATACAATATCATTCTATTCGTTGCTCAATAATGAGAGTCAGTGGGATCGAACGTACCTGGGGAAGGATATTGAGACACTTGATGGTTTCTCGAAAAACCAGTCTGTCCTTGTAATCACTGGATGTACAAAGAATAAGTGTGAAATCGAGGAATATAGAACAATTGCTGCCAAAGATTTGTATACTGGGACACTTTTCACGAAAGTGCGGGAGTATTGTGAAAGAATGGGATACGATTACAGGATTATCTCTGCAAAATATGCTTTATTAAAACCTGATGATCAGATATCCACGTACGAAAAAGTATTGAGAACCAGGGTAGACGTTGATAATATTCGTCCCTCAGTAGAAGAAGGTCTCAAGCCTATCCTGAAAAACTATGATACAATACTTGTCATTGCGGGGGCACAGTATCGTGATGTTCTCAGTCATATCATAGATGATAGATTTGTATTTTTAAAAGCAAAAGGAATCGGAGATATGATGCATAAGGTATCAATTGCTATTCCGCAGGTAAACTTAACTCTTGATGAGTTTATAGAGGAGTAACGTAGCGATCTCTTTTTTGTGTAGCATCCATTGGGCATTGCTTTGTACTTCACATGAGTATGATGAGGAATCGGATGTCCTTGAGTAGGCGATGTGCACGCTTGATCTGACATGTGGGATGGAGGTGTTTATTAAAGGGTTTTCTGGGGCATCTTCTGCCGCAGGGATACATCAACTTCCATTAAATACATCCTGCAGCCAAATTTATGGATCAACAGTTGTGTCTCCTTCCTGATCAAGAAATTACACCGTTCTGTGCCGCTCCACATATGTCAGTTTATCGCGACCCTAATGTCCACCCTGCTTTGATTCTGGAGTGAATCTAAAAATGAGATCATAGGGGCCGCGATCATGCTGGAGTCATCTGTCTCTAGGTATTATGGCAGGCATAATAAAATAGGATGGTGGCATTGGATGCCTATATATACTCGGATAACATGTTTGATTAATCGGTGACTCTTAATAAGGATGTCCATCTCCAAGGCCACATCAGAATCCGGGCGAGCTCGTTCTGGTACGAGAACGAACCCCCAGGGACAATATAGTTATGAGGAGCCGTGATGAAGTAGTGAAAGATTGACGACTGTTTATTTGTTCTTTTCCGTCTGATCCACTCTGAAGCTGGATGATAGGACAATTGTTGCGTCATGTTGACGCAGATATGATAGATACAATCGGGAACTTTATTTGCCTCAGAACATGGAAATAATCATATGTTTTGGCTCTGTAGAAATGCTCTTGATAATTATCTCTGCAGGGGGCTGGCCGCCCCCCGGTCCCCCCGCACGAAGATAGGTGGGGGACGGCACTATCCTCTTCATGGCCGTTCATTGTGCCTTCCCGGCCCTATCTTCATCCCGGGGGTTCGGGCGGCAATCGCCCCCGACGGGAGCATGGGGGAAGGCAGGTGAACCGCACTCATACCCAGAGTGAGGGTTTCTACAAAGCCTATGTTTTATTAACCATGCGACAAACACAATTGGGGAATACACAAAAGTAAATAAGAGTTTCATAAATCTAAGGTAGGAGGATTATGTCAAAACTATCAGTGATTAATCGGGTCTTTAAACGTGATTGGATATTGCTTGCAGATAGTGACGTGTATTATCGAGATTATCCCCCACAATGCCCTGGTGTGTACGTTTTAGGTATATCAAAAGGACGAGGGCCAAAAAAAATAATATATGCTGGTCAAAGTTGTGATTCGTTATACCATAGAATCGCTGCATATGCTACAACAGGAAGTCACATTTCACGCCAATTAAACGACTATTTCCAAGATGGATATTCCTTGTATTATAAATACCGTGTATGTATATCAAAAGATCCAAGAGATATTGAGGACTATTTGTTAAGCCAAATTAATTTCCCCTGCAATAGTAGACATAATGGGGGATACCAATAATATTGTCCTTTAGAATTCCTGTATTTCAATGGATTGTGGAGTTATGACATCAAGAGAAGAGAATGCCTTCAGGAAATTTGGCGGGATAAAATAAACCCCTTTCTTCTCCCATATTTTTAGTTTCAATTTATCACTAGGCACTATACAGGGAAAAATCAAATCATGCTTAGATGAAAAAGGGATAATAGAAACGGAAGCAAAAATATGCCCTGAAATGAGGGCCATAACGACTTTTTATCTTGATTCGACCTCTGTGAACTCCTGCATTATATCAGCAAATTCTTTCTATCTAGGTAGAATATCCGCAACCTCTGCAGGCACACTTCCTCTCTCTGCTGGGCACAATCAAGGATCCCGCGGTCTCTGATCCCGCATGCGATCGTCCCGAACACCTGCTACTTCTGCACTTATCACAAGAAAGTATGGTTACTGTCTGAGATCAAGTGTCCACGGAAGGATCTGGATGACAAGAATTTACAGTCTCCTCAAGAGAGTGTTTGAATAATGATAGTGAAGGATTTCAACCTAGTGTTAAGTCAAGAACAAAACGTCGTCAACACGATGCAATTGAACGAGATCTCTCTCCTCACGTGAAGAAAATGTAGAGAGCGCCACCATCCTCTTCATGATCCCGCCCCTGCCTCCCCGTCCCTATTTTCATCTTCATCCCGGGGGTCCGGGGGCGGGTCCCCCGCCGCAAACATGTGGGAAGGCACATCAATCATCTGTGCCGTCCCCAAGAAAAACGAAGAAATTTTTGTCACTCTCTCGCGCCGGGGGAGACCCCCCGAACCCCCCCAAAGCGAGGATGGGGGTTGGGGCGGCGACGAAGCGGTGTTCCCACTCGTTGCACCGTTGTGAAGAGCGGATCAGCAGCATCACGGTCGGACATTTGAGGGATGACACGACACCAGCACACTGATTGTGGGACAATCCGCTCAAAGAAGGATCTCGCGAGTCGGTTGAAGCAGACGTACACTTGGGCATTTAAGGAGGTTGAATCTCGTAATTAGGCCAATTCCATAGTTATTTATCATAGGAGCATAAATGAAACTCTAATGAGGCAGAGGGTGACGATTTGATTCAATTTCTTGATTTCATAACCACAATACAATCCACCCTAGGTAGAGCCATTACACCTGAAGACAACCAGGGCCAGTACGACGCCATTGAGAGTTCTCTAGATCGCTCGCTCTTTATTGTTGCTGGACCGGGGAGTGGAAAGACCACAGTTATGGCCCTGCGAGTATTGAAACTGGTCTACGTAGATGGTATTGACCCTTCAACAGTCCTTGCCACCACCTTTACTAAGAAGGCTGCCACAGAGTTGCGTTCCCGCATCCTCGGTTGGGGAGAGCGCCTGCGACTGGCATTCATCGAGAACCCCACATACGCAGACCAACGGGAGGTTCTGCAGTTGATTGACTTCAATCAGATCTTCACTGGAACCCTCGACAGCATCTCTGAGAACATCCTGCAGGAATATCGGGAAGCAGGAAGTCCGACTCCAGTGATCATCGAAGATTTCATCGCGAATGCCATGATGGTGCGATATGGGCTTCTCGATGGTGGTCGATACAAAAATAAGGATTTGAAAGCCTATCTAAAAGGTCTCAGTGGGATCTCCTATGATTTGAACACGGGGGGAATGGCAGGAATTTTGCTCGAGATCCGGGATCGGGTCTGTCACGATCAGGTTGACATTGATACCTTCAATGAGTCTGGAGAAAATCCTGGGATAAAAGTGGCCTGTGAGGCAATCAGGGTCTATATGCGGGAACTGGAAGAGCGACTGCTCTATGACTATGGTAGGTTGGAGCAGGAATTCTTTCAAAAACTGCTGAATGGAGAGCTCACTGAATTTACTGAGAAAATTCGCTTCATTCTGGTGGATGAGTATCAGGACACAAACTTGCTCCAAGAACATATCTACTTTGAACTGGCCCGACATGCCTTGCAAAATGGGGGGAGTATTACTGTGGTCGGTGACGATGATCAGTCGATCTACCGCTTCCGTGGGGCAACTGTCGATCTATTTACTCATTTCCCTTCAAGAATCCAGGAAGCACTCCAGGTGTATCCAACCGTGATCACTCTCTCCAAAAACTACCGGTCCACCCAGAACATTGTTGATCGTGTTGAACAGTTTGTGACGCTAGATCCGACTTTCCAGTGTGCAAGGGTGGAAGAAAAGCCCCCCATAGAGTATGCGAGAATCGGAAAGCCTGTAAACTATCCAATTTTGGGCATGTTCCGGGATGATCTCCCTACTCTGGCACGGGATCTCTCTTTCTTCCTTGAAGGTGTGGTGCACAATGGGGGGGTTGAGATCACTCAGAGTGGTACGACTTATACCATCTGTGTCGATGCTGATCGCGGATCCCCTGCCGATATCTGTGTCCTCTGCAGTTCACCTCAGGAAATGAAGGCCGACGGTAATCCCCGCCTACCGCGTCTGCTTCGACAGAATTTGCACAATGCCACGCATTCGATCGAGATCTTCAACCCACGTGGACAGCAACTCAGGGAGATCTCCGAAGTGCAGGTTCTCTGTGGACTGATGTTGGAATGCATCGATCCCGAGTCTACTATCCAGAACAAGATAAAATACCTCCCTAAAGATGCAAAGAAATTCTTTGGTGCCTGGAGGGACGCAGCCCAAATCTACATTCAGCAGCACTCTGAGCAGTATGGAGATATGACGCTTGGGAAGTTCGTGCAGGCCTGGCAGACGCGGACACCACATAACGCCTTTGTGCAGAAACGAGAAGTTCCCCTCCTTGACCTGGTGTATCGACTGGTGACCTGGATTCCTCCCATGCAGTATGATGTGGAAGGACTTGTCTATCTCGAAGTGATCACTCGAACAATCACCCAATCTGCCGTTTTCACAAAATTCGGTAGCGAAATTATCTTTGACGATGAAAATACGATTCTAGAGGGGAAATCTATAATAGATGCCATGAGGGGGATCTTTATCCCCCTTGCAACTGGGGCGATTGATATCAATGAAGACCTCCTCGAAACCATCCCCACTGATCGTATCCCGATCATGTCCATCCATCAGGCCAAGGGACTCGAGTATCCCCTGGTCATCGTAGATGTGGGGTCCGACTTTAAGACTGAACATCATAAGCAGGCCTTCAAACGCTACCCGAGAGAAGGAGGGAGAACGTGCAGAATGGAGGACGAGCTCCGTGCCTTCTCTCCTCTTCAAACGCCTCAACGACCTGGAGTTGATCGCGCCTTCGACGACCTCACAAGACAATATTTTGTTGCTTTTAGTCGTCCCCAGGATGTGTTGCTCCTTGTGGGTCTGAACAGCGTGAAGGATGGCTACCTCACAAAGGGGAGGAAACCGACCCTTAAATTTATCAAGAACGTGGCGACGGGATGGGATCGTGACGAAACCTGGCATTGGGGAAAAGGCCTCCCTGACATCATTCATATCTAGAAAGGAGGAATAATGACACTTTCGGTGAAATCAAAGCCTTACATAATCCCTGAGTACAGCCTTACTGGCGATCTGCTGAGTTACCAGGCATGTGGGTTACAGTATCGCTACCAGAATCGAGGGGCCCTCCCCCCTTCGACACCGGTGCAACTCTGGTTTGGAGAGTTCATCCACGGCGTCATGGAGGAGGCGTACAAGACTTGGCATGAAGGCCCTGAGGCATTACGCTTCCCTCTCGTGTGGAAAGATGAGATCAGGGTGATCGAGATGAACGTCAATCGCCGTCTCAGGGCAAAAGGCCTCCTTCCGCCACCCCGTCTCTTCTGCCCCTATGATGAGACAATGGAAACGGAAGGCTTCTGCCCCGACGTAAACCATCCCCATAAATTTCTCGCCAGTAAGCGAACCGAAGCTGCGATCAATACTTGGGGGCCTCACCTCTTTCCACTCATTGACAATGCTGAGGTGAAACTCAAGGGGTGCAGGGATCTGGTTGGCTACCAACCCGGGGTCCATCGGGCACAGACCTACAGTGTTACGGGGGTCGTCGACGTCCTCAGTGCGGTCTCCATGGAGAGGGCACAGACGGGAAATCTGATCCTCCATTATATTAACACCCATCAAGAGATCAGAGCAATTATTGATGATCTATTATCGCTAGACTACGAGATCATCATCGATTACAAAGGGATGCGCCGCCCTCCAATGTACCTCCGTCCCGGGGTCTCCAATCCAACCTGGGAGGCCCATGCATGGCAGGTGCTCACCTATGCCTGGTTAAGGTCCCGCCAGAAGGATGCTCAGAGACCAGTCGCAGGGATCATCTTCTATCTGAACGAACTGGTCCCCTCGGCAGAAGACATCAGAGATCTTAAAATAGAGACGAAGGCTGGATTGACTGATATCCTGCCGACGAGTC
Source organism: Methanofollis formosanus (assembly GCF_019633745.1). Lineage (NCBI taxonomy): Archaea > Methanobacteriati > Methanobacteriota > Methanomicrobia > Methanomicrobiales > Methanomicrobiaceae > Methanofollis > Methanofollis formosanus. The sequence goes on along the minus strand of NZ_CP037968.1, from coordinate 157,901 downwards.
GGGCGGACAAACAAGCACTGGCAAGGTGGAGGAAGGGATCGAAAGGGGATGCATTATCTGCGAATTTGCGTGAACAGCGATCCATACGCCTGATTCCCATCACCGAAAAACGTCAACAAGAGAGTCTTCAGGCGTTTGACGCTGTTGTTAAAGATATCGAAAATTCCATCGCTCGAGAAATGAAGTGTGGATCAATCCAAGGATGTTGGAAACCAAATCCTCAGGATAAAACCTGTAAAGCATGTAGTTTCAAGATCTATTGTCCTGCGGTGAAGGGAAAATATCCGATGAGCATTCCATAGTTCATCTAACATTTCCATAATTTTTCTCGTGGGGTTGTTCTGCTTGGCTCATCTCTTCGCGCGAGTTATATTGCTCATTTTCCGGCTCTGTTGAAACCCTCAAATAGAAGGGCAATCCCTGCAGCTTTCGCTTCCTTCATGAGGTTATGAAGAATGAGTTTGATCTTGATCTCATTGTTTTGATATCGATATTATTTTGCCTTGAGATCACCTCCAAATCTTCTTTTAAGGACAAAAGATACCGTTTCAACTTTGTTTCTTTCATGGTATCGACCATGATCAAAGTTTGTATACATTTCGTGCCTATATCTGGTTTCCCGAAAAATATCCACATTCAAACAAGCAAGAGACAAAAAGAAAGGCGTACCAGAGCACCTCCACCCATCCCTCAACCAAACCCGGAGTAATATCCATATAATCCCCCGCGTCCAGGTAGAAGATCCACAACCTCAACGGGTACTCCCCCTCCCACTCCTCCGCCACCTTCAGGATCCCGTGGTGATCCCTGTTCCCATAGGCGATCGTCCTCCTCCTCCCACCGCCTTTGCCGGGCGATGGAGAGCACCAGCCTGGTGAAATACTCCGCGTGCCGGGAATACCTGAGCTCCACCCGTCCCCGGCGAGGGGTTCAGGCGCCCAGTTTCATCCTTTCCAGGCACCAGTGGGAGACCACCAGGCCGTCGAGGTCGTCCACAGGGTTGGCGATCGAGTCGTGCTCCAGGGAGACCAGGAGGCGGTTGCAGCGCTTCATATGGCAGGACGGCCGCCGGGGGGCGACGCGAAAGATCCAGGGCCACCCGAACATGCCGTCAAGAGGGAAGGACCAGAGGGGAGTGCGTGGTATTCTTTCAGGGATCGAGGGGTCGGCATACCCCTCCTCACACAATGACCCGGGTCGGTGACCTGGCGGAGGTGGGTCGAACTCAAGTGTACGCAGGATAACCCGGATGATACAATGGACTGCCTCCCCAAGAAGGTGACGGGAAAAGGGGCCAACCCAAATTAAACAGCACAATAAACTCCCTTATTTTGATCAGATCATAACGGGGCATGCGATCGGCCATCAAGCCCCTCTAACCTGATGCTTACACAAGGCATATATACATCTGCTGCGCTAGTAGTGAGATAATGGGGATTGCGATTTCCAACAATATGGGGATGAGGTGGAGGGGGCCATGACCTCCTCGACATCCCTCAAAGGCCTTCTCATCGGAGGGAAAATCCTCCGCGGCGCCCACACCGGGAAACCCGCCGCCGAGGACAGAAACCTGTACCCGGTGGTGGGCATCAGGGCGCTGGGAGAAGACGGCACCGTTGACCACGCTGCCGTCGAGGAACTCGCAGTCAGGAAGGAGAATGAGATCGAACGCGCCCGCATCCACACCGGCGACGTCCTCCTCTCGATGAGGGGGCAATTCCGCGCAGCCCTTGCCGATGAAAAATGTGAGGGCCATATCCTCTCCCAGAACCTTGTCATCCTCAGGTTCGGGGAGAAGACGGATCCCGCCCTGATGACCGAGTATCTCAACAGCCATCAGGGGAGGGACGCCCTTACCACTCTTTCACGCGGAACGGCGCTGCCCATGCTCTCCATCAGGGCCCTGGAAAAACTGGAGATCCCGGCCCTCGACAGAGCCGCCCGGGAAGACCTTGCCGCCTGCCTGGCCGCCTACCGGGAGTATGAATCTCTCGCACAAAAAGAGGCGGCGCTGGCAGCGCAGATCAAGGAAGCATTGGTCGGCGAACACCTGGGGGTGCGGCAGTGACCGATCTCGAGTCCCGGGCGTTCAGAGAGAGCATATTTCATATCGCCTCCCTGATCCAGAGCGAACTCGACGCACGAGACCATCCGAAGGCCCTCACCGCCCTGCTCGCCCTCAAACGCGTCGCAGACCTGAGGGCCTCAGGCGATCTCGCCGGCTTTCTTGCCTACGCACCAGTCTGGGACGAGATCTGCACCGCACAAAGCCCTGGAGATGCGTTGACCGCGGCATACTCCCGTCTGGAAGAGGCACACCCCGGTGAAAAGAATTGGTTCGACGCCTTGATATTCAGCCCGACAAGGGACACACTCTGGAAGAAAGTCGTCTCTCTCGTCTCGGAATTCTCATTCCTGGACGCCGACCCCGAGGTCTTCTCCGAGATGCTCCTTCAGTTCTACCGCGAGAGCCCGGGCTCCTTCGAGACCCCCCGAGACCTTGCCCACCTCCTTGCCGGCCTGCTGGAGCCGGAGAGAGGGGCGTCCATCTTCGCTCCCTTCTGTCAGGATGGAGCGATTTTGATCGAGGTGGCCAGAGAGCACGGGACGAGAGGCATCACCCTCTATGCCCAGACACCCAACGACTACAGCAGGCTGGTCACAGCGCTCGTCCTCCTCGTGCACAACTGCCCTGATGTGCACGTCGCAACCGGCGACCCCATCCTGACACCGCGGTTCAGGCAGGACGAACGGTGCCTCATGGTTTTTGACCGGGTCGTCGGAACCATCCCTGCCGGCGCCATGGACTGGGGATCAGAGGGCATGCAACGTGACCCCTATCTCAGGTTCGTCTACGGCGTCCCGCCGCGGACAAGCAGGGACTACGCGTACCTCAGTCACGCCATCGCCTCCCTCACCGAAGGCGGGAGGTTGGTAGCCGTCGTCCCATCGGGAGTCCTCTTCAGGAGCGCAAGAACGGAGAAAGATATCCGGGCGAACATCGTCAGCCGCGACCGCGTCGAGGCGGTCATCGCTCTGCCGCTCCGGATCTTCCCCTCAACGGCGGTGCCGTTTGCGATCCTCGTCATCGCCGCAGGCAAGGTGACGGAGAGGCGGGATAGGACGATCTTCATCGACGCCTCCCGGTCGTTCCTTGCGGGGAGGGGGCGGAGCATCCTCAGAGGCGAGGACATCACGACGGTCCTTGACGCCTACACCACCTTCACCACAGTCGAGGGCTTCAGCGCCGTGGCGACCATCGACGAGATCGCGGCACAGGACTTCAACCTCGAGGTCTCGCGGTATGTCCGACCGGTGCCATCAGAAGAGCAGGCCGAACCGTTCGACATCGACGCGGCCATTGCCGAACTCAAAACGATCAGAGAAAGAAAAGAAGATGCCCTGAATCGGTTCCTGGAGAGCGTCACGCGCCTGGAGCACGAGCAGAGATAGGGCAACACCTGGAGGCAAACCATGTAAGGCAGAGTTCTCGGTACCGGAGGTGCCGTCTGTAGAGGCACCGGCAGGAGAGACGAAGAAAAAACCCGTTTGAGGTGAATCATGAAGAAAAATGATGTTAGGAAGAGCGGAGGCGCCGTCCAGGAGGACTGTGAACGCCTTCGAGCGGCACATGAGAAGGTGACGTTGATGAGTGGCATGACCTCTCACGACATTCTCAACCTGCTCTCTGCGATCGATGGATACAGGGAGATTCTGGACGGCGAGATGCAGAAACACCCCGGGCTTCACCGGCCATATGAATGCATGATGAAAGCGGTGGACGGGATACGATGGCACGCGGAGATGGCCGAGTTCTATATGGTCCCGAGGGTGCCGCCCTCGACATGGCTCCGTCTCCGCGACCTGATCCAGGTCGCCGCAGACGAAGTTCCTCATGAGAATGTCGATCTTGTCATCGATGTTGGAGACGTCGAGATCTATGCCGACACATTGATCAAAATGGTGTTCTTCAATCTGATCGAGAATGCCCTCTCTCATGGCGGCGGCACCATTTCAGAGATAGAGATCGTCTTCTCTGAAGATGAGAGCGGGGGCCTCATCACCGTTCAGGATGACGGCCGTGGCATCCCCGAAGAGCACAAGTCCCGGATCTTCAGGTACGGCTTCGGGGACCACACAGGCACGGGCCTTTTCTTCACCTGGCGAGCCCTGAAAATCCTCAACTTCTCGATCTCGGAAGGTGGAACAGAGGGGCAGGGTGCACGGTTTGAGATCAGGATCCCTCCGGGGCGGTATCATTATGACAGGAACACCTGACCGTATTTTCCGGGTTGTGGCAAGAACGCACGCACTGAGCCAAAGAGAGCAGAACCTGATTTGAGGTAAACGATGATCGAAAAAAGGGTTATGATGAGCGGAGCGGCCGTCTGGCGCGGCGCCGCATTTCGAAACGAAGAGAGAAGAGAAGCAGTGTGGAGGGCATATGTATAGACGGAGGATCTGCAGGCATGCGCTTGACCAGATCATCCTGGGAAAGAAGGTACCGTGTTTTGAGAAGGTCACCGGCACGTTTGCAAGCGCCATGGACCGGGGCCTCCTCCCCCGAGATCTCGACCGCGACCTGGAGGAGGAGTGGAACATCTACTGCACAATCATAAAAATGCTCAGGAGATGGCCGGCATGCACCCCCACTGAGTCTGTCGAGCACCTCGCACAGGCTGAAGGGAAGACACCGCTGGAAGACCATCCTGCATGGTCTGCCCGGGTGTCGGTGATCATCGAGGCCTTCGTGGAGCATGACAACACCATCTTCCCCTCACAATCGGTCTCAAACCATATACACAGAAGACATCTCACGGCATTACCTGGTGCGGAAGAGAAGAAAACATGGAGAGATCTGGGGGAGAGTGACGAGATCGATGAGACCTTCCCCCGGCTGGAAGAGGTCTACAGTCGTGTCCTGCCGCAGGAGGAGGATCCAGGCGAACTGAACCAGAGGTGGGGTGTCGTGATCGTCCGCGGCGTCTACTGGGCGGCGCAGAAGCACTATCGGGAGACAGACACGATACCCTCGTTTTGTATGCTCGCCGCGAGACTCGGGATCAGCGTTGGCATGCGACACTTCCCGATGGCCCTCTACACCTGGGTGGCGATCAGGGATCTCCATCGCGAGATCAATCGCCAGATGAACGCGGTGGACGATCGAAAAGCCGACGCCTCCTCTGCAGCGCACCGCCGGCCAGAAAACGAGGGCTGAACGTATGGCCGTGTTCATCCTTGAGTGCATCCCGAAGGGCAGATGCTCCACGAGTTTCTCTGTCTGGGAGGGCCTTCCGTGGCGTCCCTCTTCACGTTCTCGAACAAGGCCGATCTGATCGAGTTCCTGGAGGACGATGGATCTCTGCAGGGATATGATTCCGTTCATCTCAGCGGGCACGGCAGGGGGGCCGGGACCGATGCTCCCTATTTCAAACTGCCCCGCGGGCGGATGTTGCCGGAGGATTTTCCGGAAGGGTGCTTTGAGGGGAAGAAGGTCGCCCTCTCCGCGTGCGAACTGGGAAGGAGAGGGTTCATCGCAATCACGAACTACTAACTAACTACTAATTTGTGTAAAATTAGTATTTTATAGATCCAGATCAAAATACTAATGAAATACTAATCTGTATCAAATTAGTATTTAGGAGGTCGCACCCATGAATAAACTCCCGGAAAAACCGCCATCCAATGAAGAAACAACACTGAAATTGATATTCAGCAAGACAACACAGGATCCGGAATTCAAAAAACTCGTCGCCAGGTATAACACCCGCTACCTCTCCTGGGACGACCTTAGATACCGCATCCCTGACCCCGAGAAACGGATGGCGGCCTGGGCGATGATGAAGATGCTCAGGACAATGCGCTACGAACCCGTCCCCTACCCCTCCCTCGACCTCAAGTACTCGACCACCCCTGAGATCTCGCGCAGCCTCCACATTTTCGACCAGTACCTCTCAGGCACCATCCAGATCCATAACAAGACCATCAGACTCGAACAGTCCTACATCATCAACTCCCTTATGGAGGAGGCCATCGCCTCATCGATCCTCGAAGGGGCGGCGACCACCCACAAAGTCGCCAAAGAGATGCTCAGAAAAGGGAGAGAGCCACGGAACAAGTCTGAGCAGATGGTGATCAACAACTACCGGGCCATGCGATATATCAGGGATCAGAAGGACACACCCCTCACCCCGGACTTCATCATCGACATCCATCGGTTCGTCACCGAGAACACCCTCGAAGAGGACGCCGTCGGACGGTTCAGGGACAACGACAATATCGTGGTCGCCGATTCTGCCACCGGTGTCGTCCACCACATCCCACCAACGCACACCAGAATATGGGAACTGATCGAGGAACTCTGCCAGTTTGCAAATGCCGACGACGACGATGCCAGCACCTTCATCCATCCCATCATCAGGGGGATCATCCTCCACTTCCTCATCGGCTACATCCACCCCTTCGAGGATGGCAATGGCAGGACTGCACGGAGCATCTTCTACTGGTACGTCCTCTCGCGGGGCTACTGGCTCTTCGAGTACATGCCCATCTCCCGGATCATCCTGCGATCCAAGAAAAACTACGCTCTCGCCTACCTTCACACCGAATACGACGAGATGGACCTCACCTACTTCATCCAGTATCATATCGGGTGCATCGAGGAAGCCCGCAAAGACCTGCTCGCCTACATCGAGAAGAAACAGAGCGAACAGAACGCGACAAAAGCGATAATTAAAACTATTCAAACCATCAACCAGAGGCAGGCAGATATTCTCAGGCAGATGATGGAACACAGCGACGAATTCTTCACCATCAGAGAAGTCTCGGAGACCCACGGTGTGGTCTACCAGACGGCGAGGACCGATCTCCTCGGCCTCGCCGAGAAAGGCTACATCAGAAAGGAAAAACGCGGCCGGGAGTTCATTTTCATTTTCAATGAAGAATGCGACCTCTGGAAAGAGAAGAAAAAACCCGGCAGATGACACCAATGGGACGACACACCTTCACCGAGGCCGAAGTCGAGACGGCAGCGTCGGATGGTTTGCAGAGATGGGCTATGAAGTGCTCTACGGCCCCGAGATCGCTCCCGACGGGACACACCCGGAACGAGAAAGTTACCGCGAGCCCCTCCTCACCGGGCGACTCCGGGCCGCCCTCCTCAGGCTCAACCCGGACCTCCCCCTCCCTCGTCGAGAACAACCACGCCTTCCACCAGTACCTCACCGAAGCGTCACCGTCGAATACCGCGACGACGACGGCGCCGTCCGCCACGGCATCGCCCGCATCATCGACCCCTCTCGCCCGGAGAAGAACGACTGGCTCGCCGTCAATCAGTACACCATCTTCCAGACGGTGAAGGCATCGCTCGTCAAGGCGACGGCCCGGTGGACATCTTCCAGCTCGTCGGGCTGGACAAACCCGACATCTCGGTCCTCTCTGACGAGTTCCTCGCCGAAGTGAGAGATCTCCCGCAGAAGAATGTCGCCGTCGAACTGCTGCGCAAACTCATCGACGACCAGATCCGGGCAACGTTGCGGAAAAATGTGGTGCAGTCCAGGAAACTCTCAGAGATGCTTGAAAAATCAGTACACGAATACGAGAACCGATCGGTGGAGACCGCCATCATCATCGAGGAACTGATCAGGACCGCCCAGGAGGTGAGGGAGGCGGTCGGCCGCGGTGAGAAACTGGGGCTTTCTGAGGCTGAGGTCGCCTTTTACGATGCGCTTGCCGAGAACGAGAGCGCCAGGCAGGTGATGGCCGACGAGGATCTCAGGAAGATCGCCAGCGAACTGGTGGTGAAGATCCGGGAGAACGTCACCATCGACTGGTCGCTGAAGGAAAGCGTGCGGGCGAGGATGCGGGCGCAGATCAAGAGGATCCTGAGGAAGTACCATTATCCGCCGGACCGCCGGGAGGAGGCGACCAACCTGGTCCTCATGCAGGCCGAGCAGATCTGCAGAATGGTGAGCGGAGAGGCGTAATGCCCCGTCTCAATCACTTTTTCCGATACATATTCAACCCGATCTTGATCTCCTCATGCTCAGGCACCGAAACATCCCCCTCAGTCGAGACTTTCGTGTTCGACTAGTCCGACTTCGATGCTCCAAACTCCTTCGCGAGGTCGACCGTGATCACCAGCCTATCCCCCCCCAGTCTCATATCGACATTTTTCATTTCTCAGCAACTCCCATACATCGGTCCACCCCCCCTCGACGGAACTACCGAAATCATACCACAGAACCCCTCCTGCACTATCTTCTGCACTCGCCCCTATCTCTGAATTTATGGTGGATCTCGGGAGTCGATCCATTGCAGGGATCTGCTCATCAAAACCCCCAACCGACAGAAAGACGCCCTCACCCCACCCCCAAAAAAGCCCAATTTGCCCTTCTTTTCCGCTTTTCTCCTCATTCTCAGATCCCAAAATCGATCGCCCCCTAAACCCGCATATCTCCCTCAGATCGGAAAAATCAGACAAATTCGCCGATTATATCCCAAAGATTCCGCCCCCGATCCGACGGAGGATGAATCCCACCAACCCCCTCGAAAGCGCCCATCCTGAGCCGCTGAGAGGGGCGGTTTCCTCGGACAATCCCGGGAAAAACCCCCAATAAAGCCATTTATTGGCCCCATGACGTCTCCCCTTCAGGGGCCGGTATCTTAATCTTACTACAATACCGGTATCCCCCCGCCGCCTGCCCGGTCACGACCACCGAGCCGTACCGCAGGAACGAATACTTCCACCACACGATCCCCAGACAGAAGAGAAAGACCACACTCCCTATCATCAGGACACCGATCCACCCGAGAGTGAGCAGGATCCTGAACCAGATCGCCGCACCCACGGCACAGACCAGAAGCACGCCGGCACCGGTGCAGCAGCGGGTGAGCAGATCGCCGGGCGCCCGGCCCGCAAGCACCTCGCCGGTGACGCCGTCGACGGTGGCCCGGTAGGGGCGGCCCCGGAAGGTGTAGTGGGCCACCCAGAGTGGATAATAGACGAGCGTGCGTTCAAGGAGACGGGTGCGGACCTGTCTGGAGAAATATTGGTGCTTCTCATCAAGCATTCTGCCGACTCTGACGTCGACCAGCTTCTTCTGTCCGGCCAGGACCTCCTCCGCTGAAACCGTGGCCCCGAGTTCTGGTTCCGCGCACATCGTGTCGGGCACCGTCTCGCCGCGGAGAGTCGGCAGGAACGAGACCTCGATCTCGCCGCTATCGCAGGCCACATCGGTCCTGGTAAGATGTATCTCATAGACGACCTTGACCGGCGACCGTTTGAAGGTTTCAACCAGGGAGACATCCACATAGGCGGTCGCCCCCCATTTCGTGCTCCAGAACGGCACATAGCAGGCAGTGCATCCGGTGACCTGCCCCTCCTCTTCAAGCCCGCGTGCCTTCGGCCCGTCCCGCCACCAGTCCCTCAGGAACTCGACCGCCTCCGCACGGTCGATGACGTTCTTGAACCTGACCTTTGTCGGGGGGTGCGAGGGCATCGGCGTCTCCCCCGCGTGCCGGTCCGTGAAGGAGAGCAGAGTAGAGATCACCGTCACCATTCCTCTTCCCTCTGCATAGGACGGGTATTCCTGGCCCGGCGCCTGCCCTCCGTCTCCCATGCAGGGTTGTACCAGCACGTGCACGAGAGGATATGGACGACCAGTCCCGCCACGGCCGCGACCAGTCCCGGCCACATCCGCCAGTGGTAGAAGACCAGCCCTCCGCCGACCATGAAGAGAAACCCGAGAACGATACCGGCAGTCAGGGTGATCATCTGTTCTGAAGGCAGGTTGTCTTGAGAATGTCGGTACCCGCCATGCACGTCGCCGGCGGTGATCTTGGCACCATGACAGGAGAAGGTGAAGGCGTCGATGACCATGCCCCAGCCGTACAGCGTGATCATGGGCATGGCAAGAACGAGGAGAAAGATGTCAAGATCAGAAACCGGGCCGGCATCACGAAATACGGACCTCTCCAATACGACGACCCACACCACGACCGTCAGGATGCTGGCGGCAGTGGCGGCGACGAACGCGAAGATTCTCCTGAACAGATTTCCCGGCGCCCGGCCGGCGACGAGGTCGCCGGTGACGCCGTCGACTGTGGCGAAATAGGTGCGGTCGGCATAGAGGTACCGCACCACCCAGAACGGATAGATGAGCAGCGTGCTCTGGGGATGCCAGAGAAAGATCTTGTGCCCGGTGACGTGGGGCACGCCGGAATGCCTCTGCGCACCGCGCTCCATTGCTCTTCTGCCTTCTGCGATCCCTTCTTCCTCCGGGACGGTCACCTGCCCGATGAAGGCGTCGGAGAGCACCGTCTCGCCGTCCAGATTCCTGAGGTACGAAACGCCGAGTGCGCTCGTATCGCTGGCCGCCCTGGTCCAGACGAAATCTCTGTCGAGGGCTGCCTTCGTCGGCACTTCCCAGGATGTAACGTCGTTCGATTCGATCCGGTAGCCCTCCACGCGGCCTTTGACACAGGCGGTGAGTCGCCAGAACGGATAATATTTCAGCCGGCATTCAATCACCCGAGCCCGGTCCCTCAGATCCCGGGCCATCAACCTGTCGTCCCACCAGGCACGCACTGCCTCGAGTGCCTGTCCTCTGCCGACCGTGCGCTTGAAGAGCAGTGTCGGGGTATCTGGTTCTATCATCGGGGGGCGGGTGTCGCTCACCGGGGAGGGCGGATCTGTCGCCCATGAATTTTCATGTGTCTGGCTGCACCACACAGGTCATGCCTCCTCCTCTACAGGATAGTCCTCATGCACCCACCGCCTGCTGGCCGTCCCCCACGTCGGATTGTGCAGGGAGATACACGCGATGATATATGCCACCAGTCCTGCGACGGCCGCGACCAGTGCCTGCCATTTTCCCCAATGGTACAAAACAAACCCGCCGATGACCATGGAGCAGAACCCGAGAATGATGGCGGCGATCTTGACGGTGTTCTCTGAAGGCAGATGTTTGGAGGAAGAGCGGTACCCGCCGTTCACCTCGCCGTAGGTGATCTCGGCACCATAGCGAGAGAAAGCAAAGTCGTCACGGGCAATTTGGACGCAGATGAAAATTATGAGTAACGGAATAATACCAAAACTGAAGACAAAGATTGCAAAAATTATATAAATCACACAAATTGCGAGACTCCCCTCAGGGTCAGGGATGTCCGGATTGAAAAGAAGTTCTAAACATAAGATCCCTACCAGGACGGCCAGGACGGTGGCGGCCATGGCTTTGACGAACGCGAAGGCTCTCCTGAAAATAGTTCCCGGCGCCCGGCCAGATACGAGGTCGCCGGTGACGCCGTCGACCGTGGCGAAATAATTACGTCCGGCATATGCGTACCGCACGATCCAGAATGGATAGACGACCAGACCGCCCTCGAGAGGCCGGAGGCGTACCTCGTCGGCGGTGACGTGGGGCACGCCGGAATAGCGCAGCGCTCCATAGCGCAGGGCTCTCAACCCCTCTGCAAAACCCTCTGCCGGTGGGACGGTCGTCTCTGCAACCCGGGCGGTGCAGGCATCGGAGGAGACGGTCTCACCGATGAGATTCCTGAGATAATAAATCCCGAGACCGCCCGTGTCGCCGGCGGCCCCGGTCCAGACAAAGTCGTTGTCGAGGGCGACGTCCATCGGCACTTTATCTTCTGAGTTGTCGTCACCCGTCACATGGCCGGCGACGTGGGCCGTGAGTTTCCAGAAGGGAAGATAATTCAACCGGCACTCGATCGTCTGCGCCTTCGTCGCCAGGTCGCCGGCGACCAACGGGTCTTCCCACCAGGTCTGGACAATGTCGAGCGCCTGGTCCCGCGTGATTCTGCTCGTGAAGAGGACCGGTCGAGCCTCTCTCTCTATCTTTGCGAGACAGGCGTCGCAGAGAGAAGGGGCCTGCCGCTCCTCAGGTGGCAGGGGGCCGCCGCAGTATGGGCAGGACGTCGCATCCGGCAACGCGGTCATGGTAGATCCCGAAAAAGGTTCTCGGTACATTTCTGGGATGCAAGATCGAAAATAAATGTTCTCGAAATATACTATGTGCAGGAATATAGTCTATAGGGGGCTTTCCGAGGGCGGGAAGCCTGAAGAATCCTTTCCCTGCCGACAGATGGCGTCCCTCGATGGCATGACTTTTCAGGCCGGACGATCCCCCTCCTCGTCAGGTCTTTCAGCCTCGCCCCCCCTCCTGACGGCGGCGGGGCGGCAGGCGTTCAGGGAGGCGCTGGCTGGCGTGGTGCGTGCGGTCTGCCCCCGCCCCGACGAAAGAGGAGTCTCCAGACGGCGAAGATCAAAAGGGATCTGAGACGCACACACTCGACCACAGAGGAGCGGCATGCAGAATCGCCCGATACGATATCTCCGCACATCATTCCGCTCAGAATAAATACATTCCAGTGTGTAGCTTATTCACAGATCGACCGGAGGAGAATCCAGAAATGCGACGGAGTCCGACGACGCCGGACAGAAATCCTCTCCGACGACTGAGATGAAGAAAATACCCTGACTCCTATCGAAAGACTACGAGAGATGATCCCCGTGACCGCGGACAGAACTGAAACAGACGAGTTCGAATTTCTCAGGCAGGCGGCCCTGAAGATGGGCGCGAAGGAAGCAAAGGTAATCCCCGCATCCTGCATCGTTGTCGAAAACCGCGTCCCCCTGAAGTGCAGATCAGGGTGCATCGCCTATGGAAAGAAGCTGACCTGCCCGCCGCATGTCCCGACGCCCGACGAGTTCAGGACGATCGTGGGCGAGTACCGCTCTGCCCTGCTTGTGAAGTTCGGCCTGGACACGGAGGTCGATCCGGAGATAATCCGCTCGATCTACAAATACTGGCTCGACACCGACGCTCCGCAGGAGAAAAAGGAGAAGGCGGCGGAGTTCTGGAGAAATTATTTCACGGAAAGCAATGCCCTCCTCCCGATCATGCTGGAACTGGAGAAGACGGCGTTCAACGCCGGATACACCCTGGCTCTTGCCCTTGCGAGCGGTTCGTGCCGCCTCTGCGAGACCTGCAATGTGAAGGGCGGGACATGCATCCATCCGACGAGGGCCAGGATCCCCGAACACGCGGTCGGCATCAACATGAAAAAGACGGCCGAACTCGCCGGGATGCCGATCCGTTTCCCCTGCGTCGACCATCCCGAAGCGATGGCCCTCCTCCTCATCGACTGAGAGGCGAGAGATGACATCCACCCCTCTCTCCCCTGTCGACGGCGTTGAGGTCATGGTTCTTGCGGACAACTATACGGACATGTTCATGACGCAGGACACCCCCCTGTGCCGGCGCCCGAAGTTCCTGCCCCCGCAGACGCTCCTCGCCGAACACGGTTTTTCCTGTGTCCTGAAAGTCCGCTCGGGCGAGGACGAGCGGGTCGTCCTCATGGACGCCGGGGTCAACCCTGCCTGCGTTCTCCATAATGCGTCTCTCCTGAAGATCGACCTGGGTTCTGTCGACGCCATCGCCCTGAGCCACGGGCACCCGGACCATTTCCTGGGCCTCTCCGGCATTCTTGGATCCATGAAAAAAGACGTCCCCCTCATGCTCCACCCGGACACATTCCTCAAGCGGCGGATGAATGTCCCGGCAGCGGGAAAACCGATGCCGATCCCGCGGCTGGACGCATCGGCACTTCTCGAGGGCGGCGCCGCGCCGCAGGCATCCCGCGGGCCCCGGACGATCGCGGACGGGATGGTCCTCATGACCGGCGAGGTCGAGAGAAAAGTTCCTTTTGAGAAAGGGTTCCCCTGGGCCGAGGCGAAGATCGACGGGGAATGGGTCGTCGACCCCTTCAACGACGACCAGGCGCTCGTGGTCAATGTACGGGACAGGGGGCTTGTGATCATCAGTGGATGCGCTCATGCCGGGATCATCAACACGGTCGAGTATGCGAAGAAGGTCACCGGCGTCGAGAGAGTCCACGCGGTCCTCGGGGGCTTCCACCTCACCGGCCCCCTCTTCGATCCCGTCATCCGGCCCACCGTCGAGGCGATGAAAGCGATCGGCCCGGCCGCGGTGGTCCCGATGCACTGCACCGGATGGACGGCGATCAACCGCTTTATGGAGGAGATGCCGGGCAGGTGTCTCCTGAACACGGTGGGGACGACGTATACGTTCTGACAGGGCCCGGGCGGAGGGCGTCCTCTCTTCATCTGTCGGGAAGGGTGGCCGCCGCGGAGGCCTGGCCTTCGTCGTACCTGTACCCCCCATCAGCCTGCCCGCTGATAAGTACCGAGCCGTACCTGACAAAAGGGAGTTTCCAGTTGAGGATGAAGAGGCAGATAATACCGATGATGATGATATAATAGACCGCGAAGATCAGGGGGAAGGCCAGGAGGAGCCAGAGACTCAGGGCAACCGCCACAGTGCAGATTATAAGGAGGGCGACACCGACGCGGCAGCGTTTCCCGAGATCGCCCGGCGCCTGCCCCGCAAGCACTTCCCCGGTGACGCCGTCGATGGTGGCCTGGTAGACCTGACCGCCGTACGAATAGTGCACTACCCAGAGGGGGTACGAGATGAGCGTGCTCTCAAGGAGAGCGATCTGGATATTTCTTGAGGCAGAAGAACCGAATCGCTCCTCAAGCATTCTGAAGGCGTGGTCTTTGACCGCCTTTTTTTGTGCCGGCAGAACATCAACCTCATCGATGCTCGCCGGGATCTCCTGCCCGAGGCACCTGCCGGAAGAGAGCACCTCGTCGGTCATGGAGGGCAGATACTTCACTCCGACGCCGTCGGCAGGGCAGGCGATGTCCGTCCAGGCGATGGTCAGAGGGACGAGCGCGTGCACCGGCGAGACCGTGTGCGTGGGCGGCACGGCGACGTCCACGTAACCGGTGGCCTCCCATGTTATCCTCCAGAACGGCACATACCAGAGCGTGCACGCCGTGACCGCTCCGGCCATTTCAAGCCTGCGTGCCTTCGGCCCGTCCTGCCACCACTGCCTGAGTGTTTCGACGGCATACCTACGCGTGAGCAGAACCCTGATCCTGACCTGAGTGGGCGGCGTCATTCAGGTCTCCTCCGCGATCTCGTATTTTCGGGCGATGGGATCGCCGGCATCCTCGGGCTCGAACTTCGAGGAAAATGAACGCAGGTAAACAAGGAGGCCGACGACGGCCAGCACCGCCGCCGGCCACGCCCCTGACCGGACGAGAATAAACCCCCCTATGACCATGGACATGAAGCCGATGATGACGCCGGGGAGGGAAGGGTATGCTTCAGTACATTCTGGATGCGGAGACGTGTTGTACCCGCCGTCCACCGTACCGTAGGTGATCTCAGAGCTGTATCTGCAGAAGGTAAAGGTGTCAGCGGTAGAAAAAAAGGCATACGAGAGCACTGTGATCGAAATAAATCCAAGGGTGAAAGCAAATCGCAGAATCTCAATGGGGATGTATGTTTCGAGTCTGGAGATATAATAGTTGAACACATAGATGCAGATCGCGACTTTAAGGATGCTGACACCGGTGGCGACGGCGAACATGACACATCTCCAGGAGAAATTGCCCGGTACGCGGGCGGAGACGAGGTCGCCGGTGACGCCGTCGACAAGAGCGAAATATGCCGGGCCGGAGGACGCAGGACCGATCATCCAGAAGGGGTAGAGGACGAAGGCGTCCTCGAAGTCCCGGACGTGGACCTCTTTTTCGGTGACCTCCGGCACCCTCCTGCAGTGTCTCTCGACGGCGTCGTGGAGTGCACGTCTGCCTTCCCGGAGGGCGTCGACCCGCGGGACGGTCACATCAGCACTCGCTTCGGACACTTCCTGAAGATAGTGCGTCTCCCCAAGGGGGTTTTTGAGGTACCAGACCCCGATGTCGCCGGAATGACCGGCCCTCCCGGTCCAGACGAAGTCGTTGTCAAGGTGTATCTCCATCGGTATTTTTACTTCAGATGAATCGTCAGACGACTCGTCGGATTCAACCCTGCAGCCCTTCACGTACCCGGTGAAATGGGCGTTGAGCATCCAGAACGGGAGATAACGGAGGCGGCACGACGCCGCCGTCCAGTCCCGGCACCTCCAGGTGGGGGGCGACCCGTCTGCTCGCCGACCACTGCCGCACGGTCTCGACCGCCTCGTCCCTGGTGACTGTGCACGGGAACCTGAGGGTGCCGGGTCTGGAGAGGCAGGCGTCGCAGAGGTCTTCGGCAGGAAGTTCATCCATGCCATCGCACTCTTTCATGGTAGGGCCCCACAGGATCACAGGGAGAGGTTGCTTCTCTCCATGCACAGGAGATACACTCCTATGCGTCCTTGAGGGCCGGGGATGATAAAAAATCGATTGAATGAGAGTATGGTGGAGAATATATTCTATTGAGGAAGAAACGGTCCTCTCTCCATGACCCCCTGAAGACTTAACACAAACCCATCTACCGTTACGTTTTTCCCCTTTACAGTAGTTAACAGTAACCATGGACCTCGACACCTTCCTTGCCCTCATCAGAAACGGAGAGTCTGAGCGGATCGAGTTCAAGAGATCCCCTACAAAAACGCTCCACCACGAGATCGCCGCCCTCGCCAACGCAGAGGGCGGCCACCTCATCATCGGCGTTGACGACACCGGCGCCATCGTCGGCACCGATGTGAAGCAGGCGGTCGAGAGCATCACGAGCACGCTCCAGTCGGTCATCCCGCCGCCCCATATCACCACCCACAGACTGACCGTCAATGACCGGAACCTTCTCGTCGTCGAAGTCGAGAAGGCCGCCGCCCTCTGCTCGGTGGGAGGGGTCGTCTATATCAGGACCGGCACCAGCGTCCGCCCGCTCTCGGTCCAGGAGATCCTGATGCTCTCCTCCGAACTCGGCACCGTTGCATGGGACGGAGCTCCCGCGGCCCCTGAGAGAGAGATCGACCCCGCGTCCATCGAGTGGTTCTTCAAAACGATCAGGGAATCGCGGGGCAGGACCATTCAACCGGATGACCGGGAACGGTATCTCCGCAGTGTCGGTGCTCTCAGGGACGGCATGCTCACCAACGCCGGCGTGCTCTTCTTCACTGAAACAACCAGCCACATTCCCCATGCCAGGATCCGGATGATCGGGATGGAAAACGAGGAACCGGCATGGAGCCGCGAGTATGAAGGCCCGGTCTGGCAGGCGATCGAAGCGGTCTATGCCGATCTGCTCAGGGAGATCAGGAAGGGAGAAGTGATCGTCGGAACCCGACGGGTCAGGGTCGAGGAGTATCCCGCCAGGGCACTCAGGGAGGCGGTGATCAATGCCGTCGCCCACCGGAACTATACCATCGGTGCCGATGTCAAGATCTTCCTCCACCCGGACAGGATCGAGATCAGAAATCCGGGCGGATTGATGCCGGGCGTCGACCTCGCCGACCCGGAGCATGTTCCCAGGAACCCGTCGCTCTCAAACCTTCTCTATGACACCGGTTTTATCGAACGCTATGGGTTTGGCATACGGATGATCCAGCGCGAGGTCGAGAGGCATGCACTTTGTTCGGTCTCCTTCTCAGGCGCGTCCAACCGCTTCAGTGTCACGTTCTCAAAGAAGAGCGATGTGCTGATCGACACGACCGACCGCGAGATCCTTGAGGCGATCCGTGAGCCCATGAAGAGCAGCGAGATCGCCGGCGTCGTCGGGCTTTCCAAACCGATGGTTGTCAGGCGGTTAAAAAATCTTATGGGACTTCGGCTGGCCGTAAAAGAAGGGAGCGGGGCGCACATCAAATACCGGGCGGCCCACTGATCTTCCGCATCACGAAGAAGATATACCCGTACTCCGCGGCGTGGTCCCGGTACACCGCGATCTCCCTCTTCACCCCCTCGACGAGTTCCATCGCCTCGGGGTTGCCGGCGTACTCCGCCGCGAACTCCTCGAGCCTCGTTTCGAGGGGGCGGTAGAAGTCGTCCCACCAGGCCGCTTCGGGGAGCCTGAACGAACCGACGAGGCCGAGACCGCACGCGGCGATGACCGCCCTGTACTCTTCTTCGGTCCTGATCGCTGGGTAGACCTCTGCCCAGAAGGCCTTCGCCTCGGGCGAGGGGGCGGGGGTGAACCAGGCCGCCTCGGTGAGGGCTATATATCCGCCGTCTTTGAGGAACTCCTGCCAGTACGAAAGGCCCTTCTCAAAGCCGATGATAAAGATCGAGCCCTCGGCCCAGATGAGGTCGAAGGAATGGTTCTCGAAGGGGAAGTCGTCCATCGAGGCGCATATTGTTCTGATCCGGTCGGCGACCCCGGCCCGCCGCGCCCGCTCCTCCAGGGCGTCGAGGACCGGGCGGTGGATGTCGACGGCCGTGATCCTCGCGTCCGGGCAGAGTTGTGCGAGGGCGAGGGTTTGCATCCCTGACCCGCACCCGATGTCGAGGATCTCGGGACGATCCGGGAGGTCGGGGATTAGATGAAAGGCGCGGGCAGTGCTCTCGTCGTTGCCTGGCCCCTGCCTTGGCAGGGTCTCAAAGAGGCGACAGATAAGTGAAATGTCCATAGAGGGGGTGAAACCCCCTCGTCCAAACGCTTTGTGGTCAGACCCGACGGTCAAAGACGAACAGTTTTGAACCGTCGGCCCCGTGGGCGGCGACGGCGACGTTCACCGGCGTGCCGTTGTTGTGGACCGCCGCCCCCTGCCAGGCGGCCTGCGAACCCTTGAAGGCCTGCAGTCCGTCGGCTGGCTCGACACTGACGGCAATCGCCGCAGCGGCATCGGCATCCGAGACCTCGACGCCGTCCAGGTAGACCGAGAAGTGCGGGTCGGCGAGGGCGGAGGCGGCGGGCACCTCGCGGGCGGTGAGGACGAGGGTGTCGGGAGCGGTGCGTTCGGCCGAGATGACGGTCCGGCCGATCGCCGCGACGGTATTCTGCGTGCCGGGCATCGCATGGGCGACGAGCGGGGGGAGGAACGTGAGGGCGAGGATGAAGAGCGCCATCGTGCCGAGGACCATCCGCGATGCCCGGGCCTTCTCGTCGGGGCCGCCCGCCTTCTCCCTGATGGAGAAGAGGAAGAGTGCGCCGAGGACGGCAAGGGCCGCCATGAAGAGGGCCAGGTACAGGAGGGGGACGGGATGGGTGAGGAGGAGGTACGAGATCTGGCGGACGAGGTCGCCGACCAGGTCGGTGCTCCCGTGACCGAGGCAATCTGCGATCAGAATATGGACTTCGTTGACAAGGAAGACGGTGCATCCCGAGACCACACCGGCAACGACGGCCTGCGCCGGGGTCTTTCCGGGGTGCAGCGCGACCGCGAGCATCCCGGCAAAGAAGAGGAGGAGGATCCCGAGCATGATGGCCTGGAGGATGGTGATGCTGTCGAGGAAACCGTAGTGGGAGTCGACGAGACCGCTCCAGCACCACCGGTGCAGAGAGGTGGTCAGGAATACCAGCAGTCCGCCGCCGAGAAGCCCGGCAAGGAGCGAGGCGGCGAGGAGACGTGTGAGGTTTTGAAGGGTCTGTTCGGTTGTCATGATACCACCAGGTGAAGATTCAGGTCCTGATCCGCTCCACCGCCGCCCATCCCACGAAGAGCACCGCTGCCCCCGCCGCGGCGATGCCGACACCCCGGAGGGTCGAGACGAGGAGGGCAAGCGAGGGGGGGAGAGGGAGGTGGAGCGGATCTGTCCAGAGAACGAGCACCACGAGGTACGGGAAGAGGAGGGTGCCCGAGACGACGACGGCGGGAATGGGCCGTCTCAGCGGGAGGTGACGCGTGAGGAGGAGGAACGGCGTGACCGCCGCGAGGCAGAGGAGCGTGAGGCCGGACAGAAATGTCGGGAGGCTCAGCAGGGATCCGGGAAGAAAATTGGGCAGGTCCATACGCGTCGACACCCCCATCAGGGAGGCGAGGACGAGATAGAGGAGGGCGAGGCCGGCGAAGAGGATCAACAAACGCCGCGACCCGGCCTGCACCTCTATTCTCACGCCCTGGAAGAGGAGGGCGGCGGCGCACCCGAAGAGGAGAGGGGTGAGGATGAGGACGCCGGCGTACCGGATCATACCGAGGGCACTGGCGTCCGGCATCCGGACCGCCGGTTCCGGATCCTCCCCCGGCGGCCTGACCGCGGAGGGGGAGAAGCGTTCTGCGATCAGCGCCTGCAGCGAACCCTTCGGGTCAGGGCCGAGGACGTTCCCGCAGGTGCCGTAGTAGACGATGAAGAAGTCATCTCCATTGTCGAACGGCCTCTCGTAGGTGAGGATGTACCCCGTCACCGTCCCGTTCGTGAAGCGCAATGCCGGGCACGCCTGCTCGGCCGCGGCCGTCGAGAGATGGTCGCCGAGGTCGAGCATCACCGGAGAAACTTCCCCGCGTTCGGCCAGCGATCTGAGGAACACCTTCTTCTCGTCCCTGAAGGCCTCTTCGTCGGTGTACCACCACTGGCCGACGACATACTCTTCGCCGGTCTCTTCGCGCGTGTACACCGCATGGGCGGCGGTCGCGGCGTGAACGGAGAAAGAGGGGATGGGCCGGATCACAATATCCCCGTCGATGTGATAGTCGCCCTCAGTGGTGTGGACCGTTGAGAGCGGGTACCCTGCGGTACCTGAGCCGTCGGGAATGAACCAGACCTGCTTCAGATAGGGGCCGGGATGGTCTGAGCCTGAGAGAAACAGTCCGGGTTCGAGAAAACCCGGGACAAACCAGATGAGGATCATACAGAGAAGAGAGAGTCCCATGAGCGCCGCCGGCTGCGGCGTTTTCGGTTCTGAGAGGAACTTTTTCCATCGGTTGATTTTGTTCACTGGTATGCTCCGGCCGGGCGTCCGCGATCGGTTCACGGCATGCGGCCGTGCGGATGGGGGAGGACACCCCTGACAGGTATCAATTGTAGGAAATGGACACTATAAATGTGCCCATATTGATTTTTGATTTATTCGGCCCTTAGAAAGATATGATATGATTTTACCTGTGCGATCTCCGGCACCGCCCCCGTGGCCCCCGGGCAAAAAGATGAGCGCCCCTCACAACCCCAGCACCTCGAGCAGGTACAGCACCGCAAGCATCAGGACGACGAAGACCGCGACCACCACCCACTCGTTGACCCTGAGCACCTCGGGGATGGTCCTGATATCGAACTCGCCACGGGCGAGAATCCCGCCGACGAGCCGCGGGTACAGCCTGGCAAAGGCCCCGGCGCCGACGACCATCCCGAGGACCCCGCCGACCAGGGCGTCGAGCCAGCCCTGCCCGACCGCCCCGGCGACGGTGCCCGGACAGTAGCCGAGGACGGCAAACCCGGCGCCGAAGATGAGGCCGCCGATCACCACCGAGCCCAGGGTCACGTTCTTGCAGTGGATCAGGGCCATCTCCTTTCCCTTGAGGAAGTAGAACCCGATCATCCCGACGATCACCGCCGAGAGCATCAGTTTCACCACCGTGAAGTCCTGGAGAAGAAGTTGCCCGACGATGACGTCGTAGGAGGTCACCCCTCCCTTCTGGAGGAAGAAGCCGAACCCGATCCCGATCAGGAGCCCGATGAGCAGTTGGGCCCGTGCATTCTTGTGGAGTGCCGTCAGCATGCTCTTCGTCTCCTCAGAACGGGACCCCGTAGATCGCCATCGCTGTTGCGATCCCGCCGATGAAGAAGAAGGCCGCTGCGATGATGCTGTTGACCGAGAGCTGAAGTGTCCCGCTGATCCCGTGCCCGCTCGTACACCCCCCGGCCCACCGGGCACCGAACCCCAGGAGAAACCCGCCGGCCAGGGCGACCAGGACGCGGACGACCGGATCGTACCCGAAGGTCTCACCCCAGAGCGGCGGCACCCAGGCGAGGGCGAAGACGCCCGAGAGCATGGCCGAGAGAAACGCCCCGATGACGATCCCGACGACGATCATCCACGAGCCGTCGACCTGCGGGACATATTTTCGGTAATACGGATGTTCCTTCACTCCTTCTCCCCGCACCGCGACCTCGACCATTCCGCTCGTCTTGACAAACGCCGTCGAGCACCCGAGCGGCCGGTCGGCAAGAAGAAACGAGAGCACCGCCATCACGCCGACCCCGACCCCGGCGAGGTACGGGGACCAGAGCGGCGCCGTAAGATATTCTAAGACCATATCAGACTCCCCCCGTGTGCATGGCACACGCACCCCCGTCGGCACCGCGCTATAAGAATGTGCGCCGGGGCCGCCGACTATTTGTGCCCTCCCTCACAACAGATCTAACCGATGCCCCCAAGCAACCTCAGCCCTTCCCTTGTCGCCCGCTATTTTCATCATCAGTGCCCGCGGTTCCTCAGGTACGCCGCCGCCCCGCCGCAGGCCCGCCCCGCCCTCGGCATCCCTGAACCCGTGGAAGAGCAGAGCATGGTCACCGACCTGCTCAGGGAGAAGGGGTTTGCGTGGGAGGAGGAGGTCGTCGGCCGACGGATCCCGGGCGAGGTGCTGGTCGCGCCCGGGGCCGGCCCCTTCCATGAACGGCGGTTCGGGGTGCAGGAAAGTCTCCGTCTCCTCGCCGAGGCGCCGGCGGGCACCGGGATCTACCAGTCCACCCTCGTCGCCCCGCCGGGATTTTACCAGCGCTTCGGCCTCGACCCGACGGTCTGCGCCTTTCACGAGAGCCACCCGGACCTCATCTGGTCTCTCGGCGACGAGCGCCTCCGGGTGATCGACCTCAAGGCGACCGACCAGGTGAAGATCGGCCACCGCGTCCAGGTCGCCCTGTACGCCCTCATCATCGAGGCGGTGCTGGAGGAGCAGGGCATCGGGCGGAGCGTCGACCACGCCTGCGCCGGGGTCTGGCTCCAGGACGCCGAAGCCCCGGAGACGGTGGAGATCGCCCCCGACCTCCGGGTGCTGGAGGCGTTCCTCGCCCGCGACCTCGGGGCGATCATGCGCACCCCGCCCCACGACCTCCCCTGGCACCTCAGGCCCGGCTGCGAGGCGTGCCCCTTCTTTGCTTCGTGCCGGCGGGAGGCGGAGGAGAGAAAGTCGGTCTCCCTCCTGCCCGGTCTCACCACCGGGGCCAGGCGCTACCTCCACGACCTCGGGGTCGACGGCCTCGGCGATCTCGAGGAGTTCCTCGCCGACCCGGCGGCAGACGACGTCCTGGAACGGTGCGGCTCGCTGCGGGGGAAGGGCGAGCGGCTCAGACGGCAGGTCAGGGCTCTCACGAGCGGCGAGGTCGTCTCGCTCGACGGGGCCTCGCCCTCCCTCCCGATCAACGAGAGCATCGGGGTCGTCCTCACCCTCCAGAAAGAACCAATCGGGGGCCGGCTCTATGCCGCCGGGTTCAGGCGGTTCAAGGGCAAGGACGTCTACCCCGCCCCGTCAGCGGTCCGGGTAGAGGTCGCCGCGAGCCCGGAGGAGTGCGGGGAGGTCGGGAAAGCATTCGTCAGGGCGCTCCACCGGGAACTCGAGACCCTCGACCAATACAACCAGGGCCACCCGTTCACCGAACAGCGTTCGCTCCAGACCTATGTCCTCGACGAAGGCGAACGCCTCCTCCTCCTCGAACTTCTCAGGGAATGCGCCGACGACCCGGAGATCGCACCCCAAGCCCTCCCGCTTCTTCAGTATTATGCCGGCGTGAACGGCAACCGGACCAGGTACCCGGTGGTGGTGCTCTCCCGCGTCCTTGCCGGGTCGGCCGCCCTGCCGGTGCCGGTTGCCGCCCGCCTCCCCGACGCCCTCGCCGCTCTTCTCGGCCCCGACCACCCGGCCGCGTTCAAACCTTCGGACCTCTTCTGGCCGGCGCTCGGCAACCGGATGAAGAGCGACGCCGTCGCGATGGCGTGGTACGGCGGGCGCACCGAGGCGCTGGAGTGGACGAGGGACGAGGTCGCCCGGCGGCTCCGCACCGCCGGCGACCTGCTCAGCGCCGTCAGGGACCGTTCCCGCCCGCACCGGTGGGCCGAGAAGTTCGCCTTCCCACCGGTCCACCGGTACGACCATCCTGAACTCGACGCCCTTGCGGCGACCGTCAGGACAGAGGCGGCGACGGCGGCGGCCGAGGTGCGGCGGGCCCGGTGCCTCCCGCAGGCCGAGGCCGAATGGACCGGGGTCAGGGTCAGGCTGCGGTGTATCGACGGCGAACGCTGGCAGGTGCTCTCCCGTCTCGACGAGGCGGCGCTCCCCACCACCGGCGGCCTCCCCGGCTACCTCCTCGTCCCCGACACCGCCGAGGGACTGCGGGCCGCCCGGGCCTTCGACGACTCCCTGTACGCCGCCACCACCGCACCCCCACAGGGCGAGGTGAGGTTTGCCGGGGTGACGGAGGTCGAGACAAACCGCGACGGGCGGGTGGCGCGGCTCGTCCTCGCGGTCAGGTGCGCCGCCGAGCAGGAGCAGTTCGAGGCCGGCGACCACGCCCTCCTCTTCCCGCGGGCGACCGACTTCACCTCCGCGAGGGTCCTCGAGCAGATCGAGGAGTCCGACGCCATGAGAGAGAGCGACCTCCTTACGCTTCTCAGGGAGCCGCGGGCCTTTGCCGTGCCGATGCCCGCCCTCTGCCATCCCGACCCGGAGGCGCTCGCCGGGTTCACCGCGAGCCAGCGGCGGGCCTTCTCCCGGATCCTCGAGAACCGGCTCACCCTGGTCTGGGGCCCGCCCGGCACCGGCAAGACGCACTTCCTCGCCCACACGGTCCTCGAGATCGCCCGGGCAAAGAAGGGCCGGGTCAGGATCGCGGTGAGCGCCCTCACCCACGCCGCCATCGAGAACCTCCTCTTCGAACTCCAGGACCTGACGGCCGGGGACTTCGGGCTCGACCTCTCGGTCTGCAAACTCGAGAAGGCGACCAGCCCGAAGGGCCACGCCCTCCTGGTCCTCGGCCGCGACGTCGTCAAGAAGATGACGAAGGTGCCGGAACGCTTTGTCCTCGGCGGGACGGCGCAGGCCTTCCACAAGTACCGCACCCACCTCCCGGCCTTCGACCTCCTCATCATCGACGAGGCCTCGCAGATGCAGTTCGGCGAACTCGCGCTCCTCCTCCCCCTCCTCGACGGGACAGGCAGACTGGTCCTGGCCGGCGACGACCTCCAGCTCCCGCCGGTCGTGGCGAGCACCGCCGAAGAGGAGGAGGAGGAGAACGAGTTGCAGGACTCGATCTTTGCCTGGATGAGACGCCGGGACGGGGAGGGCGACGACTCCTTCACCGTCCAGCTCCTCGAGAACTGGCGGATGAACGAGACGCTCTCCCGCTTCTCGGCAGAGAGCCTGTACGGCAGCGGCTACCGCCCGGCAACCGAAGCCGTCGCCGGCCAGCGGATCCGGCTCCTGGAGGGAGAAGCCCGCGACCCCTTCCTCGAGTATGTCCTGGACCCCGCCTATCCACTCGTCGTCGTCGTGCTGGAGGAGGTGCGGGCCGCCGTCGAGAACCGGGAAGAGGCCGGACTGGTCGCCGACCTCGCCTGCGCCCTGCGGGAAAGGCTCTGCCGGCCTGACGAAGAGACGCCCTATCCGGCATCGAAGAGCGGCGACGGCGCCTTCTGGCGCCGTGGGCTCTTCATCGTCAGCCCGCACCACGCCCAGATCGCGGCGATCAACCAGGCCCTCGCCGGCCGCCGCACCTGGCACTCCGAGCCCTTCGTCGATACCGTCGACAAGATGCAGGGCCAGCAGTGCGAGGTGGTCATCGTCTCCTACGGCGTCAGCGATACCGAGACCGCCCTGCGAGAGGCCGCGTTCATCTACAGCCTCAACCGCCTCAACGTCTCGGTGACGCGGGCGCGGGCCAAGTGCATCGTCTTCCTGCCCCGTCCCCTCCTGGAACCCTCCTTCGACCTGCTCAGACATGAGAAGGCGGCGGCAGGGCTCGAACATATGCTTGCCCTCCTCGCCTTCTGTGATAGGGGCGAAATGCGCGAGTTCTCTCCTGACGGGGCCGGGAGGGTGAGCGTGTACAGGACGGCCTGAATCCGGGGATGGACGACCGGAGGGATTCGAGAAGATGGAGCCTTCGCCGGCCGGAGTTCTCCCCCGGAACCCCCCACGACGAAGATAGCCAAGGGGCGGCATGATGCTCGACTTCGATTCGCTCCTCGAACGCAGGGATGAGGGGCAAGAATTGATCAAATTTGATCTGAAATGTTCATCCCATATGCTTGAGGCGTGCTCTTGACTCATGCCCGATTCTGATGAAAGAGGGAGAGATGTGTACCGGGCCCGAATTCCTGGAGTTTTTGCCGGGAACAAAGGGAGAAAAACCGACTGAAATAAAAGAATATCGAATATAAAATATATACAAAATATAAATCTTTATAATGAATCATGTGAAATTCTCATAACAGGGTGAGATCATTCGGTGCATCGCATTTGCCCACCATAAAGGAGGGACCGGCAAGACGACCTCGTGCCTCAACATCGCGGGGTATCTTCAGAAGGCGGGGAAGAGCGTCCTGGTCGTGGACAGCGACCCCCAGGCAAATGCGACCTCAGGCCTCGGCGTCGTTCCGGGGTCCTCCGAGACGAGCATCTATGACCTCTTCATGAGCAGGGTCGAGGACTTTCCTGAGGTCGGGCTGCAGGAGGCGGTGGTCACGACCGAATCGGGGATCGATCTTCTCCCGTCTTCTCTCGACCTGGTCGGGGCCGAACCCTACCTCTACTCGGTCGAAGGACGGGCGACCATCCTCAGGGACGCCCTTGCCGACGGGGCCGCAGCGTATGACGTCGTCCTCGTCGACACCCCGCCGAGCATGGGCCAGCTCGTCATCAACGGGATGGTCGCCGCCGACCATGTCGTCGTCAACCTGGACCCCGGGTTCTTCGCCCTGGGCGGCGTCGCGACGATGAAGGCGATCTTCGGGGACATCGAGGCGCATGTGGGGGTGAGCATCAGGCCCGAGATGGCCCTCATCACCGCGCGGACGCCCCCGCCTGAGCGACCCCGAGGGTTCTTCTCCTGGATGAGACGCCGTTTCGCACCGGACGACGACGAAGAGAAGAAAGACCCGGTCGAGGCCGAGGCGGCCAGGACCTTTCTCAGGGTGGAGATCGTCCCATACTCCCCGGAGGTCCCGGAGGCGCAGGAGCACGGCCTCCCGATCTCCCATTATGCCCCGGACTGTCCCGCCGGCGCGGCGTATCGGGAGATCGCGGCCTTCGTGGGCGAGTGGAACTGATCAGATACAGAGGTGGAGATGATGATTTCGGAAAAACCTGGAAGACAGGCACTTTTTGCCGCGCCGTCGGCACTGAACGGGAACGAGGAGGAGAGAGAGGCCCTGATGGAGCGGGTCGGCGACCTGGCAGCGGCACTGCGGTCGGCGCTGGAAGGCGACTTCTCGGTGCCGGTGGACACTGAGGAGATCCCTGAAGAGCTCAAAGCTCTTGCAGACGCCGTCGCCGGGGTCATTTCAAAGATGCAGGAAGAAAAGGCCCCTGCAGGGGTACCCGACGAAGCGGTCACCGCGCTCACCGGCGCCCTGCAGCAGGCCCTTGCCAGTGCATCTCCTGCACCGGTCAGGGCCGATACCCTCTCCCCGGAACTGCAGGACCTCGCCGGGGTGTTCAACCGCACCCTCGAGAGGGTGCAGGAAGATCGGGCAACGGTTGCACGACTGGAAGAAGAGACCGCCAGGATACAGGAAGAGCACCAGGCGGCCGTCGCAAGACTGGAAGAGGAGGTGGCCGGGTCGAAGGCGTCGGTGCAAAAGATGGCCGACGCCCTCGGCGGCGACGCCTCTCTGCACCTGGACGCCGCCGTCTATACCGACGAACTCAGGAACCTTGCCGATGCGATCCAGGCGATCTTCTCCCGGATGCAGGAGAAAGAGAAATCCGACCTCTGGCTGCAGACCGTCTTCCTGGAAAACCCGATGCCGATGGCCCTCATCGACCGGAACTTGAAGGTGCTCGCTCTCAACGATGCTTACTGCGAGTTGATGGAGGACTCCAAAGAGCGCCTCACCTCGGGCGCGAAGAGCCGCGTCGGGATCAAGCACCTTGCCGGGGACAGGAACAACCACGTCTTCTCGCGGGGCAGAAAGACGCAGTCGACGCTCGAACTCACCGTCGGAAAGAAGAGCAAGGTCGTCGAGCAGTACGGGATCCCGCTCGTCGATCAGGCGGGCCGGACCGACCGGGCCCTCTTCATCTTCTACGACGTCACCGACGTCAGGGAGAAGGAAGCGCAACTCAAGGAGGAGATGACCGAGATCAAAGACCTCCAGATCCGCACCCAGACGATCGTCGACCAGAACCCGATGCCCATCCTCCTCCTCTCCCCTGACCTCACCATCATCTCGGCCAACGAGGCCTATGCCGCGATGTCAGGGATCCCGTTCGGGAACCTGGAGGGGATGAGCGTGCGCTCCTTCAGGATCCTCGAACAGAAAGGCGAAGGACTCAAGCAGGCGCTCCAGTACAGGAGGCGCTGCCGCGGCGAAGTAACGGTCGAACTCCCGAGCGGCACCCACATCCTCGAGCAGTACGGGATCCCCCTCCTCTCGGCCGGAGGCGACCTGACCGGCATCATCATCGTCTACAACGACGTCACCAGGCAGCGCGAGAAGGAGGAGGAGATCAAGGCCCTCATGGCCGAGGCCGATGAGCGGGCGCGGCGGATCGAGAGGAATGCCGCCGAACTCGGCACGGTGATGGCCGCCGCCGCCGACGGCGACCTTTCCACCGGCGTCGCCATCGGCGAGGACGACCTCCTGGCCGCGGTGAAGACGGACTACAACCATTCGCTGGAGAACTTCAGGGCGATCATCGAGGAGGTGAACCAGGCCGTGAACTTCCTGGACGAGACCTCCAGAGAGACCGGCAGGGGTGCGGCCGATATCGGCAAGGCCACCGAGCAGGTGGCCCTCGCGACCCAGCAGTCCTCCGAGTCCTCCCGCGACCTTCTCGAGAGTATCGAGAGCGTGAACCGGAGCATCTCCGACCTTTCGGCATCGATCGAGGAGATCGCAAGCACCACCCAGGAGATCATGCAGAAGGCCCAGGCCTCGGTCGAGGAAGGACGGGCCGGGGCTGAGATCGGAAAAATCGCGTACCAGAAGATGGAGGCCGTCGGGACGGTCTCGGAGGCGACGGTCAGGGATATCGGGCACCTCAACGACCAGATGCACGAGATCACCAAGATCGTGAAGTTGATCAACGAGATCTCCAGCCAGACCAACCTGCTCGCCCTCAACGCCGCGATCGAGGCGGCCAGGGCCGGCGAGCACGGCCGCGGCTTTGCCGTCGTCGCCGGCGAGATCAGGAACCTGGCCGGCGACTCGAGAGAGGCGAGCCAGCAGATCGAGGAACTGATCGCCTCCATCCAGAAAGAGAGCGAGCAGACCGCCGAATCGATGCGGGCCTCCCACCAGGAGATCCAGGAGGGGATCGACAGCGTCAACCGCGCCATCACCGTCCTCACCAGGATCAGTGCCGACATCAACGACGCCGCGAGTGCGATCACCGAGATCACCCGGGCGACCGAGGACCAGGCCGAGGAGACCGGCAAGATCATGGAGATGATGGAGCAGGCCGCGAGCAAGACCAAAGAGAACCTCAAGCAGACGGAAGACATGGCCGCCCTCGCCGAGGAGGTCAGCGCCTCGACGCAGGAGGTCGGGAGCGCCGCCCAGGAACTTGCAGGGCTTTCGGCCGAACTGAAAGGGAAGATGGGCACCTTCAAAACTCAATAGTATTCAGGGACCAGCCACCATGGACGACTTTGCAGCACTCAACCGGACGATCGAGCGAGTTGTGGGGATCAAGACCTCCAACTACAAGGAAGACTACATACGCCGCCGTGTCCTCTCCAGGATGCGGATCTCAGGCAACGAATCGTTTGCCGACTACCACAAATATCTCCTCTCCGAGGCGGACGAGAAGGATCTTCTCAGGAACGCGCTCACCATCAATGTGACCGAGTTCCTGCGCGACCCCGAGGTCTTCTCGCTGGTGCGCCAGCAGGTGCTCCCCGAGATCCTCAAGAAGAAGACACGGATACGGATCTGGTGTGCCGGGTGTGCGACCGGCGAGGAAGCGTACACCTACGCGATGCTTGCCAGGGACCTCTCGTTCACGCACGAGATCGACTGCACCATCTATGCGACCGATATCGATCGGAAAGTGCTCGAGAAGGCGCGGGAAGGCGTGTACGATGCCCGGGCCCTCAAGAACCTCAACGAGCGGCAGATCCAGCGGCACTTTACCCGCACCGAGGACGGGAAATACGAGGCAAAGCCCGAACTGAAAAGCCTGATCCGCTTCTCCCATCACGACCTGATGACCAATATCCCGGCGGCCCGTTTTCTGGACCTCGTCTCGTGCAGGAACGTGACCATCTATTTCAACGAGAAACAGAAGACCGACCTGGTGCGGATGATCCACGGGTCTCTCGGGATGGGGGGCTACTATGTGATGGGCAAGACCGAGTATCTGGGACGGGAGGTCGAGGACCTTTTCGCTCCCTTCGACCCGATACAGAAGATCTTCATCAAGAAATAGAATGAAGATCGGCGAGGGGGGGCAACTCCCTCTTTCGAATTCTGTCTTCCCGGCCCGTCTTCATCCTGCGGGGGGCGTTCTACAAAGCTGATTTTTCACTCTTCGCCTTCAACTCCCTCACCTGGTCGCGCAGAAGGATCGCCCGCTCGAAGTCGAGGTGCTCCGCCGCTTCGTGCATCTGCGCCTCCATCTCGATGATGAGGTTGGGGATCTCGGCCTTCGGGACATGCTTCGTGTCGGTGAGGTCCACCTCCTTTGCCGGGACCGGTTTGGTGACCGTCTGCGGCACGATCCCGTGCGCCCGGTTGTAGGCGACCTGCATCTGCCGGCGGCGTTCGGTCTCGGCGAGGGCGGTGCGGATCGAGTCGGTCTCGTGGTCGGCGTACAGCACCACGCGGGCGTTGGCGTTGCGTGCCGCCCGGCCGATGGTCTGGATCAGACTGCGGGCGTCGCGGAGGAACCCCTCCTTGTCGGCGTCCAGGATCCCGACGAACCCGACCTCAGGGATGTCGAGCCCCTCCCGCAGGAGGTTGATCCCGACCAGCACATCGAAGGTGCCAAGGCGGAGGCGGCGGATGATCTCGGTGCGTTCGAGGGCGTTGATCTCAGAGTGGAGGTATCTGGTCTTGATACCCTGCTCCGCGAGGAAGTCGGTGAGTTCCTCGGCAAGCCGCTTGGTGAGCGTGGTGACCAGCACCCGGTCGCCGCGGTCGATCGTCCGCCTGATCTCCTCCATCACGTCCTCGACCTGCCCCTCGACCGGGCGCACCTCCACCACCGGGTCCACGAGCCCGGTCGGCCTGATGATCTGCTCCACGACCCCGGCCGAGTGCTGCAGTTCGTACGCGCCGGGCGTCGCCGAGACGCAGATGACGTTCTTCATGTACCCCTCGAACTCGCCGAAGGTGAGGGGGCGGTTGTCGAAGGCCGAGGGGAGGCGGAAGCCGTACTTCACCAGGGTCTCTTTGCGGGAACGGTCGCCGTGGTACATCCCCCGCACCTGCGGGAGAGTCTGGTGGCTCTCGTCGACGACCATCAGGAAGTCGTCCGGGAAATAGTCGAGGAGACAGTACGGCTTTTCCCCCGCTCTGCGCCCGTCGAAGTGGCGGGAATAATTCTCGATCCCCTTGCAGCTCCCGGTCTCCTCGATCATCTCGATATCGAAGAGGACCCGCTGTTCGAGACGGTGGGCCTCGAAGATGTCGAGGGTCGGGAGCACCTCGTCGAGTTCCTTTTTGATGGAGACGACCGCCCGTTTGCGCTCCTCCTCGGTGGCGACGAAGTGGCGGGCCGGGTAGAGATAGAAGTACTCCATCGTCTCCTTTCTCTTCCCGGCGACCGCATCGATCTCCGAGATCCGGTCCACCTCGTCGCCGAAGAGTTCGATCCTGATGATGTCGTTGAAGTACGCCGGGATGAGGTCGATGGTGTCGCCCTTCGCCCTGAACCGTCCGGGGGCGAGGTCGAGGTCGTTTCGCTCGTACTGGATCTCGACCAGGCGCTCCAACAGATCGGCCCGCCGCACCCGGTCCCCGTGCTTCAGTTCGAAGCCCATCCCCCTGAAGTTCGCCGGGTTGCCCAGGCCGTAGATGCAGGAGACCGAGGCGACGATGATGGTGTCTGGCCGCGAGAGCACCGAGGCCGTGGCCGCGAGACGCATCTGCTCGATCTTGGGGTTGACGGAGGTGACCTTCTCGATATACTGGTCCTTTCTCGGGAGGTACGATTCGGGCTGGTAGTAGTCGTAGTACGAGACGAAGTACTCCACCCGGTTCTGGGGGAAAAATCCCGAGAACTCGTGGTAGAGTTGTGCCGCCAGGGTCTTGTTGTGGGCGAGCACCAGGGTCGGGCGCTGCACCGCCTCGATGACGTTGGCGACCGTGAAGGTCTTCCCGGACCCGGTGACGCCGAGGAGGGTCTGGAACCGCTCGCCGCCCTCGATCCCGGCGGTCAGTGCTTTGATCGCCCCTGGCTGCGAACCCTTCGGGACAAATGCCGCATCCAATTCAAATTCAGTCATCCTCTCATCGCCTTCCTCCGCAGGAAGCGGTTGTAGGTGATCGCAAAGCGGTGCGCCTCGTCCCTGATCTCCTGCACGAAGAGGGAAGAGCGGGCGTCGTTTTTGATCGGGAGGGGGTGCGGGAAACCGGGCACATAGATCTCCTCCTCGCGCTTGGCGATCGAGATGATCGGGAGACGCAGGCCGAGGGCGGCGATCGCGTCGGTCGCCGCCTTCAACTGCCCCTTGCCGCCGTCGACGATCACCAGGTCGGGCATCGACTTCCCCTCCCAGAGGAGACGGGCGTACCGGCGGCCGACCACCTCGGCGATCGCCGCGAAGTCGTCGATCCCCTCGACCGTCCTGATCTTGAAACGCCGGTAGTTCCGTTTGTCCGGCCGCCCGCCCCTGAACTGCACCATCGACCCGACCATCGCCGTGCCGGCGAGGTGGGAGATGTCGAAACACTCGATGACATTCGGGGGGTCGGGGAGACGGAGGTCTTCCCTGAGGGCCTCGACCTTCATCCGGTCGGCGAAGAAGGTGAGGTCCAGGTTTTTGCCCGCGAGGTCGAGGAGCCGTCTCTTGTCGCCCCGCTGCGGGACCGTCACCCGCACCTTCCCCCCCCGGCGGTCGGCGAGGTAGTCCGCGACCGGTTCGCCGACCCCGGTCGGGAGGACCACCTCTTTCGGCGGGGCGTGCTCCCCATAGTACTGGACCAGGAACTCCTCGACGGCGTCGTCCGAGGCCTCGAAGACGTACTCCTGTTTTCCGGTGAGGGTGCCCTTCTCGACATGGAAGAGGAGGAGGAAAAGATTGCCGTCCTGCTCCTGGTAGGCGATGATGTCCTCGTCGTGGTCGGTCCGCCGCTCCATCCGCTGCCGTTCGGCCAGGTGCCGCACCGCCGCGATCTCGTCGCGGAGTTCGAGGGCCCGTTCGAACTCAAGGCGCTCCGACCGCTCGGCCATCTCGGCCTCCATCTCTTCGATGAGATCGTTTCCCCGGCCCCGCAGCACGGCCCGTGCTCGGTTCACCCGTGCGGCGTACTCCTCCTCGGGCATCGTCCCGGTACACGGCGCCGCACAGATGCCGAGGTGACGGCGGAGACAGGGGCGCTTCGGGAGGCGCCGGCACGAGCGGAGACCGAAGGCCCTCTTCACCACTTCGAGCACCTCGTCACGTTCCTTCGCGGAGACGAAGGGCCCGAAGTACTCGCCGTCGTCACCGACCTCGCGGGCGATCGCGATCCGCGGGAACGCGTCCGCGCTGAGGTGGATGTAAGCGTACCGCCGGGCGTCCTTGAGGTCGATGTTGTACTTCGGCTGGTGCCGCTTGATGAGGGTGTTCTCCAGGATCAGTGCCTCGACCTCGGTTCCGGTCACGATGAACTCGGCCGAGGCGATCTGCCCGATGAGTTTCTGCGTCTTCGCGTCGTGGTCGTGCTTCTGGAAATAACTCGACACCCGTCGCTTCAGGTGCTTCGCCTTGCCGACATAGATCACCGTCCCGTCGGCGTCGCGGTACAGGTAGCAGCCGGGCTCTTCGGGGACGAGCGCGAGGTCGATCATGGCAGGATCTCTGCCAGGTAGTGGCCGGTATAACTCTCCTTCACCCCGGCCACCTCCTCGGGCGTGCCGGTGGCGACCACCCTCCCGCCGCCGTCCCCGCCCTCCGGCCCGAGGTCGATGAGATGGTCGGCCGACTTGATCACGTCCAGGTTGTGCTCGATGACCACCACGGTGTTCCCCTTCTCGACCAGACCGTCGAGGACGGCGACGAGTTTCCTGACGTCGTGGATGTGGAGCCCGGTCGTCGGTTCGTCCAGGAGATAGACCGTCTGTCCGGTCGCCCGCTTCGAGAGTTCGCGGGTCAGTTTGATCCGCTGGGCCTCGCCGCCCGAGAGCGTGGTCGAACTCTGGCCCAGGGTGAGGTAGCCGAGCCCGACCTCGCAGAGGGTCTCGAGTTTGTTCCTGATCGAGGGGACGTGCTCGAAGAACGTCGTGGCCTCGTCGACGGTCATGGCCAGGACGTCGGCGATGGACCTGCCCCGGTACTTCACCTCCAGGGTCTCGGCATTGAACCGTTGCCCCTTGCACTCGTCGCACTCCACGAAGACGTCGGGGAGGAAGTTCATCTCGATCTTGATGACGCCCTCGCCCTGGCAGGCCTCGCACCGCCCGCCCTTGATGTTGAAGGAGAAGCGGCCCGGTTTGTAGCCCCGCACCTTCGCCTCCTTCGTCTCGGCGAAGACCTTCCTGATCTCGTCGAAGACCTTGGTGTAGGTCGCCGGGTTGGACCTGGGCGTCCGGCCGATCGGGCTCTGGTCGATGACCACCACCTTGTCGACGGGAGCGTCGATGGTGAGGGCGTCGTGGGGGCCGGGGCTTGTCCGGGCACCCGAGATCTTTCGTGCGAGGGCCGGGTATAGGGTGTCGGCGATGAGGGTGGACTTGCCCGAGCCCGAGACGCCGGTGACGACGGTGAGGGTGCCGAGCGGGATGGCCACGTCGATCCCCCTGAGATTGTGCGCCCGGCACCCGGTGAGGGTGAGGTACTCGCCGTTGGTCCGGCGCGACGACGGGACCGGGACCGAGAGATCGCCGGAAAGGTAGCGCCCGGTGAGGGAGGCGGGGTTCTTCGCCACCTCCGCGGGCGTCCCTTCGGCGACCACCGTACCCCCGTGCACCCCGGCGCCGGGCCCGATGTCGACCACATGGTCGGCCGCCCTGATCGTCTCCTCGTCGTGCTCGACGACGACGATGGTGTTGCCCAGGTCCCGGAGTTTCTGGAGGGTCTCGATGAGTCGCCGGTTGTCCCGCTGGTGGAGCCCGATGGAGGGTTCGTCCAGGACGTACAGCACCCCTGTGAGGTTGGAGCCGATCTGGGTGGCGAGCCTGATCCGCTGGGCCTCGCCGCCTGAGAGCGTGCCGGCGCTCCTGGAAAGTGTGAGGTAGCCGAGCCCGACCTCCTGGAGGAAGGAGAGCCTGGCCCTGATCTCCTTGAGCACCTGGGCGGCGATCGCCGTCTCCTTCGGGGTGAGGGAGCGGTTGAGGCTCTCGAAGAACTCGACCGCCTGGCTCACCGGCAGGTCGGTCACCTCGATGATGTTCTTGCCGCCGACCTTCACGGCGAGCACCTTCTCCTTCAGGCGCTTGCCGCCGCAGGCCGGGCAGGGGAGGACCCGCATGAACTTCTGGAGTTCGTGGCGGCGGTACTCTGACTTCGTCTGCTGGAAGAGGCGTTCGGCCTGGGGGAGCAGGCCTTCCCAGGCGCCGGTGTGCGACCAGCTGGCGTCGCCGTTCCTGGTGCTCACCGAGAAGTGGATCCTGTCGGGCGCACCGTACATCAGGACATGATACTGCTCCGGCGTGAGGTCTTTGATGGGCGTGAGCACCGAGAACCCGAAGTGTTTTGCGACGGCCCCGAGGTGCTGGGCCCGGTAGCCGTCGAGGAAGTTCCGGTAGGTCGCCACCGCCCCGTCGACGAGGGACATCTCGGGGTCGGGGATGATGAGGTCCGGGTCGAACTCGGTCTTGAACCCGAGGCCGTTGCACTCCTCGCAGGCGCCGAAGGGGGAGTTGAAGGAGAACATCCTGGGCTGGAGTTCTTCAAAGGAGAGTCCGCAGACCGGGCAGGCCATTCTGGCGGAGTAGGTCTCTTCCTCGCCGTCCTCGCCGAGGGCGACGACCAGACCGTCCGACTTTGCGACGGCGGCCTCCACCGCCTCGACGAGCCGCGAGCGTTCGGCCGCGGGGTCGAGGCGGTCGACGACGACGTCGATGTCGTGCTTGACGTACCGCTCCAGCGGATGCTCCTCGTCGGTCCTGACGATCTCGCCGTCGAGACGGACGCGGGCGTAGCCCTCGGCGTCCAGGTCCTTGAGGAGCTGGGCGTACGTCCCTTTCTTCTGGCGGACCACGGGAGCGAGGACCGTCACCTGCCGCCCGGCAAACCTCCCGGCGACGGCGTCGGCGATCGCCTCGGGCGAGCGCGACTCGATCCTGGTCCCGTGCTCGGGGCAGTACGGCACCCCGATCCGTGCGAAGAGGAGTCTGAGGTGGTCGTAGATCTCGGTGACCGTGCCGACGGTGCTGCGCGGGTTTTTGGAAGTGGTCTTCTGTTCGATGGAGATCGCGGGGGAGAGCCCCTCGATCGCGTCGACGTCAGGTTTCTGCATCAGCCCGAGAAACTGGCGGGCATAGGCGGAGAGCGATTCGACGTACCGTCGCTGTCCCTCGGCGTAGATGGTGTCGAAGGCAAGGGTCGACTTGCCTGACCCGGAGACGCCGGTGAGGACGATGAGACGGTCCCTGGGGAGCGAGAGGGTGATGTCTTTGAGGTTGTGTTCCCTCGCGCCCCTGATCACGAGGTGTTTCATCTTCAGGATCGTCTTGTCCCTGACCCTAATAGAAGGGTGGGAGCGGGCAGTGAAAGTGAACGGATCGATCAGGTGTCTGGTGCTTTTGTTCTCGCGTCCGGGTGCACGAACATAACGATTGCCGGGAGGAGAGCGTGACGCAGAGAGTGCCGCCCCCAATCGCAGGATCTTTTTCGCCGTCTCGCGCCGGGGGGCGGCACCATCCTCTTCGTGTCCATCTCTCTCTGCCTTCCCGCCCTATCTTCGTCCCCGGGGTTCCGGGGGCAGCGCCCCCGGCGCGAGTGGAGGGAAGGCACACCACGTGAGGATTTTTTCCCCAGACAAAACTCGCGATCGCATGCTCCCGAGGTGCCTTTATGCCCGGAGGGTCCAAGAGTTGAGAGGATGGAGACAGGAACGGCCGGGGAACGGGCATGTCGGTTCGCCGCCTGGATTGCGGCGGCCCTCGGGGTGAGGGAAGAGCAGGTGGCAGGGACGGCGACGCTCCTCGCGGGCGGTGCGACGGTCCCCTTCATCGCGAGGTACCGGAAGGAGGCGACCGGGTGCCTGGACGAGGTGGCCATCGCGGCGGTCAGGGATCGGCTTGCGGCGATGGAGCGGCTCGAAGAGCGGAGGGAGACGGTGCTCGCGTCGCTCAGGGAGCAGGGCGTGCTCACCCCGGACCTGGCGGCACGGGTGATGGGGGCGGAGAGTCTGGCCGTCCTCGAAGATCTCTATCTTCCGTTCAGGCCCGGACGCCGGACCCGCGCCTCGGCGGCGCGTGAACTGGGGCTGGCCCCCCTGGCCGCGGCCCTGCTCGGGGGCGAGTGCGCCGATCCGCTCGCCGCGGCGCAGAGGTATGTCAGGCCCGACGGCCCGGCCGACGCCGCGGCGGCGCTTGCCGGCGCGAGCGACATCGTCGCCGCCACCGTCTCGGAGGACGCCGGCGTCAGGGCGTCGATGCGCCGGCTCTTCATGGAGGCGGGGGTGCTCACGGTGCGGGCGGCCCGCGGGAAGGATCTCGCCGCCACCCCGTACGCCGACTATGCAGGATATACCGGGCGGCTCAGGGCGATGCCAGGTCACCGCGTCCACGCGGTGCTGCGCGGGGCGCGGGAAGGGCTGCTCTCGGTCACCGTCGCCCCGCCTGAGAGGCGGGCGCTCGGCCTCATGGGAGTGCGGGGCCGCGGGCCGGCGAGCGAGGTGGTGGCCGCGGCGGTGCAGGACGGGTACCGCCGCCTCCTTGCCCCGGCGATGGAGCGCGAGAGCCTCGCGGCCGCGAAGGCGCGGGCCGACGAGGAGGCGGTGCAGGTCTTTGCCGCCAACCTCAGACGCCTCCTCCTCGCGCCCCCGCTCGGGAGAAAGACGGTGCTCGCCGTCGACCCCGGTTTCGCGGCCGGGTGCAAGGTCGCCTGCCTGGACCGGCAGGGGACGCTCCTCCACGCGACGGTCGTCCGTCCCCTCCCGCCGCACCGGCAGGAGGGGAAGGCCGGGGCGGTGCTCGCCGACCTCTGCCGGAGGTACGGCGTCGAGGTGGTCGCCGTCGGGAACGGCCACGGCGGCCGGGAGGCGCGGGCCTTCCTGCTGGGCCTCGGCCTGGGGGTGCCGGTGATCACGGTGAGCGAGTGCGGGGCCTCGGTCTACTCGGCCTCGGCGGAGGCCCGCCGGGAGTTCCCCGACCTCGACCTCACCCTCAGGAGTGCGGTCTCCATCGGCCGGCGCCTCCAGGACCCGCTCGCCGAACTGGTGAAGATCGACCCGCAGGCCCTGGGCGTCGGGCAGTACCAGCACGACGTCGACGGCCGACTCCTGGCCGCGGCCCTCGACGACACGGTGGTCAGCGCCGTCAATGCCGTCGGGGTGGAGGTGAACACGGCGAGCGCCCCGCTCCTCGCGAGGGTCTCCGGGATCGGGCAGGCGCAGGCCGCACGGATCGTCGGCTTCAGGGAGGAGCACGGGCCCTTCGGTTCGCGGCGGGCCCTCCTCAAAGTCCCCGGCATCGGGCCAAAGACCTTCGAACAGGCGGCCGGGTTCCTCAGGGTCGTCGGCGGCGCCGACCCGCTGGACGCCACCGCCGTCCACCCGATGCACACTCCGGTCGTCAGGGCGATGGCCGACGACCTGGGGGTCGGGGTCGGCGACCTCGTCGGCAACCCGGCCCTCCTCGGGCAGGTCGAACCGGAACGCTATGTGCACGGTGCCGTCGGTCTCCCGACGGTGCACGACATCTGCGCCGAGCTCGCTGCCCCGGGCCGCGACCCGCGGCCGCCCTTCGACCTGAGCGCCTACGAGGGCACCCCGGCCTCGATCGACGACCTCGCGCCAGGCATGGCCCTGCAGGGCACCGTGACCAACGTGACGGCCTTCGGGGCCTTCGTGGACGTCGGAGTCGGGACCGACGGCCTGGTCCATGTGAGCGAACTCGCCGACGCCTATGTCGCCCGCCCCCTCGACGTCGTCGGGGTGCACGACCGCGTCGCGGTCACCGTCCTCTCGGTGGACCTGATCCGCCGGCGGATCGCCCTCTCGATGCGGGAGCGTCGGCGGGGATGAGCGGCCTCCCCCCGGTCGTCGGTCCGTCGCCGATCATTCTCGTGCTCGGCAGTTTCCCGAGCGTCGTCTCGCTCCGCGTCCGGGAATACTACGGCAACCCGCGCAACGGGTTCTGGCGGGTGATGGAGGCGCTCTTCGGGGTGCCGGCCGACCGCTCCTATGCCGAACGGCTGGAAGGGCTGAAGGCGGCCGGGATCGCGCTCTGGGACGTCGTCGGGGCGTGCACGCGGGACGGGAGCAGCGACGCCTCGATCCGGGAGGTGGCGGCAAACGACATCCCCGGGTTCCTCGACCGCCACCCGACCGTCTGCATCATCGCCCTCAACGGCCGGGCGGCGGAACACTGGCTCCGGCGCGTCCACCCCACCGTATGGGAGCGCCCGGGCGTGCGGGTGCTCGCCCTCCCCTCGACCAGTCCGGCGAACGCCCGTCTCACCATCGAAGAGAAGACCGAGGCATGGCGGGCGGTGGTGCGGACGGGCGCAGGCACGAAGGTTTAAACCGATGCGGCTCACTCCAGATGAGCACCATGCGATGGCCCGGAGTCGCCCTTGCCGGCGGGATCACCGCCCTCTTCCTCATCGTCAGCCTCAGGGCCGTCATGCAGGGCGGGCCTCCGCTCGGGCTTGCCATCCGCCTCGTCGCCCTCAACGGCGTCCTCGCCCTCTCGATCGCGGCGGCGATGACCCCCTTCCTCGCCGGGATCAGGGCTGTCTTCGGCCGCCCCTTTCTCGCCGTCCACCACCTCTTCGCCGCCGTCGGCCTCGTCGCCGCTCTCCTCCACCCGGCGCTCGTCGCGATCGGGGCCGGCGACCTCTCGGTCCTCGTCCCCTCCTTCGCCTCGTGGACCCTCTTCTGGACCTATGGCGGGCGAGTGGCCCTCATCCTCATCCTTGTCGCCCTGGCGGCCGTCTTCCTCAGGCGGCGCTACCCCACCTCATGGCGGCCGTTTCATATGCTGATGTACGCCGCCCTCTTTCTCATCGTCGTCCACGCGAACCTCATCGGCACCGACCTTGGTGATCCGGTTGTCCGGGTGGTGGTGAACGGTGCCTTTGTCGTGGTTGTGGGGGCGTTTGTGGTGAAGCGATGGCGGCGGAGGAAGGTTAGGAAGAAGTAGGGGGGAAGTGGCGGATTCATTGCCTTCTCATGATCTCTTGCCGAGATCTTCACTCCCTCTATAATGATCAGCCTGGAGTTTTTCCAACAAAGTTCCTGTCTCGATCTTTGGCTCTGTAGAATCAGGCATGAACTTTGGGTTCAAGCATACGGGGTGAAAATTCCTGGCGGTCTCTGGTGAGTGGATCCTTGCTCCTCTTCGGAGCACAGGACACACCATAGGACTACCACTTCGTTGCCGCCCCCGCCCATCCTCTCGCGAGATGGCAGGACAGTTCTCCGATGCGGGCGGCCCGCATGATCGATCATCACGCCTTCCTCCACCCTTGTACCGGGGGCCCTGCCCCCTGCGGGAGCATGGGGGAAGGCAGTTCAATCATACTCGAACCAGGAGAAGTGAGGGTTTAGCATGAGCATATCCCAAAAGTATCCAGAGTTCGATCCATCATCTGGATCAAGACTCTTTTCGGCCGTTCATCTGCCTTCTCTGCTTCAATTGCTATCCAGAGGCAACGCCCCCGGCGAGAGTGACGAAGGAAGGCAGACCGATCAGAGGTGCCGCCCACAGAAAGCATAAAGGATGTTTCCTTGCTCTTTCCTGCCGGGGGGAGACCCCCCGGACCCCCCCACGACGAAGATAGGAGTGGGGCGGCAACAATCTCTTGAAAGATACCGTGCTTCAGAAACTTCTTTTACTCACCTATCAAGGCCAGAGAAGTTTTGGGATGATCTCCATGAAAATGATCCTGATCATCTCTTCAGGTTTGTATGAGTGTTTGAACTCGCCAGATCCCGTTGAAATCGATACGCGGAGGATCGAAAATTCTTCAGCGTGATCGGCCGCCCCCTATCGTCGAGATTCCCCTGCCATCTCGCGCCGGGGGAAACCCCCGGACCCCCACGACGAAGATAGCCGCGGGTCGGCATGATGTTCGACTTCGATTCGCTCCTCGTTCGTAAGGGTGGGGGTCAAGAACCGATCCAGATCTGATCTGATATTTTCATCCCGTATGTTGAGGCGAGCGCTCGCCTCATGAAAAATTCTACAGAGCCGATCTTTCATCATCCTCACTCCCCCGACCTGCAGAGAATTCGCACAGAATGGCTAAATATTTCAATCGATCTATTCTTGGTGATGAATGCCCAGATCAATCCCCCACAAGCGCAGGAAACCGCCGATGATGCCGGAGCAAGAAAAACATGAATATGGAATCCATTCCTGTTCTCGTGGGAATTTTTCTTATATTCGGCGTGCCTTTGCTGCTCTTCGCGGCATACACCACCGTGCTCTCTTATCTCATCCGGAAGATCCCGAATCCCGCCGTCCGTATTCTTGCACCCCTCGGCATCGCCCTTCTGTTTCTCTTTGTCGAACTGGACAATCCATTTTTATCCTTCAAGCGCTGGCCGTCCTCCTGCCGTTTCCGCTCGTCGAAGGCCATCTGCAGGCAAAGAGAAAAGGAGTCCCGGTCTTTATCTGTGCAACTCTGACGATGCTCTATGTGTTCATAACCGGGTTTGCGACCGTCATGAGTTATTCAGGGCCTGATAATAGTGTGGGGCCGTTATTTTTCGATTCAATCCAGCCATATCTCGATTCTTTCCAGAGTGACTATCTCTTCAAGGTCGTGTACAGGCTGATGCAATTTCTTGAAGCAATTCTTGTTGCGGTGGTGGTCTATGGGAT
Source organism: Methanofollis formosanus (assembly GCF_019633745.1). Lineage (NCBI taxonomy): Archaea > Methanobacteriati > Methanobacteriota > Methanomicrobia > Methanomicrobiales > Methanomicrobiaceae > Methanofollis > Methanofollis formosanus. The sequence continues at coordinate 115,847 of NZ_CP037968.1, read as the reverse complement.
ACTTCTCGTTGCATACAGGGTCAAGGGTGTGGTGGGCGGGTTAAAACAGTCTGATTCGATAGATCAATAACCCGGGATCTTCAGGCTCTGTAGAATTGGGCATTGGGCGAAAGCACGCCTCAAGCATGCGGGATGAAAATTGCTCGTCGCTTGATCTCCCATATTCAGACAGGAGAATCATTGGGGGCCTCGCTCCATCGCCGCCCCTCGGCTATCTTCTCGCGAGACGGCAGGAAAGATCGTGCGATGAGGGCGGCACGCCTGATCATCGCGCCTTCAAATACCCTCGTGCCGGGGGCTCTGCCCCCGGACTCCCAGGATGACAATAGGGCCGTGAATGCTGAGCGCCTGATCGTTCTGAGGGTGGTTTTGTTCTCCGTATATCGGGTATGAGGGAAATTTGTGTCTTCGAATTCTCATCCATAACTCCAGAATTGAACGTCTGGATCATTTTTCCCTGAAAACCCCATTGAAATCTGGAATAGGATTCAATGTGTCGGTTTTCATTGGTTCAACATGAGGCTCTTGCCTCATCCCGTTTCATGGTAAATCATCCTCTTCTCGTGGTGCGAGCGTGATGATCGGATATGCCGCCCCTATCACAGGATCGTCACCGCTGCCTCGCGCCGGGGGGGCGAGTGCCCCCCGGACCCCCCACGGATGAAGATAGCCGAGGGGCAGCGATAGAGTGGTGTTCACGCTCACCACAGAAAAGAGAGGAACCCTCAGGGTTCCTGTTGCGTGGAGCAGTGGATGCCCCCGCCGCCGAAATTGATCGGGATGGTGTTGATCATGACCACTTCGCGGTCAGGGAAGAGTGACTGGAGAATGCGTTCCGCCTCCTGGTCTTTCTTTTTGAGCGACTCAGGCATCCCCATATCGGGCATCCAGTACTTCTGGCCGAGGACAACCCCGTTGGAGATGAGGAAGTTGCAGTAACTCTGTGCGGGCACGACCGTTACGGGCCGGCCGTACGGGAAGGCCGTGCCGTCGGCATAGTTCGCGTACGCCACAAGACTGGCATATGCCTCGTCCTCGGGCGTGGCGGTGAAGTAGACCATGTCGGGCACCGGCATGCGGACGATCTTGAACGGGTTCCCGTCCTGATCGACGGCGTTCTTCAGGATCTGGTAGTTCGCCTCCATCCGGCGCCGGTTCTCGGCGGCCACCGGATCGTTTGCCGCCTCCTCCGCGGGCACCTCGGCGAGCAGGACGGTGTCGGGCGAGACGAAGCGGCAATACTCGTCCACGTGGTTGTTGGCCGAGGCGGTGCGGTAGGCGACGCCGACGCCGTTCGGGCCCGGAATAGTCGTCGTGTCGTAGCGGTCGTCATCGACGAGGCCCTGCTTCAGCCAGATGATATTGCGTACCCCGAAGAGACGCTTGAACTCGTCTTCGATCTCTTCGCGCGCGAGGTTCGGGTTCCGCTGGAACTCGCAGGACTCGGTGACGATCAGCGTACCTTTTCCATTGAACTCGCGGTCTCCCCCCTCGCTGACCAGCCGCGTCATGACGCTCTCCAGTCCCATGTCGGCCGCCACATCCCGGTCGATCCGCTCCATCATGCGCGACTGGACGTCACTCTGGGCGAAATAGCCCCAGCAGTTGAATGCACAATCGACGATGCGCTTCTCCCCCTTCTCGTTCACCGTGAAGATCGGGCCGAAGTCGCGCCAGTAGAGCATGGTGAAATTCTTCTCGTAGAATGAGATGTTCTCGGTCGGGATGTTGTGTTCGGCAAGGACGGCGAGCACGTGTTCCTGCTGCGCCGCATCAGGTACACAGATGCGGAGATGCACATGCGGATGGAGGGCCTGGACGATCTCCACCATCACGTCGTCGGTATGATACCCGCGGATGTACTCCTTGGTCAGCCATCCGAGCCAGACCGCACTCTGCTCCTCGAATTCGCCAGGGAACCTCCAGGAGGGGGGATCTGCGGCCTCTTCCGGGTTCGGGGGATCGAGACGGGCGCTTCCTGACGGTATCAGCAATGCAACCACCAAGAGGAGTCCAATCCCTCGTATAATTCGTGTTTGGTCGTGTCTCATGGTTTCACCGGAATGGATACATCCTGAAGTAGTCCCTTATAAATAAAACTCTTTTTATTTCATCCTTAATCCTTTGAATTATAAAAATAATTGACTAAATATGGTGTGTGGGCGAAATCATCGCCTTTGCTCACTGATCGTCGTTCATCCGCGGAGTTCCCGGGGAGTGTCGTAAAAATCGGATCTGAAGAAAGAGGATGGTTTTTCTGGTTTGAGTTGATTCAGGATGTCAGAATATTATTTCAGCCCTTCATCAATCCCCGCGAATGGGTCCAGCAACGCCCCAACCGGCACCCCCCGCAGCGCCACCGCCGCCAGGGCGCCGACGACCCCCCGTCCGCCCTGGAGGAGGATGCCGCTCTCGGCCGCGAGGTCCCTCGCCTCGTCAGGGGTGACCCGCTCTTTGCGTGCCCGCACCCCAAAGCCTCGGAGGGCCGGGAGGAGCCTGAACCCCTCCCTGACCGCGATCCCCCACTCAGGGGAGAGCGCCTCGGCCGAGACAAAACGGACCGCCCGATCCGTGACCTCCTCGACCCTGCCGGGCTCCACCGCGAGTTCGATGTAACTGCACGAGTTCCCGGCCGTCCGCTCGGGCAGGTCGGGCTTGAGCATCGCTACCTGGTGACCGATCGGGATCACCCCCCTGATGGTGCTCAGGTGCTGGAGGAGAGCGAGGGCCAGGGCGAAGGTCGCGCCCCCCCCGGGTGCGTCGGTATCGTCGACCCCGATCCCGAGATGGACCAGGGCCCGCGTCCGCACCTCGCCCTCGATCGTCCGGCCGCGCTGCCGCGCCTCGACTCCGCAGACTCCCTCGGCCTCGGCCATCTGGTCGGTGAGCGAGTAGGCCGGGCCGCCGACGCACCGGATCCGCTGCACGATCTCGTCGCCCTCGCGCCTGATCCCGACCACCCCGACCGCCGACAGCGGGGCAAGCCCGATCTCGACGTCGTCGTGCTCTGAGATGACCCCGCACTCGCGCAGCAACGTCCCGTCCCGCTGCACATGCACCAGCGGCCCGCCGGCCAGGGCATGATGATACGCACAGAAGGCCGCACACCCGCTGCTCATGCACTCGTGATAGCACTCCACCAGGTCGCCGTCGACCGTCGTGAAGATCCGGCGGCACGCACTCGCCGGTAGGGCCGACGCCGCCGCATAGACCGCCGGGTGCCGGCCGCGCCGCTCCTCCTTTTGCACGAGACATCCCTCCTCGAGGAGCCTGGTCACCCAGTCCTGGACCGTGCTCCGCGGGAGCGTGCAGAGTTCCATCACCTCGGGGACCGTGAAGTGTCCCCGTTCCAGTGTCAGCCTGCGCATCACGGCGAGAAGTTCCCGCCGCCTCTCAATGACCCTCGACATGACAGTTCTTGATGAAGAGCAGATCGCCGATGACCGCACTCGCCGTCTCGACCGACCCCGCCCCCTTCCCGACCTCGGTGACCGCCCCGGCCAGGTCGGTGACCACGGTCACCGCGTTGAGGTTGTCGCGGACGACCAGCGGGTGTTTCTTCGGGAGGATCCTGGGGGAGACCCTGAGCAGCCCCTTCTCGGGCACCACCTCGCCGATGAGCCTGATGGTGCAGTTCTTCTTATCAGCAAGGGAGAGGGCCTCCACCGTCAGGAGGTCGATGCCCGTGCAGTCGACGTCGGCCAGGGTGGCGCCGTTCTTCCAGATCGTATTGGCCAGGATGACCAGTTTCAAGGCGGCGTCGATCCCCTTCACGTCGAAGGTCGGGTCGGCCTCGGCATACCCCATCTCCCGCGCCTCGTCGAGGGCCTGCTCGTAGGTGAGCCCCTCGTCGGCCATCCTGGTGAGAATATAGTTGCAGGTGCCGTTCATGACCCCGTAGACCGCCTGGACCGTGTTCCCGGCAAGCCCGTGCTGGAGCGTCTGGATGATCGGGATCGCCCCGCAGACCGTCGCCTCGTACCGCAGCTGCACCCCGTGCTCCCCGGCAAGGCCCATCAGTTCCCTGAACCTGAGCGCGAGCGGCCCCTTGTTCGAAGTGACCACATGCTTCCCCATCGAGAGGGCCGTCCTGATCGCGGTGAAGCCGGGCTCCCCGCTCTCGATATCGGTGGGGGTCACCTCCACCAGGACGTCGTAATCGCCGCGTTTTACGATCTCCATCGCCGAGATCGCCGGGTCACCGCAGCGCCCGGACACCCTCTTCCGCTCGAGGGCGGCCGCAAGGTCGATACCCTCGGGCTCGATCAGCCCGCTCTTCGAATCGGCAAGCCCGGTGACCGTGAGCCCGAGCCCTTTCTCGGCGATCACCGCGACGACGCCGCGGCCGACCGACCCCATCCCAAGGACCGCGACTCTCATGCGGCCTCCCCCATCGTCTCGACCAGGAGCAGATCCTTCTCCCTGGCCACCGCCCTGAGGATCTCCATCGCGCGTTCCATATTGTCCTCGTTGGTTGCAGATATCGTGAGGAGGGCCGAGGAACGCTGGTTGATGCCCGGCATGGTCACATGCATCTCCACCACCTCGGCATACCCGGTCCGGTCGATCGACCCGACCGTATCGGAGAGGTCGGTATGCATGATATGCCCGATCATGATGACGCTCCGCTTCATCAGGAGCCGTTCCTCCCCGATCCCCAGGATCGAGACACCCCGTTCCTTGAGCGTCCTGACAAGGTCGTCGAGACGCTCGTCCGTGATCTCCAGGACCACCTGGACGACCCGCGTCTTCGGCCTCAGGGTGGGATCCCACTCATGGATCACCGCCATGATGTTCCCGCCGACCTCAGAGATCGGCTGCAAGGCGCCCACAAGTTGCCCGGGGGCATCTTTTACCTCGATCTTCATGGAAACCTGCAACAAACCACCGTTCTAATATTTACATCCCGGCAAAATAAGCCTTCCATAAGCACGCCGGCCGGGCACCCCGCGAACTGATCCTATATAATTCGAATGAAAAATATATTTATAATCTTACTCCAAAGTTATGAACAACCAGAACAAAAGGTCCCTGCTCACTGTCAGAACACGAAAAATACCTCGTTTTGTGCATCTTCTTGAGGATGTTCAATATGGGTCCTGACAGAGTTTGGCAGAACACCTGCATTGTCCGGGTACACCTGTAATGCACCTGTCGCGGGGATCCTGAAACCGCTCAGCGGAGGTTTTCATGGATCAGGAGATGGTAAAACCCAAACTCATCATCAAGTCACTGTATAAAATTTTTGGAAAACACCCCCTCGACGCCACCCCTCTCATCAAGGAAGGACGGTCCAAAGAAGAGATCCTGGAAAAGACCGGGCAGACCGTCGGCCTCAGGGACGTGAACCTCTCGGTCGAAGAAGGCGAAATATTTGTGATCATGGGCCTCTCGGGCTCAGGCAAGTCCACTCTTCTCAGGTGTGCAAACCGGCTCATCGACCCGACGTCGGGTGAGATCCTCATCGACGGCACCGACATCGCCTCGCTTGACGAGGACGCCCTCAGAGACGTGCGGCGGAAGAAACTCGGTATGGTCTTCCAGAACTTCGCCCTGCTCCCCCACCGCAGCGTCATCGAGAACGTCGCCTTCGGCCTGGAAGTCCAGGGGATGCCCGAAGATGCACGGCGCGAGAAGGCGAAGAAGACCATCGAGATGGTCGGGCTTGCCGGCTACGAGGAGAGCATGCCCGACCAACTCTCCGGCGGGATGAAACAGCGGGTCGGCCTGGCCCGTGCCCTGGCGAGCGACCCCGACATCCTCCTGATGGACGAGGCCTTCAGCGCTCTCGACCCCATTATCAGGACCGGGATGCAGGACGAACTCCTCGACCTCCAGAACGACCTGAACAAGACGATCATCTTCGTCACCCACGACCTCGACGAGGCCCTCAAACTCGGGAACCGGATCGCCCTGATGAAGGACGGCGCCGTCGTCCAGGTCGGCACGCCCGAGGATATCCTCACCTCGCCGGCCGACGAGTACGTGGCAAGTTTCGTCGCCGGGGTCGACATGACCAAGGTGCTCACCGCGGAAGGGGTCATGAAGCCCCCCGACCCGGTGGTCTCGATCGTCTCCGGTCCCAGGGTCGCCCTGAAACTGATGGAAGACCACGGGATCTCGACGATCTTCGCGGTCGGGAAGGGACGGGTCCTGAAGGGCCTGGTGACCGTCGAGGACGCCGTCGCGGCGGCCCGCGCGAAGAAGACGAACATCGAGGAGATCCTGCTCACCGAAACCCCGGTCACGAGCCCCGACACCCCGGTCCGCGACCTGATGGGCCTGGTGGCCACGAGTCAGTACCCGGTCGCGGTCGTCGACGGGTGCAACCGGCTCAAGGGCGTCATCGTCAGGGGCTCGCTCCTCGGCGCCCTGGACGTCACCGGCAACGGTGAGGAGGAAGCGGCATGAACGGCTTCGAACTCCCCAAAATCCCGCTCGGCGACGCCGTCGAGGCCCTCGTCGAGTGGATCGAGATCAACTTCGCTGTCGTCCTGGACATGATCAGCGACGGCCTGGACTGGATCATCGAAGGGATCAAGGACCTCCTCCTCCTCCTGCCGCCGCCGGTCTTCATCGCCCTCGCGGCGGTGCTCGTCTGGGTGGTCACCAGACGCGACACCAAACTCGCGATCGGTTCGGCGCTCGGGCTTCTGCTCATCTGGGACCTGCAACTCTGGTCCCTGGCGATGGAGACGCTCGCGCTGGTCCTGGCGTCCACGCTCTTTGCGCTCATCATCGGGATCCCGACCGGGATCTTTGCGGCGCGCTCGGAGACCGTGCATAAACTCGTCAAGCCGTGTCTCGACTTCATGCAGACGATGCCTGCCTTCGTCTACCTCATCCCCGCGGTGGTCTTCTTCGGCCTGGGCAACGTCCCCGGCATGATCGCCACCGTCGTCTTTGCGATGCCGCCGGTGGTCAGGCTCACCGCCCTCGGGATCCAGCAGGTGCCCAAAGAACTGACCGAACTCGCCGACGCCTTCGGGACCACCGAGAGACAGAAGTTGATCAAGGTCCAGCTCCCGGTCGCCCTGCCCACGATCATGGCCGGCATCAACCAGTGCATCATGATGGCCCTCTCGATGGTGGTCATCGCCGCCATGATCGGGGCCCAGGGTCTCGGGTACAAGGTGCTGGAAGGGATCCAGCGTCTCGACATCGGCCTCGGGTTCGAGGGCGGTCTTGCGATCGTGATCATCGCGATCATCCTCGACCGCGTCACCCAGAGCCTGGCGCCCACGCGCACCGAACGATAACAACCAGTGATTGCCATGAAACAGCACAGCACACTCAAATTCCTCCTCTGCGGCCTCCTCGCCGTTGCACTCGTCCTCAGCGCCGGGTGCACCGGTACCGGGAACGCAGACGCACAGCCTTCGGAACAGAAATCAATCTCCATCGGCTACGTCCTCTGGGACTCCGAGATCGCGAGCACCAACGTGATCAAGCAGGTCTTCGAGAAGGCCGGGTATGACGTCACCATCACCGCCGTCGACGCCGCCCCGCTCTACCAGGCGATCGCCAGCGGCGACGTGGACTGCACCGTCTCGGCCTGGCTCCCGAAGACGCAGGAGGCCTATATGGACGAATTCGGGGACCGCCTCGACTTTGTCGGGAAGAACCTCGAAGGCGCGAAGATCGGTCTGGTCGTCCCGTCCTATGTGACCATCGACTCCATCGAGGAGATGAACGAGGTCGAGGACAAGTTCAGCGGGAAGATCGTCGGCATCGACGCGGGTGCCGGGGTCATGAAGAACACCGAGGACGCGATCGAGGCATATGGCCTCGAGTATGATCTCGTCTACAGTTCGAGCGCCGGCATGGCCTCAGCCCTGAAGAAGTCGGTCGACCGTGCCGAGTGGATCGTGGTCACCGGGTGGACCCCGCACTGGAAGTTCGCCCGCTGGGACCTGAAGTACCTCGACGACCCGAAGGGCGTCTTCGGCGGCGAGGAGTACATCGGCACCCTGGCCCGGACAGGCCTGGCAGAGGACGACCCCGAGGCCTACGGGATCCTCAAACGCTTCTCCTGGACTCCCGAGGACATGGAGTCGGTGATGCTCGATATCGAGGACGGTATGTCCCATGAGGACGCCGCGAAGAAGTGGATCGACGCCCACCCCGAGCAGGTCGATGCCTGGCTCGGGAGGGCATGAACCCCCATTTTCTTTCCCAGATGAAGGTCCTGACCATCGCCTGCTGCACGCTTGTAACGAGCAACGACGACGTCGGACATCTCTTTCCCTGAGACACCGGCAGCTGCTGAAGACCGGCGAATGTTCTCGACCGGATGAACCTGAGCCATAGCGCTCTCCTGTACCGACCGATGAACAGATCCTTTGTATGATAACCATGAGAAAAACCAGCACGATTCTTGTTGTCGGCCTCCTGGCCGTTGCCTGTGTCCTTACTGCCGGATGTACCGGCGGCGGAGGGGACGGAAGTACCGTCGAGAAAAAAGCGACCCTTGTCAGCACCCCCTACGGGACCGAACAGTCGAGTGCCTGTGTGCTCAAAGAGGTGCTCGGAGAGGCCGGATACGACATCACGCTCAAAGAGGTCGATGTCGGTATCGCGTGGTCCGGCGTCGCAAACGGCGATGCGGATTTCTTTGTCGGGGCATGGCTCCCGACGTGCCACGGCAATTATCTGGAAAAGTATGAGGACAAACTCGATTTTGTACGGAAAAATCTCGTCGGGACACGGTGCGGTCTGGCCGTCCCCGAGTATGTCGCCATCGACTCCATCGATGAACTGAATGCCGCCAGAGACAAATTCGGCGGGAAGATCATCGGCGTCGAACCCGGCGCCGGGATCATGCAGGGCACCGACGAGGCGATCGAGAAGTACGGTCTTGATTATACGCTCCAGTCTGGCAGCGAGGTGGGGATGCTTGCGTCGCTGAAGTCCGCGATCGACCGGGACGAGTGGATCGTGGTCACCGCATGGTCGCCGCACTGGAAGTTCATCAGATGGGACCTGAAGTACCTCGACGATCCCGAGAATGTCTATGGCGGCGAGGAGTATATCGTCACCTATACCCGGAAAGGACTCAAGGACGAGATGCCCGATCTCTATGCCGTCCTGGAGCGCTTCACCTGGACGCCCGAAGATATGGCCTCGGTGATGTACGACATGGAAGAGAACGACATGACGGCCGAAGACGCCGCTCATACATGGATCGACGCCCATCCCGAGCAGGTCGAGGCCTGGATCGGGTCGGCGGCCTGAAATATAAAGATATAATAATTCCGACTTCCTTTTTTCTGGTGAAGGTCCGGGTCATCGCCTGCTGCACCTGCTTCTGGGCAACGACGGTGTCGGACGCGCTGTTGTGAGGGACGGTTTTCCCTGCTCATATCTTTGAGCCGATGATCGTTGTGAGCAGATTCGGCGGGTTTTGATGATCTCTTCCGACCGGAGGGCCCGGGCCCTCTGCCCAGAGCCACCACCGACAGAATTCAGGTGTAAGTATGACACAATCCGGAAAAATTTCATGTATCCTTGTCACGCTCCTGGCCGTTGCATGTCTTTTCGCCGCCGGGTGCACCGGCACCCAGGACGGCGAGGACGGGCCTCCCCCTGCCGGGACTCTGCAGCCTTCCGAACCGAAATCGATCGCCATCGGCTACGTCCTCTGGGACTCCGAGATCGCGAGCACCAATGTGATCAAGCAGGTCTTTGAGAAGGCGGGCTACGATGTCAGACTCATCGCGGTCGATGCCGCCCCCCTGTACCAGGGGCTCTCGAAAGGCGAGTTCGACTTCACCGTCTCTTCGTGGCTGCCACGGACGCACGGGAGTTATATGGAGAAGTTCGGTGACCGGATCGACGAGGTCGGGAGAAACATGAACGGCACCAGGATCGGCCTGGTCGTCCCGACCTATGTGACCATCGACTCCATCGAGGAGATGAACGGTGTCAAGGACAAGTTCGACGGCACAATCACCGGTATCGAACCGGGTGCCGGGATCATGGCCGCGACCGAGGAGGCGATCGAGGAGTACGGCCTCGACTCTGAACTCGTCTACAGTTCGAGCGCCGGGATGGCCTCGGCCCTCAGGAAGGCGGTGCAGAACGAGGAGTGGATCGTGGTCACCGGGTGGACCCCGCACTGGAAGTTCGCCCGCTGGGACTTGAAGTACCTCGAGGACCCGAAGGGGGTCTATGGCGGCGAGGAGTACGTCGCCACCCTGGCCAGGACGGGCCTGGCAGAGGACGACCCCGAGGCCTATGCGATCCTCCAGCGCTTCTTCTGGACCCCTGAGGACATGCAGGCGGTGATGCTCGATATCGACGACGGCATGTCGGAGACCGAGGCCGCGAAGAAGTGGCTCGACGACCACCCAGACCAGGTCGACGCCTGGTTCGGGAAGGCATAATTATACCGAACACCCCTTTTTTCTGATGAAGGTCAGGGTCATCGCCTGCGGCAACCCCTATATGGGCAATGACGGCGTCGGCCATGCCGTGATGGAAGCGCTCTCTCGAGAACACCCCGAACTCGATATCGTCGACGGAGGACTCGGCGGGTTCGGGCTCATCCCTCTGATGGAGGGGTGTGACCGCGTCGTCATCGTCGACGCCACGACCGGGATGGGCGCGCCCGGCGAGGTGCAGGTCTTCGATGAGGTGCCGTCGTCGTCGGCCTTCCCGATGTCCCTCCACGACCTCGGGATCGCCGAGACCCTTGCCCTCGCCCGCGAGGTCGGGGTGACGGCCGGGGTGGTCGTCGTCGGGATCGAGGGCGGCGAGATCGAGGCGTTCTCAGACGAGTTGAGTCCCGAGGTGCGGGCGGCCGTCCCCGAGGCGTGCCGCCGGGTGCTTGAAGAGGTGGGGAGGAAGTAAGGGGGATACTTCGGCCCGGTGGGGTTCCTGTTCTGGCGCGATTCATGGAGGGAGGCATGATGATCAGGCGTGCCGCCCTCATCGCAGAATCTTTCCTGGAATCTCGCGCCGGGGGGCTTTGCCCCCCGGAACCCCCCACGGCGAGGATGGGAGGGGGGCGGCGATGGAACCAGATCTTCCAGATGCCCTGTCGCAAGGATGGGGATCCGCCCACACGCTGAAACGCTGCTCAGAATATTTTCATCGCATATGCTTGAGCCCCTGTTTCATGCCTGATTACTATGAAAATGATCCAGACGATCCTCTCTTCAGGTTTGCATGAGAGTTTGAACTCGCCATATCCCGTTGAAGCCAATATGCAGAGGATAAAAAAATTCTTCTGATGGATCGGCCGCCCCCAATCGTCGAGATTTCCTCGCCATCTCGCGCCGGGGGGCTGCCCCCCGGACCCCCCACTACGAAGATAGCCGAGGGGCGGCATGATGCTCGACTTCGATTCACTCCTCGAACGCAAGGATGAGGGTCAAGAATCAATCCAGATCTGATCTGATATTTTCATCCCGTATGCTTGAGGCGTGATCTCGCCTCATGAAATATTCTACAGAGCCAAAAAAAAAAAGAGTTCTAAAACCGGGAAAACCCCGGCCCCTTACTTCTTCACCGAGCCAGGTGCGCCGGTGACGATCGGGAGCGCCTCGGCGATCTCGGGCAGGAGTTCGACCGGGATGCCCATGACCATCTCGCCGTCCTCGATCCCGGAGAACTTCCTGGACCCGTCGCACCCGAGCGAGAAGTTCACCTTCCCGTTAAGGTAGGTCTGGGCGGCGGTGTCGGCGCAGACCGACTGGATGCCGGAGAAGTTCGCCTCGACCCTGCCGCCGAGTTTGTACAGCACTGCCTGGGCGAGTTTGAGCATTACCCTGGCCTCGGCGACGATGAGGACGACCGTCGGGGTGAAGGGCGTCTTCTCGAGCGGGGCGTACATCGTGGCATAGGTCGTCCCTGACTCGAGGTGCGGGATCTGGTCGATGGTCCGCTTGCACGCCGCCCAGGTGTCGAACTTGCCGAGTTTGAAGTAGAACTCGCCGCTCTTCAGGCTCGGGGTGAGGTCCTTGAGCCCCAGGGCCCAGGCGCCGCCCGAGCACGAGTGCTTGTCGACGGTTGCATAGAAGATCTTCCCTTCCTTCCTGGCCAGACTGACCATCTGGCAGTGGCGGGTGGTTTCGTCGAGCGCTCCGACGCCCTCCGGGATCTCTTCCTCCGTCCGGACGAACTTGACCGCAACCGGCGAACCTGAGAGGCCAAGGTTTGTTTTCAGGCTCTCAGAGACTGCGGCATAATCAATCGTGGTTCTTATGTCTTCCATCGGGTTTACCTCCACTTTCTACTCTGATCCAGGAGATAAAAAATGTGGGTATGGAGGAAAAATATGGGCTTAGAGAGAATGGAGTTTCTCACGCACCTTCAGGAAGAAATTTTTCCCGGCATCGATGAAGACCGCCGGGTTCTCGGCCCGCCTGACCGTGAGTTCGACGTTGGTGCCGATCGGGACACTGCCGCGGCCGTCGAGTACGATCTGGGCCGGTTTCGCGCTCTCCAGCCTGATCTTCAGGTCGCGGCTGCTGTCGATGAGGTGCGGGCGGGAGGAGAGCATGTACGGGGCGAGGGGGACCAGGAGGAAGCCGTCGAATTTGGGGTCGACAATCGGTCCGCCGCCGCTCATCGCATAGGCCGTCGAACCGGTCGGCGTGGCGACGATGAGGCCGTCGGCCCTGAACTCCTCCACCTCCACGCCGTCGATGACGATGGTGAACCTGAGCATCTTGGCCGGGCGTGCGGTGACGATCACCGCCTCGTTGAGAGCCTCGCCGAGATGCTCTGAATCGGTGCTGAGGGCGATCCGCATCCGCAGTTCCAGGCGCATCCGCCTCTGGAGGTTGCGGAAGAACGCCGGCACCTCTCCGGACTCGAGTTCGGCGAGAAAGCCCACATGCCCCTTGTTGATCCCGATCACCGGGATCTGCCGTCTCATCTTCTGGACCGCGAGGAGCACCGTCCCGTCCCCGCCGATGGCGACGACGATATCGGCATCGGTCTCGTCGAGCCATTCCCCGTCTTCTTCACGCCCCATGGCGATGGCCGTGCTCCCTTCGAGGGCCACATGATACCCGTACGAGAGGAGGAGACGCTCCACCTCGCCGGCGTAGGCCAGCACCTCGGGCTTATCGATCCGCGATATCAGGAGTGTTTTCACGTATTTTACCTCAGATATTCGATGACCTTGTTATGGATGATGCCGTTGGTGGCGATGAGGCAACGCCCCATGCTCACCTCGTCGGGGAAGGTGATCGGTTGGCCGTCCAGGTCAGTGACCGTGCCGCCCGCCGCGTGGCAGAGGACGATCCCGGCGGCGGCGTCGGTGATCCGCAGGGTGTTCCTGACGTCCACGAACCCGTCGAGCCGTCCGCAGGCGACGTAGGCGAGTTCGAGCGAGGACGCCCCGAGGAGCCGCCACCGCCGGACCTGCTGGCCGAGGCGGAGGACGCTGCTCGGGTCGAACTTGCGTCCGTAGACCGAAAGCGCGCTTTCTTTGAGATAGGCGGTCTTCGAGACCCGGCACGGTCGACCGTTGACATATGCGCCCTTGCCGATCTCACCCCAGAAAGTCTCGTGAGTGCAGAGGTCTCTGATAAACCCTTTCTTCAGGACGCCCTCCTCGCCGTACCCGATCGAGAGGGTGTAGAAGGGGATCCCGTGCACCGCGTTGTAGGTCCCGTCGACCGGATCGAGATAGATGGTGCCCTTCTCTCCGCCGACCTCCATGCGCCCGAGTTCCTCGGATATCAGGCGTTTACAGACCGGTTCCTCCTGCAGGGCCGCCACGACGCAGTCCTCCGCGACCTGGTCGATCCGCTCGGTCGGGGTGCCGTCGGCGCCCATCTTGATATATCTTCCACCTTCCGGCGTGCCTGCGATCTCCCTGACCGCATCCTCCACCCTGTCGGCCAGGTCTTCGCACCATCGTATAAAGTCCATGGAAACGCTCGTGCGTTGTATTTATTTACTGCCTTTCAGATAAATTACTACTGCGAGCGTGAACTCAATGAAGGAACAGACTGAAACTGGAAAATTAAAGGAAGGCAGGTACGTTGTGGTCGATGATGAGCCCTGCAAGATTCTCACGATCGCCACCTCCAAGCCGGGGAAGCACGGTGCGGCAAAGGCACGTATCGACGTAGTCGGGATCTTCGACGGGCAGAAGCGCTCCATCGTACAGCCGGTCTCGGCAAAGGTCTATGTGCCGATCGTCGAGCGCAAGATGGCCCAGATCATCTCGGTCGCCGGCAACACCGTCCAGCTGATGGACGTCAAGGACTTCGAGATGTTCGAACTCGAACTCTCCGAGGACGTCGTCTCCAAGCTTGAGGCCGGGCAGGAGATCCAGTATATCGAGGCGCTCAACAAGCGGAAACTGGACCTCTGAGCCTGCCGCCGGCCCTCGCGGCCTGTGGCTGAACCAGGGGTGCATACCCATGGAAGCATTCTTAAATAACCTTTTTGCGGACGCCGAGGCCGAATATACCGATGCGCGGTATGTGGTCTTCGGCGTGCCTTATGACGGTACGTCGTCATATCGCGCGGGATCGCGCGAGGCGCCCGGGGCGATTAGGGCCGTGTCGTACAACTTCGAGACCTATCTTCCGAGCGTCGGCGTCGACCTCTGGGAGGTGCCGGTCACCGATCTCGGCGATCTCGAACCGCTCTCCCTCCCCGATCTGGTGGTCGGGCAGGTGGAGGAGACGGCGGCGATGATCGCCGCCGACGGGAAGATCCCGGTCATGATCGGCGGCGAGCACACGATCACGCCCGGTGCGGTGAAGGCGGTGAAGCCTCAGTGCTATGTCGTCTGCGACGCCCACCTGGACCTGCGCGACGAGTTCGGCGGGACGAAATGGAACCATGCCTGCGCGACCCGCCGGGTGATGGACCTGGACGTCGAGGACATCTTTGTCATCGGGGCGCGGAGCGGACCTGCCGAGGAGTTCGAGCTCGTCGAGGAGTCGGAGCGGCTTCATATGTATACGGCCGACGAGGTGCGGGCACGGGGGATTGCGTCGGTGATCGAGGAGATCAAGGAGATCATCGGCGACCGGAGCCTGTACCTCTCCGTCGACGCCGACGCCGTCGACTGCTGTCTTACCCCGGGCCTGGGGACGCCCGAACCCTTCGGGATCACCACCTGGGATCTCCGCAGTGTGGTGCGCGCCTTTGCCGCACGGGCGTCGGGCTTCGACTATGTCGAGGTCTGCCCGGTCGACGCCGGTCAGACGGCGGCCGTCGCCGCAAAACTGATCAGAGAGTTCATCGCCTGGAACTGGGCGGGGAAAGAGGGACTCTGAGCCCCTCTCTTCATTTCTTCAGTCTAAGTAGTAGCAGAGGAGGAGTTCCTCGCCGGTATGCGCGTCGAGCCAGGCGCTCGCCGGGCCCGCGTCATAAGGCCTGACATAATCGTCTTCGAACTCGATCTTCCAGGCCAGAGAGATCTGCTCGCTGTCCCCTTCATACCAGTATAATTCGGTCGAGAGGATCGTCATCCCCTTCGACCCGCGTTTCTCTTCCATGGCGGTCGTCAGGATCACGGTAGCCTCTGCGGCGGAGAGGGTGGGGGTCGGGTCGGTCTCGATCGTCGCAGGGAGGTCCCAATTGATATGATATTTCAGGACCGTGCCGTCCTCTGGATCGATGAATATCCGGACGCCGTCAAAGGAGGGGATCCCGTCGATCATCCGCACATAGGTGACCCGGTAGCGTCCGATATCCCCGGCAAAGTGCGGGGGTTCGTACGACACATCGGGATCGGTGAGGGTGCCTTCGATCTCTTCGCCCCTGAGATGATTTCCAGCGATCTCTCCTGCCTTCTCCATACTGATGCCGGTATTCACCCCCGCACGATCCGCGATCTCGCCGTAGGCGTACGACACTTCTCCGGTTTTTGCGTCGATCCCGATCACTCCTGATCCCTGATCTTTCGAGCGGACTTGAAACTCCCAGACCGGGTCTTCAGGAGCGTCGTCCATGAGGTTTCCTTCCACTGGCATCTCTGCGGCAGGGATCTCGGCGCGTACGATCGAGCGTGCCGCGCTCTCGTTCATATCGATCTCTGCGCTCGCCTGTTTTTCTTCAGTCGGTGAGAGGAGCATTGCCGCCCCCAGCAGGACGCATCCTGCAAGGAGGGCGGTGACGAGGAGATAGATCACACGTGGGGATTTGTGAGGGGGTGCCATAGGTCATCCACAGTTCCGGCTATGGCACCCACAGTACTTGTGCTTTCTGTGACGATCCTCTTATTGTCGTGAGGTGGAGATGAGCGAAGGCGTAGGATTGGTCTCACCGGTTTCTCATGAGTGAGGGGATGCACCGTATCTCAAAGTATCGTCCCTTCTGCCAGGGTGATACCAGTCATAGAGGTCATCCCAGAACTCCTGACTGGGAGGGGGTTTCTATTGGTGGGGGAATCGTAGTATTTTTGTTCGCATCCGATTCCCCGGGAAGTACCGTTAAAACACTCCCATTGCATGCGATATGGGTATCGAGATCAGTGAGGTTATCGTAAAACATGCAGAAGTGCGATGCGGGTAAAGTTATCGTGTTATTCTGTGCATCGGCAAGGAATCTTTCGTACATGCTCTCTGGCATCCGTACCAGAACTACCGCATCATCGGGATTGATGTTTGTTTCGATGAATATAGTCTGGTGTTCTCTGTATTTCATGAACCGGGGATCTTGACATGGAGATGAACCAGGGAGTTCAATGATCCCGTTTCTTTTATCCTGCGCCGATGTGTTGAGCGTTTTTTCTGAGAGAATGAAAGAGATCATTTCTGATTCTGGCAGGGGTGTTGCAGGTCTTGCGTCCTTGAAATATTCCGGAGGGATGAAATGATCGGGAACATCCGTGGATTTGTTCATCTCATCATGATCGTGTTCATCGAATCCTTCTCCCGCCGCGCCCAGCATCGACACCATCGTCGTCACGGCGATGAGCATTGCAAGCAGAAGGACGATCAATTTCTGGGCCTTCATGGATCTTCATACCTCCTATTCTCTGAGATTGCAGAGGCGGAGCCGGATACTCATGCGAAGTTCACCGGGCCGTGCCCCCGATCAGGCGGAACGCATCATCAAAACCTTACCTGAGGGTGAACTGTTCAAGGTTGCAGACGCCCTTCTGGTGGATATGATGATATCAACACACCAATATAATTCGATTCATACTCCTGCACAGATATACTGATCCCCCTTCCTGGAAATATGGGCTTTGTTGAATCGGGCATGAGCCTCGGGCTCAAGCATCCGTGATGAAAATTCTTGTGGCTCTCCGTTGTGAGGATGGATCGATCCTTGATCCTTCTTCTTGCGTTCGATGAGCGAACAGAAATCGAGCATCGTGCCGCCCCCCGGCGCGAGACGGTTGGGAAGATTCTACGATTGAGGGCGGCATGTCTGATCATTTCCCTCACGATCGGGACCGATGCAGACTGTTTGTTAGGGAAAGGGATGCACCCGTTCCCATGGTTTCTTCAGGCAGCCGGTTGAGTTCTGCAGTACGATACGAGATTGTCTCACGGCAACTTTTTCTCAAGTTTGAGTGTGGCATTTGCTCCGGGCGGAACATATGTACCTATATAGTGAATTTCGATAGGAATACCTGGTGATTCTGCCACGCTATCATTTTCCAGAGTGATCCCTCGAAAGCCCACCACCATGCCATCGATCTGATACTCTTCGTCCAGATTCACAGGAACATAGCGTGTTCCGTTTTCCACCTGTATGATATATGTCCCGTTATCGTCATGTAAGATCGTTCCAATAACGGTTTCTTCCTCGGTTTTTCCTGTATCAGTACAACCGCTTGAGAGCGAAGCTAAAATGAGAACGAATGCAATTGATACAGTTGAAATGTAGAGAAATATCCTACGTATAATATGTGTGCTCATTTTATTAATTTAAACTTCTTGGTGCTACCCTTTGGAACCTTGAAAACAGGTAATGAGACGAGAAGAATTGTCCATGAATGCGATGAGCCATCTGTCCTGGCCGTTCAGGGCAATCATCTTCCTCATACAGATCACCACTCTCCCATGGGTGAGAAGAATTCGATAGATCGTATTTTGCGGAATATTGACGCCATATTCTTTCTCAATTTTCTTTTCAAGGTGGTTTGGTCCGAGAGAGTACATCTCGTGGGCGGTAAGCACGAGGGCTTCAGTCTCAGACGGGATTGAGGTGGATTTTTCCCGGGGGGTTGCAGGGAGGAAAACCATGCTCACGATAAAATGAAACAATCGGGTAAATCCGTTGCCGATTTACGTGATGGTAATCGGCAAGATCACGAACAGGTTTTCCCCCCTTCCATTGACGAATGATACCCCGGATATCCCGGTCGGAGAGTTTGCTCACATCGGCATATAACTCTGATGTCAAATGATTGCGGGATACTACACCAAAAAATTGTATTTAAATCTTTAATCGGCCTCAATGTATTAGAACTGATACTCCAAAAATGAAAACGGTAATTGACGATGACAAAAGTCGTTGCATTTAACGGCAGCCCCCGAAAAAATGGGAACACCTCTATCCTTATCGGGCTGATGCTCGAAGAACTCAGGAAAGAAGGGATCGAGACCGAGGAGATCTCTCTCAGCGGACGCGTCGCACGGGGATGCACTGCCTGCATGAAATGCTTTGAGAAGAAGGACGGGCATTGCGTCTTTGATGATGATTGTGTCAACGACTGCATCGACAGGATGGTTGAAGCGGACGGCATTATTCTCGGTTCGCCGGTCTACTTCACCGATGTCACCGCCGAGATGAAGGCCCTGATCGACCGGGCAGGCCTGGTGTCCATGGCAAACGGTGGACTCTACCGGCGCAAGGTGGCGCAGGCCGCGGTCGCGGTGCGGCGGAGCGGGACGTTCCATACCCTTGACACCCTTCTGCATTTCCTGCTCATAGGCGGGATGACAGTGCCGGGATTCCCGGTTGTCGGTGTCGGAAGAGAGATCGGGGAGGTTCTTGAAGATGAGGAAGGCCTGATGCGGGCAAAAGACGCAGGGAAGAACATGGCATGGCTCCTGAAAAAATGTGAGAATAATGAAGAACTTTCCTGATACTACAGAAGAAAGCAGGCATCGCTGGGAAACAAATGCAGACTACTGGGATGCCCGGATGGGAGATGATTCCAACTTTTTCCATTGTTCTATAGTACGCCCGCATACCGAAGTCCTGCTTGATATTCGGGAAGGAGATCTGGTTCTCGACGTTGCCTGCGGGAACGGTAATTTTTCCCAGAGGCTTGCAGAAAAAGGAGCACAGGTTGTTGCATTCGATTACAGCGAAAAACTTGTCGCACACGCAAAACGCCGCCGTTCTGCATATCCGGCGCAGATCTCATTTCATACCTGTGACGCCACGGATAAAAACCAGATCCTTTCCCTGGCACAGGAACGCTCGTTTGACAAGGCGGTCGCAAATATGGCGGTCATGGATATAGCAGATATAGGTCCGTTGCTTCACGGGATGTATGATATGCTGAAGCCCGGCGGTATCTTTGTCTTCTCCACTCACCACCCGTGTTTTGTCAGGCCGGAAGAACAGTACCGCACCGCCTGCACCCACGAGGGTGTGGCAATCCGGGGACAGCCGGTTCTCCAGCTTTATTATCACCGGTCATTGCAGGATATCTTCCATCAATGCTTTGATGCCGGGTTTGTACTGGATGGTTTTTACGAGGAAACGGATGATGACACTGAGAAGCCGGTCGTTATTATTGTCAGGCTGAAGAAAATCTAAGGGAGGCGGCTCTGTTGAATCGGGCATGAAGCGAACGCACGCCTCAAGCATGCCGCATGAAAAATTTTTTCCATGAAGCATATTCCAGAAGTATCCTGTGCTCGATCAATCGGATCGAGACCCTTCTCGGCCATTCCTCTGCCTTCCCCGCTTCAATTGCAATCCCGGGAGTTCCGGGGGCAGCGCCCCCGGCACCGATGTTTGGGAAGGTGTGATGGAATGATCAGGCATGCCGCCCTCAATTGCAGAAACTTCCCTGTCGTCTCGCGCCGGGGGGTTGCACCCCCCGGACCCCCCACGGACGAAGATAGCCGAGGGGCGGCACGATGCTTGATTTCTGGCCGTTCCCCTGTCACGAGGAGAAGGATCCTCTCACACCCAGAGACTTGCACTATGATATTTTCATCACGTATGCTTGAGGCGTGCTTTCCCCTCATGAAAAATTCTACAATGCCAAAAAAAGTATGAGCGTTCTCTGGAACCACTCTGTTCACTCACTATCAGGCAGGGCGTAGTAATACTCGCCATGCGAGCGCTGCTCGCGGTCGAGATACGAGCCCGGCTTGTTGATCCTGGGCCTCCCGGTCTTGTCCCGCCTGAAGGTGACGCCGAGTTCGGAGAGGAAGAGGTTCATGCCGTCCCGCATCGAGAACGGCCCCTTCGCCTCGCCCGCCACACCGGGCTTGCCGTCGAAGACCACGAGACGCTCAGAGATCATGTCGATGAGATAGATGTCGTGATCGATGACGATCACCCCGCACTCCTTCCCTTCGGCATGGTGCTTGAGCACCTTCGTCAGGCCCATCCGCTGCTCCACGTCGAGGTGGGCGCTCGGTTCGTCGAGGATGTAGAGGTCGGCGTCCCTGGAGAGACAGGCGGCGATGGCCACCCGCTGCAGTTCGCCGCCTGAGAGCGTGTTGACCGGCGACTGGAGGATCTGCTTGAGGCCGAGGGGCTCGATCACCTCGTGCTGGTAGAAGGAGGTGTCGAAGCGCCGGGTGATCTGCCTGAGCATGAACTCCACGGTGTCGGCCGAGTCGGCCTTCACGTACTGGGGTTTGTACGAGATCGTGACCTTCCCCTCGACCGGGCCGCCGTCGGGCTCTTCCACCCCGGCGAGAAGTTTGGCGAAGGTCGACTTCCCGATCCCGTTCGGCCCGACGAGGCCGAGCACCTCGCCCTTCTTCACCTCGCCGCCCTTCACCGTGAGGGTGAACCGGTCGTACGACTTCGTCATCTCGGGGAAGGAGAAGAGATCTTCCCGGATCGTCTCCTCGGCATGGGCCCGCTTCTCGAAGACCACCGCCGAGTCCCTGAACCGCACGTTCTCCTCGGGCAGGTAACCTTCGAGGTACTCGTTGATCCCGACCCGCACGCCCTTCGGCCCGGTGATCACGCCGAAGACCGCCGGTTTGCCGTACGCCACATGCACCGTATCGGCGAGCATGTCCAGGATCGCGAGGTCGTGCTCCACGATCACCACCGGCCGGTTCCCGGCCACTTCCCGGATCAGGTTCGCCGCCGCCATCCGCTGGTAGATATCCAGGTACGGCGTGATCTCGTCGAGGAAGTAGAAGTCGGCCTCCCTGGCCAGACAGGCGGCGATGGCCACCCGCTGCAGTTCGCCGCCCGAGAGGTTCTTGATCTCCCGGTCCAGGATCGAGCCGAGGGTGAGATCCTCGACCAGGTGGTCGAGCGCCCCTCGCTCGTCGGTGGAGGCGAGCAGTTCCCGCACCGTCCCCGAGAAGGCCTTCGGGATATAGGTGACGTATTGGGGCTTGACCGCGACCTTGATCTCCTTGCCCGAGATATGCTTGAGATAGTCGAAGAGTTCGGTCCCGGCAAACCGCTTCAGGATCTCGTCCCAGGCAACCGTCTCCTCGAAGATCCCCAGGTTCGGCCGGATCTGGCCGGAGAGGATCTGGAGAGAGGTGGACTTCCCGATACCGTTGGGTCCCAGGATCCCGGTCACCTTCCCCTCCACCGGGATGGGCAGGCCGTACAGCACGAAGGTGTTCGGCCCGTACCGGTGGGTCGGGTATTCGAGTTCCTCGGGGAGGTTCACGATATCGATCGCTTCAAACGGACACTTCTTCACGCATATGCCGCACCCGACACAGAGTTCCTCGGAGATCACGGCCTTGCCGTCCTCGTCGAGGAGGACGGTCTCGTCGCCGGACCGCACTCTGGGGCAGTAGATGATGCACTCTTTTCCGCACTTCTTGGAATGACACTTGTCTTTGTGGACGACCGCTATGCGCATGGCTGATCACATCAGGACGGTGGTGAGCATGGTGGACCAGGAGATAAACCAGAATGCAAAGGTCATGAACGCCTGATAGAACCAGTCTTTCCCGCCGAGCTCGGTGTAGTCGATCCGCATCAGCATAAAGATATGCTTCTGGAAGACTACGCCCGCCATGAGGAAGAGGACGCCGATGATCGCGTTTGGCTGCAGCCCGGTCGCGGGGTCTACCGCACCGGAGACATAGAACGAGACCAGACCCATGGCGATACCCATAAAACAGGCCACCAGAGTCCGTTTGATCCGCTGCATATGCGCAGCCTGTTTCTGCGCCGTTTCGTCCGCGCCCTTCCCTTTCGGCGCTTCAGGCGTTATTTCCAACTGTTCCTCCTCGCTCATCACGCATCAGTAGACTATTTCTTGGTGCCAAAGCCATATTTAATTTGGTATAATTCATGGCAGACCAGAAGGGGATGAGCGGGATCGACGTCAGGGCGATGACGGCCGAGCTTTCGGCGATGCTTCCGCTCTGGGTGGGCAAGATCTACCAGTACGACACCAGGACCCTGGGCATCAGGCTCAATGGCGAGGAGGGAGCCAAATATCATTTCTTCGTCGAGGTCGGCCGGCGGGCCCACCTCGTCGGTTCCCTCCCCGAGGCCCCGAAGTTTCCCCTCAGTTACGCGATGCTGCTGCGCAAGCACCTGGATGGGGGGAAGGTGGTGGAGGTCGGGCAGTACGGCCTCCAGCGGATCTTCTATATCGATGTCGGAAAGAAGGGGGGGACGCTCAGGCTCGTCTTCGAACTCTTCGACGACGGCAACATCGTCCTCATCGGCGATGACGGCATGATCATCAAACCGCTCTGGCACCACCGGTTCAAGGACCGGGCGGTCGTGCCCGGCGAGCCCTACGCCCTTCCCGAGGGGACCGACTGCAGCGGGTACGACGAGGAGGGGTTTGCCGCGATGCTCGCGGCATCGGATCGCGACCTGGTCAGGACGCTGGCCGTCAGCTGTCTCCTCGGCGGGAAATATGCCGAGGTGATCTGTGCCGACGCCGGACTCGACAAGAACATGCCCGCCCCTGAGGCCGATGCCGGGGCGGTCTATGCGGCCTTCCACCGGACCCTTGCGACGATCGAGGGGGACCGCCACCCGGTGATCACCGATAAGGGGTGCTGGCCGGTCGGGGGGATCGGCGAGGAGCAGAAGGCGTTTTCGACCTACAACGAGGCGCTGGAAGCCTTCTACCCGATGACGGCGGCCGAGAAGAAGGCCGAGAAGAAGAAGCCGAAACTCTCCAGGGAGGAGGTGATCCGCCAGCAGCAGGAGGCGGCGATCAAGAAGTTCGACGGGAAGGTCGCCAGGGCCGAGAAGGCGATCGAGGCCGTCTACACCAACTACACCGTGGTGCAGGAGGTGATCGCCGTCCTGGACCCGGCGAGCCGCGAGCGCTCCTGGCAGGAGATCGAGGCGGTGCTGAAGGGGAGCGACCTCCCGGCGGCCCGGGTGATCGCGGCCGTCCACCCGGCCGATGCGGCCGTTGACCTCGACCTGGAGGGGGTGCGGGTGAAGATCTACGTCCACGAGGGCGTGGAGACAAACCTGGAACACTACTACGACCAGATCAAGAAGTTCAAGAAGAAGAAGCAGGGCGCCCTCGACGCGATGGCACGCGGCGTGCCGAAGAAGAAGGAGAAGCCCAAAGAGACCTTCACGATCCTGAAGGCGAAGTGGTTCCACCGGTTCAGGTGGTTCTACACCTCAGACGGCGTCCTGGTCCTCGGCGGGAGGGACGCCTCCCAGAACGAGGAACTGGTGAAGCGTTACATGGAAGGGAAGGACACCTTCGTGCATGCCGACGTGCACGGCGGGTCGGTGGTCATCGTCAAGGGCGAGACCGCCCATCTGGAAGACGAGGTGGCCCAGTTTGCCGCCTCGTACTCGAATGCCTGGAAGGCCGGGCACTTCACCGCCGATGTCTATATGGCACGGCCCGACCAGGTGAGCAAGACGCCCGAGTCCGGCGAGTACGTGGCGCGGGGTGCGTTCATCATCAGGGGCGAGCGGCGGTATGTCCGTAACGTCACCCTGGGGGCGGCCATCGGGGTGCAGTTCAAACCGAGCGTGGCGGTGATCGGCGGGCCGATCGCAGCGGTGAAGGAGCGGGCCGAGCATGTCCTCGAACTGACGCCCGGCACCTTCGGCCCCAACGACGTCGCGAAGAAGGCCCAGCGGATCCTGAAAGAGCAGGTCGGCGAAGATACCTGGAAGAATCTGCGGGTCGCCCTGAACACCGAGGCGATCGCCGCCTTCGTCCCGCCGGGCGGCACCGACATCGTGGGAGAGGAATGAAAGTCGAGTTCGGAGAACTGAAGCGGTCGTACGGCGAGGCGAAACTCTTCCCTGAGAACGTCGACGACCTCTGGCACCTCAAGCACCTCATCGCGCCCGGCGACCTGGTCTTCGCGACGACGTTGCGCAGCCTCGACGGGGCGACCGACAAACTCAGACCTGAGAAGGTCGAGAAGCGGCCGGTCCGCCTGGGTGTCAGGGTCGAGAAGGTGGAGTTCCACGAGTATGCCACCCGCCTGAGGGTCGGGGGCACGATCGAGTACGGGGTGGACGTCGCCTCGTACCACACCTTCAACCTCGATCCCGGCCACGAGGTCTCGGTCGTCAAGCGCTGGCGGGCCGTTGACCTCGAACGGGTGGAGCGGGCGGTGGAGGCGACGCTCCATGACGTCATCCATGTCCTCACCGTCGAGGAAGGTGAGGCCGAACTCTTCCGCATCAGGCAGTACGGGCCCGAGCGGGTGGTGACCGTCACCGGCGGGAGCGGGAAGCGGGTCGACACCGACAAAAGGTCCGTCTTCTTCGCCGACGCCCTCGCCACCCTCTCGGAAGTGACCGGGCCGGTGGTCGTCGCCGGGCCGGGGTTTGTGAAGGACGACTTCGTCAAGTTCCTCAAGGCAAAGGACGCCGACCTCGGCGAACGGGTCGTCACCGTCGAGACGAGGCGTACCGGGAGGGGGGCGGTCCAGGACGTGATCGGCCAGGGCGTGCTCGAGCGCCTGGTCGGCGACCTCCAGCTCTCCCGTGAGGTGACCAGGATGGAGGAGGTGCTCAGGCGGATCGGGAGCGGCGACCCGGTCGCCTACGGCCGGGCGGAGGTGGCCGACGCCGTCAACTTCGGGGCGGTGGAGGAGGTGCTCGTGCTGGACGAAGACCTCAGGAAACCCTGGGTGAACAGACTCCTCGAGACCGCCGAGCAGATGAACGCAAAGGTCGTCGTCCTCAGTTCGGAGTTCGAACCCGGCCAGCAACTCGAAGCCCTGGGCGGGGTGGCGGCGCTGCTGCGGTTTAAGATCGGATAGGTCTGTGTACCTGTCAGGATAGATCCGGAAACCGGGCTCTGCAGAAAACATCCTCTTTTCATCACCTCAACTCCCCCTGTGAACTGAATCCGTCGCCTTCACTCATGCTCACGCCCGGGGGCTCCGCCCCCGAGACCCCAGGGACGAAGATAGGGCTGGGAAGGCACAATCAATGATTATGAAGAGGGGGCCGGCCAGCCCTCCGCAGAGAGAGTTATCCAGAGCAATTCTACGAAGCGGTTCCCGGCGTTCTTCGGAGCAAGACACCACGCAGGATCACCCTTGAATTGCCGCCCCCGCCTATCCTCGCCGGAGGGCTTTGCCCCCCGGAACCCCTCACGAACGAAGATAGCCAGGGGGCGGCGATAGAACGGTGTCCTCGCCCGCCGCACTTTAGCATGGGCGTAATCAAGAACCCTTTCACACTCAGGAAGATCGCCTCCGAACAATTTTCATCCTGTATGCTTGAGCCCAGGGATCATGACCAATACCATGAATAACTTTTCATGCGGTATGCCTGAGGCGTGCGTTCGCTTCATAAGCAATTCTACGAAGTTGTATTCTCCTCTCTTTCAGCACGAAATACAAACCCCCGCAGGACGCGGGCGGCCGCGTTGTAGATGATGGAGGCGATCGCACCGATGAGGAAGGCCCCTCCCGCGTAGATGAAGGGGCAGACGAGGAGGTCGAAGGCGAAGGTCTCGGTCTCCGGGAGGCCGGGCAGGAACGGAAAGCCGGTGATCGCGCCGAGGAGCATGGTTGCAACAAGGAGGCACCCAAATCCGAACCCGATCGCCGCCGCGGCCCTGGCGACCGTCGGTGTGGCGAAGGCTCTGATTGCGTACATCCTGTCCGTAAACTCTTCCCCGTCACCCCCGGCCGTCCCCCTGACGGTCACCACCGCACCGCGAGTCCACGGCAGAAAGAGATTGTACAGGAGTGCGGCACCTCCGAAGACGACAAAGCCGACCGCGACCTGGGAGATAATCCAGAGGACGGTGATGATAGTCATCTCATTCGTGTAAAATCCGTAGATCGCTCCGGAGTGCGGCCACCAGATGGAACTCAGCCACCCAAGACCCCAATAGAGGAGGCAGGTGCAGGCACCCAGTCCGAAGAAGATCACGCCGCCGATCCCGCCGGCAGCACAGACATCCAAGTCCCTGATGGCGATCCCTCTCTCCTCGACCCCCGGCGATCCCCTGGTCCTGACCATGATCCCTCTGAAACGGCCGGCGACCAGGTTGTACATCGCGATGGCGACCGCCGCGGCCACCATTCCGACTGCTACAAATATGGGGGCGTTGAGGAGGATGGCGGGGTCAGGAGGCGGGTTCATCTTCGCCACGGTGAACGTTCCCGAAGGAGTTTTTGAGATCATCTCGGAATACGGCTCATAGGTGAGGAGGGCAATCGCGGCGAAGACCAGGATGAACACTCCGAGATAGAGGAAGATCGGTGTCAGGGCCTTCATCGTCGGCCGGAACCTGACCGACGTGATCTCAACGGTGCTGTCGGGATGGGAGGGATTGTGCATTGATTGATCCTCATGCAAACCCAGAATATATTTTTTCTCTCATGATCAGCTTCACTGCGATCCAGAAGACCGACCTGAAACATTCTGTGAGAGAACATCTTTCTATGCAGACTCCCATCCTCTGTTTTGACCAGAGGATGCGGATCCGTGCTACTGAGAGAAAAAATACTTTTTACGCTTGCTGTGCTGGTTCTTGCGGCCGACCCTGTGGCGGCCGGTGCGGCAGGCCCGGTCGCCGACGCCGATGAGGTCGCCCTCCGGACGGTGGCGGCCTACGAGCAGGCGGGATCGATCTCGGCGACAGTGGCGGTGCACGGACCGGGAGATCGAGAGGAAGAGATCCTGATCAGGGCAGAACCGCCCGACTGTTTCAGGGCCGATCTCCTGCACCCTGAATATCATGACGGCGTCGGGGTCGTCGTCGTACGTGACGGACTCCTGTGGAAGTACTGGCCGCCGACCGCAGATTTCCCGGCGACGAGAGGCGCCACAACAGACAACCTCTCGAACGTTCCGGGCACATATCTTGAGACCGCCGTCAGCGCGCTCAGGAGTATGACGGTCGGAGCGGCATGGACGGCAGAGCATGACGGCCGTCCCGTCTATCTGCTCCGGACCGCAGCACCGGCAGACCCCTGGCCGTTTCCCGTAGAGACTGAATCTCTCAGGATCCTGGTCGACGCCGGGAGCATGGAGATTGTGCAGGTCGAGGGGATCGACCGGGACGGGGCGGTTCTTCTGACCGCGGAGTTCGGGGAGATGACGACCGGCGTCTCCCTCCCCGAGGACATCTTCGCCTTCTGTCTCCCGAAGGGCATCTGGCAGAGGGTTCCCCCGGTGACAGGCGCCCCGCTCCTGAACCTGGCCTTCTTCCTTTCTCACCTCCTCTTCTTTGCTTCTGATCTTGCCGTCGTCTTCCATGCCTGGCCCTATCTCGGGTACCGGCAGGTCTCCAGGGAGAATATCCTTGAGAACAGAACGCGGCGGCGGATCTACGAAGCGATCCGTTCGATGCCGGGCGCCCACATGCACATGCTCTCCAGACTCACCGGGACAAACATCGGGACGCTCCGCTACCACCTTGCACTTCTCCAGGACGCCGGCAAGATCGTCGCCGCACGCACCGGCGGGTATGTACGCTACTACGAGAACAGCGGCAGGTACGACGAGAACGAGATGAAGATCCTCGGCTCTCTCAGGAACGAGGCGAAGAGCACGATCATTTCTATACTCTTCAGAGAACCCGGGCTCAGTCGGAAAGAGATCGCGGCACGCCTCGGTATCTCAGGGCCGGCAGTCTCCAGACACCTGAAACACC
Organism: Methanofollis formosanus; assembly: GCF_019633745.1. NCBI lineage: Archaea > Methanobacteriati > Methanobacteriota > Methanomicrobia > Methanomicrobiales > Methanomicrobiaceae > Methanofollis > Methanofollis formosanus. Next base: position 87,664 of record NZ_CP037968.1, on the reverse strand, counting down.
TCTGTGACGACGGGACGGTGGAGGTTGGAGAGGACGGACGCACGATCAGGTACCGCCTCGATGCCCGGGCCGGGGCATTTCTCGACGACGTCCTGAGAGGAAAGAAAAAAAGGTATTGAGGATTATTCCTCGGCCTGCTCTTCGGCGGGCTCTTCTGCAGCGGCCTCGACGGGCTCCTCCTTCGGGAGCTCGGGGCGCTTGAAGGACTCGACAAAGACGACTTCCTTGACCTCTTCGATGTACTCGAAGATCTGGTAGACGACGACGCCGCGGGCCATGGTCCAGCGCTTGTCGTAGTTGATGCCGGCCGGCAGGGTCACGGTCAGGACGCCTTCGTCGAAGGCGAGGTCCATGTCGCGGCCCGAGAAGAGCTTGATGAAGCCCTGTGCCTTCTCCACAACGTCCTCGACGATACCCTCGATCGTGTAGGTGTACGAGAGGGTCTGGCCCGCGAGCGGGTGGTTGAAGTCGATGACGGCACGCTTGCCGACGACGTTGACGACGACACCCTCGCGCTCGCCGGTCTGGACACGCATGCCGGCCTTGGGCTTCTCTCTGAAGTTGTTGGTGCTCACCGACTCGACGAGCTTGGGGTCATGCGGCCCAAAGCCCTTCTCGGCCGGCACCTCGACCTCGTTCTCCTCGCCGACCTCCTTGCCGACGAGCGCCTCGTCGAGGCCGGGGATCACGTGGTTGCTCCCGACACGCACGACGATCGGGGCATAGTCCTTCTGCTGGCTCTTGATGCCTGCTTCTTCAGCTTCGGCCTCGATGGTGGTGTCAAAGACCTCGCCCTCGATACGACCGATATAATTGAGTCTGATGACGTCTCCTTCCTGGATTGCCATGGGATACACCTTGTCTATATTAAGTCATGACGAAGATACTTAAATTGGTGCCATCGGATGTTTGAAGTCGAAGCAAAGATACCGGTTTCGGATCTCGAAGAAATACGGGCGCGGCTCGTCAGAATAGGCGCTGCAACGCCGACATCCAGCGAACAACAGGACGTCTACTACAACCACCCCGACCGGGACTTCAGGGAGACCGACGAAGCCCTCCGTCTCAGGTACGAGGGTGAGCGGTGTACGGTCACCTACAAAGGTCCCAAGTGCATCTCGGAGAGCGCCAAGGCGCGGGAAGAGTTCAATGTCACCGTCGAGTCGGGTGCGGTCATGGAAGAAGTCTTCGTCCGCCTGGGCTTCAGGAAGAGTGCCGAAGTCAGGAAACACCGGGAAGAGTTCGCCCTCGGCACGGCGGCCGTCGCCCTCGACGAGGTGGAGGGACTTGGCAGGTTCGTGGAGATCGAGGTGATGGTCCATGACCTGAACGCCGGGGCCGAAGACGAGATCGCCCGCATAAAAGGAGAACTGGGGATCGAGGGCGACCACGTCCCGCAGTCCTATCTCGAACTCCTCACACGGTGAGCAGTTCGATCGTGATCTCGCCGGGTTCGTCGCCGAAGGTGAGCATGGCGCAATTGCCCTCCGAGGCCGGGCCCGGGTTGACGACCCTGACCCCGTCCACCTCGACGACGCCCTTGTGCTCGTGCATGTGGGCGCAGCAGACCAGGTCGAACTCCTTGAGGTGGTCCCTGACGCTCGTGCTCCCGACATGGTTCTCGCCCGCCAGGTCGAGGGCGCCGTGCGGCGGGGCATGGGAGATGAGCACGTTGTGGACGTTCCGGTCCATCTGGGCGGTGGCCCGTTTTATCAGCCGCTCGATCTCTTCTTCCTGAAGTTCGAAAGGTGTGTCGAAGGGTGTCGGGTTGGACCCCCCGATCCCGGCCATCGAGACGTTTCCGATCGTGAAACTCGCCCCATGAAGGTTGACGCACTCCGAACGCTCGATTGCATCGCAGATCTCGCGAGGGTCGCAGTTGCCGGGGACCGCAAAGCAGGGGACGTCGATGAACGACCCGATCTTGCCGACCAGGTCGCACGGCCCGAACTGCGTGAGATCGCCGGCAATAATGACAAAGTCGGGCTTCAAGTTCAGGAACGCGTCCATTTTGCCCAACTGGCCATGGATATCAGCCAGCAATAACACATTCATCATGATAGAACATCTGAATGGTTCCTAAAAAACCTTCTCTCAGGATCGTCCCAGGATCCCGTGATCCTGCCTGCCAGGGCGAGCTGGCCGAGGGCCCGCTGCGTCTCCGGGAGGAGGGGCCGCGGCTCCATCCCGGCCATCGGCGTCCCGGGAAGCGGGATGAACCGGTGGACATGGGCCTTGCCTTTCCTGACGACCTCACGGACGAGCGAGAGCGTCGCCGCTTCGTCTTCGTCCTCGTCGCAGGGGAGGCCGACGATGAAGTCCACCACCGGGAGGATGCCGTGGTCCCGGCAGAGATCGAGGGCCTGCTCGACGTCGGCGACGGTGTGGCCGCGCCTGAGCGCCTTGAGCACCCGGTCCGAGCCCGACTGCGCCCCGAAGTGAAGGCGCCGGTTCGCACAGTACGTGGTGATCAGGTCGAGCGCCTCCTCTGAGACGAACTCCGGGCGCACCTCCGAAGGGAAGGTCCCGAAATAGATCCTGTTCGTGTGAAGGGCCTGGAAGAGTTTCTCCACTTTATCGAGCCGCGGGTGGACACCGTCCGAACCATAGGCCAGGGCGTTGGGGGTGACGAACCGGGCGTCCCTGAACGCCGTGGCCGCGCGCGCGATCTCGTCGATGGGCCGGTGGCGCATCCGACGGCCGAAGATCCTCGGCGTCTGGCAGTAGGCGCACCCGAAGGGGCACCCCCGCGAGATCTCGAGATACCCTTTGAACTGCGAGAACGGCGGGTACGCCGGGAGAAAAACCGTATGGTCGGGGGGGCAGAGTCCTCCCTCGCGGGTGGCCACGCCCGGGATCCGGCCGCCTGCCTCCCCGGCCTCGATCGCGTGCAGCAGACGCGGGAGGGTCCGTTCCCCCTCGCCGACCACCACATAGTCGGCGTACGCCGCCGTCTCCATCGGGCAGGCCGTGGCATGCGGGCCGCCGACGACGGTGGTGCAGGGGGCCGCGGCGATCTCTTCCCTGAGATAGGGGGCGTTGAGCGAGTTGAGGCTGTAACAGGTGACATCGCCCACCGGGGCCTTCACCGGTTCGAGCTCGAACCCCTCGCTCTCGCAGGCGGCGTACAGGGCGGCGAACGAGTTCCTCGCGTGGGTGATCTCCCGCCAGTTCACCTGCATCAAGCGGCCCTCATGCGTCCCAGGCGACCGTCCCCTCGTCGCCGTCGACCGTCACCTCGGCCCCGTCGGGCAGGTCGGCGAGTCCGACCTCGAGGTGGTCGACCATCGGGATCCCACTCATGATCGCACCGGTGGCGATGATCGGTTCGGCCTCGGTGTTGATGATGGCCGCCGGGGCCTTCTCGTTTCTGCTGAGGGCATACATCACGTACGAACCGACCGTCGAGCCTTTGCCGTACGGGAAGGCAAAGACCGTCCCGACGATGGACTGCCCCTGCAGGGGGTGGCCCTCCTCGATGATCACGCCGCTCTCCGGGTCGACGCCCGACAAGAACGAGAGCGGTGCGTCCGAGACCAGCAATCTCCCTGATGCCGATCCCTTTGCAATACCTCTTCCTTTGACTATCACTTCCACACCTAATAAATGGTATAAAGACTCCACTATATTAGAGACATGGAAGACTCAGTGGTTAACGTCAGCAGTGACAATGACCTGTACAAACTTCAGCTCCAGGAGATGAAAGCAAAGATCCTGGATCTGAAGATGCAAAACGAGTTGCTCCAGAAAGAGGTCAACCAGCTGCGCCGGGAGAACAACCAGCTCAAGCGCGTGCCCCTTTTTGTTGCCGCAGTCGTCGACAAACTCGGCGACGGCGAGGTCTACCTCAGGCAGCAGGGCAACAACCAGGAATATATCACCAGGGTCAACCCCGAGCTCTATGCCGAGTTGAAGACCGGAATGAAAGTGGCGGTGAACAATGCCCTCTCCATCGTCAAGACGGTCGGTACTGTCTATGACGCACGCGTGCGGGTGATGGAACTCGAGGCCGTGCCTGACATCACCTTCGAGCAGATCGGAGGACTGAAAGAGGAGATCGAGGAGGTGCGTGAGGCGGTCGAGTACCCGCTCACCAGGCCGGAAGTCTTTGAAGACGTCGGCGTCGAACCCCCCAAGGGCATCCTCCTGTACGGCCCGCCGGGCACCGGGAAGACGCTCATCGCCAAGGCCGTGGCGCACAATGCCGAGGCCGAATTCATCAGGATGTCGGGCTCCGAACTGGTCCACAAGTTCATCGGCGAGGGCGCCCAACTCGTGCGGGAACTCTTCACCTTCGCCCGCGAGCACGCTCCCTCAATCGTCTTCATCGACGAGATCGATGCGGTGGCGAGCATGCGGACCAACGACGGGACGTCGGGCAGCGCCGAGGTCCAGCGGACCTTGATGCAACTCCTGGCCGAGATGGACGGCTTCGACAACCGCGGCAACGTGCGGATCATGGCGGCCACCAACCGCGTCGACATGCTCGACCCCGCCATCCTCAGGCCCGGGCGGTTCGACCGGATCATCGAGATCCCGGTGCCCGACGTCGACTCCCGCCGCGAGATCTTCAAGATCCACACGGCGAGGATGAACCTCTCTGGCGTCAGCCTCGAAGGTCTGCTCCCGCTGACCGAGGGGATGACCGGCGCCGAGATCCAGGCGATCTGCCGGGAGGCCGGGATGCGTGCCGTCCGCCGGAACGTCAGGAAGGTGGAGCATGCCGACTTCCTCGAGGCCATCGAGAAGGTCGGGCACGCCGAGAAGAACGCCCCCGACTCCAGGATGTACATCTGAGGATATGCATCTCCTCCTCATCCCGCGTGAGGGGACCGACCTCTTCCATACTCTTTTTGCTTCCGAGACCAGCAGAGAGGTGCTCAGGTTCTACCGCCCGCAGAAGAGCGGGTGCGGGGTGGTGATCGGCGTGATCTCTCTTGGCGCCGCCCTCTCGCTCGCCAGCGAACTCCGCTGGTACCTGCGGCGCTACGTCGCCCTTGCCCTCCTCGAGGTCGAGGCCGGGCGATACTGCACCCTGGGGTACGCGAGGGCCATCGACCACCGCGAGGTCGACCCCGACCGTCCGCCTGAAAACCGTCTCTCCGTCATCGTCAGGGATGGACGGGTCAGGTCGGCCGGGGCCGGCGACGAGGGCGTCGTCGAGGTCTGGGCATTGCCGGGCGAGAGGATCGTGAGTTAACCATCACGACGCCCGTGACATTTCTTGTATTTCACCCCGCTCCCGCACGGACAGGGGTCGTTTCGCCCCACTCTCGCTCGTTCTTCTCCGGCGAGCACCTTCATCACGCCGTCGGCGGTGCGTCCCCGCCTGAGGAGGTCGGCCATCAGCCGCATCGGCCGGTCGATATGGGAGAAAAAGATCCTGTACCCTTCGCAGAGGTAGTTGAGGCCGGGTTCGGCGTCCGGGGTTGTGATGAAACGGTTTTTCGGGCATCCGCCGCGGCAGGCGAAGAGGGCAGGGCATTCCCGGCAGCACCGCGGAAGGCCGTCCTGCTTCTCCCGCCCGAACCGTTGCTGGTTCTCTGAACCGACGAGCACGGCAAGGGGTGTCTTGGTGATGTTGCCGAGAAGATATGCCGGTTCGACGAAGTGGTCGCAGGAGTAGAGGTCGCCGTTGTGCTCCAGTGCGACCGCGGCCCCGCAGGTCGGTGCAAAGGTGCAGAGGCCGGCGGGATGGCCCGTCCATGCGGCGAGCGCCGTGTCGAAGTGCTGCACGAAGACCTCCCCCACGTCCCGCCGCACCCACTCGTCGAAGATGGTGCAGAGGAACCGTCCCCATTGCACCGGGTCCACCGAGCGGTCGGTGACCGTGGGCCCGTCCTCCCGTTCGACGATGGGGATGAACTGGAGATACTGCGCCCTGGCCTCGTCGCGGAAGAAGCGGTAGGTCTCAAGGGGGTGGTCGCCGTTCGCGGCGTGCACCGTGCAGAGGATGTTGTACTCTACCTTGTGCTCCTGCAGGCACCGGAGCCCGGCCATCACCCGGTCAAAGGATCCTCGCCCCCGCCGGTCCACCCGGTAGGCATCGTGCACTTCCTTCGGGCCGTCGATGCTGATGCCGACGAGGAAATTGTGCTCACGGAAAAATGCGCACCAATCGTCGTCAAGAAGCGTGCCGTTGGTCTGGATGGTATGGGAGACCTGCATGCCGGGCTTTTTGTACCGCTCCGCCAGTTCCACCGAACGGCGGAAGAAGTCGAGCCCCATGAGCGTCGGTTCGCCCCCCTGCCAGGCGATAGTCACCCGCAGCACCTGCTGGCCCTCGATGTACTGCCTGAGAAACTCCCCCAGCAGCGCCTCGCTCATCTGGAAGTTGCTGCCCGGATAGAGTCTCTCTTTTTCGAGGTAGAAGCAGTAGCGGCAGGCGAGGTTGCAGATCGCACCGACGGGTTTGGCGAGCACATGGAAGGCGGGCGGTGCCGGACTCATGAGCGGGGATCGCCTTTTCTTGATGATAGAGGTGTCGGGTGTGGGGGGGTTAGGAGGGAGGCCATGCTGGAGATCACGATCACGTTCAATCGCGACTGAAGAGCGTACGGGGAACGTCTGCCCATCGCACCTATCGATCCGCCCTCAATTGCAGCATCTTCACCGCCGCCTCGCGCTGGGGGGCGTTGCCCTCCGGAACCCCCCACGGACCGATGAATCGGCGGGGGCGGCAATGAAGTGGTGATCCCGTGTGGTGTCCTGCTCCAGAGGAGGAGCAAGGATCCACACGCCGGAGACCAACGAGAATTTTCCATCGAGGTCATCCCATGACTCTTCAGTCCTCCCCCTCCCAGAAGATAGCGGTGGATGTGGAGAAAATATCCTCCCCTTTTCGTTGCGCACCCAGCGCGATGGAATGATCCGGCGTGCCGCCCTCAATTGGAGAATCTCCCCCGCCGTCTCGCGCCGGGGGGTTTCACCCCCCTGACCCCCCACGGACCGAAGATTGCCAGGGGGCGGCGAAGTGAACATGATCCCCACTGATTCTCCTCTCTTGAAAAGAGAGAGAGAGAGAGCACGTGACGAGAAATTTTCATCCCATATGCTTGAGGCGTGCTCTCGCCTCATGAAAAATTCCACAGGTCCCATCGATGAATCTCATGCCTCCCTCCTCACCTTCGTCGGGGGTGTTGCCCGCGGTTCTACACAAAGCACGAGAGAGCACCGCAGGATTCCTCGTCCTTCCGGGCGGTCACTTCTCACCCGCGCCCCACCCCACATCGATGTTCTCCCAGTCTGGGAGGTTCCTGATGAACTCACGCGGGTCGAATGGTATCTTCTCCAGGTCCACCCTGATCTGCGAGGCGGCAAGAGTCTCTGGTCTGGCATTCTCGATCCCCTTCAGGGGGAAGTCGCGTGCAGGTTTCCGGTCAGGGTACTTCTGCTTCCAGATCTCGTGGCGTGCCTTCATGATGTTGAACATGCCCTTCGTCGGGAAGAGCGGGAGCATCTTTGGCTGGACCTCACGCGGGTCGTTGTAGAGATCATAAAACGCCGCCCCCGTGAGTCCGGGCGATTCACCAACCCAGACTCGTTTGAAACGGCCTTTTACCGTGGCGGCGAGAACCGGCCCGGTATAGATGAAATTGTAGTCGCGTCTGCTGAAGGTGTCCCCGTTCAGCAACAGGGAGGTCTGGTCCACCCCGTCGATGATGCGGTCGGTGGGGACGTGGTCGAGCGCCCCTCCCAGGCGGGCGAAGGTGGTGAAGAGATCGGTCTCGTGGATCATGTCGCCGACGATCTGGCCCGGTGCTATCATGCCGGGCCACCAGGCAAACGCGGCCACGCGCACACCGCCCTCCCAGTAATCGCTCTTCCCGCCGCGATAGATGGTCTCGACCATCCCCGGCGGGCCGTTGTGGACCATCGGACCATTGTCGGCCATGAGCACCACGAGCGTGTTCTCGGCAATGCCGAGAGTTTCAAGTTCGTCCCTCAACTCCCCGATAAACCGATCAAGCCGGACCAACCCTTCCTGAAGGAGCGCCCTTGAAACCGTCTGTTTCTCTTTGAACCCGGCAAACGATGCCAGTTGCGGCCAGTACGCAACATAAAACGGCTTCCCGCCCTTGGCGTTTGTGCGGATGAACGCCAGGGTTCTTCTCTCACATTCAGGATCGATCTTCAGGTAGTCCTCATGGTCCGGCGGGTGGCCCCACTCACGGACTGTGCCCTCTTTTCTGCCTTCAAGGGCCCATACATAGCCGCGCGGTTCCCACCCGCGATCGAGGTCGTACGGGTCGGCGGGAAACATTTCCGGGAACATACCGGTGATCGCACCCATGTTCTCCGCCGCCGGGGTGTAGATGCTCGGCACCTGGTTGTAGGGTGTGAAGAGCGCCTCGTCGAAGCCATGGTTGGTCGCATAACTCTCTTCGGTATCGCCGAGATGCCATTTGCCGTAGAACGCCGTGGCGTACCCGACGCTGGAGAGCACTGTGCCCATGGTCACCTCTTCTGCGTCCAGACCCCCGTATTCATAGGGAAATGCGACATTGTACATCCCGCTGCGTACCGCATGGCGGCCGGTCATGACCGCGGCCCTGCTGGGTGTGCAGGAGGGTTCGGTGTACATCCTGCAGAAGAAGATGCCTTCGGCTGCAAGTCTGTTGATGTTGGGCGTTTCAAACCCGCGTGTCTTCTGGAGATGGGGAATGCCGACCTCGCCGAAGGCCGTATCGTCCCACATGATGTGGACGATATTCGGCGGGGTGCCGTACTTTTTCCGCAGTGCTTCGAGCCTTGCGTCGAGTTCGTCATCTTCGGCGGCCCACACTTCTCCATGACGTGCCTCAAGGATGTAGTACTCGGCGTCATGGACAATTTCGTTCTTCTGTTTCATACTCATCCTCCCGGCATATCCCGGTCGAAGTCGTCCCAGGGCGGTTCGAAATCGATGAACTCCAGCGGGTCGAAGGGCAGTCTGCTGCGATCACGCACCAGCGGTTTTGCAAGCCGTTCAGTCTCGGGCCTCGGATTTTCAAGCCCCGTGAACGGCACCCCGCGCTTCTCGGGCCTGTCCGGGTACTTCTTCTTCCAGATTTCGTGGCGGACCCGCATCCGTTTGAAGGCGAGGTCGGTGTGGAGCAGCGGGATGAGGACCGGGAACTGCTCGCGGTGGTCGAGGTAGAGATCATAAAAGGCGGCGCCGGCCAGTCCGGGGTGGTCGCCCACCCAGACGCGTTTCCACCGTCCCTTGATGGTGGCGGCGAGGACGGGGCCGGTGTAGACGAAGTTGTAGTCGCGCCGCCCGTGCGTGTCGCCGTTGATGAGCAGGGCGGTCTGGTCAAGGCCGTCGACGACGCGGTCGCCGGGGATCTGCTCCATGGCGCCGCCGAGTCTGGCAAAGGTGGTGTAGAGGTCGACCTCGTGGATCATGTCGCCGACGATCTCTCCTGCAGGGATCATACCCGGCCACCAGGCAAATGCCGCCACTCGAATGCCCCCTTCCCAGTAATCGCTCTTGCCGCCGCGAAAGATCGTCTCTGCCATGCCCATTCCCGGCGGCGGGTTGTGGGTCATGGGGCCGTTGTCGGCGTGGGCGACGAGCAACGTGTTCTCGGCGATGCCCAGGTTCTTCAATTCCTCCATCACCGTGCCGAGGAACGCGTCCACCTTTCTGAATCCCTCGGAGAGGAGGCTTCTCGCAACCGTCTCCTTCTTCGGGTCGGCGATGAGGCCTATCATCAGCGGCCAGTAGGCCACGTAAAAGGGCGTTCTGGCTCTTGCATTCTTCCTGATGAACTCAAGGGTGCGCTTCTCGCACTCGGGGTCGATCGCTTTGTAGTCATTGATGCCGGTGTCCCCCCATTCACGCGCCGTCTCGCCCTTTCTACCCTCGATGGTCAGGATCCACCCGTCGGGGAGGAAGTTGTCGTCGATCTGGTAGGGATCCTTTTTGAGATTCTCCTCGACAAGGCCGAGGACGGCGTTCGCTCCCTCGCCCTGCGGGTTCCAGAGGCTCATCACCTGATTGTAGGGCGTGAAGAGCGCTTCGTCAAAACCGTGGTTGTGGGGATAACTCTCCTCAAGGTCGCCGAGGTGCCATTTGCCGTAGAACGCCGTGGCGTACCCCGCGCTGGAAAGCACCTCGGCCGTGGTGACCTCGTCCCCCCTCAGGCCCCCGTTCTCGATGGGGAACGCGACGGTGTGCATGCCGTGGCGCACCGGATGGCGCCCCGTGATCACCGCCGCCCGGCTGGGCGTGCAGGCCGGTTCGGTGTAAAAACGCGTGAACAGAATACCTTCTTCGGCGATCCGGTTGCAGTTCGGCGTCTCAAAACCCCGGATCTTGTTGATGGCCGGGATCCCCGCGTCGCCGAAGGGCATATCGTCCCACATGATGTGGACGATATTCGGCGGGGTGCCGTACTTTTTCCGCAGTGCTTCGAGCCTGGCGTCGAGTTCTCTGTCCTCTACCTCCCACTTTTCCCCGTGCTGGTCGTAGAGAATGTAGTACTCCGCGTCATGGACTACATTATCGGTCTTCGTCATGCTTCTCCCCCGGTTCCATACCAATCAGGATGTATGGCCGGACCGACCAATGCCTGCGGTTGAATATATACCTTGTCGGGGGATGCACTATCGTACGATTGTCAGGGAACGATCATGAAGGAGTTGTTGCCGCCCCCGCCTATCCTGACGCGGGGTGCGAGCCCTCCGCTCCTCACACTCCGGCATCAAAATTCAACAGCACCGAAAAATAGGCTTTGTAAAAATGCTCTGGATGACTATCTCTGCGGGGTGCTGGCCGCCCCCCGAACCCCCCGTATCAGGATGGGGCCAGGGACGGCAACCCCATCTTCAGGTTCATTAATGGTGCCTTCCCGGCCCAATCTTCATCCCGGAGGTCCGGGGGCAGAGCCCCCGGCGCGAGGGCGTGGGAAGGCGTGATGATCAGACGTACCCCTGACCCCCCTACGGACGGAGATAACCAGGGGGCGGCGATTGAACCGTATCTTCCTGATGCCCTGCGTGAGGATAGGGATCCCTTCAAACTCTGAAACACTGCTCAGAGAAATGTTCAACCGCGTATGCTTGAACTGCGGGGTTCATGCCAAATTTTACACAGCCAAAAAAAAGAGGAAAATATTCAGGCGAACATCTCGCCGAAGGTGTTCTTGAGCGTCGGGCGCACGAACCCGTTCGAGACCTTCTGCATCGCCCGGACAAAGTCTTCCTGGGTGATCTCGGTGCGCTCGTCCCGGATCGCGAACATCCCGGCCTCCATGCAGATCGCGTGGAGGTCCGCGCCATTCCGCCCCTCGGTATCCCGTGCAACCGCCCTGAGATCGATCTCCGAACTCAGGTTCATCCCCTTCGTATGGATCTTCAGGATCGAGAGACGACCCTCCAGATCGGGGAGGGGGATCTCGATGATCCGGTCGAACCGCCCGGGCCGCAGCAGGGCCGGGTCGAGGATGTCGATCCTGTTCGTCGCCCCGATGATCTTCACGTCGCCGCGCGCGTCGAATCCGTCCATCCCGGCGAGGAGCTGCATCAGCGTCCGCTGCACCTCGCGGTCGCCCGAGGTGATCGACTCGGTCCGGTGCGCGCCTACCGCATCGATCTCGTCGATGAAGATGATCGTCGGCGCCTTGTCCTTTGCCAGCTCGAAGAGCTCGCGGACCAGCCGCGCCCCCTCGCCGATGTACTTCTGCACCAGTTCGGAGCCGACCACCCTGAGGAAGTAGGCGTTCGTCTCGTGCGCCACCGCCCGCGCCAGCAGGGTCTTGCCGGTGCCCGGCGGGCCGTACAGGAGCACGCCCTTGGGCGGGGTGATCCCCACCTTCTCGAAGAGCTCGGGTCTGGTGAGCGGGAGTTCGACCGCTTCCTTCACCTCTCGAATCTCGTTTTCGAGCCCGCCGATATCTGAATAGACCGCGTCGGGCCGCTCCTCCAGTTCCATCCCGTAGACCTGCGGGTCGTAGTTCTGCGGCAGCACCTCGATCAGGGCCAGGGACTGCTGGTTCAGGGTGCACCGGCTCCCGGCCTTGAGGTCCTTGGGCTCGATGAACTGCGAGACCCTGACCAGGAAGCGGGGCCCTGCGCTGCTCCTGACGATGACCCGGTTGTTATCGATGACATCGATGATCTCGCCGACGACAAGAGGGGGACTCCTGAGCTGCTCGATCTCGCTCCGAAGCTTCCGCATCTCGCGCTCGTACCGGATCTTCTGCGTCTCGACATAGCGCTTCTCCGACTCCATCTGACGCATCCGCTCCCTGAGCTCCAGGTTGCGGTTCTCGAGATTGGAGATCCGCTCTAGCAGGCACTTGCAGAGATCTTCGTTATTCTGCAGATCGGTTGGATCACAGCCACTGTCCCCCATCAGCCCTCCTCGAATAGGTATATAGTATAAAATGACTTAAATGTGTTTGCGAGTAGTATGCAGTGTGAATTGTGTGGGGCTCCAATTCGCGGCGCCCCGAAGAAAGTACAGATCGAGGGGGCAGTGCTCCAGGTGTGCGAGAAATGTGCGCGTCTGGGTGTGGAACTGGCACCGCCCCGCCCGGTCGCGACAGGACGGAGAACACAGGCGAGAACACAACCCCGGGCCGCGGCCAGACCGCCGCAGCGGGGCCGCGATGTCTTCGACATGATGGTCGGGGAGATCGTCGACGACTTCGGGGACCGGATCAAGAAGGCCCGTCTCGATAAGAACTGGACCCAGAAAGACCTCGCAAACGAGATCAAGGAACGCGAGATCCTCATCAAGAAGATCGAGAAGGGCGACCTCATTCCTGAGGACGCCGTCAGGGTCAAGATCGAGAAGGCGCTCGGGATCAAACTCCTCGACGTCTCGGACGAAGACCTGGAACGCCGGGGGACCGGGAAGATCACCACGACCGTCGGCGACATCATCAAGATCAAGAGGGAATGAAATGACCGGACCCCTGATCATCGTAAATCTCAAGGCATATGCCGAAGGCACAGGGGAACAGGCAACTCGCATCGCCGCCGCGGCCAGAGAGGTCGCGGAAGAGAGCGGCGCCGTCATCGGCGTCGCTCCGGCATATACGGACCTGGGCATCATCGCCCGGGACTATGATGTCCCGGTCTATGCCCAGCATATCGACGGCGTCACGCCCGGCGCCCACACCGGGCACGTCACCGCCGAACAGGTCAGGGCCGCCGGGGCCTTCGGCACCCTGATCAACCACTCGGAGCGGCGGCTGACCCTTGCAGAGATCGAGGCAAGCCTCACCGCCGCCAGACGGTGCGGGCTTCAGGCGGTGATCTGCACCAACAATGTGGCGACGACCGCGGCGGCGGCGGCACTCGGGCCTGAATACGTTGCCATCGAACCGCCCGAACTGATCGGGACCGGCGTCTCGGTCTCCAAGGCCGACCCGGGGATCATCGAGCGGTCGGTCGAGGCGGTGCGGCGGGTCAACCCCGCGGTAAAAGTGCTCACCGGCGCCGGGATCAGCACCGGCGAATGCGTGAAGATCGCCCTCGGCCTCGGGACCGACGGGGTGCTCCTCGCCTCCGGCGTCGTGAAGGCACAGGATCCCGCGGCGGCCCTGCGCGACCTGGTCTCGCTCCTCTAGGCGATGAGGGCGATCAGGTCGTGCTTGGTGATCACGCCCCTGACCTTCCCTCCGTCGAGGACAAGAACGGCGTGATGCTGCTGGAGGAGGTGGACCACCGTCTCGATCCCGACATCGGGCGGGACGGTCGGGAAACTGGACTCCATAAAGTCCTTCACTTTTCGTGCGTGTGCCCGTGTCAACCCGACCTGTTCGACGGTGTTGACGATCGCAGACTCTGAGATGCACCCGATCGGGACGCCGTCCAGGATCACCGGGAGTTGCGAGACGTCCTCGCGGCCCATGATCTCGACCGCGGTCGTGATCGAGTCGTCGGGGGTGACGGCGTGGACGGGGGCGTGCATCACCTGCGAGGCGGTGATCGCCGGGTGTTCTGCCACCTTCAACACCTGGATGATCTTTTTGAGCGTGCTCACCCTGGGGTCGACGGTGCCGGACTCGATCCTGGCCACCATCGACTGGGAGACGCCAGCCCTGCTGGCGACGTCGGCCTGCCTGAGGCCGAGCATGATCCGTTTTGCCCTGATCTCGGCGGGCGTAGGGATATACATGGTATTACTCATAGTGATTCCATGAGATAAAAATATACAGAAATCTGCCCGGCGGGAGGTCGGGGTTTTTCTCCCCCAGGATGGGGAGGGAAAGGAGATCGGATTGTTCTTCTCGGTGCGATGATTGATGTACCCGGCGACCCTCAGAGTGGCGGTGTCGGGGTTGAAGGGTGACAGTTCGATGTGATGATCAGCCCTGCCGCCCCTCTTGCAGAACCTCCTCTGTCATCTCGCGGCGGTGGGAGAAAATCCAGGCCGCCTGCGTGATGATCAGGCGTGCCCCCCTCATCGTAGAATCTTTCCAGGAATCTCGCGCCGGGGGTTGCACCCCTCGGACCTCCCATGACGAGGATAGGCGCGGACGGCAATGAAGTGGTCGCCCTCTGTGGTGTCCTGCTCCGAAGAGAGAACAAGGATCCACTCACCAGAGACCACCAGGAATTTTCATCCCGTATGCTTGAGTCAGAGGTTCATACTCAATTCTACAGTGCCAGAATTCCCTGGATTAACGGGTCAATTTCCTTGATGGAGTTGGTTATGTCAATCTCTGTCCTATCTTCTTGGAGAGTGGATCAGGGGGAGGGAGGTACCCACTCTTCACTCGCTTTCCATAGTAGAAGAGGCGATATGATCTCCATGTATCCTCCCCTAGACAGATTCAAGATAGAAAGCCCTCCCAATTTCCCATCCTGCACCTTCTATCCAGACGACGACTGCCGTCTCTGCTGGTATGTTCAGATTTTCTGATGAGGTAAGACTCATCTCCAGGCATGTCTTTTCCCTGGTCTCAAGAGTGAAAGTGTCTGGAGTATAGAAGACCTGCACTCCTTCTGGTAACCCCTCGGTCCGGGCGACCCTGATCTCTGTGCTGACGGTGGCCTCTGAAGAAACGATGATTGGGAGGGTCGCCGATGCGTTTGGTTTCAGGACCAGAGTAGACGCTCCTGGAAGATCGGCCCTGACCGCTTCGAATCCCGACGCGTTCACCATATCAAACTCGAAGAGGAAAGGAGAAAGCCCCCCCTCTCCCTCTGGAGCATTGATGATCGGTTTGTCCAGAATATCCGGCTGGAAAGAAGGAGGGGTCAGGACAGGGGTCGTGGTCTCAGGTTCTTCCTTTGTCGTACACCCGACCGTGAAGAGTGTACATCCGAGAATGGCGAGGGAGAACAAAAGGGCCAGAATTTTTTTCTCTTTATACATTCTCCTCTCCTTTTTTCATTTCATTCTCTCTCCATTTTTCTCACATTTTTCCTCCCAAAGGCACGGCAATGGCTATCGAGGATGATGACCTACAACTCCGTAGCCTTCGGGCGATTTGTTGGGGCCGGGAAGTACTCGTTTTAAGTTCTCCGGCCCCGACAGGACATCGGTTAAGGTATCCACGACCCGAAGTATATTTTTGGTGACATATATCGATTATGTGTCGATTCTATCCATCTCGAAAAGATGAAAGCCTTTTTCTCAATGCAATGACCCCTATAATTTTGTGACCGAACAACACCCATGTCACGGGGGTGCTGTGAATCACTCATGATCGTGTATGATTCCGGTCGTGGAGATATCATATTCAGTGAACATCTTCCGGATTGAACGATATTTCCCAGGCAGGAGGGAGAGTCGAAGACCTGCGGGTCTTCTCAAGTTCGCTCATTTCGCACCTTGCGTCAGAATAGAACCAGGAACGGTACCATCATCTTCAGGATCTTTTCCTCTGCTTCTCCATCGCCATCCCCGTGATCCTGGGACTGCGAGCGATAACGAACTTGAGAAACACGGAGTGTTTCGAAGGTGCCCCCGCGCGTTTGATGAGGAAAGGCAGGCGGCTCATGATCGTGGGGGAAAGGGGAGGACTCCTTCTGAACCCTCTATGCAGAAGATCCGCTCAGAACAGTTATCATGCAGTATATCTGAGGCACGCCTTTCGCTCACAGGCTGAAAACAGACCACTCGAAAAAAACCAGCCCACGAAGAACGGAGTCGGAGGAGTAAGCCCCCTTCTGTTCATTGCGGCATTCGACTTAGCGCCATACCCGGGCGGGCCCAGGCGCCCACATGCCCTGTTCTGGCTTGCACCCGCAGGGATTCACCGTTTCAGCGTTTCCTGCCGTTACGTTCAACGGGTTAACTCACGCACCTGGGTGCGCTTCTCGCCCGAAGGCTCGGCCGCATCATCACTGGCGGCAGGGCGTGTCGTTTCTGTGTCATTGCCATGACTCTCGCCACCCGCACTTGCATGCGGCTGCGTGCCTGGTCGGTGGGGGGACTTTCCTCAGCAGCTCTCAAGCCACCGTCGGCCGCACTCTCCCTCTCCTCTTAATAATATGGGAACCCCTGAATATATTGCTAATGTTTGCGCTGACCAGTGAAGAGGGCAGAACGGCGGTCCGGATCGCACGCGCCGCCCTCGAAAAGAACCTCAGGGGCGAAGCATTTACCATGCCCGACCTTCCGCCGGCCTTCTCTGAGAAGCGAGGGGTCTTTGTCACCCTCACCGCCGGAGGAAACCTGCGCGGCTGCATCGGTCTCCCGTACCCGGTGATGCCCCTCGCCGAGGGGATCGTGCACGCCGCCCTCTCGGCCGCCCTCGAAGACCCGCGTTTTCCCGCGGTCCGTCCCGGGGAACTGGCCGGGATCAGGGTGGAGGTAACCGTGCTCTCGGTCCCCGAAGCGCTCGCATGCCCGGCGGCCGGGCGGGCCGGGCACGTCGAGGTCGGCAGGCACGGACTGGTCGTCAGCGGACGGGGCCACAGCGGGCTCCTCCTCCCGCAGGTCGCAACCGAATACGAGTGGAACGCGGAGGAGTTCCTGGACCACACCTGCCTCAAGGCCGGGCTCCCGCAGGGGTGCTGGCGACGGGACGAGTTCGAGGTCGCCGTCTTCGAAGGGCAGGTCTTCACCGAAGAGGTTGAATAAATGGGAATCAGTTTTGAGATCCTGCAAAAAGACATCGCCGCCAGAAACGGGCGGCTCAAAGTTGGCGACAAGACCATACGGACACCGGCACTCCTGCCGGTCGTCAACCCGCACCTCCCGCTCGTCACCCCGCGGGAGATGCAGGAGATGGGCGTCGAGGCGATCATCACCAACGCCTACATCTTCTCCAAGAGCAGCGAATACCGGGACCGCGCCCTGGCCGAAGGGCTTCACAAGGTTCTCGACTTCGACGGCGTGATCATGACCGACTCGGGCTCCTTCCAGTTGATGGTCTACGGCGAGGTGGAGATCACCAACACCGAGACGATCACCTTCCAGCAGGAGATCGGGTCAGACATCATCGTGCCCCTCGACATCCCGACCACCCCGGACAACCCGCGTGAACAGGTCGAGGAGGAACTCGAAGTCACCCTCGACCGGATCAAGGAGGCCCGTGAGTTCCTCGGACCCGACGCCCCGCTCGCCGGGCCGGTCCAGGGCGCGACTTTCCCCGACCTTCGTGAATACGCCGCCAGGCGCGTCCAGGAGATCGGCTTCGACTTCTGTCCGGTCGGGGCGGTCGTCCCGCTGATGGAGAACTACCGGTACAAGGACCTGGTCGACGTCGTCCTGGCCGCCAAACGCGGCCTCTCGCCCTCGACCTGTGTCCACCTCTTCGGGGCCGGCCACCCCTCCATGCTCGCCCTGGGTGCGGCGATGGGCTGCGACATCTTCGACTCGGCCGCCTACGCCCTCTTCGCCAAGGACGGCCGGTACCTCACCACCTACGGGAGCCTGAAGATCGACGAACTCTCCGAACTCGCCTGTCCCTGTGCGGTCTGCCGGAATCACACCGCCGAGGAACTGAAGAAGAGCCCGGAGAGAGAGAGGCTCCTCGCCCTCCACAACCTCTACGTCACCCTCGCCGAGATCGCCAGGATCAGGCAGGCGATCACCGACGGCACCCTCTGGGAACTCCTGGACATCAGGTGCCGGAGCCACCCGCGGCTCCTGGAGGGCTACCGCGAGTTCCTCCGCCATGCCGAAGAACTCGAACGGCAGGACCGCGTCTCCAAGCGGCGGTTCTTCTACCAGGGCACCGAGAGTTGCCGGCGGACCGAGGTGATCCGGTATCACGAGATGATCGAGCGCTTCACCGTTGGGGAAAAGGTGCTCGTCTCCATGACCGGCGACAAGATGGAAGAGTACGACGACGTCCTCTCCTTCAAGCCTCCCTTCGGGCCGTTCCCGACCGGACTTGCCGAGACTTTCCCGATCGGCCAGTCAGAGGTCCCCGCCTGGGACGAGGCGATGATGGAGGCCGGGTGCCGGGGGATCGCGCGGCTTGCAGAGACCCACCCCGAGAGCACGGTGACCGTCCTCGCACCCGCCGACTGGGCGGCCTTCGTGCGGCAGGCCCTTCCCGGCGTGGAGGTGCTGGAGTGACGGCGTTCTTCGAGGTGAAGAGCAGGGACGGGATGGCGCGGGCCGGGACGTTCACCGTCGGCGAGGCTGTCAGCCAGACCCCGACAGCCCTGGACGTCGAGGCGGTCTACTCCTCCCTGGCGGCGATGGTCCATGCCAACGTCCCCCTCACCGCCGACCAGGTGTTCGTGGACGAGTATCTCGTCCAGCCCGAGGAGGAAGAGGTGCGGATCGTCCACCCCCTGAGGGGGGAGGCAGGGGCCGGGGGATGCGCCCTCGTCGCCAACTGGCAGACCATGCTCGAACGCCCCAGGGACTATGTCGCCACCCTCGCGGCCCTCAGGGAGGCTGTGCCCCCGGACGCCGCCTGGTATGCGCCGGCGGCGGCCCTCCCCTCGAACGTCCCCTTCCTGGTCTACACCGGCTTCGACCTCTTCGACTTCGTCGGCGTCGACCTCATGACCGCGCGCGGGCTCTTCTGCACCCCCGAGGGTGAGATCCCGGTCGCCGAGGTGGAGGAAGGGACGTGCCGGTGTGCCGGGTGCGAGGCCGGCGACCTCGGGCTCCACAACCGCCTCGCTCTCCTCTCCGCCTGTGCGACCGCCAGGCGGTTCGTCGGCAAGGAACAGCTCCGCGAACTCGTGGAGATGCGGTGCAGACTGGACGCAAACCAGGTGACCGCCCTGCGCCTTATCGACCAGGAATATACGATGGCCGAGGCCGCCGCCCCGGCGGCGCGGCCCTGCCGGCTGCTGGCCAATGCCGGCGAGTCGATGGAGCGGGCCGAGGTGAAGCGGTTTGCGGCGCGGGTCGTGGAACGCTATGTCCCGCCGAGGGACGACGTCGCCGTCCTTCTCCCGTGCTCCGCGAGAAAGCCGTACTCCACCTCGCAGAGCCACCAGAAGTTCGTGCGGACCGTCGACGGCCGGGCCCACGAGGTGATCATCACCTCGCCGCTCGGCGTCGTGCCCAGAGAACTCGAAGGCGTCTACCCGGCCGGCCACTACGACGTCCCGGTCACCGGGTACTGGGACCGCGAGGAGTGTGGACTCCTCGCCGGGTTCCTCACCGACTATCTGAAGGCCCACCCGTACGGACGGGTCATCGCCCACCTGGAGGGTGGGGCGCTGGAGGTCGCGAGGACGGCCGCCGCGGCCTGCGGGATCGAACTCCAGGAGACCGTCGTCGCCGGCCGCCCGACCGCGCCGGCCTCGCTTGCGGCCCTCGACGAGGCGCTCGCCGGCGAGCGGAAGATACGGAGCACCCCGGTCGCCGGGATGCTTGCTTGGCAGTTCGACGAGCAGGTGGAGACGAAGGGGATGCAGGTGAAGGGCAAACCCTGGCGGCGTGCCGTCTTCAAGGGCAAGACCATCCTCTTCAACATCGATCCCGAGACCGGGCTGTACAAACCGACCTTCAACGGCTGGGAACATCTCCACGGCTACCGCGTCGAGATCGACGACTTCGTCCCGCGCGGCGACGTCCTCGCTCCCGGCGTGACCGGCGCCGACCCCAGGATCCGGGCCGGCGACGAGGTGCTGGTCGTCGGCCCCTCGGCGATGGCGACCGGTCGGGCGGCGATGGGCGCGGCCGAGATGGTCGGGGCACGCCGCGGCGTGGCGGTGAAGGTGCGTAAAGTAAAGTCCTTGCAGCACGAATCATGAAAGCACAGTGCACCATGCAACTGGAGTGGTAGAGTTTGTATCAGGTTGAGGATGCTACGCAGCTCTCGGAGAATGTGTATCAGATCTGGGTCAACGCGCCGCAGGTGGCGCGCCACGCCCGGGCCGGGCAGTTTCTGATCATCAGGGTCGACGAGACCGGGGAGCGGATCCCGCTCACCATCTCGGCGACGAAGGGTGACTCGGTCAGAGTCATCTATATGGCGGTCGGCAAGACCACCGAACTGCTCGCGACCAAGAAGAAAGGCGACGTCCTTGCCGACATCGTCGGGCCGCTCGGCACGCCGAGCGAGATCAAGAATTACGGCACCGTCGTCGTCATCGGCGGGGGCGTCGGGATCGCGAGCACCCCGATCATCGCCCGCGAGGCGAAGGAAGCCGGGAACCATGTCATCGGGATCATCGGGGCGAGGAACAAAGATCTCCTCATCCTCGAAGACGAGATGGAAGAGGTCTGCGACGAACTCTTCATCACGACCGACGACGGGAGCAAGGGGGTCCACGGCTTCGCGAGCACGGTCCTCGAAGGGCTTCTCAAGGAGCGGACGATCGACTGTGTCTGGATCGTCGGCCCGGCCATCATGATGAAGGTGACCTCGCGGGTGACCATCCCGTACAAGGTCAAGACCTTTGTCTCCCTCAACCCGATCATGGTCGACGGGACCGGGATGTGCGGGTCGTGCCGGGTGACGGTCGGCGGCGAGACCAAGTTCGCCTGCGTCGACGGCCCTGAGTTCGACGCCCACCAGGTCGACTTCGACAGCCTGATGCAGAGGCAGCGGATGTACACCGACGAGGAGAAGGAGGCGCGTGAGCACTTCCACCACCATGACCATCATGGCGGTTGCGGGTGCTGCGGGGGGAAGCACTGATGGCGAAAGAGGTGAAGGACTTCACGGAGGTCAACAAGGGGCTTACCGAGGAGAACGCTGTTCTTGAAGCCCTCCGGTGCATGAGCTGCGTCCGCCCGACCTGCGTGAAGGGCTGCCCGGTCGGGATCGATATCCCGGCCTTCATCCAGAAGGTTGCCGAGAAGGACTTCGAGGGCGCTGCAGCGGTCATCAAAGCCGACAACATGCTCCCGGCCATCTGCGGCCGGGTCTGCCCGCAGGAGTCCCAGTGCGAGGGTGCGTGTATCCTTGCAAAGAAGGAGAAGCCGGTGGCCGTCGGGGCCCTGGAGCGATACGTCGCCGATTGGGAACGCGAGCACGGGACGAAGCTCCCGGCGGTCGCGGAACCGACCGGCAAGCATGTCGCGGTCGTGGGTTCCGGCCCGGCCGGGCTGACGGCCGCGGCTGAACTGGCCCGTTTCGGCCATGAGGTCACGGTCTTTGAGTCGCTCCACGAGGCCGGCGGCGTGCTCACCTACGGGATCCCTGAGTTCAGGCTCCCGAAAGCGATCGTGAAGGCCGAGATCGAGCAGGTGAAGGCCCTCGGCGTGGAGATCAGGCTCAACCACCTCGTCGGGCGGAGTGTCCCGGTCGAGGAACTCCTCGGGTACGACGCCGTCTTCCTCGGGACCGGTGCGGGGCTGCCGTACTTCATGGGGATCGAGGGCGAGAACCTCAACGGCGTCTACTCGGCAAACGAGTTCCTGACCCGCGTCAACCTGATGCATGCCAACTGCTTCCCCGAATTCGACACGCCCGTCAAGCGCGGGTGCAAGGTCGTCGTGGTCGGCGGCGGGAATGTGGCGATGGACGCCGCACGCGTGGCCAGGCGGCTCGGGGCGGCGGTGACGCTGGTCTACCGCCGGCGCGAGGAAGACCTCCCGGCCCGTGCGGTCGAGGTGAAGAACGCCCACGAGGAGGGCGTGGAGTTCCTCTGCTGCGCCAACCCGGTGCGGATCGTCGGCGAGACGGCTGTCGAAGGCGTCGAGTGTGTCAGGATGGAGATGTGCGAGGTCGACGCGAGCGGGAGGCCGAAGCCGACCTGCATCGAGGGGAGCGAGTTCACCCTCGAGGCCGACGTCTTCATCGAGGCCATCGGGCAGGGGCCAAACCCCCTCCTGGTCTCGATGATCCCCGGCCTGGAACGCGCTCGTCGGGGCAACCTGGTCGTGGACGAGGACGGGCGGACGACGGTGGCGCGGGTCTACGCCGCCGGCGACGCCGCGACCGGTGCGGCCACGGTCATCTGGGCGATGGGCTCGGCGAAGACGGCCGCGGCGGCCATCGATAAGGCACTGAAAGAGGAGTAAATATGATCGAAGGGCGGTATCTTGAAGAGCGGAGGGCCCTCCTCCGTCTCGCCGGCGTCGAGGGAAGAGAGGTGCTGGACATCGGGGCCGGCACGCTCACCCTCATCGCCGCCAGTGAGTACGACTGTTTTGTCACCAGCATCGATATCGACACCGGGCGGTTGAAGGAGACCGAGCGGCTTGCCGGGGAAGAGGGAGTCGCCGAGAAGATCAGTTTCGAGGAGGCCGACGCCGCCGCCCTGCCGTACGAGGACGAGAGTTTCGATATCGGGATCTGTTTCGGCGCCCTCCATCATATGGAGCCTGCTATCAGGGGTGCCGTCCTCTCCGAACTGGCGCGGGTCTCGTACGAGAAGTTCGTCGTTGCCGAGTTCAACGAGACGGGTTTTGCCGAACTCCACGGCGACGACGACCTCGAACCCGTCGACCTCGCGTGGCTTGAGGAAGAACTCGCCGCCCTCGGCCGTCCGGTCGTCCATCCCCTCGAGAAGGTGACCGTCTTCGTCGTGGAGAAGACGGCTGCCTGAACTTTTCGTTCTTTTTTTCGGCTCTGTAGACTTTTGCGATCAAAATATCGCACGGTTCATCTGAATCGCGCCGATTTCCGGTGTGGCCGCCCAGGCATAGATCACCGTACCGGGAGGCCCCTGACTCGAACGACCTCCTCCCCCCCCACACAGGCCCTGAACGGCCCGATAGATTCCACGACCTCGCGACGTTCGGCGAACCGGCTTCATCCTGCCCGGACTGCAAAATACGCTCGGCCCCTGATAAGGCGGCCAGCGAAGATAGGGGGGCGGCATGATGCTCGACTCCGATTCGCTCCTTGAAAGGAAGGATGAGGGTCAAGAATCAATCCAGTTCTGAGATGATATTTTCATCACGTACGCTTGAGGCGGGCGCTCGCCTCATGAAAAATTCTACAGAGCCATTTTATCAGAAATACGTGGCCTCATACAATATTTGTTGAGATCAATAATTTTGATCTTGAAAATAAATACCCATGACAAATATGAAACAGTTATATATTATTCCGGGTCATTGAATTTCGATGCTCCGTGAACCCCTCTTCATCGGGATAGAATCCTCTCGGGCCGACAGATTCCCGCAGATCCTCTGTCTGACCGATAAGGGGGGTACGATTCTGTCCATGAACCGGAGGGGGCAGGATGTCTTCTGCTGTCCGGATGAGTCCGTCACCGGGTGGCACATCTCCGATCTCTTCGCCCCCTCCGAAAGGGAACGGTTCGTGGCAGAGTGCGCCAGGACAGTGGACGGCGCGGGATCGCCGCCCTCGCCGTACACCGTACTCGACCGGAACAGACGTCCGGCCCGGGTGCTGCCGGTCTTCACCCCCGCCGGAGAGGGCTTCTGGGTCAACCTCGTCGAGATCGACGCCGACGCCGGCCGGCACACCCCCGACATGCGCCAGACCCTTCTCACCTTCATGGACACCTTCCCCCAGACCTTCTTCGAGTTCGACGAGCACGGCACTATCACCTACGTGAATCACCATGGCCTCCTGGAGTTCGGATTTACCGCGGAGGATCTCGAAGGGGGCCTGAACGCCTACGACCTGATCGCCCTCCCTGACCGGACGCGAGCCTACCAGAATGTGGCTTATCGGATGGACGGGAGGATCCCGGCATGTCACGAGTACACCTTCCTCAGAAAAGACGGGAGCACCGTCCCGGTGATCGTCCACTCCGTCGCCGTGACCAAGAACGGGGAGGCGACCGGGACATGGGGCCTGGTGATCGATATCAGCGAGATCAGGGCTGCCCAGGAGGAACTGGAGCAGATGAACCAGACCCTCAAGTTGGTCAGCACGCTCACCCGCCACGAACTGATGAACATCCTCACCGCCCTCGCGGGGTGGGTCGACCTTGCGGCCGGCGTCACGACCGAACCCGACGTCGATCGATACCTCAAAAAAGCCACGGAAGCGGCTGGAATGCTCAGGAAACATCTTGATTTTTCCCGGGAGATCCAGCAGGTCGGGACGGCGGCACCGACATGGCAGGATCTCGATGCCGCCGTCGGCTCGGCACGCTCGTATCTCGAGAACGGTGTGCAGAACCTTACGATCCGAACCGAGACCGCGGGCGTCCGGGTTCTCGCCGACACGCTCTTTGACCGCGTCTTCTATATCCTCCTCGAAAACTCGCTGCGGCACGGGAAGGGTGTGACCGAGGTGAGGGTCAGGGTGGAGGGATCCCTGATAGTGTACGAGGACAACGGATGCGGGGTACCAGTCAGGGAGAAAAAAAGGATCTTCGAGCTGGGGTATGGAAAAAACACCGGTTTCGGCCTCTACCTCGCGCGCCGGATCCTGGCCGTCACCGGGATCAAGATCAAGGAGGAGGGAGAGCCCGGCACCGGGGCGAGGTTCGTCCTCTCCATCCCGCAGGACCAGATCAGGTTCTTCTAATTCTTGGCTCTGGAGAATTCCTCGGACTCTCCACCCATCGTCATCGGAAGAAACGTGGGGGGGTGCAACTCTTGGTGTCGGGACTGCCGCACACCGATGAAGAAGGGATCTAACCTGCTCGCCGATCAAACTGCTCGCCAATCCGCCGGCGAGCGGCCCCTGTACCCCCTTTATTGAGAAGATTGTGCGAGACCGCACAACGCCAAAAATGGGGCAAAATTGACCTATTCAACCCATCGCTATCCGCGTTCCAGAACAGATCTCTCCTGAACCCAACAGAGCCCTAATCCTCTTCTTTCCAGACCTTCAGCCCTTCGTTGTCGACCGTCGTGGCGAGAGTGACGGTGAGGCCGAGTCCTTCGGCGATCGCCTCCACTTCTTCCCTGGGCTTCCTGGTGACGACGGCGATGGAGGGGCCGACCGAACTCATCCCCACGAACTCGAGCCCGGCCTCCCGCAGCCTGCTCATATAGGCGTAGATGGCAAAGCTGTGGTGCTCGATCTCGGCCCGCTTGGAGCCGCGGAACTCGATCTCCCACATCACCTCGCCGGCCTTCTCGAGGTCGCCCCGTTCGAGGGCCGGGATCAGGTCCATCAGGACCATGTAGGCCTTGAGCGGACGGTCGCGGTAGTCGAGGTCGCGGGCCCGGTTCATCAGGAGGTCGAACTCGCTCTTGCCGGCAGAGGAGATCCCGCTCTCTGGGATGATCACGTAGACGTTCTTCTCCGCGCCAAAGGGGTGGTGGTAGACGAGGGCGAGGTCGTCGCCCATCACCACAAACCCGCCGTACGTGCTCACCGCAGGCCCGACCCCGGTCTCGAACCCAAAGGCCACCCGGTCGTCGGCCGTCTCTTCGACAAAGTTCCTGCCCACCAGAACCCTGATCTCCTCTGGGGTGAGGGGCGATCCCACAGCGGCATTCATCGCATGACAGACCGCGGTGAGGACCGTCCCGGTCGAGCCGAGACCGACGTGTTTGTGCTGGTGGTCCTGTGCCCGGATCGAGAAGCCGCCCTCGTAGCCGACCGTCTCCTTGAAGGCCTCGACGACCTGCGTGACGATGGGGGCGCGCTCGTACTCGATCTCGGTCTCCTTCTCGGTGCACCGCGCCGTGGCGGTGCAGTAGACCTGAACGGCATATCCGAACCCGCCGCCGCCCGGACGGTCGGGGGCAAACCGGTTCATGTCAAGGACAGTCGAGTGGATCCTGGCCGGCGCACGGGCGGTGAAGGCACCTTCCTGCGGTACCGCCCGGACCTCGCGGTTGAGGGCGAGGGGGCGGAGGTGGTCGCCCGCGGTGAAGGGCTCGAACTCGTACTCGACGAGGTCGAGGTCGCCGCCTCTGATCTTCATCATCGGCATGGTATGTTCCCTATGTGCGGTCAAAGAAGATATTTTTTCCAGCGGCCCTGAGCGGGACGGCATAGACGACGGTGCACTCTTCCAGGAGGCCGAGGGTCCGGGCGCCGACCCCACCGGAGTACAGCACCCGGTTGTCGACGTTGTGGATCGAGGCGGTCTTCACTGCGGACCCGACAGCGATACCGAGGTCGGTCATCCTGACCGCACAGTTCGGCCCGGCAAACGGGGTGCCGCCCCGCTGCGGTGCACGGAGGGCCGCGGTCATCTCCGCGCAGGTCGGGTACCCGCAGGCCCCGCAGTTGATCGCGGCGGTCTCCGCCCCGCGGCACCCGATGAGAAGGCATGCGTCGGCGGCCTCAATGTTTTTTGCGTCCCGCAGGAAGAACCCGAGGTCGTGCTCTTTCCCGAAGGTCCGCATCGCTTCGGCAAGTTTCGTCAGGTCGGTGCCGCCGAGCACCGCCGTCTCGATGGTGTCGACGCCCTTCCCCTTGGGTGCGGTCCTGGCCGAGAGCGCCATCAGCGAGGCGACGAGTCTGACGGCTTCTGATTCTGGAGTCATACCGGGTAGGTTCGGTCAGCACCTGATATAATCTTGGCCCTGAGCAGATCCCTGAAGTATTCACGACTTGAACCATCCCCTGGATCAAAGCACATTTTTCGACTCTGCAGAATTGCTTTTCTGGTGTGAGTGTCGGGGGGGCACCATGCTCGACTTCGGTTCGCTCCCCGGTCGCAAGAAGGAGGATCACGGATCGATCAAACTGTGATATGAGATTTTCGGCTCTGTAGAAATGCTCTGGATGGCTATCTCTGCGGGGGGCTGACCGCCCCCCGGGCCCCCCGCATCAGGATAGGACGGGGGACGGCAATCCGATCTCCATAGTCACTGATTGTGCCTTCCCGGCCCTATCTTCATCCCGGGGGTCCGGGGGCAGCGCCCCCGGCCGATGGTGTGGGAAGGCACTTCGATCAGAACGGCCGCCCCCATCGTCGAGATTTCCCTGCCACCTCACGCCGGGGGGTTTCACCCCCTGGACCCCCCACGGACCGAAGAATCGGTGGGGGCGGCGATGAAACACGATCCCAACCGATTCTCTTCTCTTGAAAAGAGAGAGCACGTGACGAAAAATTTTCATCCCGTATGCTTGAACCCAGGGTTCATGGGCAATTCTACAAGGCTGCAATATGAAATATTCAACTGCGTATGCTTGAGCCAGAGGTTCATGCCCGATTCTACAGAACCGGTAACATTCACTTTCACCCCGCACCCGATCCCCCTTTTTCTCTCAGGGCCGAATGAACAATGATGTCTCGTGCCGCACAGGTCGCGGCCCTCACGAGGGCGGCGCGCTTTGATCTCTGTGTCCCTGAGAGTGAGGAGGGAAAGCGTGCACGCCGCATGCCGGGGCTCTCCATCGCCTCGGGCCGGTGCAGGCGGATGATGAAGGTGCTGCTTCACGGACGGTGTGCGTACGATTGTGCCTACTGCGGGGTGCGGACGTGCCGGCAGGACTGTTCTCTCTCGCCGGCGGAACTCGCCGATATTTTCCTGAAGATGTGGCGCGAGGGGCGGGCCGACGGGCTCTTCCTCTCGTCGGGTATCCCGCGCGACGTCGACGAGGCGATGGAGGGGATCGTCGAGACCGGCGAGATCCTCCGGCGGCGGGGTTATGACGGATATATGCATCTCAAGGTGCTTCCCGGCGCGGCGCGATCCGACATCACCGATCTCGCCAGGGTGGCCGACCGGATCTCCATCAATATCGAGGCGCCCTCGGCGTCCAGGCTCTCCGAACTCGCAGGGGTGAAGGACTACCGGCAGGACATCGAGAAGAGGCAGACCTGGGTTGCCGACGCCATGCCGGGTAGGCACACCACGCAACTCGTCGTCGGGGCGGCCGGCGAGAGCGACGCCGAGGTGCTAACCTGCATCGCCGGGCAATACCGGCGTCTGGCCCCGGCCAGGATCTATTATTCGGGCTTCAGCCCCCTTGCGGGAACGCCGCTTGCCTCCCACGACCCAACCCCGCTCTGGCGGCAGAACCGGCTCTACCAGGCGGACGCTCTCCTCCGGCTCTATCACTTTTCCATGGAGGAGGTGGCCGGGGTGCTGGACGAGGAGGGGTTCTTGCGAAATGCCGACCCCAAGCGCCTCCTTGCCAGGGAGAGGCCGCGGGTGGACGTCAACCGCGCCCCCCTCGCCGACTTCCTCAGGGTGCCCGGCATCGGCCCGAAGAATGCCCGCCGGGTGCTTGCCGCACGGGAGAAGGCCCCTCTCAGGTCTGAGCGCGACCTCAGGGCCTGCGGCGTGCGGGGGAGAGGGGTGGGGCGGTACGTCGCCTTCGGGGACGGCGATGTGCAGAGCGGGATCTTTGATTTTTGATTGGGATCGTTCTCATGCCTTCCCCATACTCGCACCGGCGGTTGCGATTGGGACGGAAAGGCAGAGAGATGATCGTGAAGAGAAGCGATGGTGAAAAAAGATGATCGCGAAGAGTGTGGAGACGGCCCGGTCTCCCACCGTCCCGCACCCCTCACTTATACTCGCGCTTCGAGTACGAATACTTCTCAGTGTTCCCGCCCCGCACCACGATATAGATCCACTCCCAGAGGGACTTGAGCGTCCCGAACTGCTCGTAGCGGCGCATGTCGAAGGCGACGCGAAGCGAGGTGTCGAGGAAGACTGTCCCGACCTCTCTGGTGCGGCGGGCGATCTCCAGGTCGTCGCCGGCGTCGATGCACCGGTACATCCCGACCTCGATGAAGGCCTCGCGGCGGAAGGCGGTGTTGCACCCGAGGGTATAGTACATCGAGTGCGTCCACGAACCGAGGCGGGAGAAGAAGTTAGCCAGGGCAAGGGAGATGGAGTGTTTGAGGTTCTTCTCCTTGGGATACACCAGACCGTAGACCTGGACGACGTCGGGGTGGCGTGCGAAGTCCGCCTCGATCCGCTCCAGCCAGTCGGTGGGGATGACGCAGTCGGCGTCGGTCGTGGCGACGATCTCCCCCTTCGCCGCCTTCGCCCCGTCGTTGCGTGCACCGCCGACCTTCTTGCTCGTCTGGATAAAGACCTGGTCGGCATATTCGGCGGCGATCTCGCGGGTCCGGTCCTTCGACCCGCCGTCGACGACGATGAGTTCATAGCGCTCCCTGGGGAGGGTCTGGTTGCAGAGCGACACAAGACAGGCGGCGATATTCGCCTCTTCGTTATAGGTCGGGATCACAACTGAGATCATGACGAGGTCAACTCCTGGTAGAGTCTGATATGGAGGTCGGAGACCCTCCTGATGTCGTAGCGTTCGGTGAAGGGTCTGGAGAGGTCGGCGTGCTGCCTGAGGAGAGCAGTGTCCTCGAGGAGCGCCCCGGCCCTGGCGAGGTCGTCGAAGTAGAGGGCGGCGTCCCCGAAGTTCCCGGTGAACTCGGGGATCTTGCGGGCGACGACCGGCAGGCCGCTTGCGAGCGCTTCAAGGATGACCATCGGGAGGCCCTCGGCGAAACTTGGCATGAAGAAGACATCGGCGCTGCAGTAGGCCGCGGTGATGTCCTCGACGAACCCGGTGAAGAGGACGTTCTCGCCACACCGGCTTTTCTCCGCCTCGATCTGGCTGTGGTCTTTTGAGAACCTGCCGTACGGGAACCCGCCGACCCAGACGAACCTGGTGTCAGGGTGGTCCCGTGAGAGGGCGAGGAAGTCGTAGATGCCTTTCCGGGGTGTCTGCTGGGCGACGGTGAGCACCACCTGCTCGTCCTCGCCGATCCCGTACGTCTCGCGGAAGGCCGCCCGCTTCCCGGCGTCCGGTCTGAAGCGTTCCCTGTTCACGCCGTTCGGGATGAGGGTGGTCGGGACGTCGGGGGCGAACTCGCGCACCTCCTCGTCGCAGAGCGGCGAGATGGTGATGATGTGGTCGAAGCCCTGGTATATGCCGGGGTAAAAGTTGTTGACGGTATCTGAGAAGGCGAGGTTGCCGGCGTTGAGTCTGGGCGTTGAGTGGGCGGTGAGCACGGTCACCGCTCCGCTCAACCGTTTGTTTGCCAGGGCGAGGGGGCCGAAGGTGTGGTAGTGGACCAGGTCGAAGTCCCGCCCGTGGGCGTTCCATGAGACCTCGGGGCCACCGTTGCCGTCGGCAAGCGCCCGGTACAGCGTCTTTGCCAGGGTCGCGCAGCCGATATATTTGAAAAAGAGCATGTCCTCGACGAAAAAGTTGACTTTCATGAAAACTCCTTCGCAAACTCGATGACGTGACGGATGCATCCGTCCATATTGAGGTACTCGAACTCGGAGAACCGGCCGACGAGCCCGATCCCGAGGCCCTCGCAGTAATCCCTGACGATCTTGATATTCTCCAGGTAGGCGAGGTCGTAGATGACGTAGGCGTATTTCTGGCGTTCGACCGAGGTGGTGAGCACCTGGTCGCGCGAGGCGATGACCCCCATCTCCATGAGGCCGTCGACGGTGGAGGCGACGAGGTCGTCATCGGAGAGGGCCGCGGTGGGGTCGCCGTCGCGGTAGGTCACTTCGGCGAGGACCGAACTGCATCCTTCGGGGGCGTTGGTGTCGCTGTAGCCTGAGGGGAAGGAGATCCGGTTGAAGGGGCCGAGTTCTTCCTGCGGGACATAGACCCAGGAGTACGGCGGGACCTCGCCCTTGAGCCCGAGGCAGACGCAGGCGACCGAGTTGTACTTGAGGGCCCGGCAGGCTTCGGTCACGTCGGCCGGGACGCCGTCCAGCGCGGGGAGGAGGGCCTGGAGGGGGATGGTGGAGACACACCGGTCGGCGACGACCTCTTCGGTGCCGTCGGATATCACCCAGCGGTCGCCCTCGCGCCTGACCGACCTGACCACAAACCCGGTCCTGATGGCGTCTTCCACCGGGGCGGCGACGGCCTTCACCATCGCTTCGATCCCGCCCTCCTGCGGGTACGAGAAGATCGACTGATGGGTGTAGCCCTCGGTCTCGATCCCGACCGCCGACCTGACCACGTCCTCCACCGGGGGCCTGGGCACGCGGCCGTCCATCCAGTGGGCCGACATCTCCTCCGGCGGGAACTTCCAGATCTTTCGGTTGTACGGGAGCATGTAGCACGCCGCGATCCCCTCGCCGAAGGTGGTGCGGATCCACTCGCCGAAGTTCTCGGGGGGTTTCACCTCACCCTTCTCCGCGGCGATGAGCGCCTTGATGAACTCGTTGATGCAGAAGAAGAGGTCGTCCTTCGGGAGGTCGGCAAGCCCGTTCTCGAAGGGGTACTTCACATACCGCCCCTTGTAGAAGATCTTCGTCTTTCTCTGCCGTTCGGTCCGGTTCTCCCCGAGCGCCTCCTTCATGAGGGAGAGGACCTCCGTATCTCTTGAAAATATAATGTGCGACCCGCCGGTGTCGAAGGTGAAGCCGTCGATGACCTTCGACCGGCAGAGCCCGCCGTACCCGGACTCTGCCTCGAGGACCACCACGTCCTCGCCCTGCTGGCGCAACAGTCGCGCCAGCGTTACGCCGGTCAGTCCGCCGCCCAATATCGCCGTTTTCACGGTGTAATAGGTTTGCGGAGGATTCATTTATGGTTGTTGATATTCGGTGGACGGCCGGGTGCGGGGGTGTGGGGCGGGAAAATTACTCAGCAGTGACCGAGGCGATCGTTTGCGCCTTCAGGCCGCTGCGTCGTCCCGACAATTAGATGAAGTGATCACTATATTTATCCTCGCAAAAAAGGGATGCTCTGTCATGAAAACCCCGGGAAAACGTACCTCGACCCTGCTTATCGCCATCGTCCTCCCTCTCGCCTTCATGGCATACTGGCTGGTGCGGATGTTCAATATCTCCATCGGCCCTGAAGCGATCGCCGGGGCGGTGTTCATCGCCGGGGTGTTTGTCGCCGTGGGCCTCGGCGCCGTCGCGCTGAAAAAAGGAGCGAAGGTGCATTGGGTGGCGGTCTCGTTCGTCGTCGGCGCCGTTCTCTGCGTCCTGATCTTTCTCGGCATCAGTCTCAGTCTCGCCTGGCATGAGAGCGTCCCTCCCCTCGTCTCCTACCATGTCTCGGTCGTCGGCCTGGATGGTCGGACCGGCGACGGGTCCACCACGATCCTCGTCCCTCTCCCGATGAAGGACGGCGAGGTCGTCATCCCGTCGTCAGAACTTGCGGACCGGACCTTCGACAACTGGACGACGACCATGGTCGGGACAAAGGACGGGACGATGCTGGCATTTCAGCACCGCCAGAAAAACCTGACCGATATTGATGCCCGTTTTTATCTGTATGAGAAAGATATCAGCGGGACCGAGCGTCTCCCTGAGGAATATCTCTCCCCGGTCCTGGAAAAAATCACCGACGAGGAGTATACCACGGTGATCTATGTGGACGAGGGGGTCAGGCCACCAGGAGACCTGACCGTGAACCTTGAACTGAGTGCAGGGGGCGGGCTCTTTCATGGGATGTTTGAGGACATGTACCAAACAGAGGTCCAGGAAAGTGTGCCGGCCGGGACTGCCGGGCGGATCGTCGTGACGGCGGAAGTTGAAGAGTACAGGCCGTCGGGACCGTGAGAGTGTTGGTGGTGAAGAGCGAGAGGGACATTCTTTTTGATCTTCGTGAGGGACAATTTTCCCTCATCATGGTCTCCCCTCCGCCTTCCTGTCTCTGTTGTCATCCCAAAGGGCCAGCACGATGTTCGACTTCTAGTCGCTCCTCGGCCGCAAGGAGGGGGATCAAGGATCGATCAAACTGCGATATGAGTTTTCATCACGTATGCTTGAACCACTGGTTCATGAACAATTCCACAGAGTCTGAAGATCTGATCTTCCTATCAAGAAAATGCTCTCCATTTTCTGTGCGCGAAAAAATATTTCATATTTTATCATCATGAAATTTTTGATTGCCTGTGTTCTCAAGATTTCATCCAGTGCACCGCTTGGACCCATGGGATCGGATTTGGCTATGAAAATATCCCAAAACTCTCTGAGGCTTGAACTGAAACCCTCCTTTCCAGGAATTTTGAATGTGAATCTTCCGCCGGGGGGCTGCCGCCCCCCGGTCCCCCCGCAGAAGATAGGAGGAGGACGCTCATCGCCTTTTCAGGATCATCAAGGATGCCTTCCCGTCCCTATCGCCATCCCGGGGGTCCGGGGGCAGCGCCCCTGGGAGGGGCGTGGGGGAAGGCGACGAATGCGTGGGTACGCGATGAAAAAGCAGGGATCTCTTCACTATCATCCATCGCTATCATCGGTGAGGATGAGGGCTGGAGAGTTTTGGGATGACCTCTATGTTAAAAAGGCAGAGAGGAGATTGTGAACAGAACTCTTATCATCCTCCGTGATCTTTTTGCAGGGTGGCTTTTTGTTCTTGAAATACATGATGAGGATGTATAAAAGTAGAGAGATACCTTGACCAATACCTACTCAAAAATGTAATCCAATCAAAGATAGAGAGGTAGTATCCCTCTGGTTTACGGTCCCGGCGGCCTGTACTCTCCAACCTCCGCTGTCACGACAATCCGCCCTGTCGTTCCAGCTGGCACAGTTTCCTGAATCTCTGTTCGGTACATCTGCTCAAACATCCCATGATAGAGTCCACCCCCTGCACTCAGTCTGAGGTTCACGGTCAAATTTCCTGGTGGCCTGATCCCCTCGTCCACGTAGATCACGGTGGTATACTCCTCGTCGGTGATATTTTCCAGGACTGGAGAGAGATATTCTTCCGGGATACGCTTAGTACTATTTATATCGTCATTTGCGATATAAAAATCGCCCTGAATATCAGTCAAATTATTATGCCGGTTCTGGAATGCCAGCATCCTCCCGTCCTTTGTCTTTACCATGGTCGTCGTCCAGTTATCGAAGGTCTGGTCCACAAGCCTTGAAGATGGGATGACCATTTCCCCGTCCTGCATTGGGATAGGGACGAGAATCGTTGTGATGAGCCCTCCGGTTCGACCTTCCAGGCCGTTAATCGAGACATGGTATGAGACGAGGCCAGGACGGGTTTCAGACCAACCAGCCCATAGATTTATACCAAGAAAGATCAGGGCACAGAGAATGGCACCAATAATGAATGAAATCGCCACCCATCGGGGTGCCTCTCCTTTCTTGAGTGCAACAATGCCAAGGCCTATGCTGGCGATCACGCCCCCTGAGAGTATAATCTCTGCACCTGGTGAGACAGCGCTCATTCGAAGAAACCAGTAAGTAAGATAGGCAAGGGGGAGTATGATAGCAATGAGCAGGGTTGATAACTTTTTTCCTGAAATTTTCATGACAATCACCCAAAAATGTTGGATTTATTTTTAAAAAACATAATTAATGACCAGAATCAAGAATAATTCACAGCATAGTCGACAAGACCCATATTATAACGCAACGCCTCCTCCAAGACATCTTCTGTATATTCGACTACAGTGGGATCATTCTTCCAATCGGGATCGTTATTGATTTTATCGTCAATGTAACTAAAATAACGACTTGAGAAATCTGCGAGGTTGCCTGCACTTTCTGCGGGACTAGAAATTTCATAGTAATAAAGTGGAGCGTTTGTAATCACTTGTTTGAAGTTATGGCCACTTACCATCTCGTCCAAAACGTAACCCTTTTCGTAGGTTTCATGATTTCCCTGAGCCCAGAGTTGCTGGGTGTGCCAAGGATTGGCAACATCTGACATATAATGCATTGCCCATGATAGATATTCATAACCTTGAGGATCATTGGGATCTTCCATAAAGACTGCTGCTGCGCGATTTGCATACTCTTGCGTTTTTTTCCCTGCCCCACCCCATGAATAGTGTTCTACCATTTGCGGTATGCCCCAGGTGTCTGGATCAGCAGAATTTTCATTGAGAATTCTACATTTCTGTGAGGATAGTCCCATATTTTGTCCAGCAGTTTCTGCAAGCACATTATGGGTACCATCTGCATTATATTCTGTATATCCAGACCAGAAGGGCCGAATGTTAGAATCAATCCTATAATGACTGAGAACAATAAGTGAGGCCTGATTAATTATTTCGTTCCGTTCACTTTCAGATAAATTTGGATCCAATGACCATACTTTCTCTAAGTTGTTTATCAGGTCGTCTTTCTCATCCTCTGAAAGGGAGCTTGATTCAATCGCTGTTATGACGTAATTTTTCTCTTCAAATGAAGGAATAAAATGATCATCAACAGGCTCCACATGCTCCGGTTCGATGGGGCCGTATCGCTCTCCATCGATGGATGCACTCACTGCCGACACCAGAAATGTGCCGGCGATCATCAACGCTATGATAGCGCCGAGTCTGCATTTTGTTTGCATGGTTTTTCCTCTGTTTTTTGCATCTCCAGAGGCACAGAACCGACAAGGATATATCAAGTGAATAATCCATAGTTACATTGCCTCCGGGCAGCGTGGGGGTCTGGAGCAGTTCTGTACAAACACTCAGACCCCTGCGGGACACCCAATCGGGAATCCACGACATAGAATATAATATTGGTTGAATATATGCCTTATGAGCTATCTCTCTAACTCTCAGAGGGCAGATAGACGATTAAACCACAAACATTAAGGTTAGAGATCTTTATCCCAAATATTTCGATGTCATACTGGCAGAAAAGACTGTTCCATTCTCATCATCGCTGCGCGCTCAAACCGCTCTGACAAAAAAATATGGATTGCCGATCGATAAAGATCAGTCTCCTCCTCGTATCGATCTTCAAAATTTTTTCAGAATCTCCCATCCCCACCAGTATCCCCCCTTGCGGAGAAGAGAGATAGACCCAGGAAAGATCTCTCCCCTCACTTCAGGTACCGCGAATAACTCTCTATCGTATAGACCGCCGCGAGGGGGTTGTGGCCGAGCAGGCGGTCCTTGGCGGCGAGGACGGTGCAGGGCGCCTCTGAATATTTCATGAAGAGGGAGTCGTGCCCGACGCAGAGACCGAGCATGATGTTGAACTCGGTCTCCGCGGCATTGAGGAGCATGGCCTGGAAGATCGGGTTGCAGATCTGCTCGTCGGTGCCCGGCGCCACTTTTTCGTGGTCGGAGACGCCGAGAGTCTCTTTCGGGACGCGGCCCGCCTTGCAGACCACCGAGACCACCTCAAAATCCCGGCCCCTGAAGAAGCGCTCCACCGCCGCCGCCTCCTTTGCAAGGCCGGTGCAGAAGGCGAGGCCGAGGCGGCGGTACCCCATCTTCCCGGCAAACTCGGCCGTCTCCTCAAGCCGGCACTTTATCGGTCGGAGCCGGCCGTACCCCCCCTCCTTCTCCCCATAGCCCTCGCCCTCCTGGACGGCCGCCGCCCTCGCGAACGCCGCCACGGCAGGGCGGCGGTATTCCTCCATCGCAGCGGCCAGGAGATCGGTCTGCCCTGCCGTCGGGCATCCGGGGATCGACCTCCCGTCTTTTGTCCTGCAGAGTTGGTCGTCTTTTTTGATCCCGCATCTGGCGCATGCGGGGTAGCCTCCTTCCATGGATCACTCCTGGGAGGCGGGAGAAAAAAAGGCTGTGGAGAAATATTCCGGGACGCTCTTGTTGCAAGAGAGGGACCGGTTTTCCGATCTTAAACAACCTCTTCACGATCGACCCTCTCTGCCTTCCCTGCCCGATCTTCATCCCGGGGGTCCGGGGGCTGCGACCGAAGGGAGCTTGAGAAGATCTTCGATCTTCGACAGCGTCCCCCGCGCGAGCATGCGGGAAGGCGTGATGGAATGATCAGGCGTGCCGCCCTCATCGCAGAATCTTTCCTGGAATCTCGCGCCTGGGGTTGCACCCCCGGACTCGAAGACCTCCGGCCTTCTCGAACTCGCTAACGCTCGTTCCCCCCACGGACAGAAGATGGCCGGGGGGTGGCGATGAAACGAGATTCTCCGGGCGTCCTGTCGTAAGAAGAATCCACACTTTGAAGCGCCGCTTAGAACAATTGTTCAATTGCGTATGCTTGAGCCTCTGGTTCATGACCGATTACTATGAAAATGATCTCAAAGATCGGCACTCTAGATCCGCTTGAGGATTTGAACGCATCAAGGGCCATCATACCTGATCTACAGAGACCAAAAACACTCTCAGAACGATCAGGCTCTCTGCCTTCCCGGCCCTATCTTCGTCCTGGGGGTCCGGTGGAAACGAGCGTCAGCGAGTTCGAGAAAGCCGAAGGCTTTCGAGAGAGCCCCCGGCACGAGGATGTGGGAAGGCGGGATGATCAGGCATGCCGCCCTCAATTGCAGCATCTTCTCCGCCGTCTCGCGCCGGGGGTTTCACCCCCGGACCCCCACGGACAAAGATAGGCGGGGGCGGCAGGATGCTCGATTTCTGTTCATTCCTCGGTCGCAAGGGAAGGAGCAAGGATCCTTCCACACATCGGAGATCTGCTCAGAGC
This sequence comes from Methanofollis formosanus, assembly GCF_019633745.1. NCBI lineage: Archaea > Methanobacteriati > Methanobacteriota > Methanomicrobia > Methanomicrobiales > Methanomicrobiaceae > Methanofollis > Methanofollis formosanus. The sequence goes on along the minus strand of NZ_CP037968.1, from coordinate 50,202 downwards.
AATTTTCATTCGGTATGCCTGAGGCACGCTCTCGACGCATGCCCTATTCAACAGAACAAAAAAAGAAAAATTGCGGCAGTCCGTTCACCGGAGGTGGATGAACTTGCCGGTCAGCGTGGCGTCGAGCACCTCGGAGTCGGTCTTCGTGGTCGCCATGCTGACGACGACCATCGTGACCGCCGAGAGGAGGAAGGCATACATGCTGAAGTGGAAGGGCATCTTGTCGACCACATAGTACCAGTAGCCAAGCGCCCCGCCTGAGATCAGGCCGACCAGCATCGAGGCGATGGCACCCTCTCTGGTCGCACCCCGCCAGTACAGTCCGGCGAGGAGGGGCACCGCAAAGGTGGAGAGCATAATCCCGATCCCCGACCACATCAGCCACGCGAGCATCGCCGGCGGGTTGATCGCGAGGAGGAGCGTCCCGCCGGCGGCGACGACGACCGCCACCCTGGAGACCAGGAGCACCTCTTTGTCGCTGGCCTCAGGCCTGAAGATGTTCTTCCAGACATCCCAGGCAAACATCGAACCCACGGTGAGCATCAACCGGTCGGTCGTCGACATCACGGCCGCGAGCACGATCACTGCGAAGAACGACCAGACCCAGAGGTTGGGCATGGCGTACTCCAGGCCGGAGACGAAGATGAAGTCCTGGGCGTTGGGCACATCGGGAAGGACGATGCTTCCCTCCTCGACGAGCACCCGGCCGGCAAACCCGGCGAACTTCACCAGGAGCATCACGGCCGCGTAGACGGCGAAGGCGATCAGCGGCGACCACTTGAAGTAACGCTCTTCCTTTGCGGCCAGCACGTTGTTGACGACGTGCGGGGCACAGGCAAGCCCCACGGTGAGCATCAGTCCGAACGAGAAGAGGAACTCGGGCGTGAAGGCCATCCCTTCGGTGAGGTATGGCTGGACCAGCGTCGGGTTGATCCCGGCCATCACCTCGTTGATGTGGGTCATCCCGCCGGCCTTCATGATGAGAATCGGTGCGATCGCGAACACTCCCACGATGAGGAGGCCGCCCTGGATCACCGTCGTCCACGAGACGGCGTACAGCCCGCCGACCACGGTGTAGGCGGTGATGATGACGCCCGAGATGATCAGCGCCTGCCAGTGGGGGATCTCAAAGAGCCAGACGAGCACGATGGAGATCGCAGTGTACTGCCCGATCAGGTAGATGAGGGAGACGATGATCCCGGCCACCGCCGAGAGCCCCCGCATGACCTTCGGGCTCTCGAAGCGGTCGGCGAAGTAGTCCTCGACCGTCAGGTAGTTGTTCTTCTTCCCGATGCGGTGGAGCTTGACGCCGAAGACGATGATACAGAAGGAGGCGGCCAGCGGGACGAAGAGTTGTTCCCAGATGGAGGGCCACCCGGTGGTGAAGCCGAGTCCGCTCACTCCGAGCAGGGTCATACCCGAGCAGATGGAGGAGACCATCAGGATGGTGAAGACCCAGAAGCCAAGCGACCTTCCGGCGACGATGTAGTCCTCGGTGTTGTGGATCTTGCCCGAGGCCCAGGCGCCGATCACGATGAGGACCAGAAAGTAGAGGCCGATGATCGCGGCCGTGACCGGTTCGATCATACCCTGTCCTCTTTGAAGACGAACGCCCAGAGGGTGAGCATGACGGTGACCGCAATGAAGGCGGTGCTGACGATGGCAAGTGTCTCGAATGGAAGGCCGATCATAGTGCTATGTCAGCGTGTGTCATGCCAACATATAACATGATCGGTCGGAGCGGTCGTCGGCCCCCGAGCGTGAGGAGAGGAAAGCTCTGGGGGGAGGGGGGAGAGCGGGTACGAATAAAGGGGTGAATACAAGATTTGGCCCTCTGTAGGATCTATCCAGATTGATATCTTTGCGGAGGCTCGCCTTTGAAGATCTCAGGTCTTCCCATGCTCCTTTCAGTCGCACCAGACGTCAGGATAGTGCCGGTGAGTTACTCATCTCTTCAGGATCTTCAAGGTGGTCTCTACCCAGACCAATTACAAAATGATTCCCGTGAATCTTGACTTTCGAGATCCATTGGGCCGCGCCCCTGGCGAGAGCGAGAGGGAAGGCGGTTGATTCGTGCTGTTATTGAGAATGGACAAGATTTTCTGCAGAGCCTCTTGTTCCATTTTCAGGAACCTATTCCATCCCTATATCCTGATATGATGTTCCATCAGAACGATGATGATGCCGCCGACACACCAGAACCGCAAAGCACATATTTTGTGTCACCAGGGGTTGAATCATGGGAATCTTTAGATGTATGATCGTGGCACAGAAGGAGTTTGTCGACCACCTCACCAGCAAACGTTTCTTTGTCATCATGGCACTCTTTCTGATCATCTTGATCATAGGGATGTACCAGGGCCTTGGGGAATACAACGAAAACCTCGCAGCATACCAGGAAAAGATGACGGCTGTTGAGAGTGGCACTTTAACCGGATGGACGCCAGATAAACCCTCCATACTCTCCGTATTCTCAGCGATTTCAGATCAGGTCGTTATCATCGGGGCGGTCCTCGCCATCGCGATTGGTTTTGACCTTGTCTCAAAGGAGAAGGAAACAAAGACGCTCAAGACTCTTCTTTCCCACCCTATTTATCGTGACGAAGTGATCAACGGGAAAGCCATCGGCGGGAGCGCGGCGATCCTCCTCGCGATCGGGGTGGTCCTCCTTGTCTCTCTTGCGATGCTCCTTATCGTCGGCATCCTCCCAACCATCGACGAGTTTTCTGCCATCCTCACCTTTGGGGTGGTCTCCGTCCTCTTCCTCCTCGTCTATTTCACCCTCGCCCTCACACTCTCCACCCTTGCGCCGGACAGCGGGAGCGCACTCATCGCCACCCTTGTCGTCTTCATCATCCTCTCCTCACTCCTGCCCATCGCAGGCGAGATCACCATCGACACATGGGCGGGGGAGCAACCGGAGGCGCCGTTCGTGCAGACATTCATAATGTCAGGGGATGGTGCCCTCATCTCAACAGGGGAAGAACGAGATCCCCAGGAAGAGAAAGAGGTGATGATGAAATATGAAGCTGAAGCCGAGGCATATTATGAGAAAAAAATGACCGTCACCGCCATCGTCGAGGCCGCCTCCCCGCAGACGAACTACAAAAAAATCATCGGTGCGATCGTCGATCCCTATCATGTCGCAGTGAAGGAGAACAGTCCATCAGGCCCGTTCACTGTTATGGTCACCGACCCTGACACCGCGCCGCCGCACTTCATGGACGTCCTTGCAGGTATCTGGGGGAACATCGTCCTGCTCCTGGCCCTCCCGGGCGTGCTCTTTCTCACTGCCTATCTCTGTTTTATGAGGATAGATGTGCGATGAGGACAGAATAACGCCTCATACAAAGACCAGTTCCAGTAAATAATACTGGATCCGAGGAAAAATAAATATCAGTTTTATTTTTTGAACCCTTTATCCCACCTCACGCTGAAATGATGTTTCATCAAAGAGGAACAGAGGGGTGTTTCATCTCTGAAATCGTTGACCACCACAGAAATGACCCCCAAGGAGGTATTAAGTCATGAAAAAACTTGGCATTACTGTGATCCTGCTGGTATCACTGTGTGCGTTCTATGGCGGGGTAACTGCCTCTCCGATCTGCGAGAGTAGCAATGCCCTGGAGTATCCCGTAATTTCGGGATCATCAGATGTGTATAACATCATAAACCCTGAAATTGGGATCCTTAGTTATACAGATTCCTTAAATCCCGGTGAGGCACATGTTTTTTCCACTGAATTCTCTTGGTCGGAGGGAATCCAGATCAGCCTCTCTGTCTCATGGACTCCTACGAACCAGACATTGTATGCTGGCGTCTATGACGGGGCGACAGGAGAGTATAGTCTTGCAGTCTGCACCGGTGGTTCTGCTGAGCCCACTATCACCATACCATGGACCAGTGATCACTGGCAGATTATGATTGCAAGTCCACATGAAAACACAGAAACTATCACGTACACGCTTCATGATTGAAATATGTACGCCAGTTCCTGTGAAAAGGATCCCTTTCAAAGGGGATCCACCTTTTTGGAGAAAAGACTGAAATCATTTCTGTGTTGTGAACCAGTTGGCACTGGCCGGAACCTAAAATGTCAAGCAGGTGAAACCATGACTTACAATAGATGAGAGCGATCTCCTTCAAAGATCGCAAACTGATATTCCACAACATTACGACCAGTTCAAATAAATATCTTTGCTGTCGTGATAGAGATACTCTACAGATCAGATAAAAGAGCCTATTTCAGCCTATGGGCATAAATATATTGATAGTTCACCTGCGGAAGTTCGAAACGATGATGGATCACGAGAGCCGGCATTCCAATCAACCACAGAGCACCCATGGGAAGATTGGTATTGCGTGCAGATCGAGGCATCATGTTTCCCCCAAAACACTAAAACGTCCTATATATTCTGTTTTTACAATGCTATATGGAACCAGGACTGATTGTGTGTGGGCAGTTAGCCGATCCGCTCACAAAGTTTAAGCCTCCCGTTTCAGAACCAATGGTTGGAAGGCTATCCGTACAGGAGAAGGGCATGACTTCACACCGGAAAAACCCATTTTCACCATTAAATGATCCAGACTGCATAAAAAAATACCATAAATCCAAGAAAGAGCCGAAATTCTCGAAAATATGATAAAAATGGATCAGAGAGGAAAAACTGCTCTTGCAGGAACAATTCTCATAACTGCGCTATTCACTCTTGCATCTATATTCATCCTCCCACAGCAGGTGCAGATTGTCATCGGAGAAGAGACTCCAGCGATCTATTATGTGCCTTCTGTCTATGCTCTCTCCGACTGCCTCCTCCTCGCGTCTGCCTCATTTCTTCTCGGTGCAAGTCTGTCTTATCTTCTGATAGTCTGGCGCCCCTTCTCCGGGGAAAAGACGCTTGGGTCAGTCGTCCATGAAGAAGAGAACGAAGACGTCCGGATCACGGCACCAGACGTGCCGGAACCTGCCGAGACGATGGTTTCAATCCCCACGGATGTCTCGTCAGATTTTGAGGCTACCTCACCGGTGCAACTTCATGTCACCGAAAGGACAGATCCCGTTCTTGTCGACTATCAGCAGGTCATGCTGAGAATGTTGAAAGGGAACGAGCGAAAAATAATCGAGACATTGATCGATCACGGGGAGATGAACCAGACCGAACTTTCTGACAGAACGGAAATTCCCAAGTCAACCCTTTCACGGACGCTCCAGGATCTTGAGGCACGCAGTCTGGTACATAGGTACGAGAACGGGATGAGCAAGATGGTAAAACTGGAGACATTAAAGAGTGAGATAGGCTCTTGCCATCACACAACCACATCTCGGGATTTTTGAGAAACCTTCATTGTTCTGGTGAATTATCCCTGTATGAGTATGGATCTCCCACCTTCACCTTGTCTCGCGCTGGAGATTGCACCCCTGAACAGCGAAAATCATAGATTGTCTCAGTTTCTATCGGTTGTTCCTCAAGATTGGGCCGGGAAGGCAGAGTTAGATATCCTGAAGAGCATGGTGTCCACCCCCGACTCTATCCTGATGCGGAGTGACCAGGAGGCAGCCACCCCCCTCCTTCGGTACACCAGAATAGAGATCTTTTACAGAGAGCATATCCCAAAACCCTCTGAGACTTGAACTGAAACACTCCTTTCCAAGAATTTTGAATGCGTATCTTTCGCCGGGGGGCGGCCGCCCCCCGGTCCCTCTGCAGAAGATAGGGAGGAGGACAGTAATCCCGCCTTCGTGATTATCAAAGATGCCTTCCCCCTCCTATCGCCATCCCGGGGGTCCGGGGGCAGCGCCCCCGGCGCACGTGTGGGGGAAGGCCAGGGGTGCTTCTTTGTGCTATGAGGGGCTGGGGATCTTTCAACCATCATCCATCGTTATCTTCTGTGAGAATCAGACCCGAGAGTTTTGGGATGACCTCAGAGCCAGATCCAGAAGCGTTCAATGAAGGTTGCCCGGGCTCTCTCTACCTTCCGCCTTTCATCCCCCGCATCAGCGCAATCTTCCCGGTCCGCACGAACTCCTTGATCCCGTACTGGCGCAGGAGACGTTCCAGGGCGTCGATCTTCTCCGAGTCTCCGGCCACCAGGAGGATGACGCTCTTCGGGCCCACATCGATGATCTGGGCCCTGAAGATACCGGCCACCTGCATCACCTCGGCCCTTCCCTCGCCGGGTTCGGCCGCCACCTTGATGAGCGCGAGTTCGCGGTCGACCGTGCTCTGCTCGGTGATGTCGGAGACCTTGATGACGTCGATGAGTTTGTTCAGCTGTTTTTTCACCTGCTCGATCCTGGCGTCGTCGCCCAGGACGACGATGGTCATCCTGGACATCCCAGGCTCCTCGCAGGTGCCGACGGCAAGGCTCTCGATGTTGAACCCCCGGCGGGAGAAGAGGCCGGCGACCCTGGAGAGGACGCCCGCCCTGTTCTCGACGAGGACGTGGAGGGTGTGCGGCCTCATCCGCCCCGCCTCCCGATCATCTCGTTGATCGCCGCCCCGGCCGGGACCATCGGGAAGACGTTCGCCTCCCGCTCGATCCTGACGTCCAGGACGAACGCCCCCTCGGCATCGAAGGCCGCCTCCAGGGCCGGCCCGACCTCGTCCGGGTTCTCGACCCGCATCCCCTCGACCCCGTAGGCCTTTGCAATCCCGACGAAGTCGACAGGACGGAGCTCGGTATACGAGTACCGCCGGTCATAGAAGAGTTCCTGCCACTGCCGCACCATCCCGAGGTAGAGGTTGTTGAGGATGACCACCTTCACCGGGAGATCGTACTCGACGACCGTGCCCAGTTCCTGGATGTTCATCTGGAAACTCCCGTCCCCGGCCACCAGGGCGACGGTCTCGTCCGGGCATGCGAACTGCGCCCCCATCGACGCCGGGAACCCGTAGCCCATCGTCCCGAGCCCGCCGGAGGTGATCCAGGTCCGCGGCCGCCTGAAGCAGTAGTGCTGCGCCGTCCACATCTGGTTCTGCCCCACCTCGGAGACGACGATGGCGTTCTCGTCCAGGAGAGCGTTCATCTGCCTGATCACCGCGGCCGGGCTGAGTCCGTCGGCGGTCCCGGCCGCCCCGGCCCCTTCCTCCTGCCACCGCCGCACCCTGGAGAGCCAGCCATCTCCCCTCTCCTGGCGGGCGAGTTTTGCGGTGATCGCCCTGAGGACCAGTTTTGCGTCCCCCACGATCGGGACGTCGACCGGTTTGTTCTTCCCGATCTCCGCCGGGTCGATATCGATGTGGATGACCGCGGCGTTCGGGGCGAAGGCCTCCACCCGGCCGGTGACCCGGTCGTCGAAACGCACCCCGACGGCGATGAGCAGGTCGCACTCGGTGACGGCAAAGTTCGCCGCCTCGGTCCCGTGCATCCCGATCATCCCCAGGGAGAGCGGATGGTCGCACGGCACCGCCCCCAGGCCCATCAGCGTCGAAGCCACCGGGACGGCCGTCAACTCCGCGAGGGCGAGGACTTCGACGGCCGCGCCCGAGGCGACGACTCCGCCGCCGATATAGAGCAGAGGGCGCTCGGCCTCCCGGATGAGCGCGACCGCCCGCTCGACCTGCCTGGGGTGGCCCTCGTACGTGGGCTGGTAGCCCCGCAGCCGCGCCTCGCGCACCTCGGGGACGTGCTCGACCTGCGTGGTCATCACATCCTTGGGGAGGTCGATGAGCACCGGGCCCTGCCGTCCGGTCCCCGCGATGAAGAAAGCGTCGCGCACCACCTGGCCGATCTCGGCGGCCTCTTTGACGAGATAGTTGTGTTTGGTGATCGGGAAGGTGATTCCGGTGATGTCAGACTCCTGGAAGGCGTCGTTGCCGAGCATCGTCGTCGGTACCTGGCCGGTGACGGCCACCAGGGGTACCGAGTCCATGTAGGCGGTGGCGATCCCGGTGACCAGGTTGCAGGCGCCCGGGCCAGAGGTGGCCAGACATACCCCGGTCTTCCCTGAGGCGCGGGCATACCCGTCTGCCGCGTGGGCCGCCGCCTGTTCGTGGCGCACCAGCACATGCCGCAACGGGGCGTCGTAAAGTTCGTCATAGATAGGCAGGACCGCACCGCCGGGGTAGCCGAAGATCGTCTCGACCCCCTCGCGCTGCAGCCCTTCGACCAGCAGTCGTGCTCCAGTCTTCATCGTCTCTCCTCAATCAGTCTGTTCATGCCGGCGATCATCGCCTCCACGCTTGCCATGATGATGTCGGTCCTCGCCCCCCGCGCCGTGAGTGTCCGACCTTCGTGGCTGAGCCGCACCGTCACCTCGACGAGGGCGTCGGTGCCCCCGCTGATCGCGTCCACCCGGTACTCTTCGAGCCGCACCTCGGCGGCACCGGCGACCGCCCGCCGCACCGCCTCGACGGCGGCGTCGACCGGGCCGTTCCCGGTGGCGGCGCAGGTCACCTCCTCGCCGTGTACGAGGAGGGTGACCGAGGCCGTCGGGATGACGGTGTTGCCCGAGACCATGGTCGCCTGTCTGAGGGTGATCGCCGGTGCGCTGCTCACCCCCGTGACCGAGTCGGCGATGGCCATCAGGTCGGCGTCGGTGACCCGCCGCCCTTCGTCGCCGAGGGCCTTGACCCTGGCGACGATCTCGGCGTGCTGCACCTCGGTGCAGTGGTAGCCGAGTTCTTTGAGTGCGGCCCCGACCGAGGCTGAGCCCGAATGTTTGCCGAGCACGATCCGCCTGGTCCGCCCGACGCTCTCGGGCGTGAGCGGTTCGTAGGTGCTCGCGTCTCGCAGGACGCCGTGGGCATGGATCCCGCTCTCGTGGGTGAAGGCCATCTCGCCGACGATCGCCTTGTTCGTCGGGAGCGGGACGTTGGTCAGCCGCGAGACCGTCGTCGCAAGCGGGTAGATCTTCTCGATTCTGAGCCCGGTCTCCACCCCGTAGAGGTGCTCCAGGGCCACGGCCAGTTCTTCGAGGGCGGTGTTCCCGGCGCGTTCTCCCAGGCCGTTCACGGTCACATGAGCGGCAGTCGCCCCGGCCTTGAGCGCGGCGATGGTGTTGGCGAGGGCGAGGCCGAGGTCGTCGTGGCAGTGGATGCTCAGCGGCGCAGAGAGGAGTGCGGGGATCTGCTCCGCGACCAGTTCAGGAGTCATGAGCCCGACCGTGTCGCAGAAGCAGAGGCGGTCGGCCCCCCGCTCCACCCCGCCCGCAAAGAGCATGGCCAGGAACTCCTGGTCTGCCCGTGAGGCGTCTTCGCCCGAGAGTTCGACGACGAGCCCGTGGTCTTTCGCATACTCCACCGCCTCCCAGGCCATGGTGCAGACCGCGTCCCGCGTCTTCCTCAGTTTTGCCTGGATGTGCAGGTCGCTCACCGGCACGACGAGGTGGACGCAGTCGACCCCGCACGCGACGGCATCGTCGATGTCGCCGGGCAACGCCCGCACGAAGGTGGCGACCTCCGCACCGAGGCCGGCGTCGGCGATCAGAGCGATGGCTTCACGCTCTCCTTCCGATGCGGCGGCCGATCCTGCCTCGATGGTGGCGATGCCAAGGTCTGCGAGCATGGTTGCGATCTGAAGTTTTTCGGCGGGCTTCAGCGAGACGCCCGGCGTCTGCTCCCCGTCCCGCAGGGTAGTGTCAAAAAAGCGGATCTTTTCAGAGAATAAAGCAATCACTCATAGTGATAGTCACCACCTGATGTGGGGGGCGGCCGATATATATTAGTTTGTATATCCTGTCCGGCGGCATAGAGGTCACCGTATACTCCGGGGAGGTCGTGAAAACCAGCACCCATAAATCTCCTGAGGACGACGCTCTTCTGACATTTATGCCGAACTACTGCCCGAACTGCGGCACTCCGCTGAAGGAGAGGGACGGCGCCGTCTGTCCTGAGTGCGGCACGCCCTTCCGACACACCAGGGAGAAGAACCCCACGATCGCCGTCATCTGTGCATTCCTGTGCCCCGGCCTCGGGCAGGTGTACAACGGCGAGATCGGAAAAGGAGTGCTCGTCCTCCTCGGGACGGCGGTGGGCATGCTCTTTCTCATCCCGGGCCTGCTCGTCTATCTCTATGGTATCTATGACGGGTACCGGACTGCAGAGAAGATGAATGTCGGGGAGGTTCCATTCAGGGAGACCAGCATCCTCTTCATGCTCCTCTTTGTCGGCCTCCTGATCCTGGGCTCTATCGTGCTCATGCTGATGGTGATCTCGGCCGCGTTCATGTACGGGGTGACCGGGTTCTAATGTTTTTTTATTCCTGAGATTGAGAGATCTCAAAGACACGAATCGAAGAGAAAGCCCAGAACAAAATAAGAAATCACAAATATAGTCACATCAATTTTTCAAATAGTATGGCTGGCTACTGTTCCAACTGCGGCACCCCCCTTGAGCAAGAGAACGCCGGGTCATGCCCGGAGTGCGGTGTGCAGATACGGCCCCCGGAGGAGAAGAGCGCCGGGCTCGCCGCGCTCTGCTCATTCCTGATACCCGGTCTCGGGCAGGTGTACAACGGGGACCTCAAGAGGGGGTTTATGGTCCTCCTCGGGGCCGCGATAGGTACGGCTCTCCTCATCATCCCGGGCATGATCGTCTGGATCTATGGGACCTATGATGCGTATAAGACGGCACAGAGGATCAATGCCGGAGAAGTTCCGTTTGGGGCGACCGGCGGCCTCAAGATGATACTCTTCGCCGGTCTCTGGTTCGTGGCTTCCATCGTCGCCAGTGTGTTCCTTGCGGTGATCCTGCTCTTCATCGGATACGTTCCTTGAAATGGGCTTTGTAGAATCAGGCATGAACCCCCGGCTCAGGCATACGCGTTTGACCATGATCGTGTGTCTCTGGAGTAGGCATGGATCCCTGCTCCCTCTTTGAAGCAAGACATCACATAGGATCACCCTCGAATTGCCGCCCCCGCCAATCATCGCCGTGGGGGGTCGGGGGGCAAAGCCCCCCGGTACACAATTCCAGGAAAGATTCTACGATGAGGGCGGCACGCCTGATCATCATGCAAACCTGGAAAGATGATTCTCAGGATCATTTTCATGGTAAACCATCTATTTTTATCAAAGAGCATATCCCAAAAGTAGCCGGAGCTCGATCAATCGCCTTGATAGAGACTCTGATCGGTCATTCCTCTGCCCTCCATGCTTCAATCACAATCCAAGGGATTCTTGGGACGCCGCCCCCGGCGTGATTACTAGTGGTGGGCGGATCGATCAGCCATCTCGCGAGAGGATAGGGGTGGGACGGCATGAGATCGTGTGCTCCTCGGAATCATGATCAGCCCATCCCTTCCGGGATCCATCCTCAGGGTCATGATGCCATGACGACATGCTGATCAGAACATGCCACCCCTATCGCACGATCGTTCCTGCCGTCTCGCGAGGAGATGGGGTGGGGGCGGCGATGGAAAACGATCCCCACGGGTTCTCCTGTCATGAAAAGAGAGAGAGAGAGCAAGCGACGAGAAACTCACATCGTGTATGCTTGAGGAGTCCTCTCGCCTCATGCAGAATTACTATGAAAATGATCCTGAAGACCATCTCTTCAAGTTTGCATGAGAGTTTGAACTCGCCATATCCCGTTGAAGCCATACGCAGAGGATAGAAAATTCTTCTGATAGATCGGCCGTCCCCCATCGTCGAGATTTCCCTGCCATCTCGCGCCGGGGGGAGACCCCCCGGACCCCCCACGACGAAGATAAGTGGGGGCGGCACGACGCTCGACTTCGATTCGCTCCTCGTTCGTAAGGATAAGGGTCAAGAACCGATCCAGACCTGATCTGATATGTTCATCCCGTATGCTTGAGGCGGGCGCTCGCCTCATGAAAAAATTCTACAAAAGAAAAAAAAGAAAATTACAGGTTCACGCAGGTGCCGCGGCGCTGTCATAGATGAGGGTCATATACCGGGCAATGAAGATCTCGATCACCGGGGTGAGGAAGAAGGCGATGAGCCAGCCGATGAACGGGATCATCATGAGGATGCCGACGACGACACTGATTGCCACGGCCGCCACCCAGAGAATAATCAGGGCGATGAGGTAACTGCCCCACCCGATCGCACCGATGTGCGCCAGGATCGCCGAGATGTTGAAAGCCTCGCCGAAACTGTCCGTCCGTGCGAACCTGATGATGCCGAAGGCGGCGATCAGGCCGATGATGAAGGCGACCACGAACGTGACGAGTATCCCGAGGAGTATCGATCCGGCTCCGGCAGCAACTGCAGCGTCAGAGCCGCTTGCCATGAGAGCGATAGAACCGCCGAGGAAGATCGCCATGACGATAAGCGCGGGGATGCTGTAGATGAACCCGACGATGATGAGTTTGATCCCGTCGATGAGAAGTTTGACCCAGTCCTCAAATTCGGGTGCAGGCGTCTTCCCGCGGTAGATCTCCATCACATAGCCGTAGAGGAGGGGGAAGATGATAGTGGCGATGACGAGGAAGATCCACTTCATCCATTTTCCCCAGACTGCTTCCTTCGCATATTCGAAGGAATTGCCAAGCATTGAACCATAATCCATAAGAGTACACCTCCTGGTGTGTAGATCTCAGTACAAGCCGTTTTGATATATACGTTTCGTAATCCGGAAATATATGTAGTTTATTTAACTCGGAAAAGTCGGGAGATGCCTGGCTTTTGCTTGATGGAGGATCTTTCTTTGGTCTGCCGGATTCATCGCTGTGGGAAGCGATCGTTCGCGGAGAGGGTGCCGCTGCAAAAATAGAATATGAGAGATTTACCGGATCCGCTCCCCGCACTGAGTGCAGAACGTATCGCCGTCGCCGACCTTCGCCCCGCAGTGAGGACAGAAAGACCCCGACGCCCTGACCTGATATCCGGCAGGTTCGGATGAGAGCGCCTTCTGGAGAAGGTCGTTGTTGGTCGTGCTGTCGATGACCAGGTTGCCGAAATCTTCGGGTACGAACTGGTAGAGACGGTACACGGCATACAGGCCGCCGGCGAGGGCGAGGATCGCCAGGAGCAGGTTCAGGGACGCCATCAGGTTGTACACGAAGTGGAAGATGACCGCCAGGCCGAGGAAGTACAGGATATCGTAGGTCTGGATCCGCTGGAACACGTCGGAAAGGTTCTGGATCTTTCCCCTGGACGCGGTGAGCCCCAGGAACACCAGGCCGGCCCCCACCAGGGAGGACGCCCCGATATGCATCGGCACCGGCAGGAGGGCGCGGGCGATGACGGTCTCCGGGCCGATGCCCTGCATCAGGTAGACGATGTTCTCGGTGAAGGCAAACCCGAGGCCTGCAAGGCCGCCGAGAAGAAAGCCGCGAGTCTTCGAGGTGATGGTGGAGGGGTACCAGGCGGCGAGGTACGCCACCCCGATCACCTTCAGCGGTTCCTCGACAAAGGGTGCGACGAGGGGAGTGAGCGAGCCTGCAAACAACCCGATAAAGGTGTTGACCGGGAGGATGACGATGATCGCGGAGATGATGCCGCCGAGAAGGGCGATGATCTCCGGCACCAGGGGACCAAGCTCCGGCCGTTTTGTTGCATGAACTGATTCGGACGTCATGGATATCACGCTGTCGTGGATAGGCCGGGAGGTGAAGAACAATACCCGGATCCTCCGGCCTGGAATGGTCACTGATGGGTTTCAGTAACAGAATGTTATTTTTCTGGCATATTAACCATCTCAAATGCTTTTCCCCCTCCGGCCCGCCAGGGGTTGCGGGTGTGGCGGCCGGAGAGAATGGTGCGGGTTTGAGGTGGCGCCCACCCATCCTGATCATCACCCGATGGAAGGCCTTTCGACCTTGAAAATAGAGATGAGGTTATTCTGACACCGCCGCGCTCTCGTAGATGAGCGTCACGTACCGGGCCATGAAGACCGAGATCGCCGGCGTGATGATGAGAAGGATCAGACCTCCGATGACCGGGATGAGCATCAGCACGAAGGTCAGCACCCAGACAATGATATACGCGATGACCAGGGCGACAAGATACTGCAGCCACCCGACCGCCCCGATATGCCCGACGATCGCCGAGAAGTTGAAGGCCTCGCCGAAACGATCGGTCCGTGCAAGCCTGATCCCGGCAAAGATCGAGACCAGACCGATGAGGACGGCGAGGACGAAGACGACGATCGTACCGACGATGAATGTCGTCGAGGCCGCTGCCGTCATACCGCCCCCGCCATAGAACGCCAGCGCCGCCCCGCCGAAGAAGAGCATGGCAACGATGATGATCGGGATGCTGTAGATCAGTTCGACGATGAAGAGTTTGACCCCGTCGACGAAGAGTTTGATCCAGTCCTCGAGTTCAGGCGCAGGCGTCTTTCCCCGGTAGATCTCCATCATATACCCCATGATCAGGGGAAAGATGATCGAGCAGATGATCAGGAGGATCCACTTCCCCCATTTTCCCCAGACGGCCTCTGTCGCATACTCGTACGACCTGCCAAGCAATGTACCATAATCCATTCACTACCCCCCGCAAAGTGCGACGAGAGATGGTATGAGAGGATATAAGTCTGCCGTGGCGAGCGGGCACCCGCCGGTGCCGGGCGGAAAAAAGAAGAAAAAGTTTAGTGCCTGAAATACCGCACGCCGGTGAAGACCATCGCCACATTCAGTTTGTTGGCGGCGTCGATCACTTCCTGGTCGCGGATCGAACCGCCCGGCTGCACGAGGGCCGTCGCCCCGGCCGCTGCGGCGACTTCCATCGTGTCGGCGAAAGGCAGGAACGCGTCGGACGCTACGACCGCACCCTTCAGGGACGACCGCGCCTTCTCGACGGCGATCTTTGCCGAGTCGACCCGGTTCATCTGACCGGCGCCGATCCCGATGGCGGCATGGTCGTTGGCATAGATGATCGCGTTGCTCTTCGTGTGCTTGCAGACCTTCATCGCAAAGTGCATCGCCGCGATCTCTTCCTTCGTCGGTTCGCGCTCTGAGACGACCTTCCACTCTTCCTTGGGCTCGGGCGTCCGCTGCACCAGCACGCCGCCGTCGATGGACCTGAGCCTGTCGGCCGTGGACGGCTCGGGCAGGACGAGCACCCGCATGTTCGGCTTCTTCTTCATGATCTCGATGGCCTCGGGAGCGTACGACGGGGCCACGATCACTTCGACGAAGGTGCCGCAGAGTTCTTCGGCGATCGGCGTGTCGACCGGGGTGTTGAGGGCCACGATCGAACCGTAGGCCGAGACGGGATCGACCTCGCGGGCGGCGAGGTAGGCCTCGAGCCCGTCCTTCCCGATGGCGACGCCGCACGGGTTGTTGTGCTTGACGATCACCGAGGCCGGTTCCTCGAACTCACGGAGCAGAGAGACTGCCGCGTCGACGTCGAGGTAGTTGTTGTACGACATCTCCTTGCCCTGGAGCGGCGTCTGGCCGGCGATGCCGTGGTCGCCGTAGACTGCCGCCTGCTGGTGCGGGTTCTCGCCGTACCGAAGGCTCCGGCGGTTCGTGAACTGCACGGTGTAGACTTCAGGGAAGTCGCCGTCGAGTGAGTGGAGGTGGTTGGCGATGGCCGCGTCGTAGGCGGCGGTGCGGGCAAAGACCTTCTTCGCAAGTCCGAGCCGCTGCTCGTAGGTGAAACCGCCATTCGTGACGTTTTCCTTCACCATCGGGTAGTCGGCCGGGTCGACGGCGACCGAGACGTACTTGAAGTTCTTGGCCGCCGCCCTGATCATCGCCGGGCCGCCGATATCGATGTACTCGATGAGTTCGTCGAGACCGAGGTTCTCACCGGCCATTTTCTCGAAGGGATAGAGGTTCACGACCACCAGGTCGATGGGGTTGATGTCGAGTTCCTTCATGATCTCGGCATCCACGTCAGGCCTGCCGAGAAGTCCGCCATGGACGCGCGGGTGGAGCGTCTTGACCCTCCCGCCCATGATCTCTGGCGAGCCCGTGTACTCGGAGACCTCAACAAAATCGATCCCTGCTTCTCCGAGGGCCCGTCCGGTCCCCCCCGAACTGATGATACGGTAGCCGTTCTCAACAAGGGTCTGTGCAAGATCCACAATCCCGGTCTTGTCCCAGACAGAGAGAAGTGCCCATTTCATGATGTATATGTGGCTCTCTGAGGTCTTATATCTTTCAAGGGCATGATGCAACTTCTTATCCGGCCGCCCGACAAACAGGGTTGAGATCATATGCAGGAACCCGCCGTCAAGAAGACGCTGTACTGGTGCCCGGTCTGCAACCTCCCTCTCATCGGCAAGAAATGCCGGTGCGGAGCCGAAGGCGTGGCCGTCGCTCTCCAGAAACCCTACGATGTGAGGCCGGCGCTCAGCCACGACATGGAACTCCTGCGCTCCCTCCTCCGTGACCGCTTCGGGACCGACCGCCTGCCGCAGGTGGTCCTCTTCAACAAGATCGGCGGGGTGGACCGTGCGGAGTCGGTCATCGCAGACGGAGTCGTCTTCGGGCGCCTCACCTTCGACCCGGCCTCCAGAACCTATACCTTCGACCTCTCCTTCGAGGCGCTGTCATATCTCCTCCCCTCCATCACCAGAAACGTCGTCGACATCACCGATGCCGCCGCCAGCGAGGGGCGGATCGGCGGGAAGAGAGTGGCAGTCAGGACCGACCTTCCGGACGGGCCGGTGGTGGTGAGGATGGGCAACCTCGCCGGTGTCGGGACGCTCAGGGAAGGTGCGGTAAAGGTGAAACAGATCGGGCGGGTCGACCCGGTCGAGGTTCCCGACCCCTCCTGGGAGGAGACCGGGAAGGCAAATGCCAAGCACCTCAAGAACCTGGAGAGGACGGCGATCCGGTTCATCAGGCAGCACATGCACGACCGCCCCAGAGCGAACGTCTCGTTCTCGGGCGGGAAGGACAGCACCGTCGTCCTCGAACTCGCGAGGCGGGCCGGGATCGATGAGGTCTATTATGTGAACACCGGCGTGGAGTTCCCGGAGACGGTCGCGTTTGTGAAGGAGTGCGGGATCGAGAAGGTGCTCCACGGCCCTGACTTCTGGTCCGAGCTAAAAAAGTACGGCCTGCCCAGGAAGGACGACCGGTGGTGCTGCGAGCGGCTCAAACTTCAGCCGGTGAAAGAATGGCTCGAACGGGAGGGGCCGTGCGTCACCGTCCAGGGCAACCGGTGGTACGAGTCCTTCTCGCGCTCGACCCTCCCGCCGGTGGTCGAGAACCCCTTCAACCCGCGGCAGTTGAACATCTCGCCGGTCCGGAACTGGCGGGCCCTCGAGGTCTTCCTGTACCTCTGGTGGCGGCAGGTGCCGTACAACCCCCTCTACGAAGAGGGGTTCGAGCGGGTGGGGTGCTGGCTCTGCCCGGCGATGCTGGAGAGCGAGGCGGCGCGGACGCGTGAACTCCACCCAGAACTGGTCTCCAGATGGGAAAAACACCTCAACGCCTGGGCGAAGAAGGAGCGGATCCCGCAGCGCTGCGTCGAGCTCGGGCTCTGGCGGTGGCAGGAGCCGCCGCCGAAGATGCGGGAACTCGCGGCGCAGTGCGGGATCAGGCTTCCGAAGAAGAGAGAAAAGCGATAAAAACTATATTTTTTCCTCCGATTTGATAATCCCGTGATATTTCATCCCTATATCGCTGGCCCCCACAAGAAATTATATATAGAACTACATTGCAACTGATATTGTATCATTTACGAGGATTTCCATGGAGACGGATATGAATCGGAAGGTGCCCGGAGAAAATACGGCACCGAAAGAGGCCGGCCCCCCGCATACCGGCACGGAAGGAGGAGCCGCCGACGAGGCATACGAGGAACTCAGAACTGAGAACGAGAACCTCAAGAAGGCCTCCGAGGAGCTGAACCAGCGGTGCCTCCGTCTCGCCGCGGATTTCGACAACTTCAGAAAGCGTACCGCACGACAGACCGAAGAGAACAGGCAGTTCGCGCTCGAAAAGTTTGCCGTCGAACTGCTGGAAGTTGCCGACAACTTCGAACGGGCATTGAAGGCCGACGATGCCTCTCTGCGCGAGGGGCTCGAGAGCATCAGAAAAGAGTTCACCGGGATCCTGGAAAAACACGGGGTCAACCCGATCGAGTGCGTGAACCGGGATTTCAACCCCGAAGAGCACGAGGCGGTGGCCTGCATCCCGTCCGACCACCCGGAAGGCACAGTCGTTGAAGAATTCATCCGCGGCTACTGCATGCACGACAAGGTCATCAGGCACGCAAAGGTCGCAGTCTCCAAAGGAAAACAATAAAGGAGCATAATCAATGGCATCAGAAAAAGTACTCGGCATTGACCTCGGCACGACGAACTCCTGCATGGCGATCATGGAAGGCGGCAGCCCGGCCGTCATCGCGAACGCCGAAGGCGGCAGGACGACCCCCTCGGTCGTGGCATTCAGCAAGGACGGCGAGCGCCTCGTCGGCAGTGTCGCCAAGAGACAGGCGATCACCAACCCCAAGAAGACGATCATCTCGATCAAGCGCAAGATGGGAACCGACGAGACGGTCGGGATCGACGACAGGCAGTACACCCCCCAGGAGATCTCGGCCATGATCCTCCAGAAGCTGAAGCTCGACGCCGAGGCCTACCTGGGCGAGGAGATCACGAAGGCGGTCATCACCGTCCCGGCCTACTTCAATGACGCCCAGCGGCAGGCAACCAAGGACGCCGGCAAGATCGCGGGGCTTGAAGTGATGCGGATCATCAACGAACCGACCGCGAGCGCTCTTGCCTACGGGATCGAGAAAGAGGAAGAGTCGACGGTCCTCGTCTACGACCTCGGCGGCGGCACCTTCGATGTCTCCATCCTCCAGCTCGGCGACGGCGTCTTCGAGGTGAAGGCGACGGCCGGGAACAACCGTCTCGGCGGCGACGACTTCGACCAGCGGGTCGTCGAGTGGATCGTCGCTGAGTTCAAGGCAAAGGAAGGGATCGACCTCAGCAAAGACCCGATGGCGATGCAGCGGGTGAGAGACGCCGCCGAGAATGCCAAGAAGGAACTCTCGAGCGTCCAGAAGACGAACATCAACCTCCCGTACATCACCACCGACGAGACCGGGCCGAAGTTTCTGGACCTGGACCTCTCGCGTGCAAAGTTCGAGCAGCTCGTCGGCGACCTGGTCGAGAAGACGATCGAGCCGGTGAAGCAGGCACTCTCCGACGCGAAACTGACCGCCGCCGAGATCGACCACGTCCTCCTCGTCGGCGGGTCGACCCGTGTCCCGCTCGTGCAGGAGATGGTGAAGAAGGTCACCGGCAAGGACCCTGACAAGGGGATCAACCCTGACGAGTGTGTGGCCGTCGGCGCCGCCATCCAGGGCGGTGTGCTCACCGGCGAGGCGAAGGACGTCCTCCTCCTCGATGTCACCCCGCTCTCCCTCGGGATCGAGACCCTCGGCGGGATCGCCACGAACCTGATCGAGCGCAACACCACCATCCCGACCAGGAAGAGCCAGATCTTCTCCACGGCCGCAGACGGCCAGACCAGTGTCGAGATCCATGTGCTCCAGGGCGAGCGTGCCCTCGCGAAGGACAACTTCACCCTCGGACGCTTCCAGCTCACCGGTATCCCGCCGGCACCCCGCGGCATCCCGCAGATCGAGGTCACCTTCGACATCGACGCCAACGGCATCGTCCATGTCTCGGCCAAGGACCTCGGCACCGGCAAGGAGCAGACCATCACCATCAAGGGCGGCAAGGGCCTCTCCGACGATGAGATCGAGAAGATGGTCAACGACGCCAAGAGCGCCGAGGAAGACGACAAGAAGAAGCGCGAGGAGATCGAGGTCCGCAACAATGCCGACTCTGCGGTCTACGCCGCCGAGAAGGCGATCAAGGAGGCCGGCGACAAGATCAGCGAAGACGAGAAGAAGAAGATCGAGGAGAGTTCCGACGCCCTGAAAAAGGCTCTCGAAGGTGACGACACCGAGGAGATCAAGAAGAAGATGGAGGAACTCACCGAGGCTGTCTACGCCGTCACCGCCAGGATCTACCAGGAAGCCCAGCAGGCAGCGCAGGCCGAGCAGGCCGCCGGTGCCGCGGGTGCGGAGAAGAAGCAGGACGACGATGTCGTCGATGCCGACTTCGACGTCAAGGACGAGAAGAAGAAAGAGTGAGCCTCGATGAGTGCGGGAAGCTACTATGATGTCCTCGGTGTCTCGAGGGATGCCGGTCAGCAGGAGATCAAGAAGGCGTACCGCAACCTTGCACGCAAGTACCATCCTGATGTCTGCAAGGAACCGGACGCAGAAGAGAAATTCAAGGAGATCAACGAGGCCTATTCGGTCCTCTCAGACGAACAGAAAAAGGCCCAGTATGACAATATCGGCCACGAGGCGTTCACCAACGCCTCGAAAGGCTCGTACTCGGGCGGCGGCGGATATGGCGGCGGGTTCCAGGCAGACTTCAGCGGGTTTGGGGACATCTTCGACACCTTCTTCGGCGGAGGCGGCGGGGGCGGCCCCAGGGGCCCGAAGCCCGGCGCCGATCTCCTCCTCAGGATGAAGATCAGCCTCAGGGACGCCGTCTTCGGGGTCGACCGCGAGGTGGAGGTCTACCACAGCGAGGCCTGTCCTGACTGCGACGGGACCGGGAGCAAGACGAAGAAGATGCGCACCTGCTCGAAGTGCGGCGGGAGCGGGCAGATCCGGCAGGTGAGCCAGTCGATCTTCGGGCAGTTCGTGAGGATGAGCACCTGTCCGTCCTGCAACGGCAGGGGGAAGACTCCAGAGGAACCCTGCTCGAAGTGCGGCGGGAGCGGCCACACCAGGGTGAAGCGGAAGGTCACGGTCCACATACCGGCGGGTGCGTATACCGGCATCCGTCTCAGGATGGAAGGATACGGCGAGGCCGGGGATTACGGCGCACCGGTCGGCGACCTGTACGTCGAGGTGCTGGTCGAGGAGCACCCGAAGTTTGTCCGCACCGGTGACAACCTGGAGACCGAGGTGAAGGTCACCCCGGCACAGGCGGCGGTCGGGTCGAAGGTGGAGGTGAAGACCATCGACGAACGCACCGTCGAACTGAAGATCCCGGCCGGGATCCAGCACGGCACGGCCCTCCGGATTCCCGGCGAGGGGGTGCGGCGGCGGGGCAGGCCCGGCGACCTCCTGGTGCGGGTGCGGCTTGTCGTGCCCAAGAAACTCTCCGACGAAGAGAAGGAACTCTACGAGAAGCTCCTTGAACTCGAGAAGAAGAGTTCTGAGAAGAAGGGGTTCTTCAAGGACTTCGTCGATAAGATGCGGGGCGGGTCTGAGGAGTAGGGCCCCCTCGTTTTTTTTCTCCGTCGTACGTTCTCGTCATTCTGTCGCGGCGCTGTTTCGATTGTCTCTCAGCATAGAGATGCTGGAGACGTTTTCGAAGTACTTGAACGTCTTTTTTCCAGGACCATTGCTTTTATCGGCTCTGTAGAATTTTTCATGAGGCGAGCGCCCGCCTCAAGCATACGCGATGAAAATATCAGATCAGATCTGGATCGATTCTTGACCCTCATCCTTGTATTCGAGGAGTGAATCGAAGTCGAGCATCATGCTGCCCCTCGGCTATCTTCGTCGTGGGGGGTCCGGCGGGTGCAACCCCCCGGCGCGAGATGGCAGGGAAATCTCGACGACGGGGGCGGCCGATTCCATCAGAAGAATTTTTTTATCCCCTGCATATCGGCTTCAACGGGATATGGCGAGTTCAAACTCTCATGCAAACCTGAAGAGAGGATCGTCAGGATCATTTTCATAGTAATCAGGCATGAACCTCGGGCTCAAGTATGGGCGATGAAAATCTTTCTGATGAAATCTTCACGTGCGGAAGAGTCCTTGGCGCCCTCGGCCGCGTCGGGCGCACCGGCACGATGCGCAGGGTCGTGGACAACCGGGTTTGACCGGGTCACAAACCCCTGAGCACCGCCGCAAACTCCTCCAGGTACTCCTTCCTGCTCAGGCTCCCGTCAGGGAACCGTGCCGCCGGATCCCTGCACGCCGTGATGGTCTCGTCGGACGGCACGAGGGTGACCGGGATGCCGGTGCGGGCCGATGCCGCTCGCATCGCTTTCCGAAACTCGCCGAGGCAGTAGGCCACGCGGTGCCGGTACGTCCTTTCCGTCTTTCTGAGATATCCTTCCAGACGGACAGTCTCGATCCGCAGAAACGACTCGTGGACCGCCGGGTCGGGAGAGCGGCCGAGCATGTACCGGTACGAGGCATAGGGATACATCAGTTCGAGTTCCCGCGGCACCACCCCGCAGGTGCCGAAGACCACCCGGTGCACCCGCTCCTCGGGCAGGGCCGAGGCGATCACCCGGTCGAAGAGTCGGTGGCTCGGGCTGGTGCTGTACGGCTTGTGGACCGAACAGGGGAGAAAGACGGCCACCTCCCGCTCGGGGACCGGATAATGCCTGAGGATATACTGGTAGGCCTCCTCGAACTCGGGTTTGAAGAACGGGGGAGTGCCGGTGGCAATCGCCGGCGGCATTGGAGCGTTGGACGCACCCCGAGTGGGGGTTTGTGGAGAGAACGGACTGGTTTTGTCATCGGTTCCGGCCGTACTGCTTTGCACGCCTCTATATATCTGAGAATCCCTTAATAATGGGTAGCCATGAAATTGCTCTTCGAGCTCTCAGGGGAACACCCGACCCTCCCCTTCGCCGAACTGGAATGTGTGGGCCGGATCACCGACAGGCGGACCAGGGTGGCGGTGGCGGAGTGTCCCGACCCGGCGGCGACCGACCGACTGGCCCTCACCCACACGGTGATGGAGTACCTCGGCGAGTGCGAACCGACCGCCGACGCGCTCGCCGCCCTCCTCGACGACCTGGCGATCGAGACCGACCGCCCCTTCGCCGCGCGGGTCAAGGTGGTCGACGGCGCCGCCGGTCATCCCCCGCAGCTCTCCCTCGAGCGCCTGATCGGGAGCCATGTCAGGGGTCCGGTCTCGCTGAAATCGCCGGAAGTCGTCTTCAGGGCCGTCATATCCGAAGACCGTTGCTATTTCGGCCGCGTCCTCGTAGGGGGACTTCGCAGCACCTACGAGGAGAGGCGACCGATCACCAGGCCCTTCTTCCACCCCGGCGTCATGATGCCCAGGATGGCGCGGGCGATGGTGAACCTCTCGCTCGTCGTACCCGGCGAGGTGATGTACGACCCCTTCTGCGGCACCGGCGGGATGCTCGAGGAAGGGCGGTTGGTCGGGGCCAGAATACTCGGCAGCGACGCTGACCTCTTCATGGTGAGAGGAGCAGAGCGGAACGTCCCCTCCGCCGACCTCCTCGTCGCCGACGCCACCGCCCTCCCGGCCTGCGACGCCTCGTTCGACGCCGTGGTCACCGACCTGCCGTACGGCCAGTCGGTCTGCATCAAAGCCGAGAGCCTGAACCGGTTGTACGAAGGATCTCTCACCGAGATCAGGCGGGTGCTCAAAGACGGACGCCGGGCGGTCGTTATCGCCCACCGCGACATCAGGGAGATCGCCGGCCGTCACTTCACCGTCCTGCAGTACCACGAACAGCGGGTGCACAAAAGCCTCACTCGCCGGGTTCTGGTGCTTGAGAAGGATGCAACAGACTGAACATCCATAAACGTTTATACAAAAAGGCAGATCACAAAACGGGAAGACAGGAAATCCAATGGCATTCAATAACGGGCTGGAGATGATCGAGTGGCTGCGGAAAAATTTCCATACCATTGCCCCGACACACGCACTCGCCCTGAAGGCAACCAGGCATCTCCGGAAATCTGAGAAAAAATATTTGTTTTCTGAGGACATCTCCCTGATGCGGACCGCAGAGGGGCGGTGGTACGAGGGACTCATCTACGAGATGATGATCCTGGCGGCCTCCAAGTGCGACTTTGTCAAGGGCGTGATCAGGAAGGGGGCCGACGCTCCCTACACCAGACACAAGATCTCACAAAACCAGAACGGGACCTTCTACTCAAACTACGGCGATATCAAGGTGAGAGGCAACGGTCAGGACCTTGCAGAGGTCGACCTCCTCCTCATCGACCAGCAGAACACCGTCGCCTTCGCGGAGATCATCACCTCCCCCACCGACCTCAAAGATTTTGAACAGGAGATCGTCTTTAAGAAACGGCTCATCGGCTATCTCTACGGTCAGCCCATCGTACCATTCATCCTCATCTCGTCGGTGGACATCTCAAGGAACGCCATCGTCCAGCGGATCATGAATGAGCCCGACTCGGTCCTGATCGTCACCTCGTCGTGCGAGGAGATCAAGAAGACACTCAACCCGCGGGATATAAGATACAGGCCGAGAAAACCGATTGCCCACCCGAAACTGATCCCGCTCGGCGACGTCCACCCGAAACGTCCCTTCGATTACCGCGAACTCCATGACCAGCGCCGGGAACAGATGATCAAACTGATGGATGAAGGGGCGTCCTGCGAGGCGCTGACCGCCCCGGACGAGATCCCGCCGATCGTCAAGAAGATCGTCTTTGGCGCCCTCCACCCACCGGCGATCAAGTCCCTCTTCCAGTCCACCACGGTCACGATCAAGGGCGAACCCATCACCTATGAGGAAGTGATGAAACGTTTCTCCAAGGTGATCTTCGCCGTCAACCTCCCCGAGTGCCGCCCGATTCTGTACTTCAGGACGCGGAACAAGAAAGAGTATTTCAAGATGGTGCCGGCAAAGGCTGGCGGGTTCAAGTACGAGAGCAGACGCACGCCGCATATGGCCGGCTTCTTCCTCTGGCTCGAGGGCACCCAACCGTCCCTCGGCACACGCAAGACGCGGATCCTCCTCGAATATTTTGTCGAGAACGAGAAGAAGGAGAGCATAAAGAAAGAACCCGCGAAAAAATCGAGAAAACCGAAGAAGTCAAAGAGACGCAGGAAATAATCGTTCTTCGGGCTTTGTAGAATCGGGCATGAACATGGGGTTCAAGCATACGGGATGATAATTTCTCGTCGCTTGATCGCTCTCTTTTCAAGACAGGAGAGACGGTGGAGACCTCGTTCCGTCGCCGCCCCCACCTATCGTCGGTCCGTGGGGGGTCCGGGGGGTTTCCCCCGGCGCGAGATGGCAGGGAAATTTCGACGATGGGGGCGGCCGATCCATCTGAAGAATTTTCTATCCTCTGCGTATCGGCTTCAACGTGATATGACAAGTTCAAACGCTCATGCAAACCTGAAGAGAGGATCGTCTGGATCATTTTCATGGTAATCCAGCATGAGGTGAGATCACACCTCAAGCATACATGATGAACATATCATCTCAGAACTGGATCGATTCTTGACCCTCATCCGTGCGTTCGAGGAGTGCATCGAAGTCGAGCATCGTGCCACCCCTCGGCTATCTTCGTCGTGGGGGGCCCGGGGGGTTTCCCCCCGGCGCGAGATGGCAGGGAAATCTCGACGATTCGGGGCGGCCGATCCATCAGAAGAATTTTCTATTCTCTGCGTATTGGCTTCAACGAGATATGGCGAGTTCAAACTCTCATACAAATCTGAAGAGAGGATCTTCGCGATCATTTTCATGGTAAATCATCTTGATGGTTCTCTTCGCCGGGGGGCTGGCCGCCCCCGAACCCCCCGCGTGAGCGATAGGCGGTGGACGGCAACCCCCCTTTCAGGGTTATTTCTCCGCCTTCCCGCCCCAATCTTCATCCGGGGGCAGCGCCCCCGGCGCGATTGATGTGAGAAGGCGATGGATTCGGTTCACAGAGGGTTGAAGTGATGATAAAAGGATGGTTTACCATGAAAATGATCCTGACGATCCTCTCTTCAGGTTTCCATAATGGTTTGAATCCACCAAACGCCTTCAGGACTGATACACAGATTGCAGATGCATCTCCTGAATGATCGGGCCTCTGCCTTCCCGGCCCTATCTTCATCCCGGGGGTCCGGGGGCAGAGCCCCCGGCGCAAGGGTGCGGGAAGGCATGATGATCAGATGTGCCGCCCTCATCGCAGAATCTTTCCTGGAATCTCGCACCGTGGGGTTGCACCCCCGGACCCCCCACGATGAGGATGTGCGGGGGCGGCAATGAAGTGGTCGCCCCATGTGGTGTCCTGCTCCGAAGAGGGAGCAAGGATCCACTCACCAGAGACCACCAGGAATGTTCATCCCGTATGCTTGAATCCAGGGTTCATGCCCGATTCTACAGAGCCGTTCTTCGTGCTTTCATGTGGGGTGTAAGGACACTGTTGAATCCCCCTGATTGATCTTTTTTGAGGGTTGGCCGCTCCCTATTTCTCCCGCGCTAAGATAGACGCGAGGAAAGCAATAGTCTCTTCTGGGTCGCCTGTTCCGCCTTCCCCGCCCAATCTTCGCGCGGGGGTCCGGTGGTCGCAACCCCGGCGCGATTCCTACAGAGCCATTCAACCAGAAAAACCCGCGCCGTTCACGCCCGCCGCCGGCCCGCGATGAACTCCTCGGTCATCGCATATGCCTCGTCGTCGGGATATTGTTCGGGCGGGTGCTTCATAAAGAACGACGACGGCGAGACGAGCACCCCGCCTATTCCCCGCTCGAGGGCGAGTTTGCAGCACCGGATCGCGTCGATAACCACCCCCCCCGAGTTCGGGGAGTCCTCGACCGAGAGACGGAGTTCGAGGTTCATCGGAACATCGCCGAAAACCCGCCCCTCCATCCGCAGGAAACAGATCTTGTTGTCATTCTGCCAGGCGACATAGTCGCTCGGCCCGATGTGGATCTTCTCATCCTCGAGACGGTGAGGGAGGACCGACTGGACCGCCTCGGTCTTTGAAACTCGCTTCGAGGCAAGCCGCTCGTGGTTGAGCATATTGAGGAAGTCGGTGTTCCCACCGGTATTGAGCTGGTAGGTCCGATCAAGGACGACGCCCCGCTTTGCAAAGAGGTCGGCAAGGGTCCGGTGGGTGATCGTCGCCCCGAGTTGTGCCTTGATGTCGTCACCGACGATCGGAACCCCGCGGGCCCTGAACCGTTCCGACCATTCGGGGTCACTCGCAATGAAGACCGGCATATTGTTGATAAGCGCCACCCCGGCCTCGAGGGCGCACCCGGCATAGAACCGTGCCGCCTGCTCTGAACCGACCGGGAGATAGTTGAGGAGGATCTCCGCGCCCGAGGCCTTCAGTTCGGCCACGATCTCCTCCTTCGTTGCCTCGGGCTCCCGGGCAGGGACAAAGATCCGGGCCTCCGGGTAATGTGCCATATGCTCCGAGCACCCGTCGAGGACCCGCCCCATCTTTACCGTCTTCCCGGTCTCTGGGACATCAGGGCAGAAGACCTTCGTGCAGTTCGGCGGGGCGAAGATCGCCTCCGCGATATCCCGACCCACCTTGCGGACGTCGATGTCGAAGGCGGCGACGACCTCGATGTCCCCCGGCGTATAACCGCCGATATCCCAGTGCATCAGCCCGATTGCATCCTGATCGGTACGGTTCCTGTAATACTCGATCCCCTGGATGAGGGAAGACGCACAGTTCCCGACTCCGACGATGGCGATTTTTATCTGATCCATAGAACCGTCCACTGATATGGATGTCGGTCTGCAATACTTTAATTTTAACGAAATGGCCCGGGATGAACGGGAAATTATCTCTAAAAATGAAGAATAAATGAAGAGTACCCGATCCCGTCACCAGTTAGGGGACGTACGGGCTCTCCTCGAAGAGTTTCAGTGCGGTCGGAACGTGCCTCTTCACCTCATCGTAGAAGTACCGCACGTACTGCGGGTCCGAGGTATCGATCGACCCCTGGATCGTCCTCCTGAGCCACTCAGGAAGCGTTCCCTCCTCTTCGACCGAGTTCATGACCACGACCACCGTCTCGTCGACGTCCCGTCTGCTTGTCCACCGGTATGGCATACTGACATCCCCCTTCGGGCTTATCATATGGGCCCGACATTTATAGATTCCGCATACCCCGACCCCTCGAAACCCTTTAATAGGGGACAGCCAATCACCATCCATGACCTGCTGGATTGCTGTCTCTGAAGAGAATAAATGGGAGACTATCAAGGAAAAGATGGTCTGGGCCGTTGCCCAGCGTCACGCCGACACGATCAGCAAGGTCGAACTCGGCGACCGTCTCCTTGTCTATATCCATGACCTGGAAGAACCTTCCTTTCTCGGGGCCTTTGAGATCGCGTCCGAACTCTTTATCAATCGGATCCCGCTGTTCCCCGGGACCGAGGAGATCTATCCGCTCAGGGTCAAACTCAAACCGGCCACAGCCTTCAACGAACCGGTCCGGGTCGCTCCTCTCGCCACAGAACTGAAGGTGCTCAAAGATATGGGGAACTGGCAGGAAGAACTCGCCGCCCAGGCGATGCGGGCGATCCCTGAAGAAGACTACGTGCGGGTTCTGGCCGCCGCAGCCGTGCCGGTTCAGAGATAGATAAGATAGACCAGGAGAGTTGAGACCAGCGCGAAGAGGGGAGTGAGAACCGCCCCGGCCCGCAGGTAGTCGCGGGTATGATAGCCTCCGGGCCCCATCAGCAGGGCGTTGACCTGGTGGGTGGGGATGAGAAAAGAGTTGGAGGCCGAGATCCCGATGAGCAGGGCGAGTCCGGCGGGATCGATGCCGGCTCCTCCTCCGACCGCGAGGGCGAGGGGGACCAGGAGGACCGTCGCCGCGGCGTTGGACATAAAGAGCGAGAGGAAGGTGGTGAGGAGGGAGAAGGCGAGGAGCACCAGGAAAATGGGGCGGCCGACCAGAACCGCCGTCAGCCCGGAGGCGATCGCGGCCGCGGCCCCCGAGGTCTCCATCGCGATCCCCAGCGGGATCAACCCGCCGATCAGGACGATGGTCCGCCAGTCGACAGCGTGGTAGGCCTCGCCGATGGTGACCACCCCGAAGAGGACCATCCCGACCGCTCCGGTAAAGAAGGAGAGGCCGATCGGAGCGCCCGTGAACGTGAGCAGGAGCGCCCCCGCAAAACACGCCGCCGCGGCCGGGGCCCTCGACTCCCGCAGCCCCGCCTCCTCCAGAGGCGTGGCCAGCACAAACCTGGCGCCGTCGGCGAAGGCCCTGACCCGTTCCCACCGGCCGTGCACGACGATGATGTCTCCGGGTTTCAGCGGCCGGTCGGAAAACTCGTGGAACGGCCCCTCCTCACCTGAGACCAGCAGAAGCGGTTCGATCCCCTGGTTCTTGCGCAGGGCAAGTTCACGGAGTGTCTTTCCCACCACCCCGGCGTGCGGCCTCACCACCACCTCGGCAAACCCCGCGCTGGCCGGCGAAAGTCCGAGCACCGTCTGCTCCTCCCCCCTGCTCACCTCGAGTTCATAGTCATCGACGAACCTGAGAAAGTCCTCTTCTCTCCCGAGAACAGCAAGTTCCTGCCCGGGTACAAAACGCGTGTATCGCCACGGCGCATAGAGGACGTCGCCTTCCTCCTCGAGGGCGAGGAGGTGGAGGGCGTACCCGGCGGTGAGCCCCGACCCCTCCCTCGTCAACCCGACGAGCGGGCTCTTCTCGGGGATGCGGCAGTAGCGCACCCCGGCAGGAAGGTTCCATCCGGCGACCAGTTCTTCCTGCGTCCCCTTCACCGGGACGCCGGCTGCGGAAGGGAGGAGATGCCGACCGAAGAGCGTGAAGACCGCGATCCAGGTCAGGAGGAGCGTGAGCCCGATCGGTGCCGGGGCGAAGAGCCCGAAGGGTTCGTACCCGCTCTGGAGCATGATATCGTTGAGGAGGATGAGCGGACTTGAACCGACCATGGTGATCGTCCCGCCGAGGATCGCCGCAAACCCCACCGGCATCAGGAGCTGCGAGGGCGGGGTCCTGACACTCTCTGCAATCCGCAGCAGCGCCGGGAGGAAGACGACCACGGCCCCGATATTCTGCATCACCGACGAGACCACGCCGACGACCGAGGAGACCCTCACGAAGAGGCGCCGCTCCGACCCCTCGCCCCTGGTCATGAGAATCTCAGAGAGCCGGTGCATCAGCCCGGCCCGGTCGATCCCGTACCCGAGGACCATCACGCCTGCCATCGCGACAACGGCATTGCTTGCAAACCCCGAGAAGGCCTGGGCGGGCGTGACCAGTCCCAGCCACGCAAGCGTCAGCAGGAGAACGACAGCGGTGACGTCGACCCTGAACCGCTCGGTCACAAAGAGCACGACCGCCGCGAAAAGCACGCCAATGACTGCGATCATCCCGATATCCATCTCGGCCGCCCCCTCTGATCGCCGGGAGATCGCACTGCGTCTTCATAAAGATGCATGCCGGGACGGTGCAAGACCGGTCAGATTAAAAAGCGGTGACTGACCATAGGTATACGGACAGATCCCATGGCGGACCATAACATGGAAAACTACGAAGAGACCTATGCGGACTTCGCGATCGACGTCCCCGAGTACTTCAACTTCGGGTACGACGTCATCGACGCATGGGCCAAAAAGGACCGTAACCGCCTTGCCATGATCTGGGTTGACCAGAACGGTGAAGAGAGGAAGTTCACCTACCGGGACATTGCAAACCTCTCGAACCAGGCGGCAAATATTCTGCTCAAGTACGACATCTGCAAGGGCGACCGCGTACTCATTCTTCTTCCAAGAGTACCCGAATGGTGGATCTTCGTCACCGCCCTCATCAAACTCGGTGCCGTATACTGTCCGTGCCCGACGCTCCTCACCCCCAAGGACCTGAAGTACCGGGTGAACGCGGGCAAGTTCAAGATGGTCATCACGAACATGGAGCACTCCTGGAAGGTCGAGGAGATCTGCAACGAGTGCCCCACGCTCAAGTACCGCTTCCTGGCGGACGGCGAGCAGGAAGGCTGGGCGAGCTTCCCGTACGAGTTGATCTATCCCGCTCCGGTCTCACACCGCAAGGTCTCGATGCCGGTGGTGAAGAAGACCAGAGCCACCGACCCGATGCTCATCTACTTCACCTCGGGCACGACCGGCGAGCCGAAGATGGTGCTTCACAACGAAGCCCATCCCCTCGGTCATATCATCACCGCGAAGTACTGGCACGACCTCACCGAGCACGACCTCCACCTCACGCTCTCCGACACCGGGTGGGCGAAGTGTGGATGGGGCAAGATCTTCGGGCAGTGGATCTGCGGCGCCGCCATCTTCGTCTACGACATCCGCGGCAAGTTCTCGGCGACCGAGATCCTCCCGCTCCTGGAGAAGTACGAGGTCACCACCTTCTGCGCCCCGCCGACGATCTACCGGATGCTCATCCTGGCGGACCTCAAGAAGTACGACCTTCGCGAGCTGCGCCACTGTACGAGCGCCGGCGAACCCCTCAACCCCGAAGTGATCAGGATCTGGGAGGAGGGGACCGGCCTCACCATCAAGGAGGGCTACGGCCAGACCGAGACAGTCTGTGCCATCGCCACCTTCCCGTGCATGAAGCCGAAACTCGGCTCGATGGGCAAACCCTCTCCCGGCTGGCATATCGAGCTCCATAACGACGACGGCACGCCCTGCGAACCGTTCGAGGAGGGCCGTATCGCCATCTCTCTCCACCCGCGGCCGCCCGGCCTGATCGTGGAGTACCTCAACAATCCGGAGGCGAACGCGGAGTCCTTCCAGAACGGCTTCTACTACACCGGCGACCGGGCCTATTACGACGACGACGGCTACTTCTGGTTTGTCGGCCGTGACGACGACGTGATCAAGAGTTCGGGCTACCGGATCGGACCCTTCGAGGTCGAATCTGCGCTGATGGAGCACCCTGCGGTGCAGGAGTGTGCGGTCGTCGGGTCGCCCGACCTGATCCGCGGGATGATCGTCAAGGCCTTCATCGTCCTCAACGAGGGTTTCGAGCCGTCGGAGGCGCTGGTCAAGGAACTCCAGCGGCACGTCAAGAAGACGACCGCGCCGTACAAGTACCCAAGAGCCATCGAATTCGTCGACGACCTCCCCAAGACCATCTCAGGCAAGATCAAGCGGAAGGAACTGAAGATGATCGAGATGGAGCGGTACGAGAACAATCAGGCCAGGGACCAGGACGACTGAACCCGGCCCTCATTTTCTTTTCTATCCCGGCCCTGCAAAGGGTTTTGAATACGAACAAGTGGCTTTTCCGGCGGCATTGAATCCCTTGATCGTTCTCCTCACGACAGGGTCGCAGGCGGGGGAACACACGCCCTCGCCGCTCCCCGCCTATTCTCGCTGATGGGGTCGGGGAGGCGGCCAGCCTCCCCGGTGAGATAGCCATCCCGGGGAATTCTTCAAAGTCGGATAATCCTTTTCCGGACCTCCCGGATCATCGCATACTATATCAACCCTTCCTTCCTATGCTATACCGCTATGCAAAACGCCGAGCATACATACCAAACCTACGAGGACGTCTATGCCTCCTATCACCCGGAGGTGCCGGAGTTCTTCAACTTCGGCTTCGACGTCGTCGATATGTGGGCAGAGAAAGACCGCAACAGACTTGCGATGATCTGGGCCGACCAGGAAGGGCATGAGAAGAACTACACCTTCCGCCACCTGATGAACCTCTCCAATCAGGCGGCGAACATGCTCCTCAAGTACGGCATTAACAAGGGCGACCGGGTCATCATCATGCTCCACCGCATCCCTGAGTGGTGGATCTTCGCTATTGCGGCCATTAAGCTCGGCGCCATTTTCTGCCCCTGTCCGACGATGCTGACCCCGAAAGACCTGGAGTACCGGGTCAATGCGGGCAAGTTCAAGATGGTCATCACCGACAGCGAGAACGCCTGGAAAGTCGACGAGATCTGCGCCGAATGTCCCTCGCTCGTCTCCCGCTTCCTTGTGGACGGTGAGATGGCCGGGTGGATCAGCTACCCCGTCGAACTCACCTACCCGGCCCCCGCCTCCACGGTCTTCATCCGTCTCCCGGGCATGAAGAAGACCAGGGCGACCGACCCGATGCTCATCTTCTTCACCTCCGGGACGACCGGCGAGCCGAAGATGGTCCTTCACAACCAGGCCTATCCGATCGGTCACATCGTCACCGGAAAGTTCTGGCTCGACCTCAAACCAAACGACCTCCACTTCACCCTTGCGGACACCGGGTGGGGCAAGTGCGCCTGGGGCAAGTTCTTCGGTCCCTGGATGCAGGGGGCCTGCACGCTGATCTATGATATCCGCGGCAAGTTCAAGGCGACCCAGCTCCTGCCGATCCTGGAAAAATATGAGGTCACCAGTTTCTGCGCCCCGCCGACGGTGTACCGGATGCTCATCCTCGCGGACCTGGAGAAGTTCGATCTCTCGCAGCTGCGTCACTGCGTCAGCGCGGGCGAACCCCTCAACCCCGAGGTGATCAGGGCCTGGGAGAAGGGGACCGATCAGACGATCTACGAGGGCTACGGCCAGACCGAAACGGTGCTCTGCGTCGGGACGTTCCCGTGCATGGAACCGAAGCTTGGCTCGATGGGCAGGCCTTCGCCAGGCTGGCAGGTCGAGCTCCATGACGACGAGGGCAGACCGGTCCCGGCGGGCGAGGAAGGCCGGATCGCGATCAGGGCCGAGCCCAAACCCCCCGGCATGTTCATGGAATACTTTGCCAACCCGGCCGCAAACGAGGAGTCTTTCCATGAAGGCTGGTACTACACCGGCGACAAGGCCTACATGGACGACGACGGCTACTTCTGGTTTGTCGGCCGTGACGACGACGTGATCAAGAGTTCGGGCTACCGCGTCGGACCCTTCGAGGTCGAGTCAGCCCTCATCGAACACCCGGCGGTGCAGGAATGTGCCGTGGTGGGATCGCCCGACATAATCCGCGGGATGATCATCAAGGCATTTGTCGTCCTGGCGCCGGGCTTCGAGCCTTCGGACGCTCTCGTCAAGGAACTCCAGAAGTTCGTGAAGCGGACGACCGCTCCGTACAAGTACCCGAGGGCCATCGAGTTCGTCGAGGATCTCCCCAAGACCATCTCCGGCAAGATCAAGCGCAACGTCCTGCGCGACCTCGAACTCGAGCGGTACAATAGCCAGGGCGGCGACGAGAAGGAGTGATCGAGGACCGGCTTTTGACCGGCCCCTGAATTTTTGGCTTTGTAGAATCGGGCATGAACCCCTGGCTCAAGCATACGGGATGAAAATTTCTCGTCGCTTGCTCTCTCTTTTCAAGACCGGAGAATCTGGGGGGATCGTGTTCCATCGCCGCCCCCACCTATCTTCGTCGTGGGGGGTCCGGGGGGTGCAATCCCCCGGTGCGAGATGGCAGGAAAATCTCGACGATGGGGGCGGCCGATCCATCTGAAGAATTTTCTATCCTCTGCGTATCGGCTTCAACGTGATATAAAGAGCTCAGACTCTCATGCAAACATGAAGAGAGGATATTCTGGATCATTTTCATGGTAAATCATCTTGACGGTTCTCTTTGACGGGGGGCTTGCCGCCCCCCGAACCCCCCGCGCGAGCGATAGGCGGAGGGCGGCACGCCTGATCGATCATCACGCCTTCCTCCATCATCTCGCCGGGGGCGCAGTCCCCCGACCCCCGGGATGAAGATAGAGGTGGGAGGGCACAATCAATGGACTTGAAGAGAGAGATGCCGTCCACCACACCTCTCTTCGCGCGCGGTGACCGGGAGGCGGCCCTCTGATCATTTACCGGTTCATTCACCCACACCGATCGCTCTCACGCCTTCCCCTGCCTCACTCTCTCCCGTACTGATTGAGCACATGGATCAGCGCGGCGAAGCCCTCCATCTCCATCAGCAGGACGTCCTCCCGGCGCATTCCCATCGAGGTCTCGGCGTCTGCGGTGAGCATCTCCGGCCCGCGGACGACCGTGCGGGCGACGCCGTCGCGGGAGAGCACCTTCGCGGCCTCCCGGTCATGGACGAAGGCCCGGCCAGGGATCACCACCGCTTCCTCGAGTGAGGCGAGGTCGAGGGCCGCAAGGTCGTTGCGGGTGATGAGGCACGCGATCTCCTGGGGCGTGGAGACCACGCGGCACCCGCCGCCGCAGGCGTCGAGCACCTCCTGGACGTACGGCGCAGCGACACCGCCGCTGACCACCGTCGCCCGCCGCCTGACCCTGGGGAGTTTGGCCAGGAGGTCGGGCTCGTTGAGGATGACAAAGGGAGACCCGATCTCGGGATCCCAGAGGGGCGTACCGCTGATCTTGAGGGAGTGGGCCGCAGCAAGGGCGGTGACCCGGTCCCTGAACGCCTCCACCGTCTCGACCTGCTGCCCCTCGATGACGGGAGCGTTCCCGAGGATCAACCCCTGCTCCGTGGTGTTTGCAAACCGCATCAGGATCAGGCCCTTCGCCCCCGCGTCCTCCAGCCAGGCACAGGTCTCTTCGAGTTTTTCGCCGTCGTTGACTCCGGGGATCACCACCGCGGCCGCATAGACATCGATCTCCTCGCAGAGCCGTCGCATCACCGCAAGCGAGGCCTCGGGGGTGGGGTCGTGCATGTACCTCCGGCGGAGGGCCGGGTCCGCGGAGAAGATGGTGTACGAAACCTCGGTGAGACCGTTCTCGATGAGCATATCGGCGATACCCGGGTCGTCAAAACCTTTCCCGCTGGTGTACCCGATATGGAGCGGCGCCTCCATACTTCCGAGCAGTTCGACGAGGTCGGTGAAGGCCGGGTAACAACTCGGGTCGCCGCCGCCGCTGATGGTGACGCGGCTGATATCGTCGGTGAGCATCTGGAGGTTGGCGAGGATATCGTCTGCGACCGTGGAGAGAGACTTGAACCCGCTGTACTGCTCCTTCACCCCCCGCGTGCAGTAGTCGCAGCCCACCTTGAAGGGCGGGCAGTACTGGCAGCCGAAGGGAGCGACGTCGCCGACATGCTTGAAATAACAGTACTCACAGAATCCCCGGCAATCGACACCCGGGCGCCCCCCGATATCCACGGTCAGCTGAGCCATCTGCTATTTCTTTCTCTCCTGCAAGGTTAAATGCTATGGGATCGCCGTTTCACGGGATCCGAAAAAAAGAGATGGCCCGGGACGGCCACGTCACCTGAATCTGCCGCGGCTGAGGACAATGCCGATGCCCGCAAGGGCGATCAGGCCGAGGGCGGCGTACCCCAGTATCGCAGGCACATTTCCGGCATTCTCATCAGATCCGTCCGGCCCCCCGATCTCAGAATATCCTTCCCCGATCCTGACGTCTTTGAGAGCGGTGGAACCGCCCGGAGTTTTCACCCCGTCACCGCCACTCTTCGGAACCAGAGTCTCGATTCCGGCGGCTCCCTCGTTTGCCTCGGTACTTTTCTCTTCAGAAGAGGTCGAGGAGGACCATTCGCCGCCCTCGCTGTCAGAAGAGTACTTTCTGGGCTCTGCGTTGGAACCAATGGTGAACTCAGTCTGGTCGACAGCGACGACCGATCCGTTTTCACCGGTACCATACAGGATAACCTGATAGGTTCCTGCCTTGAGTCCGCCGAGCGCTTCGGCCGGCACAATCACCTCAGATCCCATTTCAGCCCCGGCAACTCCATAGCCGGTGGAGATCGGGACAAATGTGTTGAGATCATCGGGACCCTGTGTCTCACCGTCGACGATGAGGCTGAACATCACCGGACTATCCTCATAGGAGTGGCCTGGCACCTCCTGCATCAGGAAGTCGAGGAAGCATGTCTGGGTGATCATCGGGTGGTCCTGCAGGGCCATCAGATTCTCAATGTTGATCCCCATTTCAGCATCGAAAACGGCATCCTCTTTGAAGATGATATAGGCCAATCCTTCAATCGCGTTCCCCTCTTCGAAACCGAGGGCAACGTCTCCTCCGTCAGTGTAGATCTGCGGTGGTGCCCCGCCGTTCCAGGTAATGGCACGGTCTGTGTCCATCACGACGACCGGAGCGCTGCCGAGAATTTTCATGGCCGAGTTTTCCTGCTCGTATCTGAAGATGAGACAGAGGTACTCCCCTGGTGATGGGACGGTGTTAGAATGGGCGTCGCCCATACTCTTCGCCACAGTGGGGTCGGCAGAGAAGTTGTCGAGATCGACCTCCGAGTTCGTCAGGATCGTGCCAAAGTCATTGGGGTCAGAGCCGATAGCGAACCCGCCCCAGAGCACAAATTCATTTGTCTGCGGGTTCACAAAGACGATCCCGTCCTCGGTGTAGAGATAAATCCGATCGGTGGCGGCAAAGAGTGCCTCAAAGTCTTCTGGGCCGCCGACCTCCGAGACTTCGGGCGGGATCCTCAGCAGGAGAACATTTCCTGTCTCGCCGGGCACCTTTGCGGAGATCGTCGGGATCACCGCTTCTTTGTAGACTGCATGGACGTTGTACCCGCTCCAGTCCACCTCTCCGACTTCTGTAGCGGTGACGGTACATCCGTCCACCTCAAATGTACCGCTTGGACAGTCTCTGGTGATGTACCTCACCTGGGGACAGGTGAGCATCTTCAAGTCACATCCAGAGGTGCTCTCAAGGCCGATCCAGGTCACTTCAGGGTCGGCGAGATCGACGACCGATATCTCGGAGACCACAAGACCATTGAAACTGAAAGAATCATTGCATGAGACCGTGACGACCGGATCTGCAGCAGATACTATCGTCACCGCCCCGAATAGCAGAACTAAAAGAAAGATTACCGGATAATATCCAAAGGGCGTTTTCATTCCTCCCCCCCGTAACCCAAGTAACTTTTATAATATATAAATGTTTACTGCCCTCAGATAAGGAGGGGACAAAAAAATGGACTTCAAAATCTTTGTCTTGACCCTGTTTCTGCTATCATTATGCGTCCCTCTGGGATGCGCCGCAGCCAGTATATCGGTTTCACCTGATGCCATCGAAGAAGGGGACGAGATCGAGATCAATATCCAGGATCTCCCTGATGGTGCCTCATTTGCCATCCTGGTGGAGAGCCGGATCGAAGTGGAAGGCGGAGAGAAGTTCACCTTTGAGGTGCAGGACTTCGTGCTCCCAGTCTCGCTGAGCGGAGGATGGATCTTTGCATCGACCAAAAACACAGCCTTCACCACGCTCTCGACAACGTTCGACGGGAGTTCCATCAATGTCGGCGGGCCGTCGAAGGATGGAGTCTTCACATTTTCACAGCAGATGGATATCCCGGCAGGGACGTATCGCTCCCTCAAACTCGAGGGGCAGGCGATGCCCGATGTCTCGGAGATCACCACGCAGATGCGGTTGAGCGGAGAGAAGACCGGGGCTGCGGACAGCACCATCTCCTTCACGCTCAATGGCGTCAGCAAGGGGTCGAGCACCATCGAGGTCTCGGTGGACGGCGAGACCACGCTGAGAGAGACAATACCGATCGGCGGAGGAACACCAGAGGAACCGACGACGAAACCAACAAAAGTACCCACAACTGAGAAACCGTCGGGCACTCCAGGATCCCCGGGGTCTCCGGGATCATCTGGGCCTTCGGGGAGCACGACGCAACAGAATGACGGAGTGACCCCAACCGGGGCGGTGACCACCGCTCCCGGTGTCGGGGTGGTCTGGTCTGAGGACAGAATGGTACGCCTCGAAGGTTCCGGACTCGAAGGAGTCGGTCTGACCAGGGCTGAGAGTGGGAATGTCCCCGACGGATGGGTGCCTCTCGGGGATGCGGTCTCGATCACACCGGCGAACCGCACGTTCGAAGGGCCGGTACAACTCATCTTCACGCTCCCTGAAGGAGAGGCCGAAAACCAGGCAACGATTTTCATTGCGGTTTTCAACAATGAAAAATGGGAGATCCTCCCGAGCAACCTCGAAGACGGGACCGTCGTCACCGAGATCACCGGTGCAGGCACCTACCGCCTGATGCACTTCGCCGAAGCCGAAACGACTGCAATTCCGACAACAACTGCAACCACGCTCCCGCAGACTACTCAGTCCTCTGTAGGGTATGCCTGCCTTATTGCAACGGTTCTGCTCTCCTTTGTCCTTCTCAGGGGCAAAAAGTAATCTTTTTTTTTTGCTCCGTTGAATTGCTCATCAAACGGAGCGGGATGTCATTGCGGAACCAGATCTTCTGTGGGGCATTCCTGAAGAGGGTTTGAGAAAATCAGATCTGTAAAATTTCTATTCCTGAGTGCGAACGGATGGAAGCTTGTAACTTGAATCTCGGTCCCTCCGCGAGAGGATTTGGGAAGGCAAACCGATCAGAAGGGTCGCCCCACCGAAGAACTCTCACCTGCACTCTCGCACCGGGAGACGAGTGCCCCCAGAACCCCTCACGACGAGGATGGGGGCGGCGGTTGAACGAAGTCTCCACCGATTCTCCTGTCTTGAAAAGAGAGAGAGCAAGCGACGATAAATGTTCATCAGGTACGCTTGAGGCGTGCTTCCGCTTCATGAGTGATACCATGAAAATGATCCAAAATATCGATCCTTGAGATTTTGATGGGGATTTGAAAATACCTGCGCCAGGCGCGACCCATATGCAAAGAACAGAGGCGCCTTCTGAACAATGGTCTCTCTGCCTTCCCGGCCCTATCTTCATCCCGGGGGTCCGGGGGCAGGGCCCCCGGCGGGAGGATGGGGGAAGGCGAGATAATCAGGCGTGCCGCCCCCATCGTAGAATATTTCCTGGAATCTCGCGCCGGGGGGCTTTGCCCCCCGGAACCCCCCACGACGAAGATAGGCGAGGACGGCGATTGAGAGGGATCCACCCACATACCGAAGCGAAGCTCAGAAAATTTTCATCCCGTATGCTTGAGCCGGGGGTTCATGCTCAATTCCACAAAACTAACTATTTCAAAGGACAACAACGCTCTTCCACGGAAAAAATATTTCATGCGATATGCCCGGCTCATACCCACGCCAGATTCCACGGATCTATCACTCAGGGAAGGAATACACGAGGGTCAGGTCGCCGTGTCCCTCGTCGACCTGCGCTTTCGAAAGACTGCAGGGTTTCCCGAACCCTTCGGTCAGGATGCAGGCGACGAGGCTGCAGACCGGACATCCGACCATGGTGCAGCACTTGGGTGACTCAGCGCGTACGGCAGCACAGCAGGAAAGGAGCCTGAACTTGCCCATGGTCACGACGACCGCGTCGCCGCTCCGTTCCACAGCGGCTATCTCGGCCACCTCAAGGACATCGGAGCAGACTTCCTGGATGCAGGAGAAGATATTGGCTTCTTCGGCCGGTATTCTGAGTCCTGCATCATGCTTCAACTGTTCGAGGAGCGGAAGCCCCATCGGGAGGAATACCAGACCTTCAGAACCGTCTGCCATTGCAAAAGAGAAATCTTCCCTGATCGTCGCTCCATGGTATGACCCCGCCGGGATGAACTGGAGTATAGGGGAATCTTTCGTCTGATGAGGGAGGTAGACACCGTCGCCCATCAACCCGAGGTCTGAGGCCACGCGGCTGAGATTGATGGTGCCGGCGGCAGGGAGAGCGCCGACATAACCCGGGTCGAAGGGTTCTCCTTTCGAGAGAGTGAGGAGAAAGACCCCGCCGACAAAAGATGCGATCCCGCTCATAGCCAGCGTCGCACTGGTCAGGTCACCGCGGTTGGTGAGGTACGCAATCGTCAGCACCAGGGCCGCGGCCGCGATCAGCGCCGCCCCTGCCATGAAATAGTCGTTGTATCCATTTTTTTTCATCGTCCGATCTCCACTCTGGATCTCATCTGATGTTCGGCAAGCCATACAAGGGAAAAAGCAGAGAGCAGCAGTCCGCCCACGGCAAGCAGCGCAGGGATGAGGTCACTCAGGGCGGCGATCATTGCTCCTCCGGAGAGGACGAACCCGGCCCCGACGAGCACCCATCCCCACCATGGTGCTGATCGGTCCGGCGTGGTGGCGACCGCCGCCCAGAGCACCAGTACCTGGAGGAGGACCGCGGCTTCCCACGACTTCCCGGCAGTGACCAGTACCAGCGGTTCGCCGCCGCAGAAAAGAAGAATCCATCCGTCGGATCCCCACTCCTCCGCCAGACGGAGAGTTCCAAGATAGAGAAGTGAGAAGACGAGAGTATCGAGCCATACACCCGTGAGAAGACCGGTCGCCAGGGCGAGGGGTATCGGGAGAAAGAGTACCGGTTTCACCGCACCGCCTCCGCTTTCCCTTCGGCGCTCTCCGGGTGTTTATGCCCGTTCTGTTTCCAGAGATCTACCTGAACTCCGGCACGCTCCGCGATGCAGACCACAAAGTCAAGATGGCTCTGGTCGCCGTCCCGGCAGGAGAAGAGTTCGATGCGACGAGGTTTGAGTCGCCACACCGCCTGTGCCAGCTGCCGTTCATAGACTGTCCGCTCCCGCCCTCTGAGGACCGATCCATAGACTGCAGAGAGCTTCTCGCGATAGTCGAGAGTTGCTCTATGGCCGTTTCCATCTCGGTTTCCGTTCCCCGCCCCATAGAGAATGGCGTTCAGATTGGTGCGGAGGGAGGGGGCGGTGCGGGCGCGGTAAAAGTATGTCTCTTCTGCCGTCGTGTTCTCCCCACCGGCAAGTGCCTGCATGGCCCGTGTATAATCGGCTTCAAGGGGCAGATAAATGAGGAGGTTGGGTCCTCTGACTGCCATCAGGGAGGTGCGACCATGTGTCTGCACCGAAGCCGCGACTGCACTCCGCACGGCCTCCTTCAGGGCGGTACGAGCATGCTGACTGGCTCCTCCTCTGGGGAGGTCAACAAAGATGAGCGGCGGCCGATCTTCCTCATCGGCATACACCTTCACATGGAGGGAGTCTTGTTTTGCCGAAACTTTCCAGTCGATCCTGCGTACATCGTCGCCGTTGACAAACTCCCTGAAGGAGCGGACCGTCCCGCCTGTTCCTCCTGAGAGGTGGGGGGACTCCGGCCCGGTACCACCCTGCTCCCCTTTCTGGGTGGTGAAACGGCGTTCCGGCCGTACCATCAGCGCCGGGAGGCGCATACCCTCCCCCCTGAAGATAGCAGACCTCGGGAAGAAGGGGTCGGGAATTCTGAGCACAAATCCCATGAAGACGACCTCCCCCTCCGTCGGGACGACCATCGAGTAGGAGATTACCCCTTCCTCCGGCAAGGGACCGATGAGGGAGAGACAGGTCGATCCGCCGACCACCTGCACCCCGGCCGGGGGGAGGTCTTCGACCTCGACCCGGCAACCCGGGGGGAGGGCGGCGCCGACCCGCACCTGCACGCTGACAATCGAATCCTGCCTGACGGCTGTATTCCCCAGTTCTCTGGTGACTTTCAGGCCGGAGGCGACCGTCGCAAATCTGCGGGAGGCGACGGCGTACCTGATGAAGAGAAACGTGCCTACGGCACACACCCCGAGCAGCGCAGCGCGACTCTCCGCCAGGAGCGAGAAACCGACGAGTGTCCCAAGAAAAAGAAGAGCCCCATAGGTACCGCTCCCGCCCGACACCTACTGCACCTCGACGGCGGCAAGAATCTCGTCGGTCACTTCATGCGCCGTCACGCCCCCGAGGTCGGCCTCCCGCCGGATGATTAAACGGTGAGGAAGGGCAAGATGAGCGACCTGCTTGATGTCGTCGGGGATCACATAGGTCCGGCCATGGAGCGCTGCAAGGGCCTTCCCACCCCGCACCATAGCAATGGACGCTCTCGGGCTCGCACCGAGCCAGATGTCGGCATGCTTCCTGGTGGCAAGGACGATATCCCGGATGTACTGGAGCACCGGTTCTTCGACCCTGACTGCACGAACCGCATGGATAAAACGCTCGATCCTGGTGGGGGAAAGGACCGGGGAGACCCCGGTGCTATAGGTCTCCCAGTCAAGGAAACCCGTGCTCTCCCGTCTGATGATCTCAAGTTCGTTCTCGGCTTCCAGATAGTCGAGCCTTGCACTGAACATAAACCGGTCCTTCTGCGCCTCGATGAGGGGAAAGGTCCCCTCGAACTCGTACGGGTTCTGGGTCGCGACCACGAAGAACGGACTTGAAAAACGGTGCAGAGCACCGTCAATCGTTGCCTGCCGCTCACTCATCGCCTCAATGAAGGCGCTCTGTGTTCTCGGGCTGACCCGGTTCATCTCATCGATCAGGACAAAATTCGAGAAGATCGGCCCCTTTCTCAGGACAAAGTCCCGACGTTCGGGGTCATATATTCGCACTCCGATGATGTCTGCGGGTTGCATATCGACCGCACACTGGATACGGCTGAACTCGCATCCTGAAAGAAGGGCGGCCGTCTTTGCAATAACGGTCTTGGCTGTTCCAGGCACCCCTTCAAGGAGGATATGCCCCTCGCTGAGCATCCCGATATAGATCATCTCGATAAGGGGTTCGTTTCCAACCACAAACCGGCCGATGGTCTCGGTTATCTTTCCATATGTCTCTGATATAACATCCAGTTCTGTTGCAACAAGATCAGGTTCCATCTACCCACCCTACCCTGTACTTCTTTCTCCAGAGGACTGCAACGACAAAGAGAGACGCGGCGAGCAGACCTGCCTGGAGTGACGACGAACTCCGGAGACCGGCAAGGACTGCACGGTCACGGGCTGCGGCCGAAGTTACGCCGTCCACCAGCATCACACTCCGATACGACCTGAGGTTCTCGACAAAGGCCCTGTTCCCCTCGGGCGCCTCCCTACCCTGCATGGCATTGATGAGAAGACTCGGATCGGAGCAGACGATCACTTCGCCGGCACCGATCTCCTCCCGTGCGAGGAACGAAAAGGTTCCCGTCGGTTCACCGGCGTCCATTCTCCCGTCCCCGTTCAGATCCTGCCAGCTGAAGAGCCCTGAAATGAGGAGCGACTCGCCGCCGGTCACATGAGTCGGGCGGTTGAAGGCGAGCGTCTCCACTCCGACAAGGAGGGGATGACCCGCGGCCGGGTGACCGTTCGGGAAGAAGGAGCCAGTATAGGTGGTATCAAGAGAGGAGACGTTCACCGGCACCACCCTCATCGACGACCCGATACCCTGGAGCATGACATTCGAAGCCCCTGTCTCGTCTGCGATGAAGATCGTGTTGTTCTGGTGAAGATACGTCCGATAGATCCCGAAGTCGCCCTCTCCAGACTCGTCAGCCGGTGCCACGAGAAGGAGAAGGGAGTCCTCATAATCATTGAAGAGAGAAGTGTCGGCAATCACCGTCCCCCCCTCCTCCAGCACAGCGTCGAAGAAGGCCGAGGTCCCGTTCCACCCGGGGTTTGAGATACCATACTCGTCCCCCGTCGTCGAGAAGTGGACGGAGAGGACAACCAGCACCGCGAGGATGAGGGCCGCCGCACATTCCCAGGCCCGGCTAATCGTTCTCACCCCCATGGCCGTCGGCATGGTCGTACAACCGGTGAAGACATGTCGTCTGTTCGTACGATGGCTCGGACCGGCCGTACCTCACCTTTTCATAGGCCCTGATAAAACCGGAAAGACCACCGGCCGGTGCGGCCGCCGTCGCAATCCCGAGCACCTCGCGCGGTGTCAGAGCAGTATAATTTCTGATCTTCTGTTCTTTCCCGATCCTGGCGGCGATAGAGAGATACAGGAGGCGGATCGCATCCCCGTACCGTCCTGCGGAGAGGAGGTCGGTATAGCGTTCGTCGACCTGCGAAGGTGTCCACTCGCAGGCCTGCGAGACTGTGTCAGGTTCTGTTCCAAACCACACTCCTCCGAGAGGGATGTCCGTCCGCCTGG
The DNA here is from genome assembly GCF_019633745.1 of Methanofollis formosanus. Taxonomy (NCBI): domain Archaea; kingdom Methanobacteriati; phylum Methanobacteriota; class Methanomicrobia; order Methanomicrobiales; family Methanomicrobiaceae; genus Methanofollis; species Methanofollis formosanus. The sequence continues at coordinate 5,946 of NZ_CP037968.1, read as the reverse complement.
ATGAGGCGAGCAGATTCCGTGAGGGCTGTCCGGCCTGCCTCCGTCTGATCCCCAGCACTGTCCCGATCGCTATGATCAGAAGGGCCGCGGCCTTCATGACAAGGGCCGTGACCCTCGCGCCGGGTTCGGGTACCTCCACTTCGACAGTGTCGCTGATGGTATAGCGGAGGGGTTGCGACTCTCCGGAGACGACGGCCCGCAGTTCCCGAATGCCCGGTTCGAGACGGCCGGTGCAGGAGTACGATCCCTCTGCGTCGGTCTCCGCGGCGAGGGTCGTGCCGTCGTCCGAGGCGATCGTGACCCTGGCACCTTCAACCGGTACTCCCCCGCAGAACAGCGTGCCACTGCAGAGGAGATTCTCTTCCCAGCCGGATGCGGCGGGCCCGGCTTCCAGCGCGAGGTCGGCAGGTGCGGCCAGCACTTCGAATTCTGCCACGTCCGAGTAACCGCCGTCATGGACGGCATAGAGGAGATGGCGGCCGGCCCGGATGGAAGAGACCGGGATAAACGCTGCGTATCGGCCGGTCTTATCGGCTGCTGCAGTGGTCCATTCCCTGCCGTCAAGGAAGATCGAGAGCGTCCCCGTGGACCTGTCTGGAATCACACCTGATACCTGGACCGAATCGCCGTACGAGGCCGAAGGCGGGCTGACCGAGATGCTCGGTGCGGGGCGATCGTTTTCAGGGGGGGTGTCCCATCCCTGATGGGTGCGGTCGTTCTCCTCCACCACTCCGGCAAATCCTGAGACACTCTGGACATAGGAGGATACGGGGAGGTCGTACTTCGTCCCGATATCGGTCATCTTTGTCTGCTGGTGCTGATAGCGCTCCAGAGCTTCTTCCATCTTCATCTGGAGTGCTTCTCCTTCGTAGGTAACAGAATAGAAGTTTTCAGAGTTTTTTTCGTCCTGGTAGATCACTTCGAGTCTGGAGAGTTCATCCATCCTTTTGCTCTCCTCGATGAGGGTGGCGAGAGCGTCCATGTTCTCCATGTTCCCCTCGGCAAACTCCCTGATGTCGCTCTCGGTCATGTCGAGACTGACGACCAGATTGTTGAAGGATCGAGAGGCCTCAATATAACGGGCAAGGTCTTCCTCCGCCTTTTCGAAGTCTCTCTCCCTGACATGGAGGACGATCGTTCCGGTCTGGTCCATGAGGTCCGCCATCGCGGGGACGACCATCTCCATCTGCCCATTCTGTGAGCGTTCGTTCGTTACGGGACGGGCGTGCGCAGGGGTGAACAGCACCTGTTCCTCTGAGTAGAGCACCGGTGATGCGATCATCATGCTCAAGAAGACAAGGCATACCAGAGAAAATGCCGCGACCAGTCCTTTTACGACCATTCTTCTCTTCATCAGATGAGAACCCTCGCCACTTTGTCGATGATGGCCGTTCCGAACATGACGAGTCCGATTGCGGCCAGATATTTGAGGTACAGCACATGGGAGGGCCTGACAAAGGCGGTGTCGAGCACCTCGACAAGGATAAAAAATCCGATCGAGACGAGTACAAAGAACACCATAAGGTCGGCGCTCTCCATCATGACCAGGAAAAAGGTCACCGTGAAAAGCCAGATCATGAACCCCCCCGCAACGAGGTGCCTCCCCGGACGGCCCATCAACACCACCGATCACAGTTCTTGTATATATCAATTGCGGATGGGCAGGAAATGAATAGGATGTGTTCAGTATATTTATATGGCGCTAATCTGATGTATGCGTGGTGATGAAAGAATGAAGGCATGGATTCGGATCCTGGCCGCACTCCTCCTGATCGCAGGTATGGTCCTGCCGGCAGGAGCCTTCACGGCCGAGGAACTGGACATCTCGGTCAATGAGAGTGGTGCGGCGACGATAGACTTTACATATTCACTTTCCTGGCTGGAGAGATTCGCCGTCTTCCTCAAGATCGCCGATCCGACCGAGGAGTTTGCCAAGGCGCTCCAGAAGTACTCGAACGGGCACGGCGTCGAGTCGGTCGCTGTAGACGATCAGACCGCGTCCTTCCTGGTGGAGGGGTTCGCGAAGGTGAGTGCAGGAGAGAACGGGACGACAATCTACACAACCCCGGCCCTCAACTTCGAGGACGCAGAGAAAGCACTTGAAGAGTACTGGTTTGCTCCGCTCGTCCAGGCTGACTTCTCCCCTGCAGAGACCAGGGTCGTCTTCGTAGGGAAGACCACAAGAACCTTCCAGGACACTTCAACGATCCCGATGATCTCGGTGGAACTGACCGGGCAGGCCTGAGAAGAATTTTTTTTTTGGCTTTTTAAAATCGCTCATGAGGGGAAAGCACGCCTCAAGCATACGTGATGAAAATATCATCTCAGAAATGGATTGATTCTTGATCCTCATCCTTGTGTTCGAGGAGTGAATCGAAATCGAGCATCATGCCGTCCCTCGGCTATCTTCGTCGAGGGGGGTCCGGGGGGTTTCCCCTCGGCGCGAGATTACGGTGAAAGTTCTCAATAGGGGCGACACATCCGATCATCACGCCTTCCCACACTCTTGCACCGGGGGCGCTGCCCCCGGACCCCTGTGATGGCGATTGAAATGGAGGAGGCAGAGGAATGGCCGGAAAGTGTCTCGATCCAATGATTGATCGAGCCCGGGATCCTTTGTGGATATGCTCAAGGGGGTGTTTTCGGTTCGTGCCCGCCTCAACAAAACTCTTTTTTCAGAGGCCGGCCCGTGATTTAGAGGAACACGCCGGCCAGCACCCCTGCTACAGCGACGACCAGAGACACTCCCATCAGGGGGAGAGTGTAGCGTCTCAGCACCGCAGTCGGGGAGTCTCCGGTTGTCCTCCCGACCAGCCAGAAATAGGGGTCGCTGAAGGCCGAGACCGAGAGGGCCCCCGCTGCAATGAGCAGCACGAGAGCGACCGGGTTGATGGGGAGCGACGAGGCGACGCCCGCAGTCACGACGGCGGTTACCACCCGCGAGCCCTGCGCCGCCTGGACGAGGATGGCAAAGATAAGGGGAAGGAGGAGGAGGGGCACGGCGCCGTCCAGCAGCCCGAACGCGTCCTGCGGGAAGGAACTTGCCAGAATGACGCCCCCCAGCGCACCGGCGCCACAGAGGTCGTAGATGATGACACCGGCATGTCTCGTCCCCCACTTGAGAGCGGTATGCCGCTCTTCGCCCGGGAGAAGGAAAAGAGCGCCGGCCATCCCGAAGAGCAGGGCCGCCTGGACCGAACCGTCGCCGAAAACCGGCCAGATCAATGCCGCGGCGGCACAGGCCAGGGGGAGGAGGAGCGGCACCCATGCTCGCCGACCGGCGATCGGAACCTCGGAGGGAGAGATCGTCTGAGCGTTGCCCCGGCCCATCGCCGCACCGGTCCCGATCAGGATCAACAGCACGAGCGGAAGGGCGATCATGAGATAATCGCCGGCGGAAAATTCCGGTGCCGCCGCCGCGGCCGCAAGGGTGACCGGCGTCGGGTAGATAAGCGTGAACGAGAGAGCGCTCCCGATGGCTGCGGCATAGAGAGCGCTCTTCCGGTCTGAGAGACAGGAGAGGATGGGTGAGGAGACGATGAAGGCGGTCATGCAGCACATAAACGGGACGGCAAGGATAGCACCCGTGATCGCGCCGACCCAACTCGGCCGTTTGAGCAGCACGGAGAGATCCCGTACGATCCGCTCCCGGTAACCCGGGGTTTCGAGCACCCCGGCGACGACCGACCCGGCGAAGACGACCACGGCCAGGAGGACGAAGACCTTTCCCGCACCGGCCGCGGCAGTCCCGACGACCTCGCCTGCCGGGATGCCTGCGAGAAGACCATACAGGATCGCCGCGGAGAAGAGGGTCAGGAAGGGGTTGAGGCGGAACCTGACGGTCACAACTGCGATGAGGAGAAGCGTGACGATAAATGCAGCAAATGTCTGCACAATTATCCGTCGCCGCAGTAGGATATTATCTTTACGCTCTGGAAGAGTTCTGGAAGAATATTATTCCGGCTTTGTAGAAATCATCGTGATGGTTCTCTTCGACGGGGGGCTTGCCGCCCCCCGAACCCCCCGCGCGAGCGATAGGCGGTGGACTGCAACCCTCCTTTCATGTTCGTTTCTCCGCCTTCCGCCCCAATCTTCATCCCGGGGGCCCGGGAGCGGAGCCCCCGGCGTGAGTATGAGGGAAGGTGATGGATTCAGCTCACAGGGGGATTGAGGTGATGAAAAGAGGATATTTTCTACAGAGCCATTATTCCAGCATGACTCCCCCAACCGCCCGCGCCCAGAGCCGCCGGCCACGGTACCGGATCTCGAGGAGGCGGTGGATGGGAATGTACTTCTCCTCCCCCTCCGGGCAGACAATGAAGTGCCCGCCCTCGATCGCCCTGATCTCCCTTCCCCGAACCGTCGAACGATCGGCCGGTGCCCCGCGGTCGAGGTACGCCACCTCCACCTCATCGAAGTCGTAGTCCGGGTCGTGAAGAAGACGGAGGAGGAGTTTGTGGCTTGTCCGCATGGTGAGCGGGATCGGTCTTCTGATATATATGGACGGCGGCACATGGGTCGGGGGGGTCTCAGGGTCAATGCAGTACATTTAACAAGAGATATTAACTTCACCCTCAAACCTCTTTCTGATGTCAAAATCAGTAATCACAGCTCTGCTCATCGGTGCTGCAGTGATGTGTGCCTGTTTTGCAGGCTGCACCGGCACCGAAACTCCCGGCGCCTCCTCTGAGACCGGGGCAGACAATGTGCCGACCTATATCGTCGGCATCGACGCCCCATACCCACCCTTCTCGCTGGTCGACAAAGAAGGCAAGCCCACCGGCTTTGATACCGAGTCGATGGAATGGATCGCAAAAGAACAGGGATTCAAGGTCGAGTTCAGGCAGATCGCCTTCGACAGCCTGGTCACGTCGCTTGAACACGGGAACATCGACATCATCTACTCAGGGATGACCATCACTCCCGACCGGGCGGAAAAGATCAACTTCACCCACCCGTACTGGCAGGTCAACCAGACGGTGATCACCAAAGCCGACTCGGCGCTGACCATGGATAATGTCATGGCCGGCAAGGCGACCGTCGGTACCCAGCGCGGCACCACCGCAGGGATCTGGATGGACGAGCACCTGGTCGCGAACGGTACGATGCCCAAGGAGAATGTGAAGCACTACGACACCATCTCTCTGGCCGTCACCGACCTCGAGAACGGCAACATCGACGCCGTGATGTTCGACAGCACGGTCATCAACGACGTCATGGCCGGCAAGAACCTCAAGAAGATCGGCTCCATCGACACCCAGGAGTACTTCGGGATCGGCGTCAGGAAGAGCGACACCGCCCTCCTCAACTCCCTCAACGAAGGGCTCGACACGTTGATGAACGATCCCTACTGGCAGGAACTGATCACCAAGTACAACATGGAGTGACCTTCCCGGGTCGCTCTCATCTTTTTCGCAGACTCCGGCCCTGCCCGGGGCCTGCCCGAACCTTTCGGCATTTGTTTTTCTCTTCAAAGCCATCCCAAAAGTATTCATGGCTTGAACCATCCCCGGATCAAAAACATTTTTCGGCTCTGAAAAACTGCTTTTCTGGAGTGGGAGTGCCGGGGAGCTGGCCGCCCCCCGGCGCGAGAGAGCAGTTTAGCATTCTTCGTCCTTCTGATGGGGTGGCACGTCTGATCGACATGCCTTCCTCCATCCTCACGCCAGGGGCTCCGCCCCCGGACCCCCGGGATTGCGATTGGGTCGGGAAGGCAGAGGAGAGATCGTGAAGAAGATGATTTCGTCCCTGACGCTCTTTTCGTGAGAAAGTACAGAATATTTTTCCTCGGTCAGAGATCTCTATCGTCCAGGTACATTCTATTGGCGACCTTTCGTTCTTGACTTGCCACTAGATAGAACAGTCCGTGTTCTCCATAAAGACGATACAGCAACCTTCCCCCATATCGTCTGCGGGGGAGGGTTCGGGAGGGGGTGGCAACCCCCT